>NZ_JBHUBT010000004.1:0-225457 GCF_042788715.1 Arthrobacter sp. NPDC056886
GGCGAGCTGAATTTGCGTTCCTCGCCCATGATGTTCAGCACCCCGGCGTCGTGCTGGTGCAGGCCGGCGATGATCTTGATCAGCGTGGACTTGCCCGCGCCGTTATCGCCCAGGACGCAGGTGACGCGGCCGTTGTCCACGGCCATGGTGACATCGGACAGGGCGATGATGTTGCCGTAGTGCTTGCCGACCCCGTCCAGGGAGAGCAGGTGCACCGGGGTGTGGGTGAGCGGGTCTTTTTCGTTCTGCAGCAGGGTCTGCTGGTCGATCTCTTTGGCGTTCATGGTTCTCTCCGGGCCCCTTCTATTTCAGTTCCGCGCGGCGCTTGACGATGAGGTTGACGATGGTGGCCAGCAGCAGCATCAGGCCCAGGAAGAACTTGAACCAGTCCGGGTTCCACTGCGCGTAGACGATGCCCTTGTTGGCCATCCCGAAGATGAACGCGCCGATCGCGCCGCCGATCGCCGAGCCGTACCCGCCGGTCAGCAGGCAGCCGCCGATCACCGCGGCGATGATGTAGAGGAACTCGTTGCCCACGCCCTCACCGGACTGCACGGTGTCGAAGGCGAAGAGGTTGTGCATGCCCAGGATCCAGGCGCAGAACCCCACGGCCATGAACAACCCGATCTTGGTGGCCCTGACCGGCACGCCCACGGCGCGGGCCGCGTTCGCGTCCCCGCCCACGGCGAAGATCCAGTTCCCCACCCGGGTCCGCATCAGCACCCAGGTGGCCACCGCGACCAGCGCGAACCAGATGAACACCGTGATCTTCACATCCACCCCGCCGATGGTGATGGAGGACGCGAAGACCGCCCGGGCCGAGTCGAAACCGTCCATGTTCGAGATCGACGGGGAGGACACCGAGCCGCCGATCAACCGGGTCAGGCCCAGGTTCAGGCCGGTCAGCATCAGGAACGTCGCCAGGGTCACGATGAAGGACGGCAGCTTGGTCTTGATCAGGATCCAGCCGTTGATGAAACCGATCGACAAGGACACCAGCAGGGCCAGGCCGACACCGACCCAGACGTTCGTGCCGAAGTTCCAGCTGAACAGCGACGCCGTCAGCGCCGAGGTGATCACCGCGACACCGGTGGAAAGATCGAACTCCCCGCCGATCATCAGCAACGACACCCCCACCGCCATGATCCCGATCGTGGAGGAACCGTACAGGATGGTGGCCAGGGCACCGGGCTGGGTAAACGTCGGGGACACCAACGCGAAGAAAATGAAGAGGACGATCGCGCCCACCAGGGCACCGACCTCGGGACGCCCCAAAAGCTTCTGGAACGGACTGCGCTTGGCGACGCGCTCATCGGGCGCCGCTGACTCTGTCTTGGTCTGGGTGATAGTCATGATAAGTCTCCTTGCCGCCGGGCCGGCGCGGGGCCGGCCCGGCCAGCGGGCTGTTAGCGGATACCCTGCTCGGCGAACTTCAGGACATCGGCTGAGTTGTTCTTGTCGATGACAGCAGGGCCCGTGTAGACCTGCTGGCCGCCGCCGACCTTGAAGCCGCCCACCTTGTTCAGCCAGATCGAGTCAACGCTGCCGTAGCCCTGCAGGTACGGCTGCTGATCCACCGTGAATTCCACAGATCCGTCGTCGATGGCCTTGGCCAGCTCACCGTTGAGGTCAAAGGAGGCAACCTTGACCTTGCTTCCGGACTCCTTGACGGCTTTGACAATCGTCAGCGTGAAGGGGGCCCCGAGGCCGATAATGGCGTCGGCATCCGGGGTGGACTGGAGCTTCGCGCTGACCGTGGAGGAAACTGACGTCATGTCCGCGCCGTTGACGTTGAGGATCTCCGTTCCGGGGACGTTCTCCTTGACGCCAGCACAGCGGTTCTCAAGGCCCACGTGGCCCTGCTCCTGGATCACGCAGATGGGGTGCTTGATGCCCTCGGAAGCGAGCCGCTGTCCGACCGTGACGCCGGCGAGCTTGTCGCTCTGCCCGAAGTGGGTGAAGGCACCGAGGGCTTTGGACTGGTCTTCACCGGCGTTCATGCTGACCACGGGGATGCCTGCGTCCACGGCCTTCTTCACAACGTCTTTGAGGGCTTCGGGCTTGGCGAGCGTGACCACAATGCCGTCCACCTTCTGGTCGATGGCCTGCTGCACGAGCTGGGCCTGGCGGCCGCCTTCAGCGTCACCGCTGTAGAGCAGGTCGACGTTGTCCTTCTTCGCAGCGGTTTCGGCGCCTTTCCTCACGATGTCCCAGAACGTGTCGCCTGCGGCGGCGTGGGTGACCATCGCAATCTTGATGCGGGGGGTGTCGACGGCTTGGCCGCCTCCCCCGCCGGTACTTGCCGTTTCGGTCTTGCCGCCACTGCTTGAGCATGCCGCCAACGCCAGAAGCGGAACGACGGCGAGCGCAGTAACGCCCCGACGCCAGGTGAACTTTGCCACGAGAAATCTCCTTTGATTCGCGCTTTATCGGCCTTCGGAACGCTTCTGTCTCATGCCGCGGCATGGAGGGAAAACGGAGGCCGTCAGTTGGTGAACGATTGTGATCCACCTCTCACAGTGGAACGTTCCAACTCTAAGACGAGGGAAATCCAAATGTCAATGGAACGTTCCATCGATGTGTGGTTTCATACTTATATCGCCCTGACCGCTTCCAGCGGCCGTCCCGGATTTTGCTTCAAAGGAGAAGAATGGCCCACACACCTGCTCCGGAACTCGTCGCCTCCTGCTGGACCAGTGCCGGTAATGTTGCCCCGCTGCAAAGCCCCGAGACCAGCCCCGTGGCGATTGCCGACCGCATCGAAGCCATCGCCGGCACGGGATGGTCAGGCTTCGGGCTCGCCCATGACGATCTGGCCGACGCACGCTCCACGCTGGGTTTTCCAGCCTTGCGGAGCCTGATCGACGACGCCGGCCTCCGCTACGTTGAAGTTGAACTTCTCAGCGGCTGGTGGGACGAGAGCCTCTCCCACCAGTGGCGGGCCCAGTTCGACCTTCTCCTGGAGGCTGCCGGGACACTCGGCGCCAGATTCATCAAGGTCGGAACAGCTTTCGGGAAGCCCTTGGATGAGCTCGACTTTCTGGTGAAACCCCTCCGCCGCCTGACAGCTGAAGCCGCTCTTCGGGGGACGCGCATTGCTCTGGAACCAATGCCGTTCTCGATGGTCGGAACGGTCCCGGCGGCGGCTGATCTCATGCGAAAAGTAGACATGCCCGGATGCGGCTTGGTGGTTGACTTCTGGCACGTCTTCCGCGCCGGAACCACCCTGGACGAGTTGGCCGCCAGCCTCGACGCTCCTCAGGTTTTCGGAGTGGAGCTCAACGATGCAGACGCAGAAACCAGGGGAACTCTGTTCGAAGACACACGCGACAATCGCCGCCTCTGCGGACAGGGGGACCAGGATGTTGCCGGGTTCATCAAGACACTGAAGTCCATTGGTTTCAACGGTCCCTGGGGTGTGGAAATCCTGTCCGAGGAACATCGCGCACTTCCTGTTCGGGAGGCACTGCAGGCGGCCTACGCCACGGCATTGGCCTGCTTTCCTGCGAGCCCGCCCCTGGGCATAGCGGTTCCCGGTAAGAACGCCGACGTGGCGCGGTAACGCAGTCTCAGCAGGGGGGACCCGGCGAAAAATATGCTGCATCTGCAGGCCGAGCGGTTCCCGGTTGTGGGTGAGATTGCCGAAACCCGTCTCCATGACGACTCTGGCCGAGGTCGCCGGAGACCTGCGGGCTCGCCGGAACTTTCCGGCGACTGGGCACGTTTCCGGCGACTTCGGTCGCGGGCCCACTCCACGAACGTGACCGGGTGGTCGTTCGCGCGTCCTCTCACCCTTCAGTGCGTTCCGGTTCAGGACACCGGGCTGCTCTGAAGCGGTTCGCCCGCCGGGGCAGCGGCAATCGGGCCGGCGTCGGCCGGATAGATCATGTGCGCCGGTGCGTTCGAGTTTCGCTTGGCCAGCGGATAAAACACGAGGGCGGTGACCACCAGGCCAACCAGCCAGGAGATGTCGGCGCCGCCGAGCATCTTGGTCATCGGTCCCGTGTAGAGAGTCTGGGCAAGGAACGGAATCTGGACGAGAATGCCGACGGCGTAGGAGAAGAGCGCGGTCTTGTTCCACCGCCCGTACCGTCCATCAGGATCGTACAGCGCCGGGATGTCCACCTTTTCCTTCGAGACGAGGTAGTAGTCCACGAGGTTGATCGAGCTCCACGGGATGAAAACCATGAGCAGGAGCAGGACGAAGTTCTTGAAGTTGGCGATGAAGTCCGGCGAGGCCAGTACCGCGATGAGGACGGAGAGCCCGATGAAGGCGACCACGTAGACCAACCGGGTCCGTGACGGTGCCGTCGATTTGCGCGTGAACGCTGTTACAGAGGTCAGCATCGTCATGTATCCGCCGTAGGCGTTGAGGGTGTTGACGGTCAGTTTGCCAGTCACGATCACCAGGTAAATGACGACGGCGATCAGCCCGCCGCCGCTGAGGTTGCCGAGGAAGGCCACCTGACCGTCGAGGAACCGCTGGCCCTTGGGCAGCGCCAAGGCAGCAAACAGGGCGCCGAGGGTCATGGACCACTGTGATCCAAGCACCGTGCCAAAGAATGCGGCCAGGAACGTTCGGCGTGGCGCGGTGTCCGCCGGCAGGTAACGGGAGTAGTCGGCGACGTACGGGCCGTAAGTCAGCTGCCAGCCAGCGCCGAGGGAGACGGCCAGGAGGAACGTGGGGAATTCGAAGCTGCCGGAGCTGAGCAGTGCGCCGACGTCCTGGCTGGCCAGGAGCCTGATGCCCAGGTAGGTGAAGCCTAGGACGCCGACGACGGTCGAGATCCGGCCCATCAGGTGGATGTACTTGTAGCCCAGGGTCGCCACCAGCACAGTCAAGGCCCCGAAGATGACCATGCCCACGGCCGGCGTTCCAGTGTGTGTGATCTGCTCTACGGCCTGCCCCGCCAGGACAGTTCCGGTGGCCGCGAAGCCCAGGTACATGATGATGACCAACACCAGGGGGATCACGGCGCCCAGGACACCAAACTGCGCACGGCTGGAGATCATCTGCGGGAGACCCAGCTTGGGTCCCTGGGCCGCGTGCAGCGCCATCACGGCTCCGCCGAGGACGTTGCCGACCAGCAGTCCGAGGATCGCCCACAGGGCATCGGCGCCGAATAGCACCGCCAGCGCTCCGTCCACGATTGCCGTGATCTGCATGTTCGCGCCGAACCATAGGGTGAATTGCTGCGCCGGTGACCCGTGGCGTTCGTGTTCCGGGACGAAGTCGATGGAGCGGCGCTCGACGCGCGGCTCTGCTGTTCCCGTTCTGGTGGTGGCCTGCATGACTGTTCCTCACATTGAGAATGGATCCTGACGAAGTCGTGATTACATCTGAGCACGGCGCGTGAGCTGCATCACGGCAAAGATTGATTCTCCGTCCGGGATTTCAGACTAGGGTCCTAACCCTGCGGCCTACCCGGCGCGCCACTTCGCCGGAAACCCTCGAGTTCGCCGGAACGTTCCGGCGAGCCCGCAGCGTTCCGGCGACTTCGGCTGGGTGCGGGGCCTGCTACGCGCCTCTCCTGTCGCGGGCCGCCGCGTCCTTCCCGAACCAGGCGCTGACCAGCAGCCACACGGACCACACCAGGATCAAGACAATCCCGGCCAGTATGGGAATGGTGTTCGCCGCGGAGAAGCCTTCGACCCCGACGATCCAGCCCTGGGCAACGTACGCCAGCCCGGAGAGCGCCATGAGATAGCCGATCAGTCTGGAGACCCGGCGTGCCCCGACAATCACGGCACCGGTCAGGAGCAGGGCCGCGCCCAGCACGAAGCTCTGGTAGCTGCGCATGCCCCACTCGAGCCATCGGATGCCCTCGGCGGTCGCAAACCGGGCGGATTTCTCCGGTTCCGGGGCGGCAGCCCAGGCGTCCACGGCGTGCTTGAGGGCAACGCCGTCGACGGCCTGGAGCGAGGCATACAGGGCCAGCGCGGCGCCCGCCGCCGCAACGCCAAACCGCGCCGCCCAGGCCATGGCCCCCTCCGGCGCTTTCAGGACCACCAGCAGGACCAGCAGCCCTGAGATGAGGAGCGCCATGCCAGCGAACTGGCCCAGGTGGACCGCCGTCCAGATGCCGCTGCGGGCATACTCCGCGAACGTGGCCCGGTGGTCGTTCGCGCTGGCGGTGTCGGCATGGAACAGCCCAGCAATCACCGACACGGCGAAGCCGGCAAACGCCAGCGTGGCGGCAAGGCGCACCGGCGCGCGCAGTGATGAAAGCGGTTCCGGTCCAGCCGACGCGCCTGGCCGCGGGGTGTTGCCGTCCTGTGACTCGAACTTATTCATGGGCGCCGCCCGCCTCGTGCCGACGCGCAGGTGCGCAATACCCGCGCCTAAGCGCAGGCTACGCCGATCGCGCCGGCGAAGCCACGGACCTTGGATGGCATTTGGCGGCCGCATGTGCCGGCCACCGGGACCACCCGATGCGCGAATTCGCCGGAGACCTGCGGGCTCGCCGGAACTTTCCGGCGACTGGACAGGTTTCCGGCGACTTCGGCCGCGCGGGGCCGTGCAGCCCGCGGCGTGCGACCCGCGGCACCCTTCAGAAGCGCGCCGTCAGTGGCCAAGCCCGACTGCGAAACGCGCGACTGCGTCTTCCGGAGTTGGCGCGGGACCGAAGACTTCTGTCTGGCGGCTCGTGTTCGCCACGTATCGGCCGGTTTCGAACCAGGCCGCCATAGCTCCCATGTCCCACATACGCGAGCCGGACTTTCCTGAAATCTTGCCTATCCTGAGGAGCAGTCCGGTGGGAAGGGAGAGCACCCTAATTTTCTTATCCGCCAGCCGCGACGCCAGTTCAGCGCCTTCACGCATGCTGATGGGGCGCGTCCAGCCGAGATCGATGCGTTCGCCGTCGGCGATGTCGGCGTCAACGGCTTCGGCAAGGTATCTCGCGAGGTCGCTGGTCAGAATGAACGTCAGTGGGACGTTTTTGGAGCCGAGCCAGATGATCCGACCCTTCTCGAAGGGATCACCGCCAAGCCGGGCGATCTGGTCGAAAAATGCTCCGGGCCGCAGCGCGACGAACGGGACGCCGAGCTCTTCGAGCTTGTCCTCGGTGAGCTTCTTGTGCCAAAAATGTGGCACGCCGGGTGTCTGGTCACTCGTGAGGATGCTAGTGAGCACGAAGCGCGGCACCCCGGCCTTGCTGGCAGCGATGGCGAGATTGGCGTTGCCACGCGTGTCGATCTCGTCGGCGTTCTTGTTCTTGCCGGTGTAGCCGGCCGCGGTCGAGATTACCGCCGCGGTACCGGTCATCGCGACGACGAGCGAATCGAGGTCGAGCATATCGCCGCGGGCAATCTCGACGCCCTTGGCCTCAAGTTTGCCGGCGTCCGAGGCCGGGCGCACAAGGGCGCGCACCTTTTTGCCGCGGGCAAGGAGCCGGTCGACCACCTGGCCGCCGAGCCATCCCGTTGCACCGACCACCAGGACAGGTTCCTGTTCAGACATTGACTTCTCCTCGATTAACGGCCCCGCCCTTGGCAGCGCCTAGCCAGCCCCGTTCCACAGCCGCCGCCACCAGGACCGCTTCGGTTCCGGTTCCGGCAGGGCAGCGGCGGCGGCCGCATCCCTGCGCCCCCGCCAGCGCTCCAGTTCGACGTCGACGTCCCGGGTCTTGGTGATCACGGGCGGCCCGCCCTGGAGCTGCCGCCGGGCATCAATGACCCGGGCGTTGAAGTCCTCCACGATCTCGCGCACCTGCTTTTCACTGAACTGGGCATCGAGACGGGCATCAAGCTCGGCGTCCTCGGTGCGGAGCAGGATCGCCTTCGGGCCCAGGCCGGAGATGTTCTCCCGCTGGATCAGGCCCTTGACCCACCAGTCGGGGTCATACGCCTCGCCCAGCCCGGGAATGGGTTTGCCGGCGTACTTGAGGTTGTCGAACTTGCCCTGCGCCATGGCATCCCTGATCAGGTACTCGGCCTTGGCGGCGTCGTCGATCTTGGCGCGCTTTTGCCGGAGCTCTTCCTCGGCGGCGTTGAGCGCGTCGTTCTCCTGGGCGGTGCTGCCCGAGGCGCGCACCGCGCGGAGTTCCGCGGCACGCTCCACCCGGCGCCGGAACGCACTGCCGGAACCGTCTACCCCGCTGCTCATCAGTCGCCACCGTCCTCACCTGCCGGAATCGCGGATCTGCTTTCCAGTATGCGGAACAGCGGGGCGGTGGCAAAAGGTCCGTTCGGCGGTGTCGCCCCGGGGCCCGGCCAGCATGCGCACCCTCGACGAGACGGGATCCTTACACTCCCGTAACCCCGCGTTAACCCGCCCGTGCGAAGCTGGGGACTTCTGGTAAAACTAAGCACCCTTCCCTTCCTTTCTGCACCGCAGATCCCAAGGAGTTGCAGCCGTGAACAGCCAAAACCGCAGCGCGTCCGGAAACTCCCAACAAACCAGCGTCGAGCAAGCTGCACAGGAACAGAGCAGCACACACGTCACGCATGTCCGCGAAGACGTGGCCATGGCCGGACGGTGCGCCAACGTCCACTTGCCCACCGGGCGCACCTGCACCTTGCCCGTGCGCCACCCGGGCTCGTGCAACTTCGTCGGGCCCCAGGATGCGGAAGACGTCGCAGTCCACTAAACACGGGGCACTAGAACACAGGCACTAGACCGCAGGGCACAAAATCAAACCGGCGCCAATGCAGGTTTGCGCAAGGATTCCGGTGTCCGGCCGCGGCGTCACTGCGGGGGCGTCGAGAGTCAAAGACTTCGGTGGGACGTGGCTGCCGCCTCAGCCCCCTTCGAGGCAGAGGATGAAGCCGGGAAACACGTGCCGGCCGGGGCGTTCGCCCACCTCGTCGATGGCCCGGCGGATTTCCCGGAGCTGCCCGACGGTCATTTGCAGCGGTGGTTCGTCGGGCTGGTATGTGGTGAAGACCGGATAGTCGACGCCGGAGTCCCGCGACATTTCGATGTGGCAGCCCAGGACGTGCGTGACGGGGTGGGTGCTGCAGAACCCGATCAGCCGGTCGACGGTGCGGACAAACGCGGGCCAGTCCTGGATATACAGCCGGCCGGGGTAGACCGTGTCTCCGGTGAGGAGAAACCCGGTGTGGGGATCGTAGAACGTGACCGCCGCGTTGTGGTGCCCCGGGCTGGGCCAGCACTGCAGGACGCGTCCGCCCAGATCCACCTGCGCCGGCAGGGCGGTGCCGCCAACCCCGCCAGACCCGTCGCCGTCGTCGCCGGTATTGGCGGAAGCGCCGGGAGCGCCGGCAAAGCCGAAGAATTCCCAAGCACTATCCCGGTCGGCATCCACCACAACGGTGCCGGGGCGGCCAGCGAACTGGGAGTCCCCCGCAACATGGTCCCCGTGCGGATGGGTGTGCAGGACAAGGAGCTGGTAGCCGGGGCGGGGATGCGCGACCAGCCATGCGTCCAGGAGGCCGTCGATAACCTGGCGCAGCGGGAAGAAGTCCGCAGATGCGGTGGCGCCGGTATCGATGAGCACGGCCCGGTCGTTGCCGAACAGCAGGAACATGAACGGCGCCTCATAGTTGACCGCCATGTTCTGACGCAGGATGAACGTGTGCTCGTCGTAGGCATGGACCTGAATGTCCGGGTCCGTGTTGTGCTTCGCGGATTCCGAACCGTGGATCCAGGAAACGTCAAGATCACCGGAACGGGGGTGGCCTGCGGTGAAGTCGATCAGTTCCGGGGGCGTCTCCATGCGTTCTCCTGTGTGCGTCGGCGCCGGTGGCGGGTTGTGGCGGACGTCGGTCTGCAATGATGCACCAACACTCCATGATGACCGGTTTCCGACGGCGCCGGCGCGAGCCACACGTTGCGAGTGGGCAGTTCGCGGCTGGGGCTTACACCGCGACGCTCTGGGCGGCCGGATCGGCGTCGGGTTCCGGATCGGGAACGGCGGCCTTCCATGTCCCGGTGAGCGGAATGCCGTCATCGCACGCCTCGGCCCGGCCGCCCACCTCGCGAGAATTCCCGATCGCGGATGCGCCGGGGGGCAGGCTAACGCTTCGCGCGGATCGCCGGAAGGGCCAATAGCCTTTTCGCAAGCTATTCCCAATGTGCCGTGATTACTTTGTATGCATAACCGGGATTCGGCTCTCGTCTGCCTTCAAAGGAGCATTGGCGATGGAAAAGGAAAGGTCACACGACGTTGTGGATCTGGGAATGGCACTTCTCACCACGTTTGTCCACAATGACGCACAGGGATACACGGCGATGACTAGAGACCTTCCGGGGGGTGATTCCGAGGCTATTGCCGGGCTCGGCAGGGTAGGCGAACTGCTGGTCGGCATAATCGCCGAGATGCTGGGGGCGTCCAAGGAAGAATCTGTGCACCGGATTGCGGCGGCCCTTGCTGGTGCTGACTGAATCCGCGGACCGCTGCCCGGATCCTCACTGATCCCCGGATCGACTCCGGACTCCAAGAAGCGACCAACAGGGCGGCGACGATCCGCCCGCGTGGAGTTTCGCCGGGAAAGGTCCGTTGCCCACAAACGCATTTGCATGTTCCTGGTTGCGCTATCAGTCCTGGTTGTCATTCGGTGTCCATGACCGCCAAGACTGACAGCGCAACCGGTGGTTGGAGGGGTGCTTAGACGGACGACCACACGACGTCGGACGCGTGCCGGCGATGCGGCAGCGCTGACCAGCCGCGCATCCGCCCCAGCCCGGCCGCATACTCTCGCCGCATCGCCGCCTATCCCCCGGTCCCTGACCGGACGTCTACCCCCGTCTCGCCGCCTATCCCCCCGGTCCCTGACCGGACGTCTACCCCCGTCTCGCCGTCTACTCCCCCGTCTCGCCGTCTAGGGCCTCGCGGAGGAGGTCGGCGTGGCCGTTGTGCCGGGCATACTCTTCGATCATGTGGCACAGGATCCACCGCAGGCTCGGTGCCGAACCGTCTTGCCACGGGCGCCTGGCCAGCTGGTCCAGGCCGCCGCCGGCCAAGGCTTCCGCGACGCGGATCCGGGACCGATCCACGGCGTCCTGCCACAATGCACGCAGCTGGTCCGGGGTGTCCCCGGCGGCGGAATGCCATTCCCAGTCCGGGTCGGCCTTCCAATCCACGGTGTCGAACGGCGCCTCCCGGTCCCTCGCGTGCAGGGAATGGGAAAACCATGCGCTCTCCACGTAGGCCATGTGCTTCAGCATCCCGCCCAGCGTCATCGATGAGGCGGCGGTGGTGGCCCCGAATCCGGCGGCGTCCAGTCCGGCGCACTTCCACGCCAGCGTGGCCCGCTGAAAGTCCAGGAAGCCCAAGAGGGTCGCGGTTTCGTCGCCTGCCAGAGGAGGTTCCGGGCGGCCCTGATCGTCAACAATTGTCATGCGCGTGAGTCTAGCGGCGCGGCACCGGGCGGCTCCGTGGCGCGCCGATGCAGTCCACCCGGCTGCCCGCCCAGCCCCACAGCCCCGCCCAGCCTCGAATTCGCCGGAAATTCTCCGTTTCGCCGGAAGATTCCGGCGAGCCCGCACGCTTCCGGCGACTTCGACGGCGGGCGCGGGGGCGACGGGTGGGCGGGGGCGCCGGCGACGGGCGCGGGCGCGGCCGCACCTAGCCCGGCGTGACAGCCCCCGCCACGGCCGCCCGCACGGACCGCCTGGCGCGACGGCGGATGACGTACTCGGCCACCGCAACGTTGAGCACCCAGGCCGCCCCCAGGAGCACTGCCCTGGTCGGCTCGTCGGGCGGGCCCACCAGAAGGATCCACGGCAGACCCGTCAGCGCCTGCGTTCCCGCGGCGACGCCGATCGCGTAGCCCCGTGTCATCCACGCGCCGTGCTGCACAAAGTCCCGGCGCACAATCGCGGCGATTCCCAGGACGATGCTCGCCGCCATCGCCGAGCCGAAGACCAGCCGCAGGACGAAGAGCGCGGGCCCGTCGCCGGGCGGCAGCGGATAAAAGAGCGTCATCCACAAACCGGACAGGGCGGCCAGCAGGCCTGCCGGCGCCAGGATGCGGCCGGCCACCCGGTGCCAGCCGCGGCGTCCCCGCAGTGCGGGGAGGAATTGGAACGCCCCGAGCAGGCTGTAGATGGTGACGCTGACAATGTGCGTCACTACGGGGACGGGCGAGGCGAAGAACCGGGCGTTCTGGGCCGTGACGACGGCGCCCCCGGTCAGTTCCGTCAGCCGCGCCGCACCCGCGATCACCGGGATGAGGCTGAGAAGGATCAATCCGGCGGGCACGGGCCACTGCGGGCGGCGGCGGACACGGGGCACGGGGGCACTGCTGGCTCGAATTGTCACGGCGGTCCTTGGCTGGGAGGGCTGACGGCGGTAAATGCATGCGCCGTGGTGTACGGCGTACACCTGATGCGGCCAACGCTAGGTGTACGGCGTACACTTGTCAATAGAAATCCGTCACAGGGAGGTAGCCGGATGACCCAGCAAGCCGAACGCACGCGCAGGATTCCGTTGAGCCGTGCGCGTGTCCTGACTGCCGCCGTCGCGCTGGCCGATGACATGGGGATCGAGGCGCTGAGCATGCGGCGGCTGGCGCAGGAACTCGGCGTCGTGCCGATGGCGCTCTACAAGCACGTGGCCAACAAGGAGGAACTCCTCGACGGCATGGTGGACGCCCTTGTCAGCGAGATCGATCCTCCCGTCCGCGATGCCGGCTGGAAGGACGTCGTGCGCCTGCGGGTGCTCTCGGCGCGGCGGGCACTCCTGCTGCACCCATGGGGCCGGCAGGTATTGGAGTCACGCACCAACCAGACACCGGCCGTCCTTGGCTACATGGACTCGTTCATCGGCATGTTCCTGGCCGGCGGCTTCTCCGTGGACCTGACCCATCACGTTATGCATGCCCTCGGCAGCCGCATGTGGGGCTTCACCCAGGAGCTGTTCGACGACTCCGCCGGCGGGGGCACGGAGGCGCCGCCAGCCCTGCCGCCTGAGTCACAGGCCGCGATGTTCCGGGAGATGGCCGAACGGTATCCGAACATCCTGAAGGTCACCACCGCTTCCGTGCACACGGGCTCTGCGGTGGGACGGGGCTGCGATGACCAGTTCGAGTTCGAGTTCGCCCTCGACCTGCTCCTGGACGGCTTTGAGCGGCTTCACCGCGAGCACTGGACCTCTGCCCCGTAGATCCTCTACGGGGCAAAGGCTCCGACGCCGGCACGGTCCTCTCCGCCGACGGAACTAGTCCTCCAGGAACCGCAGCAGGTACGGGACGGCGGTCCGCATGGCCCGCAGGTCGCCGCCGCTGGCGGCCAACTCGCCAAGGTAGTCGCCGTGGCCGCCGGGCACGATCATCAGGCGCGCTCCCGGAATGACGTGGGACATGCGCACGGCATGTTCCGCACTGACGACGTCGCGGTCCGCGCTCAGCACCAGGGTGCGGGCCGTGATGCGGCGCAGGTCCTCGTCCGGCCAGCCGGAGAAGGTCAAGATCCGCTGGCGGTCCAGCTCGAACATTCGCTCGAGGTGCCCGGGCTCCGGGTTGAGCCGGCGGTCGGCGTCCTTGTACGCCTCCGGCATGTCATCGAGGGTGGCCTTCGCCATGCCTTCCCAGAACTCGTCGGCCACCGCGTCGCGGCTGACGAAGGTAGAGGCGGCGATCAGGCACCGCACGTACGACGGATGCCGCATGGCCAGCGTCAGCGCGGTGTGGCCTCCGGCGCTGAACCCGAGCACGTCCACGGAATTTACGTTGAGCGCATCCAGTACGGCTTTGACGTCCTCGGCCGAGTCTTCGGCGGTGAGCGGCCGGCCGGTGGCCGCGGTCCGGCCGTGGCCTTCCTCGTCGACGGCGATCACCTGGCGGCTCTCGGCCAGCAGCGCCGGGATGAGCCCGGCGAAGCTGGTCTCGATGGTGGAGCCTCCGCCGGGGATCAGGAGCAGCGGGGGCTGGTCGGCCAGCGCGTGGCCATGGACCTCGTAGTACATGCGGAGGTCGCCGTTCGCCGCGTAACCGTGCGTGAATGCCACAGGGCATGGTACCGCCGCGCGGGCCGGGCTGAACAGGGGCTTTGCGAACGACGGCGGGAACCTCCCGCCGTCGTCCGCTTGCGTCGCAGGTCAGGCGTTGACGGACTCGGCGAGGATCGCGTCGACCTGGCCCAGCGCCTCCCTCATGCCCTCTTCCATGCCCATGGCGACAATCTTCTCCATCTGTTCCTCCGCCTCGAACGTGGACAGGATGGTCATTCGGGTGCGGTCGCCGATGGGCTCCAGCGTCACAACACCGTGGATGGTGCCCATGTCCGCCACGGGGTCGCCGTTGTCATCCGCGAAGCCGTCGTCGAACTCAAGGCGGTGCGGCGCGTCAATGGCCGTGAACCGCCACCAGCCCCGGGCCTTCTCCCCCTCGGGCCCCGTCATGAAGTAGCTGGCCGCGCCGCCGGGGACAAACTCGTGCTTCTCGAAGGTGGCCGGCCATGTGGGCGGCCCCCACCAGCGCTCGAGCAGGCGCGGGTCTTCCCAGATTTGCCAGACGCGCCCGACTCCGGCGTCGAACTCGGCGACCACGGTGAGGCTCAGCGCCTCAAGATTCTTGACTGAACTGATAACCGTCATGACGAACCCTTCCTATCCTTAGGCTTTGTTGCGTTGCGTGTTCCTGGTTTCCTTGTTGCCTGTCTGTGTCTTGTCAGGTTCTGTGGTGGCTGTTTCGGCGAGAAGGTCTGCGATCCGGTCCGCCCGCTGCCGCCAGATGACCTCGTACTCGTCGAGCAGCCGGCGGGCCCGCTGCAGTCCGTCGTGATTGGCCCGCACAATCTGCTCCCTTCCCCGCCTCTCCTTGGAGACAAGGGAAGCGCGCTCCAGCACCGCCACATGCTTCTGGACGGCCGCGAAACTCATGGTGTAGAGGGCAGCGAGCCCCGAGACCGAGTACTCGCCAACAGTCACGCGCCGCACGATGTCCCGGCGGGTCGTATCGGCGAACGCCTGGAACAGGCGGTCGAGTTCTTCGTCGCTGAGCTGGGCCCGGAGCTGATCTACAACCATTTGGTTGTAGAATAGTCCGGCCGTTCGGAGGTGTCAATGGGTGTCCTGAGGTCCGCTTCACGGCCCAGTTCGCCACGTTCGCCATGCCTCCCCCGCCGAGTTCGCCGGAAAGTCGCGGGCTCGCCGGAACTTCCCGGCGAACCCGCACGGGTCCGGCGACTTCGCGCATGGTGCCGGGCCGCGCCGCGCTCTGCCCTCGGCCCCGCCATCGCCGCCGCACCCTGCCGCACCCGGACGGCACCGCCACGCCTGTAACCATCGGGGTGCCAGGGCCCCGGAATGACGGGTAGTTTTAGGGGATGACGGCAAGCTACAGGTACGACGTCGAGGTCCTCCACCTCCTCGTGTCCCCGGCACACGCCTACTTCGGCCGCGCACGCGATGGTGCAGCCCAAGTCCCCACCACAGACGCGGACCGGGTGGAGCTGGTGGCCGGCAAGGGCATCGTCGGAGACCGGTTCTTCGGCAAGGCCGCGCACATGGACGCCGCCGTCACCCTGCTTTCGATTGAGGCCCTTGAAGCGATGGCCGAGGAGCTGGGAGCAGCGCCCTTCGACCCGCTCCTGACGCGGCGCAATGTGGTCCTTAGGGGCGCGCACCTCGCTCCCCTGCTCGGCCATGACTTCGCGCTCGAATCAAGGGGCGACATGGTCCGGCTCCGGGCCGGACGGCCTGCCCATCCGTGCGCCTGGATGGATCGGATGCTGGCCCCGGGCGCGCACGCCGCCATGCGCGGACGGGGAGGCGTGCGCTGCCAGCCGCTCTCAAGCGGTCCGCTGAGCCGCGGACCGGCCGTGCTTGTGAGCCCCGTGCCGCTCGACCCGGGACAGGCAGGCATCGCCACACTGCTGCGCCCGTCGCGGCTGCCTTAGCCAACAGGCGCTGCTGTGGCCGACAGGCTTCGCGGCAGCCCGGACGAGTGGCAGCAGCAGTCACCGGCACCCGAACCGGATATTCCCGCCCGGCTTCGAACCTGGGCTATTCCCGCCCTAATTCTTCTTGCTCTGACTATTGCCGTTCGGCGATTGCTTTCACGCTCTTCACCAGGCTGTCCCACATGCCCTTCGAGTGCTCGGCCTCCTCGGCACTTGCATTGTTGTCCTGCGAAAGCGTGAATTCTGTGGCGCCGGAGTGGTCCTCGAGCGTCCAGGTGAGCGTGTGGTAGTTCTCGGGCACATCCTCCTGCCCGCTCAGCGGGCTGAAGTGCGTGACGACGAGCCGCCGGCCGGGTTCGAACTCCAGGACGCGGCCCCTGTCCTCGTACGCCTTGCCGTCCCAGACGCCGCGCCACACGATGGGGCCGCCGACGGTCCAGTCGGTCACCACATCGGTGCCGAACATGAACTCCTTGATGGCCGCAGGGGCGGTGAGCACGGACCACACGCGTCCCGCGGGCGCCTTGATGGTGATGGTCGACGTCGCTACATACTTCCCGGTCATAGCTTTCCCTTCCGCCGGAAACGGCTTCTCCCGGAATCGATTAGCGCCGGCAGCGCCCCGCACCGAGACTACTC
Organism: Arthrobacter sp. NPDC056886; assembly: GCF_042788715.1. Classification (NCBI taxonomy): domain Bacteria; kingdom Bacillati; phylum Actinomycetota; class Actinomycetes; order Micrococcales; family Micrococcaceae; genus Arthrobacter; species Arthrobacter sp. NPDC056886. Next base: position 16,448 of record NZ_JBHUBT010000004.1, read on the forward strand.
CGCCGATCGGAACGTCCGTAAGCCCATCTCCGACGCCGCGATACCCATCGCGCCGCACCCGGCCCACGCTTCGCCGCGGCCCCGGCCGCCTGAACCCCGCTTACGCCGGATAGATGGCGATGGCGGCGGCCTTGATGACGAAGTAGACGGTCATGCCGGGCGTGAGGCCAAGGTCCGCGGACGCGGCCGGGGTGATGTCTGCGGAGAGGCCGCCGGCATGGACGCGGATCTGATCCCCGTGCGGTTCGAGGTCCGTGATTCTCACAGGGAAGGAGTTCCGCGGGCTGCCGTGCTCTTCGGTGAGGAACACGGACACGGCCGAGGGCGGAAAGACCGCCACGCCGTCCTGCCCGGGACCGACGGTGCCGTCGTGGTGGCCCGCAACCACCATCCCTTCGGCGGTGGTGACGCCGGCGTCGCTAACCGTGCCGGCAACCAGATTCAGCCCGGCCAGGCCCGCGGCGAACCGGCTGCGTGGCCTTTCGAGGACGTCGCGGGTGGGTCCTGCCTCGCTGATCCGGCCGTCCTCGAGGACGATCACCCGGTCTGCCAGCATCAGGGCGTCCAGGATGTCGTGGGTGATGATGATGGCCCGGCGGCCGGCGAGGACGCGCTTGAGGAGCCGGCGGAGAAGCGGGGCCGCATGGATGTCGAGGGCGGCCATGGGTTCATCGAGCAGCAGCAGCTCGGGATCGGCCGCGAGGGCGCGGGCCACGGCCACGCGCTGGGCCTGGCCGCCGGAGAGCTGCCCGGGACGCCGCGAGGCGAGGTCCCCTGCGTCGACTTCGGTGAGCCAGTGCATGGCCGTTTCGCGGGCATCGCTGTTGGACGCGCCGGCGCTGCGGGGTCCGAACGCGACGTTGTCCAGGGCGCTGAGGTGCGGGAAGAGGAGGGCCTCCTGGGCCAGGAGCGCAGTGCCCCTGGTGTGCGGCGCCCGCCAAATGTTCCTGTCGGCGGCGAGGTCGAACAGGACCCTGCCGCCCAGCACGGCCTTGCCCGTATCGGGGCGCAGCAGCCCCGAGATGATCGAGAGCAGGGTCGATTTCCCGGCACCGTTCGGGCCGAGGATGGCGATGGTCTCGGCCGGCCCGACGCTGAGGGAGACCTCGAAGCCCCGCGCCGCGAGCGTTGCGTCCAGCTCAAAGGTCACCGGAACACCCCTTCCGGTGCTGCTTCGACGCGCGGGCGCCGGTAGGAGAGTCCGACGACGGCGACGGCCACGGCGACCAGCAGGAGGGAGAGCGCGACGGCGGCGTCGGCGTCGGTTTCGCGTTGCAAATAGATCTCCAGCGGGAGGGTGCGGGTGACGCCCTGCAGGCTGCCGGCGAAGGTCAGGGTGGCACCGAATTCGCCTAGGCTGCGGGCGAAGGACAGCACGGCGCCGGAGGCCAGGCCGGGCAGCACGAGCGGGATGGTCACGCGGCGCAGCACGGTGCTCGGCCGTGCCCCGAGGGTCGCGGCGACCGCCTCGTATTTGTTGCCCGCGGTGCGCAGCGCGCCTTCGAGGCTGACCACCAGGAACGGCAGGGCGACGAAGGTCTGGGCGAGGACGACGGCGGTGGTGGAGAAAGCGATCTGGATGCCGGCCAATTCGAGGCTTCTGCCCAGGAGTCCCTGGCGTCCGAAGGTGTAGAGCAGGGCGATGCCGCCCACCACGGGAGGCAGGACCAGAGGCAGCAGGACGAAGGCCCTCAGCAGCCGCTGGCCGGGGAAGGGGCTCCGGGCAAGGACGAGTGCCAGCGGCACACCGAGGACGATGCAGGCGGCGGTGCTCGCCGCCGACGTGCGCAGGCTCAGGCCGAGGGCAGTCAGTGAAGATTCTGAGGTGATCAGCGGGATGAACTGCGGCCAGTTGACCTTGGCCACCATGGCCACCAGCGGCAGCAGGACGAAGACTGCCCCTGCCGCCGCGATGGCGTAGATCCATGGCGGGATGCCGGTGTACCCGGTGCCGCTGCGTCGATTCATGCGGCCCTCTACGGGGTGCCGAAGCCGGCGTCGCTCAGGACTTTCTTGCCCTCGCTGCCGGTGACCGCAGCGATGAAGGCGGCGGCCTGCTCCTTGTTCTTGCTCGTGCCGACGGCGGCGATCGGATAGGTGTTCACAGCCTGGTCCGACTCGGCGAAGGGGATGCCCTTGACCTTGTCACCGGCGGTCTTGACGTCTGTGACATAGACCAGCCCGGCGTCGGCCTCACCGGAGGTGACCTTGCCCAGGACATCGGTGACGGAGGATTCCTCACTGACCGGCGTCAGGGTGGTGCCGGTGGCTTTTTCGACCGTTTCGGTCGCGGCGCCGCAGGGAACCTGGGGTGCGCAGACCACCACCTTCACACCCGGCTTGGCGAGATCGGCGAAGGCGCTGATCGAGGCCGGGTTGGACGGCGGGACTGCGATCTCCAGGACGTTCGTGGCGAAGTTGACCGGTGCGCCGTCGACCAGTTTCGCGTCGGTCAGCTTGGCCATGTTCTTCGTGTCGGCGGAGGCGAAGACGTCGGCCGGGGCGCCTTGGGTGATCTGCGTGACCAGATCCGAGGAGCCTGCGAAGTTCAGCGTGACCTTGGCGCCGGGGTGCTTGGCCTCGAAGTCGCTGGCCAGCTGGGTGAAGGTCGATTTCAGCGAAGCCGCAGCGAAGACGGTGACCGTGCCCGTGAGTGCCGGCGCCGTGGACGCGCCGGCAGTGCTCGAGCCGCTTCCGGTGGCACCGGGCGCCCCGGAGGCGCAGCCGGCCAGGGCCGCGGTCAGGGCGCCGGCGGCCAGCAGCGCGGTGGCGAGTCTGCGGTGCGTGCTCATATGACGCTCTTTCCGTGGGGCGTTTCGATGATGACCGTGGTGGCCTTGACCACGGCGGTGGCGACAGATCCGAGCTCCAGGCCCAGTTCCCGGACGGCTTCGCTGCTCATCAGGGACACAACCCGGAAGGGGCCGCACTGCAACTCAACCTGGGCCATGACTTTGTCCGCGGTGATGCCCGTGACCAGGCCGACGAACCGGTTGCGGGCCGAGGACCCCACCCGGGTGGGGTCCTCGGGAAGCTGGGCCTGGTCGCGGGCGAGGTGGGCAAGCTCCAGACCGTCCACGGCCAGCCGCCCGGAGTCGTCCTTCACCGGGGTGAGGATCCCGTTCTCGGTCCAGCGCCGGACAGTGTCGTCACTGACCCCGAGAAAACGTGCTGCTTCTGATACGCGAATTTTCGGCATAGCTCCATAATCTCCTATTTGCGGAAAATATGGGCACGGTGATCCTCAAATCAGTAAACAAACTCGCCTCTGAGTGTCATCCGCGGTCTGGCGGAAGTCCCCCCGGTCCTCGCTGAGGCGCTGCGTCTAGGCCAGGACCTTGTCGAGCTTGGTGAACGAGGTGCCCCAGCCCTCGCGCGTCATGTCCACAAATTCGGCGCTGCCGAACGGGCCTTGGGTGAGGTGCAGCCGGGTCCGGCCGCCCAGGTCCTCGAACTCCAGCCGCATTTCGGTCCGGACGGTGGGGCCGGCGTCGGGCTCCGCCCGCTGGGTGGCCACCAGGAGCGACGGCGGGTCGTAGACGGAGATCACGGCGTCAATTGGTCCCTCCTTGGCGACGCCGGCTTCCTCCCAGACCATGACCAGCTGCCACGCGCCGCCGACACGGGGCTCCACCACGATCCGGTCCCGGGGCGAGTCCACCCCTACGGGGCCGAACCAGGCGGCGAGCTGGTCCGGGTCGGTAAAGGCGTCGAAGACCAGTTCGCAGGGAGCATCGAACTCCCTGGTCATGGTGAGGATGTGGGACTCACGGGTGTTCTGCTGCGTGTTCATTGCCTGGCTCCTGATTCTTGGGAACTTGCTGGATCTTCCGCAAATGCGCATCGAGACGACTGAAACTGGCATCCCAGAAGCGCCTGTACTCTTCCATGTATTCGGCAACCTCGCGCAGCGGTGCAGCCTCGAGCTTCGAGGAGCGCCACTGCGCATTCCGGCTCCGGGTGATCAGCCCGGCGGCTTCCAGCACCTTGAGGTGGCGGGAGACCGCAGGAAGGCTGATGTCGAAGGGCTCGGCCAGCTCATTCACGGTGGCCTCGCCCTCAGCCAGCCGGGCCAGGATGGCCCTGCGGGTCGGGTCGGCGAGCGCCGAGAAGATGAGGCTGAGCCGATCTGTTGGCATCTGGTGTGCGCGCCCTTCATATTTAACACTCTCGCTAATTAACTGATGTGTTAAATATGCTCCCGCGGCCGCCCGCGCGTCAAGGGTTTTCTGCTCCCGCCTTCATACACACAGTCTCTCGATTTCGGCGCCCGCCCGGCCCATAATCGGGGGTATCCAGTCAACGTTCTGCCGAGAGGAGCCGGCTGTGGCAACTACAACCTTGCTGGCAGGGATAAGGAATGTCGCCGTCGCTCTCACGCTGGGGGCGGTCCTCCTGACTGGCACCGGCTGCTCCTACGACAATCCGGCAGAAACCACGAAAATCACGCCCGCGACCAACGGGATCAACACAGTGGTCGGTGCCATAAAGCTGGCGGACTTCCTCATCCTCTCCCATGGCGCGGACCAGCCCGGCCGGATCATGGGAACTGTATTCAACACGTCGTCAACGGACGCGATCGTTACCATTTCAGGCAATTCCGGGCCGAAGGTATCGATTCCGGTCAAGGCCAACGGCAGTACCTCCCTGGCCCAACCGCCGGCCATGATGCTGGACCCCACGGCGGGAGCCCCCGGCTCCATGGTCACTGTAAGCGTCAGCGAAGACTCCACAGGCACGTCGGCCGATGTACAACTCCCGGTCCTCGACTCCACGCTGCCCGAATATCAGTCCTACATGCCTGCGGCGCCCGGCTCCCCACCCGCCACACCCGGGAGCACAGCTTCGCCAGGCACACCCGAGACCAGTCCAACCTCGCCCAGCCCCTCCCCCAGCCCAACCCACTGAGCCCCGTCCCGGCCCGCTGAATGCGCGCACAAACGCCGGGAGTGTCCGTTGAACAGTGGATCCACCGTTCAACGGACACTCCCGGCCGTGGCCGAGCAATCGCACTTCAGCGAGTTCCCGGAGACCGTTAGGGAATGGCCGCGACCACGTCAATCTCGACCAGGAAGTCCCCCAGGAACGATCCCACCGTGGTTCGCGCAGGGTAGGGAGCCTCAATGAACTCTGCGTAGATGGCGTTGAACCCGTCAAAGTCCCGTCCTGGGTGGTGCAGATGCACGGTCGCCTTGACCACGTGGGAAAAGTCCAGGCCGTGCCCGCCAAGGACGGCGGCCAGGTTCTTCATGGTCTGCGCGGTCTGTTCTTCAATGGTGGTGCCGACGGTTTCGCCGGTGTCCGGGTGGTGTGGCGTCTGGCCGGCGGTGTAGAGGAACCCGTTGGCGGCGATGGCCTGGGAATAGGGGCCCGCCGGGCTGGGCGCGAGGTCGGTGCTGATCTGCTGTCGCGGCATGGAGTGGTGTCCTTTCAGGCGGCCGGCCTGCTGGCCGGCCCGAATTGCTGATGGTCGGTGGATGTTGTTCTAGAGGACCTTTGAGAGAAAGGCCTGTGTGCGTTCGTGTTGCGGATTGCCCAGTACATCGGCCGGGGCCCCGCTTTCGACCACGACTCCCTGGTCCATGAAGACCACCTGGTCGCTGACCTGGCGGGCGAAGCCGAGCTCGTGCGTCACCACCACCATGGTCATCCCCGCCTCGGCCAGGGACTTCATGACGTCGAGCACTTCGCCCACGAGCTCCGGATCGAGCGCTGACGTTGGTTCGTCGAAGAGCATGAGCCGGGGTTTCATGGCCAGTGCGCGCGCAATCGCGATCCGCTGTTGCTGCCCGCCGGAGAGCTCCTGGGGGTAGGAGTGCCCCCTGTTGCCGAGTCCGACGCGCTCCAGCAGGGTCTGAGCTTCGGCGGTGACTTCGCTCCGGGGACGGCCAAGGACATGAACGGGCGCTTCCACGATGTTTTCCAGCACGGTCATGTGCGGGAACAGGTTGAAACGCTGGAACACCATTCCTGCGGTCCGTCGCGAGCGTGCCGTCTGCCGCTCTTTCATTTCGTAGAGCCGTCCGTTGCGCTCGGCGTAGCCCACCAGCTGTTCGTCCACGTACAGGCGTCCGGCGTCGACCTTTTCCAGGTGGTTGATGCAGCGCAGGAAGGTCGTCTTTCCGGAACCGGAGGGGCCGATCAGGCAGGTCACCGAGCCGCGTTCGACCCTGAGATCAATGCCTTTGAGGATCTCCGTGGAGCCGAAGCTCTTGCGGACTCCTTGGGCTTCCACCATGGCGGTGTTCATCGTAGTGTCCTTGTCGTTGTCCGGGTCGTTGAACGGGTCTTTGAACGGGTCTTTGAGCGGAGGCTCCGTCGCGGCGCTGCGTCGAAGCCGCGGCCATAGCGCCGTTCGAGTTTGGTTTGGAAGAAGCTGAGGATGGTTGTCATCAGCAGGTACCAGAGACTGGCGACAATCAGCAGCGGGATGGTTTGGTAGTTGTTGGAGTAGATAATCTGGGCCGAGTACAGCAGGTCCGAGATCGCCAGGACGCTGACCAAGGCCGTGCCCTTGAGCATGGAAATGACCTGGTTGCCGGTGGGCGGGAGGACCACGCGCATCGCCTGGGGCAGGATGACCCGGCGCATGAGCTGGCTGCCGTTCATCCCCAAGCCCCGGGCGGCGTCGTACTGGCCCTTGTCCACCGAGCCGATGCCGCCGCGGATAATCTCGGCCATGTAGGCGGCCTCGTTCAAGGACAGCCCCAGCAGCGCGGCGCCAAGGGGCGTGATGAGCACATTGGCCGATCCCAGGACCAGGGACGGTCCGCCGAGGGGAAGACCGAAGGCGATCACCGGATACAGGGCCGCGATGTTGTACCAAAAGATCAGCTGCACCAGCAGGGGTGTGCCGCGGAAGAACCAGATATAGCCCCGGCTGATGGTGCTCACGATCGGGTTTGCCGAGAGCCGCATGACCGCCAGGACCGTGCCGAGGGCGATGCCGACGCTCATGGACACCAGGGTCAGGAGGACGGTCAGCCCGGCTCCGGCCATGATCTGCGGGGCGAAGAGATAGGAGACGACGACGTCCCAGTGGTACCGCTGGTTCACCGCCACATCCCAGGCGGCGCTGAGCGCGACCAGGATGAGGACGACGGCGATCGCCAGCCGGAGCGGGTGCCTGAGCGGCACCACCGGGATGGGGTCGCCCGGCGTCGCCGGCGTGATCTGACGGGTGTCGGGGAGGGAATGTTGTTGCTGCACGGTTGTCACCTCCTATTGGGCGAAATTGACGCGGGCGTCGGTGATGGCGCTGGACTCCAGGCCGTACTTCCCGAGGACCTTGAGGTAGGAGTCGCTCTGGATGACACCGGAGAGCGCAGCGGAGACGGCTTTGACCAGGCCGGAGTCCTTGGGCATGCCCACACCGACCGGTGTGAAGTCATATTTTGAGGCGATTTCGATCTGGGGGTTCTGGGTGGCGGCGAAGTTCAGGATCGGTGAATCCGCCAGTACGGCGTCCAGCCGCCCGCTACTCAGGGCCGAAATGGCCTGCCGCGTGTCCTGGAATTCGCTTCTCTGGATCGTTTCCTTACCGCCCGCGGTGCAGGCTGTGTCGTACTCGGGGACGTTGACGGTGAGCTGGTAGGACCCGGTCAGGAGGCCCACCTTCTTCCCGCACAAGGCGTGTTGATCGCTGATCCCGTGCGGGTTCCCCTGGGCCACGGCAATGGAGTTGCCCATTTGCATGTAGTCGACGAAGTCCAGGACCTCCATGCGCTTTTCCGTGGGGGTCATGGAGGAGACGGTCATGTCGTACCGGCCAGCGGCAATCCCCGGGATGATGGAGTCGAAATTGGCTACCTGGATCTCCACCTTTACGCCCAGGGCCTCACCGAGGAGGCGGGCGATGTCCGGGTTGGTCCCGGTCATGTCCTGGGTTCCTTCACGGTAGAACTGTGTCGGCGGTTCGTTGGTGGGGATGGCAACGCGCAGGACCTTCGTTGATCTGATCGATTCCGGGAGCAACGCTGCGGCGGCGTCGTTGACCGCGAGGGCCGGGACGCCGGTGCCGGCGGAGTCTCCCGACGGCGTCGACTGTGTCGATTGTGAGGTGGCGGCGCTTGGCGCGCAGGCGGTGGCCGCCAGGAGGAGTGCGGCGGTGGCCATGACGGCAGGCACGCCGCGGCGAACGAGCTTCACAGGAGCGGGTGATGTGCGTGTTTTCATCAGGGGGTCCTCAGATCGGAGTAGGCCAGCTGGGACTGGGGGTCTTGGGCAGAGGGGATTTCGGTGGGAAGGTTGCGGTCGAAAGCCGCGCTGCGGTGCCGGATCAGGTCCAGGCCCTCGTCGCGCAGCTCCTGGATGGTGGATACTCCGAGCAGCATCATGGTGCGCGTCATTTCCGCAGCCAGGAGCTTCAGGACATGGGCAACACCGGCCTGGCCGGCGGCGGCAAGCCCGTACAGGTAAGGGCGGCCAATCGAACAGGCGTCGGCGCCGAGGGCAAGGGCCTTGACGACGTCGGAGCCGCGGCGGATGCCGCCGTCGACGATGATTTCAACCCGGCCGGCCGTCGCCTCGACGATTTCGGGCAGTACGTCCAGGGCCGAGGCCATGTGGTCCAGCTGCCTGCCGCCGTGGTTGCTGACCTGGATGGCGTCGATGCCGATCTCGGCTGCCAGGACGGCGTCCCTGGGGTTGACCAGACCTTTGAGAATGATGGGACCGTTCCACCTCTCCCTCAGGTCCCGGATGTCGTCCCAGTCCGTCGGTTCGTAGGACCCCGCCAGCAGCGTCCGCCACATGTCGGGGGTGCTGGAGAGCGGGCCTTCGGGGATTTCGGCGTCCAGGTTCGGGAAGGCGATCGCATCGTTGGCCAGGAATCCAAGGGCCCAGCGGGGGTGCAGCGCCCCTTCGATGACGGTCTTGGGCTTGATTGACGGCGGCGCGGTGAATCCGTTGCGGTAGTCGCGTTCCCGGTGGCCAATGGCGCGGCAGTCGACGTTGACCACAAGCGCCTCGTACCCGGCGTTCGAGACCCGGTCCAGGACAGCCTGCAGGAGGCCTTTGTCCGCCGTCGGCTCGAGGTTGAACCACCGCCGCAGCCCTGGGGCGGCGGCGCTGACGTGCTCCATGGTGGTGGTGCTCAGGTGTGCCAGCCCGTAGGGAACGCCGGCGTCGAGGGCCGCGCGGGCCACCGCCGTCTCGCCGCCGGGGTGGAACAACCTGGTGCCGCCCGTTGGGGACAGGGTCAGCGGCATCGCGACCCTGCCGCCCAGGAGAGTGGAGCTGAGGTCCAGGTGCTCCACCGATCCCCACTTCGGGAGGAAGGCCCAATCATCAAAGGACCGCCGGTTGCGCCGCAGGGAGACCTCGTCCTCGCCGCCGCCCTCGATGTAGTCGAACACGCTGCCGGGAAGGCGCTTGGCGGCCAATTTCCGCATGTCCTCAACGCTGTAGCACCGCCGCGACAGCCGCTCTGCCACTGTCCGGGCCGGCCCTTGAACTGCCGCCAGTGACTTGATGTCTTTGATTCTCATTTCGCGTCCTTCTGTGTCTTGCATGTATGTCCTGCGTGGAATCTTCGGTCAACTGCGTCCCTCAATGGTGACGAAGATCTCACCTCGTCTACATGTTGATTCCTCCAAAAGAATCGACTTTGGCCTGTGATATCGTCCACACATGGATGCAAGGGAACAGGGTAGTACTGAGCTTGACCAGAACGCTGCGCCGGTGCGGTTGTCGGACTGCATCCAGCTCATGCAGGCCGATCTGGTGCATGCCAATCCCGCGCCGGACAACCTCGCGCATGCCGTCTCGGACGTCCTCATGTATGACCCGATGGACGAATGGACCAGCATTGAGGACCGGATCATCCTGGCCGTCGGGCTCAGCTGTGGCTCGCCGGATTTCGACCAGCTGCTGCACCGGGCGTCCAACAGCAACGCGGCCGCAGTGATCGTCAAGGCGCACGGGGCATCCCTGGAGCAGCTGCGGTCGGCCGCTGTCCGCCACAGCCTCGCCGTTCTGGTCGCACCGGACAACGCGGATTGGACGCGGCTGGTGGCACTGGCCCGCGCATCGGTCATGGGCGCGGCCGTGGATTCCGTCTCAGGGGTGCGGCTCGGGGATCTCTACGCCTTCGCCAATGCTGCCGCGTCCATCACCAGCGGCGCAGCAAGCATCGTGGACCCGCTCGGACGGGTGCTCGGCTATTCGACCCTGCCGGGCCAGCCCATCGACGAGTTGCGCCGCGTCACCACGCTTTCCCTGCAGGAGATCACGCCGCCTGCCTTCGACGCCGACTTCAAGATCGTCTATGCGTCCGGGAGCGCGGTGCTGATCCCCGCAGCAGATGATGAGATGGCCCGCCTGGCCCTCGCCGTGAGAGCCGGCGGTGAACTGCTCGGCTCGATCTGGATCATCGACCCCGGCGACGACAAGCGGCAGACGGCCCTGGAGGCGCTCAACAGGATGGCGCCGCTGGCAGGGCTGCATATGCTCCATGCCCGCTCGGCGTCCGATTTTGGCGAACGCCGGAACGGGGACTTGATTCGAACGCTGATGGACGACACCGTCCATGCGTCCTTTGCCGCCGCCCAGCTCGGGCTCGATGCCGCCCCCGGGCTCGCGGTCGCGGCTTTTTCAATCAACCGCACCGAATCCGGGAGCCTGGAGTCGGTGCGTGAAATTCACCGGCTGCTGCACCTGGTCACAACGGTTTGCGACATCCAGTTCAAGTCGAGCCACACCGCCCTCATTGGCTCGGTGGTCTACGCCCTTCTGCCGTGCGGGGGAACCAGCCCCAGGGCCGTACACCGGCGCGTAGCCAGTGAGATCGGGGCGTACGCGCACACGATCAGTTCCTACCCGATCGTCGCCGCGGTCGGAGGCATCGCATCAAGGCTGGAGGACCTGCCTCGGTCCAGGGCTGAAGCACTGCAGACGCAGCAGTATCTGCTCCACCGGGAGGCGGCAGTGCCGGGCGATACTGGCGGCTCTGCTGCCGGGCTTTTCGAGGACCATCGGATCCCGCTGAACCTCTTGAAAGTCGGGGCATTCATCGAGGACAACGGGCTAGCGGATTTCGACGACATCGCAAGGATCCAGGCCCACGACGCCGACCAGCAGACCGACTATCTGGAGACCTTGCGGGCCTACCTGACGTCGAACGGTAATATCTCCGCGATGGCCGCACGCCTCCACGTGCACAACAACACCGTCCGCTACCGGGTGGGACGCCTGGCCAAGGATTTTGACCTCGACCTGGACGACCCGCAGCAGCGGCTCTGGCTCTGGCTGCGCCTGACAACCATGGACCTGGCCCCCAAGACTGCACCGACGGCGCCGGAGTAGGCGCAGGACACCGCCAGAGCCAAAAAGTCAGGGCAGGCGGGGCCGGTGATCACCGGTCCCGCCTGCCCTGACAGCTAATTTGGCTGTGGCTACGAGAATCGTCCCGGCCGGAAGGTGGCCAGCATCGGGTGCTTCGTGCCGGTCATGATCTCGCCCGCGAGAAGTTCGCCTGCGATCAGGCCGAGCGTGGCGCCCGAGTGTGTGAAGGCCACGAAGCAGCCGGGCACCGGGCCAAGTTCTCCGAGGACCGGCTCGCCATCGCCCGGGATGGGCTTGTAGCCGATCTTCCAGGAGGCCGGCTTCAGGTCCTGGTTGCCGGCGATCAGCTTGGAAGCTTCACCGGCGAGCTCCTGGACCACGTCGTCGGGAATGCTGAAGGAGCCGTCGGCGTGGTCGGTGATGTGCCCTTCATACCAGTCGTGGTCCAGGGCAAGGGTGTTACCTGGGTTGGGCCGGACGGCGGCCCGCGGGGTGTTCAGCACGGCCTTCAGCCCGTGGTTCACGGGCTTGGTCAGCACCAGCATGGAGACCGGGGAACCGTTTGGGATGTCGACGCCGAGAGGTGCGACGACGGCGGGCGTTGCGGCACCGCAGGCCACAAGGACAGCATCTGCCTCGTAGGTTTCGCCTGCGGCCGTCTCAACGCCAGTTGCCCGGCCGCCGTCGACAATAACGGACGCCTTGCCGGCGTTGAGTACGAGTTCTCCGCCCAAGGCGTGGAATTCCTCCATCAGGAAGTCCACCAAGTCGGGCAGGCTGACCCAGCCCTCACCGGGATTGAAGATGGCGTTCTCCGGCACGGCGCCCGAATCGATGCCGGGGGTGGTCGAGGAAATCAGTTCAGGCGCCAGGAGCTTGGAGTCATAGCCTATGGATTTCTCGTAGTCGTGGCGGGCCTTCGTGACGGCGCCCTGACCGGAGGAGTTCCACATGAGGCCGCCACCGAACTGCAGCCATTCCCTGCCCGGGTCGGCGGCAAAAAGGGTGCGGTAGCGGTCCACGCCGGCAACCCGCAGCTGGTGGTACGGGATGGAGCGTTCTCCGGCGGAGTTCAGCCAGGACAGGGACCGGCCGGTGGCTTCGCTGGCGAGACCGCGTTCGGTCAGCAGCACAACCGAGGCGCCGTGGCGGAGCAGGTGGACGGCGGTGGAAACGCCAAGGATTCCGCCGCCGATGACGGCGACGCGCTTGGCGGAAACAGCGGAGGACATATGAACTCCCTTTCTCAGGAATTGATGGGGCACGCGCGGAACCGGAATTCAGGCGAGGGCGTGGATTTCTTCGATGACCTTCAAAACGTCCATGGACTCTGAGGCAGTTACCGGAAGCGGGCCCTCGCCACGGAGGGCAGCCGCGAGCTCGGCATAGAACAGCGGATAGGCACCGGGAACAGGTGCGATGGGCTGCCGGTCTCCGTCGATACCCAAGGTCCCCCAATGGGTTTGGGGCTCGACGCCGTAGTCCGGGTCCGTGGGCAGCATGCCGGCCGCGAGCGCCTGTTCCTGGCCGTCCAGCCCCCACTTCGTGTAGCCAGCGTCGGAGCCGAGGACATGGAACCGGGCCCCGACCTGCGCTGCCATGCCGTTCATCCACAGCCGTGACCGGACCCCGGATTCGTGGAGCAAGGACACGAAGGCCCCGGTGTCGGCTCCGTCCCGGTCCGGGCCGTGATGCGCCGTCTCTCCATAGCTTTCCGCGACCGGGCCGAAGAGCTGGATGGCTTGGTCTATCAGATGGGCGCCGAGGTCGTTCAGGATGCCGCCGCCGTCGGACACGGCGGCGGTGTCCCGCCAGTTCCCGAAGCCCTCAGGCCGCCACCATTCAAAGCGCGATTCGAAGCTGCGGACCTCACCCAGCGCGCCAGCGCCAATGAGTTTCTGAAGCGTCAGGAAGTCAGCGTCCCAGCGTCGGTTTTGGAATACCGTGAGCTGCACGCCGGCGTCGGACGCGCGCGCGATGAGTTCGGCACCCTGGGCCGATGACGTCACAAACGGTTTGTCCACCACAACGTGCAGGCCGTGGGCGATAGCTGTGGCCGCCAAGTCGAAATGCGTCATCGGCGGCGTACCGAGGACCACGAGGTCCAGGTCCCCGGAGTAGGCAAACAGGGCCTCCGGCGTCGGGACGATCCGGGCCGTCGGGTAGAGCTTCGCCGCCTCGGCGACGCGGTCCGGATCCGCCGTGACGATAACGTCCAGCGAGTAGCCGGGATCCGCCGCAATCAGCGGTGTGTGGAAGACCTTGCCCGAGATCCCGAACCCGACAACGGCGGTGCGGATCGGTGCAGCTGCAGTGGTTCCCTTCAGGGTCTCCATCAGAGCACTTCCGAGAGGAAGCGCTGGAGGCGTTCGCTTTGCGGGTTGTCGAAGAGGTCGGCAGGCGTGCCGGACTCGACAACTTCGCCTTCGTCCATGAAGACCACCTGGTCGGCGACTTTGCGGGCGAATCCCATCTCGTGGGTGACCACCAGCATGGTCATGCCGCGCCGGCCCAGGCCCGCCATGAGGTTCAGCACGCCCTTGACTAGTTCCGGATCCAGTGCGCTGGTGGCCTCGTCGAAGAGCATGACCTCCGGTTCCATGGCCAGGGCACGGGCGATCGCCACGCGCTGCTGCTGTCCGCCGGAGAGATCCCTGGGCCGGTGGTCGGCGCGTTCGGCAAGGCCTACCTCGGCGAGGCGGCGCCGGGCGCGTTCCCTGGCTTCGGCCTTGGGCATTCCCTTGACACTCCAGAGTGCCAGGGCCACGTTCTCGAGGGCGGTGTGGTCGGGAAAGAGGTTGAAGTGCTGGAACACCATGCCGATGCGGCTGCGCAGGGTGTCCGGTTTGACCGCCAGTGCGCTCTCGCCGGCGAGGACCACATCACCGCTCCTGGGTTCGTGCAAACGGTTGACACCGCGAAGGAGGGTTGACTTGCCGGAGCCCGAGGGCCCGATGATGCAGGTGGTGGTGCCTGGGGCGACGCTGAGGCTGACGTTGCTCAGCACCTCGATGTCGCCGTAGGCCATGGTCAGGTTTTTCAGTTCCAGGCTGGAGCCGTGGAAGGTCTCGATGTCCGGAGCTGTGTTGTTGGTGTTGCTGGCGCTGGCGCTGGCGCTTGCGCTTGCGGTGTTGCTTGCGAGGCTCATGTGTTGCTCCCGGTGGTCAGCGGTGAGGCCGCGTCGAGTTCTTTGACTTCTTTTAGCCCGCTGCTGGGCGCCGCGGGGCGCCGCCGGCCGGTGCGGAAGCGGTTGTCGAAATAGTTGACCAGGTGGGTCAGGGGAACCGTGATCGCCAGATAGAAGATCCCGGCCATGACCAGGGGCGAGAGGTTGCCGGAAAGGACTGCGGCGTCCTGGCCCACGCGGAAGAGTTCCCGCTCGCTGACCAGCAGGCCCAGGAAGTAGACCAGCGAGGAATCCTTGACGATCGCGATGAACTGGTTGACCAGCGCCGGCAGGACCCGGCGGACACCCTGCGGGACCACCACCAGGGCCATGGACTTGGCGTAACTCATGCCCAGTGCGCGGCAGGCCTCGCCCTGGCCTTTGTCGACGCTCTGAATACCGGCGCGGAAGATTTCGCCGATGTAGGCGCTGGCGATCAGGCTCAGGGCGATGATCCCCAAGGGGTAGGGCGAGGGTCCGAAGATCGATTGGCTAAGGCGGGCGAAGCCCTGGCCAATCAGCAGGATGGTGAGGATGGCCGGGAGTCCTCGGAATAGGTCTGTGTAGATCCGGGCCGGGACGCGGAGCCATCGCGAAGGGGATATCCCCATCACCGCGACCACCATGCCGAGGGCAACGCCGATAATCGTTGCTGCGATGGAGATGATGAGGGTGTTGAGGAGACCGACTCCCAGAAGCTGGGGCAGGACCTCGGCCATTGCGCCGAAGTCGAAAAAAGTGCGGGTGATGGTGCTTAACCAGTCCATGGTTGCTCTCAGATGTAGGTAGCTTGTGGATCCCGGGCGGGCCGCGCCGTGCGGCCCGCCCGGTCTTGTGGCAGTCGGGCCGGGTGCCGGACGTGTGCCATGCGGTGCTTGCGGGTGCTTGCGGGGCCGTTTACTTGCTGGGCGTCGGGCTTGCCGTCTGCTCTGCCTTCGGCAGGTACTGCTCGGGCATCGGGGATCCCGGGAACCACTTCTGGTACAGCTTCTTCCAGGTGCCGTCCTCCATGGCTGCGGCCAGGCCCTTGTTGAGGGCATCCTTGAAGGCGGTCTTCCCCTTTGCCACGGCGAAGCCGGCGGGAGCATCGAATGACGGGATGTCCGCGGCACTGACCAGTCCGTACTGGTCCTGATAAGCCTTCGCGGCCTCGTAGTCGAGGAAGTGAGCGTCGACGGATCCGCTGTTCACTGCGGAGATTGCGGTGTTGTTGTCCGGGAAGCGCACCAGGTTCGCGGAGGTGAAGTTCTTGACGGCGTAGGCCTCCTGCAGGGTTCCCTGCACGACGCCGAGGCGCTTCCCGCCGAGCCCGTCGGCGCTGGAGATGCCCGACGACGGCTTGGTGATGACGGTCAAGTAGCCGGCCAGGTAGCCGTCGGAGAAGTCGACAGTCTGCTTGCGCTTGTCAGTGATGCCGATCGCCGCAACACCGGCGTCGAACTGGCCGTTAGAGACGGCCGCGAGCAGGCCGGAGAAGTCCTGTCCGGTGAAGACGACTTTGTCGACTCCGGCGCGGTGGGCGACGTCTTTGAAGAGTTCGACGTCGAAGCCGGTGAAGTTGCCCTGGGCGTCGGCGAAGGTATAGGGCTTCGAATCACCCAGGCTGGCGACGCGGATGGTGCCTGCCTCAATCAGGCCGTAGGGGTTGTCCGCCGGCGCGGATGAGGCGGATGAGCTGCCACCGCAGCCGGACAGTGCCAGCACCGCGGCAACAGCAGCGGCGATGAGCGCCGCGGGGCGCATTTTGTTTCCTGTGTTCACAGCGTTTCCAATCGTGGGAGTAAGGGGCGGGGCAGGCGGGCAGTGGGCCCCATTGATGCGGGACTTTGTCGATGGGTGTCTTGCTGAGTCCGGTCTCAGTCCTTAGGATTGAGACCGGACTCACATCGATTGCTAGAAATGTAATCGAAGCCACATGAGGCGTCAAGGGTCCGCTACGAAAGGCCGTAATGAATAGTGATGCTTCCCGGCGCCGCGATGTCACTGTCGCCGACGTCGCAAAAGCCGCCCAGGTCTCCAAGGCCCAGGCCGCCCGCGCCCTGGGCAACTACGGTGCCGTGAGCGACGACGTGCGTGAGCGGGTCCTGGCTGCCGCCGAAGAACTGGAGTACCGGCCCAACGAGCTCGCCCGCAGCATGAACACGGGGAAATCGCACACCATCGGGGTGGTGGTCGGTGATATCGAAAACCCCCATTTCGGCCTGGCCACACGGGGCATTACGGACACCGCCAAGCGCAGTGGCCTCAACGTCATCCTGATCAACACGGACGAGGACACCGAGGCGGAAATCGACGCCGTCAGGGTCCTCCTCGACAAGCGCGTTGACGGCCTGATCGTGGCGCCGGCGTCCTCCGTGGAAACGCAACATTTACGGCGCGTTTACGAATCCGGCCGTCCACTGGTCCTTCTGGACCGCAAGGCGCCAGGGCTCGACGTTGATACCGTGGCGGCGGACATGGAGGACATCTCCCATGAATCCACCAGCTATTTACTCAAGTCCGGCCACCGGAGAATCGCATTCGTCTCCACCCTCAAGACAGCTGGGCCGTACCACGACGGCATGCAGTTAGACTCGTCCCAGATTTCGGACCGCCGCGACGGCATGAAACGCGCGTTCGATGAGGCGGGGCTGAATCTGCCCGTCGATCTGATCCGCCTCAACGCCGGCGACGACGAGTCAATCAAGAAGATCACCCGGGAGCTGGTGCAGCGCCCGGACCCTGCGACCGCGATCATCGCCTCCGACGGGCTAATCGGTCTCAGCGTGGTTGAAGCCATCCACGAGCTTGGCCTCTCGATTCCCGATGATGTTTCCTTCCTCATGTATGACGACTTCGCCTGGACGCGCCTGACCACTCCCCCGCTTACGGTCATCGCGCAGCCGGTCTATGACATGGGCGTTGCGGCCGCGTCGGCCCTGATCCGGCAGATCGAAGGCCGCAAGGCACCGGCAGCGGCACCCATATTCACGGCCGCGCTGATCCGCCGCGGTTCGGTCTCGGCTCCGCGCGCGGTGGGCGAGGACACATGACCCGACCACTGCCGTTCCCGCATGACGCCGCGAGCCGCCCTCAGTCCCAGGACAGGGCTTAGTTCTCTGGCACTGTGCCGGGCCGAGGGGTTCAGTGAACTACACGGAACGTGTCGTGCAATCTGCGGCGGAGGGAGCGTGGTCTCTGTGGGCGGACCGATCCGGCCGTACGAATCGGGCAACCCTCACGTGGGGCCCACGGAAGCGAGCAAAGATCCGTCATGGAACTGACGGTCGTCCTCCTTGTCACCGCCGCCCTGTTCGCGTGGGCGCTGGTTTCGGTGCGGCTGGAGCAAGCGGACCTGACCGCTCCCATTGTGTTCACCGCCCTCGGCGCGGCCCTGGCCTGGTTCGGGCTCGTCGACGGCTCCGTTCCCCCGGCGGTTACCACCCCGATTGTCGAGGTCACCCTGGTGTGGGTGCTCTTCTCCGACGCCGCCCGCCTGCCGCTCCAGCAGTTGCGCCGGGACGTGGGCCGCTATGTGCGGCTGCTGGGAGTCGGCCTGCCCCTGACGATTGTGTTCGGGTGGGCCTTGGCCGCCTGGTTCTTCCCGCACTTCGGGCTGTGGCTGGCCCTCCTGGTCGGCGCGGCGCTGGCCCCTACCGACGCAGCACTCGGGCTCCCTGTGGTGACGAATCCGGCGGTGCCGTCGCGGATCCGCCAGCTGATCACGGTCGAGAGCGGCCTCAACGACGGCATCGCCACCCCGGTGGTCCTGCTCGCGATCGCCGGTGCAGCTGCCGCGGCAGGCCTGGAAAGCGCCGAAGGTCCAGGCAGTGCGGCCGTCGAGCTGCTGGTCGGCGCCGGTGTCGGCGCGGCAGCCGGCGCCGCGGGCGGCTGGCTGCTGAAGCTGGCCCGCCAGCGCGGGACCGCTGCCGAGGACTTCGCCGGCATCGGCGTCCTGGCCCTGAGCCTGCTCGCCTACAGCGCCGCCCTCGCCGTGGGCGGCAACGGGTTCGTCGCCGCGTTCTGCGCCGGGCTGGCGTTCGGTACGTGCGCCGGTCAACGCGGGCCGGCCGAACTCGTCTTCGTCGAGCAGATGAGCGGGCTGGTGTCACTGCTCGTGTGGCTGGCCTTCGGAGCCATCACCGTGCCGATCATGCTGACGCACTCCGTCCCCCTGACCATCGCGTATGCCGTCCTCAGCCTCACAGTGGTGCGCATGCTGCCGGTGGCGCTGGCCTCGATTGGTGCCGGCCTCGACCGGGCCACCATCCTCTTCGTCGGCTGGTTCGGTCCCCGGGGCCTGGCTTCCCTCGTGTTCGCACTGCTGGCGCTGGAGGCCCTCGGACCAGTGTCCGATCAGGCTGTGGCCGTCATCGCGGCCACCGTACTGCTCAGCGTCGTGGCCCACGGCTTCAGCGCCGCGCCCCTGGCCGCACGATATGGCCGGGCCGCAGCCGGACCGGAGCCGGGCGGGCCGGTGCCTGTCACGCCCGCTCCCGCCCGGGGCCTGAGCCGCAAGCACACGCTCGCCCCGCGGCTTTGGCCGAAGCGGGCCCGCCACTAGGCACCGGACCGTTCACCCTGGGCTTCGGCGCCGGCGTCGCCGTTCGCCTCACGACGTGCGGCTGTGATGAGTCTCACGCGCAATTTTCGTTATCTGGCTTGAGCCGCCCGCAAGGCGCTGTGCACTATGGAAAGGCAAGGCGGGGAACGAGGTTTCCCGCCGACGCAGCCCTGACGTTCCCTCCGACGCTACGCGTCAGTGAACTTGGGGCACCCATCCTGGTGGACGCAATGAGGCCAAACCGGTGAGCTCAATGAGCTGCCCAAGGTCTCAGGCGTTCCTGGTTTGGCCCCACGGCGGCTCCGCATCGGTGCGGCAGCCGGACCTCCGGATTCATGAATGGAAGCACTGAACAATGACGTTTGAAACTGCCAACTCTGTCACCCACAAGCTCTGGGACCGCTCCACCATGCACCACGAGCTGGACGCCCTGATCCACGAGCACTCCGAGCGCCACAACACCTCCAAGAGCAACATCGCGGTCCACGCCAGCGGCCCGAACACCTTCACGCTCAGCCTCAACCACGGGGCAGCAAACCTTGAGGCAGTTTCCGCCTAGCAAGCACAACGACGACGGCGGGAGCCACTTCCCGCCGTCGTCCCCTCGTGGCAATTCCCGGTGACAGATCCACGTTCCTCCCCGCTGTTACCGTCGACTACCTCGCCGGGTTCATTGCCCTGGTTCCTACCGCTGAGGAAACGCGCGGCCAGTCGTACTGGGTGCTCGACGACGCCACCCCGCCATTGGGCGAATTGCTGATCTTGGTTGGAGATCACTTGTGAGGCTGGGTTCGTTCTTAAGTCGCAAATCAGGCCGCCCGGCGGCGGCGGGGCGGTCGACGGCGCCGGATTCGTGGGCGGAAAGATCCACCAGATCCGGCTGAATGGCCCAGGGCCGGGGCAAACAAGTCTGGTGGACGGTTCCATCGCCATGCGCCGGGTGCCGTTGCCAGCGGCCGCGCTTCTTATTCCGAAGGTTGCTGTGTAGTCTCTGTCTTAGTAGACAGACTTGTTTGGTCTGGTGGCCCTCAGAGGCCTTATTCCGCTCAGTGACCGGGAGCATTGCTTCGAAAGTCTTAGAAAGCAGCCCCGTGGAACCGAACATTGACTCAATCACCCCTCCTTTGTCTATCGCCCAAGTCGACTCGACCGTATACGTGGAATCCGAGCTGCAGTCTCCCGGGTCTGAAAGGGCGGCGGCTGACCTGTCGGCCCTGCGCGAGGCGCTACTAGCCGCGGTGGTTACCCGTGTCGGCGAGGTAGAAGCCGCTGAGTGGGCCCTTGACCAGGCAAAAGCCGCGTGCGACGTGCAAATTGTTGCCGCCTTGTCGGCCGGAGTGCCGGCTGAGAAGATCGTGGAGGCGGCAGGAGAACTGGCGTCGGCCGCCCTGACTGGGTTCGTCGGAGACCGGGAACCGGTGCCCGCGGAAGGCTAGTCCACGCAAAGGTCACATCTGGTACGTCCCCACTCTTGCTGGCACACTGAGCCGATGAGTGATCCTCTCCCCCAGTCCAGGCGGCCTGGCATCCGCGCCGCGATGTTCGTGGACTTCGACAACGTCTACACGGGCTTGATGGCCTTGGACCCGGCGGCCGCGAAGAGGTTCGCCGAGGACCCCAAGCATTGGACGGAAGCGCTGGCCGCCGGCGGCGCGGGCGAGGAATCCCGGCGCTTCCTGATCCGCAACTGCTACCTCAATCCGGTGATCTATTCCAAGTACAGGCCGTACTGGACGCGCGCGGGCTTCCGCGTGATTGACTGCCCGTCCCTGACCCAGCGGGGCAAGTCGAGCACCGACATCAACTTGGTGCTGGACGCGATGGATGCGCTGTCCGGCGCGGCACATGTTGAGGAATTCTTCGTCGCGTCGGCGGACGCGGACTTTACGTCGCTGGTCCAGCGGTTCCGGGCGGCCGACCGCATGACGACGGTGATCGCGGCCGGCGCCGTGGCATTCGCGTACCGGGAGATGGCCGACAGTGTGGTGGAGTCCCACGACTTCGTGGCGATCCTCAACGGGACCTCAGCCGGAGTCCCGCGCATGGTGCCAACCGCCGGACTTGGCGCCCCGCTCCGCACCGCACCAGGTGTTCCCGGCTCCGCGACGACGGCCGCCGACGAGGTCCGTGCCCTGGTGCAGGCCGCACCGGGCCCGGTCACGGGAGCAGTGGCGGCACACCGGGCCCTGACCGCAGACCCGTCGCTGAAGACCGATTGGGGCGGCCACGGCAAGTTCGGGGCCTGGATCGCCCAGATCGGCCAGGGCGTCCAATACTCGTCCACGCCGTCGCCTGGCTGGGTGTGGGACGCGAAGCGGTTTTCGCCAGAGCTGTCCTCGCTGGCACCGGAGGACCGGCCGGCCATCGAGGAGCAGATCACCCGGGTCACGGACGTGCCGGCGCTGTCCTCCGAACAGTTCCGGCAGGTGTTCCTTTCGCTCGAGGCGAAGCTGCGCGAGCACCTGGGCAACCGCGGGGAGCTGGCGCGATCTGTCCGGGACGACTGTGTTGCGGCCGGGCAGCCGGTGTCCCGCTCGGCCGTCAACTTCGTGATCCAGGGCGTGGTGTACGCCGGGGGCTCCCTTTCCGCGGAGATGGCGGCCAGGGACCTCGCCGCCGCATGGACCAGAAATGTGGAAGAGCTGTGCCGGCTGGCCCTGATGGAGTTCGACGACGCCGAGAAGCTCGCGCTCAGGCGCTGGGCCGGCGGCGGGCTGCTGGAGTCCGGACCAGGCGAGTCCCGCTCGGATTGATCCATCAAACCTCTTTGATCGATCTATCTGAATTGATAGAATTGTGGCGTGAGACACACCACGCTCCCGGAGGCTCAGGCGGCGTCGTCGGGATTCCTCCGCCTGGTGGGACACCCCGTGCGGTGGCAGCTGCTGGCCGAGCTGGCACGCAGCGACCGGCAGGTGCGCGAGCTAACCGCACTGGTGGGTCAGAGGCAGAGCCTGACCTCCTACCATCTGGGCCAACTGCGCGCAGCCGGGCTGGTGTCCATGCGGCGCAGCTCGGCTGACGGACGCGACACGTACTGCAGCCTCAACCTGGCGGCCTACCGCGAACGGCTTGCCGCATCCGGCGCGGCCCTGCACGCCGGCTTGCGGCTGGTCCCTGCTGGGCTGACGCAACCGGCCGAGGGTCTTGGCGCACCGCCGGGCCAGTCACCGGCGCAGTCGCCCGTGCGGGTGCTCTTCCTGTGCACGGGCAACAGCGCCCGGTCCCAGATGGCCGAGGCGATTTTGGGGCGCCTGGGCGGTTCCCGGGTCGAAGCCGCCAGCGCCGGCAGCCACCCGAAAGACCTGCACCCCAATGCCGTACGCGTGATGCGTGAGCGTGGCATGGACATCAGCGGCGCCCGCTCCAAGCATCTGAGCGAGTTCACCGAGCAGCGGTTCGACTATGTGATCAGCCTTTGTGACCGCGTGCGGGAAGTGTGCCCGGAATTCCCGGGGGCACCGGCGATGGTGCATTGGAGCATCCCCGATCCTGCGGCCGAGGCAGCCAATCAGGACAGTTATCCGGCGTTTGTTCGCACAGCAGAGGAACTGAACACGCGGATCCAGTTCCTGCTTTACGCAATCGAGTACTCCCAAAAGAGTTCGGAGAGGAGCTAGAAATGCCCAACGATCTGTCGGAGCTGGTCAGCGTCCGGTACATGGTGACCGACGTCGATGCGGCGATCGAGTTCTATACAAAGCACCTCGGATTCACCCTCAGAATGAGCGCCGCACCGGCGTTCGCCGACGTCACTCGCGGCCGGCTGAGGCTCCTCCTGAGCGGGCCCAGCAGCTCGGCGGGGCGGCCCATGCCGGACGGCACGGTGCCCGCACCGGGCGGATGGAACCGCATCCACCTCATCGTGAGCGATATCGGGGCGGAAGTGAACCGGCTGCGCGAGGCGGGCCTCACGTTCCGAAACGACATAGTCAAAGGTCCCGGCGGACAGCAGATCCTGCTGGAAGATCCGTCCGGCAACGTAGTCGAGTTGTTCCAACCTGCCGGCCAATAGGGCTCAGGGCCTCCTCTGGACCTGAGGATGCCTAGCCCGGCCGAGGGAAGGCGCACCCCTCCGTGTGTGAGCCGTGCGCATCAGTAGACCCGACGCGTGCTCATCTAGAAAGCGCCGCCCGCTTTTCGCAGCCGAAGAACGGCACTGACCCCTCAGAGCAAGAGTTTGAAGCCTAAGTGCGAGGGTTCGAAGCCAAGACGCTCATAGAACCGGTGCGCTGCGACCCTGGACGCGTCAGATGTGAGCTGAACCAGTTTTGCACCGCGTCGGCGCCCTTCGGCGATTGCCCACGTGATCATCGCCCCTCCAAGGCCGTTGCTGCGAAGATCGGAACGCACGCGGACCGCTTCAATCTGCATTCGTGTAGCTCCAGCACGGGCGAGTCCGGGAATGAACGTCAGTTGCATGGTCGCAACCACCTCATCTTCGGTCGTCACGACTGCGACCAGTAACTGGGCGGGATCGGCGTCAATTGCCTGGAAGGCAAGGTCGTAGGGAGGCCGGTCCTCGATCGCAATCGAATCGACAGAAGCTCTGAGCTGGTCGGCCACCAGAAGTGCAACGATAGGCCCCACATCAGATGCGTCAGCCTGCCTCATGGCAAATGGGCCGCCAGGCAGATCGAATTCAGCGAGTGTCATTTCCCTAGTATTCCCCAGCGGTAATACATCCAGTCAACGTCGGTCACGTTGCCCCAAGTCGGCTTCCTGCCGCGACACATTCCGAACGCTTTCCCGTATGGTCTGGCGGCCAGCCGCTGAGGCGTCGGTGGAGAGAACTGGACAGAGTTGTCTCCCTGGCATAAATTCGTCTTTGACAGCGGGCCGTGGCGCGCTGCCAAAGCTTCGGCGGCGGAGCATCCTGGAGATGCAAAAGGTACAAAGGAACAGATATGAGCGCGCATTTTGACCAGTTCCTCGCAGAGGCTTTGACCAGCGACCGGGAAACCGACGGCGGGTTGGCCAAGGAAGAACTGTACGGCCTGTACACCAGCTGGTGCCTGATAAACCAGAGCCAGCCAGAGCCAGCCGAGGCCCTTTGGGCGGCGCTCGAAGGCCACCGAATCAAGCCTGAGGACAACACTCTCGCCATGTCCGGTCCCGCCGCGTTGGATTACATCGTGAGCAGTTCCCCCGACCTGGCGTAGAAGGCACAACGAAGAGTTGGTAGAACCCTAAGCGGATCACGATCCGCTTAGGGTTCGACCGTGTGGGCTGTATTCGAACAGGGGGAACGAATATGCAATGGAGCACGCCGGAACCGGGCAATCCATGGCCGAATGACATGATGATCCGCGTCGATGACGACCCACACCACCTGACTCTGCTGTTGTTTGTCCGGCAGGCATGGTCCATAGCTGGCGACCTGAATATCCGCCCCTAAGCCCCGTACCAGACAGTGGTCATTCACGGATGCCGGAAACAGCTGATGCCTCCACATGGGGCAGGCGCTGGAAGACGTCTCGGGATCAGGCGTGGGGTTGGTACCAGATCGAAGATTCAATGCACCATCCCGCGCCAGCGGGAAATGCGAGACTCCGGGGACCCTAGCCAGGGGCTGAATCCTTTAATCAGATCTCGGAGCGGCGCGGCCGCCAGGCCAGACACTCCGCCGGGCAGCCAGCTAGCTAGGGCACCGGCGGTGCGGGTGGGTTCGTTGGGTCAGCAAAGAACGCGCCAAGTCGCTTACCGATGTCCTCCGTCGTCCAGAACGACAGCAGTTGCTGACCGTCCGCGGCATCAACGTCCAATTCCACGGTGAAGCCTGGCTCGTCGCCTATAGTCCGGCTAACGCCGAAGCCGATCAGCCGGTTGTGGTCCGGTAGATCTTCTCCCATGAGGATGCTGATTCCCGCAGCCCCTTCGGAACCCTCGTCAGACGGCGAGCCGGTGCCACCATTGACCATCCAACGAGCACCGCTCGCCAGAACCGCTTTGTGCCCGGCACAGACAGGCACTTCCAGGTTGGAACCGGGCATCAGCTTGAAGACGACTGTCGGAGTCCCGGCACAGCGCAGCACAGCACACGTGGTCATGCTGGCGATGCTACCGAAGGGGAGAGTGCTCTGGGGTCCGAATCCCCTTCGTCAGCCCCGCAACCCCGCAAAGCGGCTCTTTTGTCGGCCCGTCCGGCTACACTGAATGTATCGAACATATATTCGAATAAAGGTGTGTTGTGGGCGTTGTTGTCGGTCCCCGTGTGATAGATGCGGGCATGTCGTTGCTATCCGTGCTGATCTCTCCGGTCCCAGTCGCGGCGGGGTACCCTTCGCCGGCGCAGGACTATTTTGACGGCCGGATTGACCTGAATGAGCATCTGATCAAGGACATCACCAGCACCTACGTCGTGCGGGTGTCCGGGGACTCGATGGAAGGCGCCGGCATCAGCGACGGCGACGAACTGATCGTGAACCGAGCCCTGGAACCCAAAGACGGGTCCGTGGTCATCGCCGTCCTGGACGGGGAGCTGACCATCAAGCGGCTGCGGGTCACAGGAACCGGGGTGGTGCTGCAGGCGGAGAATCCGGCGTACCCGGACATCCGGGTCCCGTCGGTCTCGGATCTGGTCATCTGGGGCGTCGCGACCCGGTGCCTGCACCATGTCTGAGGCGAGCCATGTCTAAGCCGGCCACGATGCGGCGGATGCCGCAGATCGCGCATGTGGATGTGAACTGCTTCTACGCCTCGGCCGAGCGGGCCTTCGCCCCGTCCCTGGAGGGCCGGCCCGTCGTCGTCCTATCCAACAACGACGGCTGCGCCGTCACCCGGTCCGCGGAAGCCAAGGCCCTCGGCATCCCCCTGGGCGAGCCCTGGTTCAAACTCGCCCCGCGGGCCAAGGAATGGGGTCTCGTTGCCCTCTCCAGCAACTACGAACTCTACGGGGACATCAGCGCCCGGGTGATGGAACTGCTGGGCCGGTACTCGGCGTGGCTGGAGGTCTACAGCATCGACGAGGCCTTCCTCGGCGTCAAAGGCACCCCGGGAGAACTCTTAGCCTTGGGCCGGACGATGAAGACAGCCGTGCGGCGCAACGTCGGGGTACCGGTCTGCGTCGGAATCGCCGGGACCAAGACCCTGGCGAAACTGGCGAACAAATGGGCCAAGAACAACCCGGCCTTCGACGGGGTCTGCCACTGGGACTCCGTGGCCGCCGCCGACAGGGAATCCCTGATGGCCCGACTGTCCGTGATCGAGATCTGGGGTGTCGCTACCCGGCTGACCAAACGACTCAACGCCCTCGGCATCCAGTCCGTCCTTGACCTGTCCCAGGCCGATCCGGTCATGATCCGGGACCGCTTTTCCGTGGTCATGATGCGTACGGTCCTGGAACTGCAGGGAACCCCGTGCATCCCGATGGAGGAGGAACGGATCGGCCGGGACCAGCTCATCTTCTCCCGCTCCTTTGCCACCCCCATCACCACCGCGGCAGGGATGCGGCAGGTCCTGAGCGTCTACGGCCAGCAGGCTTCGGCGCGGCTGGCCAAACACGGACTGCAGGCCAAGGTCCTCACGGGGTTCGCCGGCACCTCACACTTCAATCCGAAAGACACCTCCTATCCCTCGGTATGCGTGCCGCTGCCGATGCCCACCGCGGACCCGGTCCTGCTCACAAGGGCTGCCCACGCGCTCCTCCCCCTCATCCACGAGGGCATCAGGTACGCCAGGGCCGGCATCATGGTCACCGACCTGCGGCCCACCGGCAACCAGGCACCCCTGGCCCTGTTCGAAAACCCGCACGAGGAACGCCGCGTCGGCACCCTCTTGGAGGACGTGACCCGCCGGTACGGCCGCGGCTCCATCGGCCTCGGCCACGCCGGAATCCGGGGCGGGCCGGACTGGACCATGAAACGAGACATGCTTTCCCCCCGCTACACCACCCACTGGGACGAACTCCCCCTCGTCAAAGCCGCCTAGCCCAACCCAAGGCCGCACCGCGGCACTGAACTGCTCCCCGAAAGAACTCCCCCATGACCCTTGCACCCGAAGCCCCCACCGAGACCTCCCACCTGCAGGTCCGGACCGACCCGGACGGCAAACCCCTCGCCATCCGGCACGACGGACGGATCTGGGTTGTCGATCCCGGGACGGAGTCCCAGCACTGGTCCGGGCGTGACGCCGGCTGGGACACCCGGCGTGCTCCCGCCGCAGGCAGCGCCGGCCCGGGCAGCACCGAACACTGGCGTGTGCAGGCACGCCTCTGCTCGACGTCGGCGCTGCGGACCTTCACGCTGCGCCGTGAACCGCTCTCTCCCGGGTGGTTCCTGGCGGACATCAGCGACGGCGAAGAGACAACAGAAAAGTGAACCGTCAACCCATCAGCGATCAGACATGGGAGGGGATCAGAAAAGAATTCACGCTACCGGCCCTGGACCAGGTCCGCCGCCGCCTCTCGGAGCTCATGGAGGACCCGGAACCGGTGATGCAGCAACTCGTTCGGGTCTTCATCGACGACGGCACCTTCTGCCCCGGGTTCCAGTTTCTCCCCGGCGGACAACTCCGCCCGCCGGTAGTTGAGCTCTTTCAGCGTGCATTGGAGCTGCAGATCCCGCACAACTACTTCACGGTTTGGATGGTCACTCCGTCCCGGGACCTTGCCGGCTCCCGCCCCGTTGACCTGCTGAAGAACAGCCGCGCCCCTCTGCTTCGCGCGCTGGAATCCTACCGCCGGCGCTAGGACTGGCTCTTGCCCGCGCTCGTGGGCTGCGTGGCGCCGGAGGCCCGGTAGTGACGCACGGCGCTGGACGGATCAGGTGCGATCGATTCTGCTGGCGCCGCTCTGTGGAGCGATCCGATTCAACTGTTCCTCGTCGGCGTCGCCGTGCCGTTCACGCAGTTCGCGGCCACGCCGGATGTCTTCTTCTTCGTTCGCCTGCAGCTTGTCGCTCTTCTTGGTGTCCCGGGGCGGCAGCTGGATGGTCTCCTCGGCCTCGATGCCGGCCTGGAGCTGGCGGCCGCGTTCCATCTCGGCGTCGAACTCGGCACCGAACAGCAGTGACATGTTCAGGATCCAGAGCCACAGCAGCGAGATGATGACGCCGCCGATCGCACCATAGGTCTTCTCGTAGCTGCTGAAGTTGGCAACGTACAACGCGAAGCCGAGCGAGGCCAGCAGGAAGATCACCAGCGCGATGAAGGATCCCAGGCTCATCCAGCGGAACTTGGGCTGCTTCACGTTCGGCGTGGCGTAGTAGAGAATGGCGATCGCCAGCACGACAAGCACCGCCATGACCGGCCACTTAAGGATGTTCCATATGGCCAAGAAGGCGTCGCCCAACCCAATCACGTTGCCGACGGACTCAGCCACCGGCCCTGTGAGGACCAGCATGGCGGCCAGCACGACGACGATCAGCAGGTTGACGATGGTGACGCCGAGCACGGTGCCCCGGAGCTTGATGAACGGCCGGCCCTCGTCGATTTCGTAGACCCGGTTCATTGCGCGAGCAAACGCCCCGACGTAACCGGAGGCGGACCAGAGGGCGGTGAGGATGCCGAGTACCAGGGTGAGTCCGGCAGTGGAGGAACTGCTGAGCTGCTCGACGGGCTGGCGGATGGCTTCCACTGTGTCGCCGGGCGCGAAGCCCTGGACGATCTCCAGGAGCGCGGATGTGGTTTTCCCGGCCTGCCCGAAAATGCCCAGCAAGGACACGAGGGCCAACAGCGCCGGGAAAATGGAGAGGACCGAGTAGTACGTCAGGGCTGCGGCGAGATCCGGGCACTGGTCCTTCGTGAATTCACGCAGGGTCTTCTTCGCGATGTACTTCCACGACGGCTTGGTGACGTCCGTGGGGCTGTCCGGTTTGCGGGAGTCGTCCGGGGCGGGCGCCGTCCGGGCCTTAGCGGTGCTGCTCTCGTCCGTTTCGGCGTCGGCAGCGTGCTCTGCGGTGTCGTTCTTTGCCATGGGGGCCATCCTTTTAGGGGTTCCGGTGCAGCGGCCGGCCGCCTCTCACGTCAGCGAGAGGCGGCCGGCCGGATTCAGATGAGGCCTCAGGCCTGCTGAACGTTGTCCTTGGCTTCGGCGGCCTTGTCCTTCACATCGGACACGGCGCCCTGGCCTTCGGTCTTGACGTGATCGGCGGCGTCCGCGGCGGTGGCCTTGACGTTCTCCATGGCTTCCTGGGCGGGCTCCTTGAGTCCCTCCGCCACGTGCTTGGCGGCGTCCGTCAGTTCCGTGGTGAGCGGCTCGGCGGCCGTCTTGAGGGCGTCGGCGGCTTCGCGCTCCTTCTGGCTGGCCGGAACCAGGGAGGACACCAGGAGCCCGGCGCCGAAGGCGATCAGCCCGGCGGCCAGCGGGTTCCCCTGCGTCTTGCTCTTGACCTGTGCGGGGGCGTCGCCGATTGCCGCGCCGGCGTCGCCGAGGTGCGACCCGGCGCTGTCCTTGGCCGAGTGCACGTTGTCGGCGGTGTGGTCCGCGGCTCCCATGACCTTCTCCTTCACTCCAAAGACGACGTCCTTGACCTTGTCGGTTTGCCGCTGGACGATGTGCGACGGCGTGACCTTGTCGGCGACGGCGTCCACGTTGGTGCCCAGGCGGGCCCGGGTTGCTTCGATATCTGCTCGGATGACATCCGGGTTTTCACTCATACTGTTTCCTCCGCTGGATCTAAGAATTGGGCTTAAGCGTGGGTGGGATTTCCTGCAGGGTCTCGGCGGTCTGCGGCAGGCCCTTGATCGCCTTGAGTTCCTTCTTGCCCGTGGAGGCAAGAACGGCTCCAACGATGCCCCAGACGATGGCGACGACGACGGCGGACCAGCCGAGTCCCATCAGGTCTCCGAGCGCCCACCAAAGGGCCACGGAGAGGAACACCAGCACGAAGTGGCCAGCCACGCCGGCACCGGCCAGCATGCCGCTGCCTTTACCGGCCCGGGTGGCGGACTGCTTGAGTTCGACCTTGGCGAGTTCGACTTCCTGACGCATCAGGGTGGACATGTCGCGCGTCACGTCCCCGAGGAGGTCCCCCAAGGACGAAGTTTCGGCCCTCGCGTGCGCGGCGGTGGGAGGTGCCTCTGGTAGTTGGTGGCTCATAGCTGGCCGCCCTCTCGGCTCGGGAAGGGCACGTTGTCCCGAAGGGTGGTATCGGCTGCAGTGCCGGCCGGCAATGTCTGGGTCGAAACAGGACCCGCCGTGCCGGGAAGGCCCGGCTCATCGAAGAACCGGTCGCCGGAGCCGGCGGCGATAACCGTCTCCTGATGGGCCGGGACTGCTGCGCGGGCCGGGGTTGCTGTGGGGGAGGACAGGTGAGCGGGTTTCGATGGCGCCTGCTGCGTGTCCGGGGCTCCGGCCTGTAGGCTTCGTCCCAGTCGGCCGGCAAGGATGCCGGCGCCGGCTGCGGCCAGGAGGAACGTCCCCGGGCGCTGACGCGCGAAGGACTTCACTTCCTCCAGAAGCGATCCTGGATCCCGGTTTTCAAGCCAGGAAGCCACTGACTGGGAGCGTTCCGCGGCCTGGCGGATAAGGTCAGCTGCGACGCCCGGCTGGTCGGATGCGTCAGCCATGGTGTGCAGCTGCGAAGAGATGGTGCGGATCCCCTCAGCGGCCTTCTGCTGCTGCGTGCCTGCCTGATCCGTCAGGTCGGCTTTTGCCTGGTGCAGCAGGTCGCGTGTGCTGGTCTTTACCTCCGAGGCGACGTTTGCAGCCTCCGCCTTGGCGGTATGAGCGACGTTCTTCGCTTCCCCAGCGGCATGCCCTGCCACTGCTGCGGCTTCGTCTTTCACTGACTCTGTGGTGGATCCGGAGCTCGCCGCGCCGCCGGAGGGGACTGCCCCGGCGCTCAGGTACTCGTCCGTGGATGCCGACGGAGACGTCTGGGGCCATTGGTTTTCTGTCATCGTTGCTCTCTTTCGGGAAAGGTCCGCGGGTGAATCGTGAACCAGCGATGGCGGTGAATTAGTAAGTACGGTTACTAGTTAGATACTAAGCATACTTTCTGTTTATTCCGCAAGGCCCTCGCCGCTTCGGCGGACGATTGAAGAAAAATAGTAAGCAAGCTTGCCAAGTGATTGCTAAGCATGCTTATGGTAGGTCCTGCAACGTTCACTCGAAGTCGTTGCAGCCCCAAACCGCATCACAGATCCAAGGAGACCTCATGCTCGCCAAGGAACATATCGATGACCTGCTTCAGCGCAACGGAAACATCCTTTCCACTGATGGGGACAAAATCGGATCCATCAGCCAGGTTTACGCGGACGACGACAACGGCCAGCCCACATGGGTTACGGCCAGGACCGGACTGTTCGGCACTTCGGAGTCGTTCGTTCCGCTGGAAGGGGCCCGCGTCGAAGGGGACGACATCCTCGTCCCATACACCAAGGACCATGTCAAGGACGCCCCGCGGGTGGACGCCGACGGGCACCTCGAGCCTGCCGAAGAGGAACGGCTCTACGCCCACTACAGCCTGGGCGGCGGAAGCCAGACCTACACCGATGCAACCGCCGGCCGGGACGCGGATTACCGCGAAGTTACAGATACCGAGAGTGGCACGGTAGGACGGGACACCTCAGGTCCCACCACCGACGATGCCATGACCCGCTCGGAGGAGCGCCTGAACGTCGGCACCGAAAGGGAAGCCACCGGTCGGGTGCGGCTGCGCAAGTACGCCACCACCGAAAATGTCACCCGGACCGTTCCGGTGCAGCGTGAAGAGGTTCGGATCGAACGTGAGCCCATCACCGACGCAAACCGCGGGGCGGCATTGTCCGGCCCGGGCATCAGCGAGGAAGAACACGAAGTCGTCCTCCACGAGGAGCGCCCCGTGGTGGAGAAAGAAACGGTCCCGGTCGAACGCGTCCGTCTCGACACGGAAACCGTGACCGACGAAGTGACCGTCAATGAGGAAGTCCGCAAGGAGCGCATCGAAACCGACGGCGACGACGCCGCCCGCCGATAACGATCGGGGCAGATCAGGGTGACGGCTAACGCCGACCCCTGATCTGCCCTCCTTGTTTGACCTTTGTTCCGCTCAAGGAAGGCCGCCATCCGTGCCCCTCGACCCCCAGACCCCCGCCCGGGACGGCTACCTGCTTCTCACCACAGCGGCCCGTTTGGTTCAGCGCCGCTGGGATGAGGCACTCGCACCCCTGGGCCTGACCCGGGCCGCCGTCATTGCCCTCGGAGGCGTCGCACTCCGCCCCATGAATCAGGAACAGCTAGCAGCTGTGATCCACGTTCAAAGCCAGACCCTAGGCCGCGTCCTGGCGCGCTTGGAGGCCCGAGGCCTGATCACGAGGAAACGAAATCCCCAGGACCGCCGTCAGTTCCACGTTGAGATAACCGACGCCGGGACAGCGGCCCTCAGCGCAGCCCGCGAGGCTGAGAGCGCCGCCGTTTCCGCAGACTTCGACGGATGGGAAACCCTTCGGGACCAACTCTCCCGGTTTGTGACTTCCTTCCAAATTCCCGACAAGCTCTGGGTTCGACCCGCACCTGATCCGCCTCGTTGAGGCAGGCAGCGGGAGCCCGCCACTTCAACGAGGCCGGCTCCCGTGGACCGGTAACCCAATGCCGGCTGGCGGCCTCAGGCCTGGGCCCTCTGCAGAGACGGCGCCCGCGTCCACGTCGGCCCCGCTTCAGCGAGCCGCCCTCCCGACCGCGGCCACCAAAGGCCCCAGCCAACAAGAACGCCGGCCTCACAAATCGCAAATGCTAAGGTTGCTTATTATTTGGGAGTGCGGTCTTGAACGAAGGGCAAGAAACGTGACGCTGGAAAATCGGCATCCGCGCCAGGGCGGCGAACAGGGCGAAGTCCAACAGGACCGCTTCGTCGGCGGCAGTGACCTTACGCGATGGGACACTCGGCTCGGCCAGCACCTCGCCGTAGCTGTCGGGCGTGCCAGCCGCGTCCTCGGCCCGCACGCGACCCTGATCCTGACGCTGACCATCGGTGCGGCCTTGGCCATTTCCCTCACGGCGGTCTTCGCCCAGGTCTACGAATCCGTTGTCGAAGCTGACGGGGTGGCCGGCCTGGACCATCCGGTCCTAGCCACGGCCAAGACGCTTCGCTCCCCCGCGCTGGACATCATCACCACTGCGTATACCGACATCGGCGGGACCATCGGCATGCCGCTCCTCGCGCTGTCTGTCATGGCAACCCTGGCTCTGCGACGCCGCTCCTGGACCCCTGTCATCCTCATCGTCATCGCTGGTACCGGGTCATTGCTGATGACAATCGCGGGAAAATCACTCATTGGGAGGACCCGACCCCCGCTGACCGACGCCGTTCCGCCGTACGAACACTCGGCGTCCTTTCCCAGCGGCCATTCGCTGAACGCGGTGGTTATCGCCGGCGTCGTCGCGTACTTAATCATCCTCCGCCTGAAGTCCCCCCGCGCCAGGATCATCACAGCCCTCCTGGCAGGACTCTTCGCCGCGACCATAGGCCTGAGCCGGGTCTACTTGGGCCATCACTGGCTCACGGACGTCCTTGCCGCGTGGGCCCTCGGCGCCGCATGGCTGGCATTGGTTATTACAGCCCACCGGCTTTACCTCACCGAGCGCACGCGCCGCGTCGGGCACACTCTTGCCGCGAGAAATCCCCGTCAGATATCCCTCCCGCCGAAATAAAAGGACGTCATCGAGCTTCCCTCCGGCCCTCACGTGCGGACAGAACCGGCGGCCGCGATGAACTCGCGGCCGCCGGTTGTTGCCGGATGCGCCCAGGTCTCAACGCACCGATTTCCGCTCGTAGATCGCCATCGACCAGGCGTACCCGGAAACCACGATCACGACGCACCACCCGATCGCAAGCGCCGGGCTCCAACCGAGCGGGGTACCGAGCAGCAGCCCGCGGATGGCCTCGATGAACGGCGTGAACGGCTGGTACTGCGCAAACCACTGCAGCCACTCCGGCATCGACGCGGTCGGCACGAAGCCGCTGCTGAGGAAGGGCAGGAAGGTCAGCAGCAGGGGCCAATTGCTGGCCGTCTCGACCGACTTCGCCTGCATGCCCATGGCGACCCCGAGCCAGCTGATCGCGTACGCGATCAGCGCCAGCAGGCCCGCGGCAGCGAGCCACTCGACCGGTCCGGCCGTCGGGCGGAAGCCGATCAGCAGACCGACGCCAAGCACCAGAGCGACGGCGATGATCGCCTGGATGGTGTTGCCCAGCACGTGCCCTGCGAGCACGGCAGCCCGCGAGATCGCCATCGTACGGAACCGCGCCGTGATGCCCTCGGTCATGTCCATCGCAACCGTTGTCGCGGTGCCGCCGGCGCTGCCGGCGATGGTCAGCAGCAGGATGCCCGGCATGATGTACGCGACGTACGCTTCGCGCCCGCCGGCCGGATCCGCACCGGGCAGGCCGGCGCCTAGGGTGCCGCCGAACACGAACACGAAGAACAGCAGGAGCACCACCGGCCCCACGATGGTGAACACCGACAGGCCCGGGTAGCGCACCATGTGCAGGAGGTTACGGTGCAGCATCGTGATCGAGTCGGCGACGACGTGCGACTGCCGGCTGGTGCCCGGGGCAGTCTTACGCTGGGCGGTGATGGTGGTCATGACGCCGTTCCCTTCGTGTCTGCCCGACCGGTGAGCGCGAAAAACACGTCATCGAGGTCCGGGGTGTGGATGCTGAGGTCCTCGACCTCGACGTCGGCCGCACCGAGGCGGTCCAGTACGGTGCGCAGGGTGCCGACCCCGCCGTCGCTCGGCACGGTGAGCGCGAGCCCGGCGTCGTCGCGGTCGGACTCGTCGAGCAGGCGGGAGGCAGTGTCGAGCGCCGCGGCATCCGCGAACCGGAGCCGGATGTGCCCGCCGGGCACCAGGCGCTTGAGCTCATCCGGCGTCCCGTCGGCGACGACGCGGCCGCCGTCGAGCACCGCGATGCGGTCCGCGAGTTCGTCCGCTTCGTCGAGGTACTGCGTGGTGAGCAGTACGGTGGTGCCGTCCGCAACGAGGCTGCGCACGATGTCCCACATGGTGTGGCGGCTGCGCGGGTCCAGGCCCGTGGTGGGCTCGTCGAGGAAGATCACGCTTGGTGTCGCGACGAGGGTCATCGCGAGGTCGAGGCGGCGCTGCATCCCGCCGGAGTAGGTGGCGAGCGGCTTGCGGGCGGCCTCGACCAGGTCGAACTGCTCGAGCAGCTCGGCCACCCGGGTCTTCGAGCGCTTTGCCCCGAGGTGCCGCAGCCGCGCCATCAGCAGCAGGTTTTCCTCGCCGGTGAGCAGTTTGTCCACCGCGGAGAACTGGCCGGTGAGGCCGATCGCGGCGCGCACGCCGTCGTGGTCGCGGACGACGTCGCATCCGTTGACGAATGCCGTGCCGGCGTCGGGCCGCACGAGCGTGGATAGGATATGCACGGTGGTCGTCTTGCCGGCGCCGTTCGGGCCGAGCAATGCGGTGACGGTGCCGGCGTTGACGGTGAGGTCGACGTCGTCGAGCACCACCTTTCCGCCGTAGGACTTCCGCAGCCCGCGGACTGCGATGGCTGGCGTATTCATGTGCGTGGTTCCCTTCTGTTGGTTGCCCGGATTCACCGCGCGCGCCGGATATTGATGTTGCCGTGCTGTGTGCGTGCACGTACTTCGACGGTCTGTTCGGACGCGCCGGGGGCGCCGTCGCCGTCGAGCTCGTTGCGGACGTGCCCGGCCTTCGAGGACAGGTCCAGCCAGGCGGCAACGCCGGGCCGCACGCCGATGGTGACCTGGCCGAAGCCGCTTTCGACCTGGATGGAACCGCCCGAGACCTCTGCCAGCTGGATGCTGCCGTAGGCGGTCTTCGCCGTAACGGAGGCGCGTGCCTTCGTGATTTCGAGGTCGCCGTAGGAGAGCTTCGCGTCGAGGTCGCCGCCGGAATCCCCGACCTGGATAGTGCCATGCGAGGCCTTGAGGATCGCGTCGCCGGTGACCGTGCCGACGCGGATCTGGCCGTGGTCAGCCGTGATCTCGATGCCGCCGTCGGTGGTGCCCACGGTCGCGTTGCCGTGCGAGGCGCGCAGCCACAGGTCGCCGGTGGTGTCGACATCCACGGGGCCGAGCGAACTCTTGATGCGGGTGGCGCCGAGGCGGCCCTCGGTACGCAGGCCGCCGACCGCGATCTCGGCGGCGAGCCGCGATCCCGTGGGCAGCTCAACCTTCACATCGACCGACTCGGTGGGGCCGATCCAGCTGAGGCGGGGTTTCGGGCCTGTGATGGTGAGCCGCTCGCCGTCGACGTCGACCCTTGTCTCCTCTGCGCCCCGGCGGTCCACTGCCTTCTCGGGGTTGGTCGGCGAGACGGTCACGACGGTGTCGGTGCGGTCGCTGGCGAAGACATCGATGGCGCCGACCTGCAGGTTGATGGCGAGGTCGATCGGGCCGGGGGTGTTGTAGGTGGGCATGCTGAAGCCTGCCTTTCTCTGCGCGTGTTCGTATTACCCCGCGGGTCCGCGGGGTTGGTGAATGACGGTGGTGGGCTGGCGGGTTAGCGGGCCCAGCCGGCGAAGTTGTCGCCGGTGCGCAGCGTGCGCTGCGTG
The DNA here is from genome assembly GCF_042788715.1 of Arthrobacter sp. NPDC056886. Classification (NCBI taxonomy): domain Bacteria; kingdom Bacillati; phylum Actinomycetota; class Actinomycetes; order Micrococcales; family Micrococcaceae; genus Arthrobacter; species Arthrobacter sp. NPDC056886. Next base: position 52,902 of record NZ_JBHUBT010000004.1, read on the forward strand.
GATCGTCGTTGCTTGGGTTGGAGGGCGGCCGCAATCGCACGGACCAGCCAGGTGTTGACGGACATGCCGTCGGCCGCCGCCGCCTCGTCTACACGCGCCTTGAGGGCGTCCGGCAGGCGGAGCGTGGTGCGCGAGGTGCTCGCGTCGTCGAGGTCGACGGTTGCGGCGGGCCGCTCGTCGCTGTCCGGCTCGGTGTTCGGTTGGGTAACTACGAACTCGATCTCGCGTCCGCGCAGCCGCATGTCAACCGATCCGGGTGCGAGGTCGCGGGTGATCTCGCCGGCAGCGGCCGACAGAGCGTCGAGCAGCACGAGCCGCACCGCGGCATCTAGTCCGGCTGCGAGCCGCTCGGCGACGGCGCGGGTGTCTTCCGTGCCGTTCTCCGCGGCATCCACTAACTGGCGCTGCAGGTCGCTGACATATTGTCCAAGTTCCATGCCACCATAGTGACACCACAGTGGTGTCACGTCAAGGCATTGTGGTGTCACGGGTTTCGATGTGCCGATGACCGCGGCACAAATGCACGCGTCCCTGAAGGGGTGGCACTCGACCTTCTCCCTACAATCAAGCCTTCTCCCTACAATCAAGGGGTGACCACCACAGAGCCTCAGCCTTCATCTCCCACAGTCCAGAAATACTGGGACGCGGTTTCGCGGCGGTTGAGTATCGAGTCACAAGAGATGGCGGGCTTGATTAAGCATCAGGGGGAGAAGGGGAGAGCCAACGAAAATTCAGTTCAGTTGCTGCTCGCGAAGGTCCTTCCCCCTTCCGTGAGGGTGGCCTCCGGCGAAATTATCGATTCCGACGGTAGCGCCTCCGCCCAGATGGACACGCTGGTGCTGTCCAACACGTCCCAGCCGGTGCTCTTCGCACAAACGGATGAAAAGATCTTCCCCGTTGAATCTGTCCTGCTCTGCATTGAGGTCAAAACGACTCTGACGCAAGAAGAGGTCACTGACATCGCAAAGAAAGTTCGGAGGCACCGAAAGCTGAAAGGCTCGACCGGGACCGATCCCGTCTTTGCCGTTTTTGCCCATAAGGCAGGATCTTCGCCCCGAACAGTCGCCAAGTGGTTCTTCGAATTGGATCCGGCTGACCGGCCGGCATTCTTCCTGGTTAACGATGCAGCAATTTTCGGCGTCGTAGACGACACAGCACCCTCTGGCTACCAAGTTGTCATGCCTTTCGCGCCGAAAGCAGGAGAAGCGGACAAGTACGCCTTCGGCGACCCCGCCACCTCGGATGTGCACTACTGGAAGCCATTTGCTGCGCCAGCCGGAGATCAGGTGCGCATCGATCACGGGGCAAGCATGCTGCTATTCATCAGGGCAGTCTTGAGGGCGCTGAGCGAGCAAGACCATGCCCAGATCGAGTGGCTAGAAAGCTATCTCAATAAAGTTCGTTCTCAGCGGGTCAAGTTCAGAAAGGATGCTGAACCTGTTTTGGAGACCTCACCGCCTAACTAGATTCCACCGCATCCAAGAAGTCGCTGACGGTGAGGTGCTTTACCTGCAGCACGGCGCACGCGGTCATCACGATGCATCTGTTCTCCGCCGTGAATGTTTCGTCAGACACAACAATCACCTCGAACGCATCTTTGAGCTGGTAGGCCAGGGACATCGTAGCGAGCGCCTGTTGATCTAGGTTTTCGGCATCGTCCATGTCCATGATGCTTGACTCGTTTCCGTCGTGGGGAAACAACTTCATGACAGCCTGGACGCTTGTGAAGTTCAAGACTGCGCGCGATTGTATGCTCCGCCATCCGGACGTCGCCCAGATTGTTATGGGTTCCCCCTTGGCATACGTCCGGCGCCGGTCCTTGACCACCTCGCAGTAGACCAGCAAACCTGTGTCTCGAAGGTCCACCAAGCGATCGGTGATGGTGTCGTCGTCGATAGCCAGCGTGTTCAAAGATTCCATGGCGGAGCAATCCAGAATATAGATGTCCGCCATATCTACTCAGCCCCCAGACCGAGCTCAAAGAACTACCAAGCTCGGGCCCGTGAGTGTGTCAACCCGATTCAGGACCACTGAGACGGCCTGATCCGGTCCACTCACGGACCCTTTCAACCAGCGCCAGCGAATGCGCTAATACCGATCACCGTTGTGCCAATTGCCATAAGGAGCACGAACGTCAGCCAATGGTGAGCCGAACCCCGAACGGGGCGTTTTTACGGTGCGGTCTCCGAGAGTCTCTTACGCTCCGCATCACGAGGAATAGGCGGGCTCAGATTCCTGTGCCAATTATTGAAAGCTTCGCGAACCCGCCCGTTCCAGTCGCATTCCGTGGCCCAGAACTGGGCTCGTACGAGTAGTAGGAAATTCAGGGAAAGGGGATGGTCATCTACCGTGATCACCATGTCATGCGGCCAAGGATTCCCTGGCTTCGGCATGCTCCATTGCATATCGTTACCCCCCGTTCGACCACAGCCCAATCGGCCGTGATGCGTTCAGCATGGCACTGACCCCATGCCCTGTAAACGGAATAGTCGGTCACGTTTCTGACACCACGATTTCCACTGCCTGCGCATGGCAACGCGCAGGCCCGGGCGACCTTCAACAATCACCTCCCAATGAGATGGCTGGGCTCCCGTTCCTCCCGAATCGGGAGCCCAGCTGCGCCTGGATCCGGCCTGACGGAGGACGTTAGGCAATCACCAGAAGCGGGCGCATCTTCGCTACGGCTTCAGGATCACCTTGATGCAGCCGTCTTCCTTTTTCTGGAAGATCTCGTAGGCGGCCGCGGCGCCGTCGAGGTCAACCTCGTGTGTTTTCAGGTCCATGACGCCGAGCGGGTCTGCGGGATCTTCCACGAGCGGGAGCAGCTCGTCCGTCCACCGGCGGACGTTGCACTGGCCCATCCGCAGTTGGATCTGCTTGTCGAACATGGACAGCAGGGGCATGGGGCTCGCTGTGCCCCCGTACACCCCGCTGAGCGAGACGGTGCCGCCCCGGCGCACGGAGTCGATCGCCGCGTGGAGGACCGTCATGCGGTCTACGCCGGCAGTCTCCATGGCCTTCTTTGCCAGGGCATCCGGCAAGAGCCCCACCGCATTCTGTGCAAAGGCGCCGACGGGCGAATTGTGCGCTTCCATGCCGACGGCGTCGACCACCGCGTCAGGGCCCCTTCCGTTGGTCATATCGCGCAGCTGGTCACCAACGTCCTTTGTGAAGTCAATCGTTTCCACTCCGTGCCGCTCTGCCATGCGGCGGCGTTCCGGAACCGGCTCGACGGCGATGACCCGCTGGCCCAGGTGCCGGCCGACCCGGCTGGCGAACTGCCCCACCGGCCCGAGCCCAAAGACGGCCAGTGTGCCGCCGGCGGGGACGTCCGCGTATTTCACGCCCTGCCAGGCGGTGGGAAGAATATCGGAGAGGTAGAGGTAGCGCTCATCGGGCAGCTCGTGCCCCACCTTGATCGGTCCGTAGTCGGCGTGGGGCACGCGCAGGTACTCCGCCTGTCCGCCGGGGACCGAGCCGTAGAGCTCGGAGAACCCGAACAGGCTTGCCCCGCTGTTGTGGGCATGGACCTGGGTGGTCTCGCACTGGGACTGCAGGCCCTGTTTGCACATCCAGCAATGGCCGCACGAGATGTTGAAGGGGATGACCACCCGGTCGCCCGGCTTGAGGTTCCTGACCTCGGAGCCGACCGCCTCAACCACACCCATGGGTTCGTGGCCCAGGATGTCGCCGGCCTTCATATACGGGCCAAGGACCTCATACAGGTGAAGGTCTGAGCCACAGATCGCCGTTGAAGTGATCCGAACGATGGCGTCTGTCCCCTGCTCAATGACCGGATCCGGAACCATCTCCACGCTGACTGACCGCTTTCCCTGCCACGTAAGTGCCCTCATGTTCGCTCCTTCAGTCGCAATCCAAATTAGTAAGTCTACTGATCAATACGATCATTCCTTGTTCGCGCCCGAATGGGAAGCCGCCCTGTCCCCGGCGTTCGCGGCAAGGCGCGGGCGGGGAGGGATACGAAACATCGGATGTATTACTTGCCCATGCTCAATTCGCCGCTAGTATTGACTGAAGATATGGACTAGAAAATGACCATATCCGCTCATAACTCCGATGTTTGCTGTGCTTCGCAGTCCGCGACAAATTGCGTCACGCACCCAGGAAGCGCCCGAAGGGATACGACAGAGTGAAAATCGCACGGCTGGGACCGGCAGGACAGGAAATACCCGTCATTTACGCTGCGGCGGCGAACGGCGAGGAAAAGGCATACGACGCGAGCACCATCACCGCCGACATCGACGGGGCCTTCCTGGCGGCCGACGGCGTTGCCCGGCTCCGCTCCGCCCTCATGGCAGGCGCCCTGCCCGATCTGCCCGGGGCAGCCGGTCTGCGGGTGGGAACCCCGCTCGCCCGGCCCAACAACGTGATTTGCATCGGCATGAACTATGCCGCCCATGCTGCTGAGTCGGGGTCCGCTGCACCTGTTACCCCGGTGGTCTTTCTGAAACCGAACAACACCGTCGCCGGCCCCTACGACGACGCCCCGATACCGCCGGGCAGCCGCAAGTACGACTGGGAAGTCGAGCTGGGCATCGTCATCGGCAGGGAAGCCAGCTACCTGGACACTCCCGCAGAGGCGATGACCGCGGTCGCGGGCTACCTTGTGGCCAATGACCTCTCCGAGCGGGAATATCAGCTTCCGGGCGCCGCCGGGCAATGGACGAAGGGCAAATCACTGCCCAAGTCCACCCCGCTGGGGCCCTGGCTGGTGCCGGCTGATGAAGTGGACGCCGGAAACCTGCGGCTGCGCAGCTGGGTGAACGGCGAAGCGCGCCAGGACTCGAACACCGCGGACCTGATCTTCGACGTCGCGACGGTGGTGCACCACGTAAGCCAGTACATGCTGCTGGAACCGGGGGACGTCATCCTCACCGGCACCCCGGAAGGCGTGGCCCTCTCCGGCCGCTTCCCCTACCTGCAGGACGGCGACGTCGTCGATCTCGAGATCGAGGGGCTGGGAAGACAACGTCAGACCTACGTGCGCACCCCTGTCCCGCGAGCGCCTGTCCGGGCCGGCGCCACCCCCGCACCCGCCTCGAAGTAGCCACCAGCACCAGCACAGCAAGGAGGCCTGAATGGGCCAGGAAATGAATGGGCTCGTCGCCGTCGTCACCGGCGGGGCATCCGGGATCGGCGCCGCCATTGCCGCCCGCCTGCAGGAGTTCGGCGCCACAGTTGCCGTGCTGGACCTCCGCCCCACCGGTCTGCCGGACGGCCAACTCGGCCTGGTCTGCGACGTCGCCAGCGATGCGTCCGTGCGCGCCGCCATCGAGACGGTGCGGGCCTCGTTTGGGCGGCTGGATATCGTTGTGAACAACGCCGGCATGGGTGCCCTGGGCACTGTGGAGGACAACGACGACGACGAATGGCACCGCGTCTGGGACATCAACGTGGTCGGGATGGTCCGGGTTACCCGGGCCGCCCTGCCACTGTTGCGCAGGTCGCCGTCGGCCGCCATAGTCAACACCTGCTCCATTGCCGCCACCGCCGGGCTGCCCCAACGCGCCCTCTACAGCGCCACCAAAGGGGCTGTGCTCTCCCTGACCCAGGCCATGGCTGCTGACCACCTGCGCGAAGGCATCCGCGTCAACTGCGTCAACCCCGGTACCGCGGACACGCCCTGGGTCGGGCGGCTGCTGGACGCCGCCGTCGATCCCGAGGCCGAACGCATGGCGCTGAACGGGCGGCAGCCGCATGGCCGGCTGGTCACTGCGGACGAGGTCGCGGGCGCTGTTGTCTACCTGGCCAGCCCGCTTTCGGGTTCCACAACGGGCACCTCCCTGGCCGTTGACGGCGGCCTCCAGGCACTTCGGCTGCCCGCGGCCCGGCCCTCATGACCGTCACCGACGAAGCGATTCTGAGGATCAAGGAAATGATCCTCGATGGACGGCTCACGGCAGGAGAGCGCCTACCGCCGGAGAAGGAACTCAGCGAGCAGCTCGGGTTGTCCCGGAACTCGCTGCGCGAAGCGGTCAAGGCCCTCGAGATTATCCGCGTCCTCGATGTGCGCCGGGGCGACGGCACCTACGTCACGAGCCTGGAGCCGCGGCTGCTGTCAGAAGCGATGGCGTTCATCGTGGACCTGCACCAGGACACCTCAGTACTTGAGCTCTTCGAGGTCCGTCGCATCCTGGAGCCGGCAGCTGCATCCATCGCCGCCAGCCGGATCAGCGATGACCAGCTGGCCCTGCTGCGGGCAAGCATGGCCACGGTCCGGAAAGACACCTCGGTGGAGGAACTGGTCTCCCACGACCTGGAATTCCACCGCATCATTGCCCACGCCAGCGGCAACAGCTACCTCGCAACCCTGCTGGATGGCCTCTCCAGCGGCACCGTGCGGGCCCGGATCTGGCGCGGCCTGACCGAGGAACGCGCGGTGGCACGAACCGTTGACGAGCACGCGGCCATTGTGGAGGCGCTGGCTCGCGGCGATGGCGAGCTGGCCCGGGCCCTGCTGACGGTCCACATCTCCGGCGTCGAAACCTGGCTCCGCGAAGCGGTCTAAGGGTTCCGCCAAGCGGCCTAAGAAGTTCCGCGAAGCGGTCTGAGAAGCTCAGCGAAGCGGTCTAAGAATGAGATGAGACCTGTGCCGTGGCGCGCCGGGACCGGCCCACGTCGCCACGGCACAGGTGCCCAGCTGCTCCCCCGGTCAGTCCCCCACTGCCGAGGTCGGCAGGGTGGTGGCGGATCCGGTGCGCTGGAGATAGCCCAGCAGATCACGGATGCCGTAGCTCCAGCGCGGCAGCTCTTCGGTAGGTCCCACCTCGTTGATCAGGGTCCCCAGATGGGAGCTGGAAATTTCCACGGTGTCACCCATCTGGTGAGTGAATCCTCGGCCGGGCTCGCCCCTGTCCTGGGTGGGGGCGAACAGCGTGCCGGTGTACAAGGCGAAGCCGTCCGGATACTGGTGGTGGTCGCCGTGCGTCGCGGAAATCAGTTCTTCGAAGCTGCGGCTGATCCGGCCGACGCTGCTGTTCCCGGTCAGCAGGTAGCCTTCCGGGCCCTGGACTTTGAGCAGGATTTCCTCGGTCCGCAGGGTTTCCAGGGTGAAGTCCTCGTCAAAGAGGCGGATGAAGGGACCCAGCGCGCTGGACGCGTTGTTGTCCTTTGCCTTCCCCAGCAGCAGGGCGCTGCGGCCCTCTACATCGCGCAGGTTCACGTCGTTGCCGAGCGTTGCCCCTACGGCGGCCCCGCGCGAGTTGACTAGGAGCACCAGCTCCGGCTCCGGGTTGTTCCATGACGAGAAGGAGGGGATCCCGATCATGGCGCCTGTTCCGACCGAGGAGAGCACGGGGGCCTTGGTGAAGACCTCCGGGTCTGGACCGATGCCCACTTCGAGGTACTGGGACCAGAGCCCTTCCTCGATCAGCACTTTCTTGGCTTCCACGGCTTCTTTCGAGCCAGGCCGGACTCCTGCCAGGCTGCCGCCAAGGGCCGCGCCGACGCGGCCCCGGATGTCTGCGGCCTTTTGCGGGTTGCCGCCGGATCGTTCCTCGATGACGCGTTCGATCATGCTGTCCACGAAGGTCACTCCGCAGGCCTTGATGACCTGCAGATCCACCGGGGCCAGCAAATGGGAGCGCTCAGGGTCCCTGGAAAGAGACGCGTCGATGATGTCCGCCGTGCGCCAGCGGGGCGTTGTCATGGCCGCTTTGACATCGGCGAGGAGGGTCCTGGATTCGAGCAGGTCCGACACCGTGGCGGTGATGGGCTGCAGGTCGAAGGCATCCTCCCCGCGGAAGGCCGCGACGCGCGGGCCCCGGGTTTCAACGTCCCAGACACGTCCGATCAACACGGCGTTCCCGGCGTCCTCGGGGAGCACGTCCCTCATCGTCAGGCGCTGCGGGAGGTTTTCGCTAGGAATAGTCATCGGGCATCCACCTTTGGCTGCGGTCGGGTCCAGGTTCCGTCGATGCGCTGCGGCACCGACCAGGGGTTCGTGTCTTGAAGTGGTTCCGGCAGCCGGGCGGCAGGGAAATCCTGGTGCGCCACCGGACGCATGAAGCGCCCGACGGCGGCCGTCCCCACGGACGTCGTGGCCGACGTCGTGGCCGGGTAGGGGCCGCCGTGGTGCTGGGCAAAGCTGACCGTAACGCCGGTGGGCCAGCCGTTCCAGAGAACCCGTCCGCTGATGTCGGCAAGCCGGGCCGCGAGTTCGCTGACGTCGTCGTCCGCCTCAGCCTGCAGCGTGGTGGTCAGCTGGCCCTCGAGCAGTTCGGCGAGCGCCGTCAGCTCGGATTCCTCCCGGTATTCAACCAGGAGGCTGGCCGGGCCGAACATCTCCTGGCGCAGCAGCTCGGGCTGTTCGAACACCGCAGCGCTGGCCGCGCGCAGCACGGTCGGCATCGGGGCGGCGTCGAACGTGCCCTCCACCAGCGGTTCCACGCCAGGCTGTCCGGCAACCTCCTTGACGGCGTTGCGGTAGCCCTCGTGCAGCCGTTCGGTGAGCAGCGGCGCCGGCTCGAAGTCCGTGAACGCTGTGCGCAGTGCCTCGGCAACTTCCGCCGTCGTCCCCGCGGGGACAAAGAGGAGTCCCGGTTTGGTGCAGAACTGCCCCATGCCGAGGCTGAGTGACGCCGCGTAGCCGCTGAGGATGCTGTCTTTGCGCGCCGACCAGGCCTTTTCGGTCACGAACACGGCGTTGATGCCGCCGAGCTCTCCATAAAATGGAATCGGCTCCGCCCGGGCGAAGGCCCGTTCCGCCAAGGCGCGTCCCCCCGCCGTGGACCCGGTGAAGCCGATGGCCTTAACCAGCGGGTGGTCTACGAGCGCTTCGGCCGCCGCCCGGCCCGCGATCAGGGTGAAGAGACCGGCCGGAGCGCCCGCCTCCCGGAGGGCGCGCTGCACGGTTTCGGCCGTGCGGAGCGAGAGTCCAAGGTGGCCCTCATGGGCCTTGTAGACAACGGAACATCCGGCTGCGAGGGCCGATGCGCTGTCCCCGCCCATGACGCTGAAGGCAAACGGGAAGTTGGATGCGCCGAAGACGCCCACAACACCCAAGGGGACATTCATCCGCCGCAGGTCAGGCCGGGCGCCCATCCCCCAGCCGGGATCCGCATGGTCGATGGTCGCGTCAAGGTGCTCACCGGAGCGGACTTCCGCGGCGAACAGCCGGAGCTGGAAAACGGTGCGCTTCAGTTCGCCTTGGAGCCTGGCTACGCCGAGGTTGGTCTCGCGGGCTGCCAGCGGAACCAGGACGTCGATGTCCTCTTCCAGGGCCGCAGCCACCGCCTCGAGCCATCCTGCCCGGGTGGTCAAATCGGCGCGGCGCCCGAGCAGGAACGCTTCGTGCGCCTTCTCAACAGTCGCGTTCAGTTCCTCGACGCTGGTTCTCACTGAGGCCTCGTCGCGGGTGGTGCTGGAAATCGTCGGTGCCATGAAGTCTCTATCTCCTGAGCGGATCGGATCATATATGGATGCATCGCATCATATATGCAATGTGACCCGGATCAAATGCTGCTGGGCGTCAGGGTGTCATTCGTCCGAGCGCGGCGCCCGGCAACGCGGCGGGCAACGCGACCGGCCCAGCGCCGAAGGCGCGGGCGAAACGATGGAAGGAGCTCCGGAGGTGCGCGCTCATGGCTTCCTCGGCAGCTACCGGATCCGCGGCCGCAATGGCGTCGCGGATGCCGCGGTGCTCCATCAGGGTGACCTCGCTGTCCAGGTCCGAGGGGTACAGCCGGAACATGTGCAGGTGGCAATGCGTCTGGACGTACGCCTGCTGGACCACCGGGTTGCCGGCAGAGGCCAGGATCAGGTCGTGGAAGCGTGCATCGTGGGCCAGCAGGTCCTGGCGTACGTTGACGGTGTCATCCACCTGCCGCTCGAGCACCTCAAGTTCCGCCCGCAGGGCAGCCGAGGGATTGGACAGCCGGTCCACTGCTGCCGATCGCGCCGCCCAGGGCTCAACCAGCAAGCGGAACTCAAACAGGGAACGAAGCTCCGGCAGGCTCAACAGGGGCGTGGTGCTGTAGCCCCGGCCGGGGTAGTACACCAGCAGGTTGTCGCCCTCCAGATGCTGCAGCGCCTCGCGGACTGGGGTCTGGGACACGCCCAGCCGCCTGGAGACCGCGTCGATGTTGATGCGCGTACCCGGAGCGATGTCGCCATCCAGTATTGACTGGCGCAGGGCTGAATACACCTCGCTGGCAGCGACCTTCGCCATCGTTGCGTCGCCTGCGGTTGATATCGTCACTCGCCCCTCATTTCAGTAGCCGTCGAGATCGTGAGCGCCCAGCATGGCGGGTCACCCCGCCGGCCAGGCTGCAGCAGGCCGCTCAAACAAAGACTTGACCTAGATCACATTGCATATATGATACTACATATTCCTACAGGATCTCCTGCGGCGCTATCAGCCCGGGATCCCGGAACGCTGTCACAGTCCGCTTCCGTACGCAGTAAATAATCACCAGGAGAGTACTCATGTTCAGAGCAACGCCGAAGTTGCTTCTTGTTCCGGCCGTCGCCTTGGCCCTTACTTTGGGGGGCTGCTCTTCCGGCGGCGCTTCAAACGGATCCGGTGCCGCAACAGGTGCCGTTGGAGACAGCCATCTCACCCAGATTCTCAAGTCGAAGACCGTCAGGATCGCCGTCAGCGCCGACTCCCCGGGATACGGCGTTATGAATTCCTCCGGTACCCACGAGGGCTTCGACATCGACGTCGCCAATGCCCTCGGCGCCTCGCTCGGCGCAAAGGTCGAGTTCGTTACCGCCACGAATGAAAGCCGCATTCCCCTGCTGCAGACCGATAAGGCTGATGCCGTGATCGCCACCTTCACTGCTTCGGATGCGCGCGCCCAAGTGGTGGACATGTCCGAGCCGTATGCCGCGAGCTCCACTGTCTTCATGGTGCCCGCGGGAAGCCCGATCTCCAGCTACGCGGACCTTGACGGCAAAGCCGTGGCCACGTCACGGGGCAGCGTTGGTGAGCAGATCCTCAAGGCGAGTTTCCCCAACGCAAAGATCACCGGCTTCAACACGACGGCGGACTCCATCCAGGCGCTCAAGAGCGGCAAGGTGGACGCGCTGATTGAAAACAACGCAATTGTCGGCGGGCTCGTAAAGAAAGAACCGTCCGCGTTCCAGGTTCTGAAGGGTGATCCGATCAAGCCGGCGCTGTTCTCCATCGGGGTCAAGCAGGGCGACCAGACCTGGCTCAACTACCTCAACAACTTCCTCCGGAACTACAACATCTCCGGGCAGAACGAGGCCTCCTTGCAGAAGTGGTTCGGGCTGTCCCTCCCCCCGTTCCTCGCCCACTAAACAGCATTCGAACGCGCCCTCAGGCGTGGGTGGCTGACGTGCAGTCGCCGCCCACGCCTGCCGTTCACGGATAGGATCCCCTGCTCATGGCTCTATATTTCGGAGACCTTCTCCCGTACAGCTCGCTGTTACTCGAGGGGCTTTGGACCGCTTTGTACATCACCCTCGTGGCCATGCTGGCGGGAAGCGCCCTCGGCGTTCTCGTGTACCTGGGGAAGGTCGGGCCCGGAAAACCGCTCAGCATTCTGTGCACCTGCTACATCGAGGCCATCCGCAACACGCCCCTGCTGGTGCAGCTGTACCTGATCTACTTCGCACTTCCCGCCCTGGGCATCAACCTCGAGCCCGTCTGGGCCGCCATCATCGGCCTGACCCTGAACAACGCTGCGTACACGGCGGAAATCTACCGGGCCGGTTTCGAATCGGTGCCCCACGGCCTGCGTGAAGCTGGCAAAGCGCTGGGCATGAAGTCTGGCCAGATCGTGCGCTACATCATCCTGTTGCCGGCCACGCGAAACGTCTTCCCCGCACTGACCAACCAGTTCATTCTGCTGTTCCTGGCTTCGTCGATTGGATCCATCATCTCGCTTCCTGAATTGACCAACGCGATCATGAGCGTCAGCAACACGACGTACCGAACCATCGAGGTACTCGCCGTCGGCGGACTGCTCTATCTCGGGGTATCAGCACTGATGTCGCTGGCCTCCAAACGGGCCGAAACAACGCTGTTCCGGTGGGCGGTGGGCACCCATGTTTAGGCCCTTCGATTGGCAGGACCTGATTCCGCTGCTCCAGGGAGCATGGCTGACCATTCAGCTCTGCGCCGTATCCGGCATTCTCGGAGTCTTCTTTGGCCTGATTCTCGGCATCGCCCGTACGTCGCCGAGCAGGATCGCGCGATGGGTCAGCACCATCTACATCAGCTGCGTGCGCGGCATTCCCGTTCTGGTCATCATCTTCTTCGTCTTCTTCGGGATCCCGTTGCTGTTTCCCGGCCTGGAACCGGACAAATTCTCCTCAGCTGTCATCGCACTGACCTGCTTCGCCGCAGCCTACGTAGCCGAGATCGTGCGCGGCAGCATCGAAGCCGTGGCCAAGGGACAAAGCGAAGCGGCGGATGCCCTGGGCCTTAACTACTGGCGGAAACTGACCTACGTCATCCTTCCCCAGGCCGTGAAGATCATGGTTCCGCCGGGCATCGGCTTCCTCATCGGCCTGGTCAAGGATTCGTCGCTGGTCACCGTCACCGGCCTTCTCGAACTGACCCATGCAGGGAACATCGTCACCAACCTCACCGGTGACCCCATCAAGACGTTCCTGGTGGTCGCCGCCATGTACTTCGTCATCTGCTACGGCATCTCGCGGCTGGGCCGACTCTACGAAAAGCGCACCGGCGTCCATGTCGATCCCCTCAAACTTCCAGAGCCCGCGGGCATTTAGATCGGAATGCACAATGATTTTTGTTGAGAATTTGAATAAGAAGTTCGGGCCGAACCATGTGCTCAAGGGCATCGATTGCCACATCCGCGAGCGTGAGGTGGTGTGCGTCATCGGCCCCTCAGGATCCGGCAAAAGCACCTTCCTCCGGTGCATGAACGGCCTGGAGACGATCTCCTCGGGCAGCATCGTCATCAACAAGCACCGCTTGGACGATTCGAAGACCAATATCAATCTGGTCCGGCAGGAGGCGGGGATGGTCTTCCAGCACTTCAACCTGTTCCCGCACCTGAAAGTCATCGACAACGTCATGCTTGCCCCGCTCAAGGTGGGCAAGACCTCCAAGGAGGAAGCCCGCGCCAAGGCTGAAATGCTGCTGACAAAGGTGGGCCTCGCGGAAAAGATGGACACCTTCCCCGGGAACCTGTCGGGCGGTCAGATGCAGCGGGTCGCCATAGCCCGGGCCCTGGCGATGGATCCCAAAATCATGCTGTTTGACGAACCCACCTCGGCGCTCGACCCCGAAATTGTCGGCGAAGTGCTGGCCGTGATGAAGGACCTCGCAAATGAGGGCATGACCATGGTGGTTGTCACCCACGAAATGGGCTTCGCCCGGGAAGTGGCCGACCGCGTGATCTTCATGGATCAGGGACGGATCGTCGAGGAAGGCACGCCGGAAGAGATCTTCTCCGCCCCTCAGCACGGACGAACCCAGGGGTTCCTGAGCAAGGTACTCTAGCGGCCCTTCTCTACCCGCCGTTCTCCGGCCACCGGACTCCGGCTCCCCTTCAGCGTCCGGTGGGCATACCCCCACCGGACGCCCCTATCCCGTGCATAACCTACGGCCCGGACGTGCCCGCATCATCGACGGCCCGATTCGAATCCGTCCTGCCAAACATCGAACAAAGGTTCATCCCCGTGGCCACTGCCATTGCGCCCCTCATCCACCTTCATACCGAAGACAACGTGGCCATCACCACCCAGGACATGCAGGTCGCCTCAACGGCCAGCGCCGGCGACCAGCTGGTGACGCTGGCCGCCGCGGTTCCGCGCAGCCACAAGGTGGCCGTGCGCGACATCGCCGAGGGCGACGCGGTCCGCCGGTACGGCCAGATCATCGGCTTCGCCCGGTCGGACATCAGCACCGGGGACCACGTTCACCTGCACAATCTTGACTACAAGGAATTCGACCGCGAGTACGAGTTCTGCGTGGACGCGAAGGTTGAACCCGTCCTGCCCCTCAGCGAGCGGGCAACCTTTCAGGGCTACGTCCGCTCGGACGGCAGGGTGGGAACCCGGAACTACATCGGCGTCCTGAGCACGGTCAACTGCTCCGCCACGGCAGCGAGCCAGATCGTCCAACGCCTCCGGTACTCGGGTGTCCTGGACCAGTATGAGAACGTCGACGGCATCGTTGCCCTGACGCATGGCACCGGATGCGGCATGGCCCAGGAGGGCGAGGGGATGGACATCCTCCGCCGGACCATGAGCGGGTACCTCACCCATCCCAATTTCGGCGGCTTCCTGGTGCTGGGCCTCGGCTGCGAAGACAACCAGATCAATCAACTGACCCGGGACGTCCAGCTCCGCCCGGACCTGCCCATCGTCTACTCGACCATCCAGGAGCTCGGCGGCACGTCGAAGACCATTGCCGCCGGCATCGATTGGCTCACCGGCATGCTGGGGCAGGTCAACGAGACGAAGCGCACCACCGTCCCGGCCTCCGAGCTCATTCTCGGAACCAACTGCGGCGGCTCCGATGCCTACTCCGGGATCACGGCCAATCCCGCTCTCGGCAACGCCGTGGACCGTCTGGTCCATCAAGGCGGGACCGGGATCGTCGGCGAGACCCCCGAAATCTACGGCACCGAGCACATGCTCGTCCGGCGGGCGGCCACCGAGGCCGTGGCCCACAAATTGCTGGCACGCATCGACTGGTGGCGCGACTACACCGCGAAAAACTCGGGATCCATGGACAACAACCCGTCCCCGGGCAACAAGGAGGGCGGCCTCACCACCATTCTCGAAAAGTCCCTGGGCGCCGTCGCCAAGGGAGGCACCACCACCCTCGCCGACGTCGTGGAGTACGCGGAACCCGTCACGTCCAAAGGGTTCGTCTTCATGGACACCCCTGGCCACGATCCCGTGTCCGTCACCGGCATCGTGGCCGGCGGGGCCAATCTGGTCTGCTTCACCACCGGCCGCGGATCAGCGTTCGGATGCGCTCCGGTGCCCAGCATCAAGCTCGCAACAAACACCGAACTCTATGACCGCATGACCGAGGACATGGACATCAACTGTGGCGGCGTGGCTGACGGCACTACCACCATCGAGGACCTTGGAGAGGAAATCTTCCGGACGATCCTCGACGTTGCCTCGGGGACCCACACCAAGAGCGAAGACTTCGGCTATGGCGACAAGGAATTCGTTCCGTGGATGGTCGGCACGGTGATGTAGCCCTAGCGCTGGAGCCGGAGCGGCGGCCGCTTCGTGTGGACCAGCGTCGGGGATCCTGCACTGACATCAAAGGCCACGGAAAACCGTCCAAATGAGTTTTTGATGTGGTCGGACATCGCCAGCTCCGCCTGCTCCGGTTCGGCGTTGGCGACGGCGGTGGCAATCCGTCGATGCTCATCGACCGTCTCAGCCCGGTACAGGTCCCGGGGGTACAGCCGGAATATGTGCAGGTGGCAGTGGGTCTGTGCGTAGGCCTGCCCGATGACCGGGTTTCCGGTGGCCGTCAGGATCAATTCGTGGAACCGCGCATCGTGCGCCACCATGTCCTGGCGCAGGTCCTGGTCCTCAGCCGCCGTGTCGGCGAACTTTTCCACCTCATGGAGGAGTTGGGTTCCGGGGTTGGAAAGCCTGTCCACCGCTACCGCCCGGGCCGCCCAGGGTTCGACCAGCAGCCGGAACTCAAAGAGGTCATGCAGGCCCTGAAGATCCAGCAGCGCCGTGGTGCTGTAGCCCCTGCCCGGTGCGTAGTTAATCAGGTTGTCGCCTTCAAGGCGCTGCAACGCCTCACGAACCGGGGTCTGGGACACGCCAAAGGTCCGCGAAATAGCCTCGATATTGATCCGCGAGTCCGGCGCGATTTCCCCGGACATGATGGCCGCGCGGAGCAACGTGTACACCTCGCTCGTAGGGACCTTGGCTTGATCTGCGGGCGCCCGATTTGGCATGAAACCCTTCCGTCCCTCCGAGTGTGTGGCTTAAACGAAGCATATGTGATCGGCCGCTGCCCAGCACATCACACACGATCGCACCTGCGGCCATCCGGGTGCGGCCCCGCGGCAGGGGCAATTGCTTGACTCAGATCACACCCTATATATAATTATGAACATTCCTATAGGATTCGATCTCAGCGCATCCCTTATGGAACGCCACGCCCGCACTCACCAGCTCATTCGCTAAGGAATCAAAATGACAGTCATCACCGGGGTCGACGTCGTAGACGTCCGCTTCCCCACATCGCTGACCGCGGACGGCTCGGACGCCATGAACAAGGATGGCGACTACTCCGCCGCCTACGTCGTCCTCCACACCGACAACCCGGAGCTCTCGGGCTACGGGTTCACCTTCACGATAGGCCGCGGCAACGACCTCTGTGTGGCCGCCGCCGAGCAGCGCGCGCTGCCGCTGATCGGACGGAACGTCGAAGAAATCACCTCGGACCTGGGCGGCATCTATCGCGAGCTGCAGTCCGACTCCCAGCTGCGCTGGCTCGGGCCGGAGAAAGGCGTCATTCACCTCGCCCTCGCCGCGGTCATGAACGCCGTGTGGGACCTGGCCGCACGCCGGGCCGGAAAGCCGCTGTGGAGGCTGCTGGCTGAGATGACGCCGGAAGAGCTCGTCAACGCTGCGGACATGCGTTACCTCTCGGACGCGCTCACGCGCGACGAAGCACTGGAGCTACTGAGGAACCTCGAAGGAACACGCAAGGACCGGATCGCGCAGCTGGATGTTTCCGGCTACCCCTCCTACACCACGTCTGCCGGCTGGCTCGGTTACTCCGACGACAAGCTCCGCATGCTCTGCCAGGAGGCCGTGGACTCGGGCTACCGCCACATCAAGCTGAAGGTCGGCGCCGACCTTCAGGACGACATCCGCCGCTGTTCAATCGCCCGCGAAGTCATCGGCGACGACGCCCACCTGATGATCGACGCGAACCAGGTCTGGGACGTTCCGGAGGCGATCGAGTGGGTCAGCGCCTTGGCCGAATTCAAGCCGCTGTGGATCGAAGAGCCCACCAGCCCTGACGATATCCTCGGGCATGCCGCGGTCCGGAAGGCCGTGACCCCCATCGGCGTGGCCACCGGCGAGCACGGCATGAACCGTGTCCTTTTCAAGCAGCTGTTCCAGGCCGAGGCCATCGACTACTGCCAGCTGGACGCCTGCCGGCTGGGCAGCGTCAACGAGGTCCTCTCCGTGCTGTTCATGGCAGCCAAATTCGGGGTCCCGGTCTGCCCGCACGCCGGCGGCGTGGGCCTCTGCGAGCTGGTGCAGCACCTGTCGGTCTTCGACTTCGTTGCCGTCTCGGGAAGCCTGGAGGGACGGGTCACCGAGTTCGTTGACCACCTCCACGAGCATTTCGTCGATCCCTGCATCGTGCGCGACGGCGCGTACGTCCTGCCGTCCCTTCCCGGTTACAGCGCCGAGATGTTTGAGTCCACCCTCGCCGAGTTCTCCTTCCCGGCAGGCACGTACTGGGCTAAAGCCAGGAACGCCGCTCCCGTCAGCGTCTAAGTCACCCGCGGGGCCGGGCCAGGCCCGGCCCCGCAAAGCCTCCCAGCAAAGGAAAAAGACATGCCAGCGGCAACATATATCGGCAACAGCACCATCAACATCGTCGAAAGCAGCCAACGCCCGCCCGCGCCGGGCGAGGTCCAGATCGACGTCGCCTTCACGGGAATCTGCGGGACAGATCTTCACATCCTGCACGGCAACATGGACTCCAGGGTCACCTTTCCGGCGATCATCGGCCACGAAATGTCCGGCCGCATCTCGGCTCTCGGCGAAGGCGTCAGCGGCTGGAGCATTGGCGACCCCGTCACGGTCATGCCCCTGGACTGGTGCGGCGACTGCCCCGCGTGCAAGGCCGGGCATCAGCATATTTGCCAGAACCTGAACTTCATCGGCATCGACTCGGCCGGCTCGCTGCAGAAGCAGTGGAACGTCCCGGAGACCGTCCTTGTCCGGCTGCCGGAGTCCCTGCGCCTGGATCACGCAGCCCTTGTTGAACCTGTCGCGGTCTCGGTCCACGATGTCCGCCGCGCCGATATCCAACCGGGCGAGAAAGCCGTGGTCATCGGCGGCGGACCCATCGGCGTCCTCATCGCCACCACCGCCCGGCACGCCGGCGCCGAGGTTGTTGTGCTGGAGCTCGACGGCGACCGGCGCGCCATGATTCAAGAGCTGGGCTTTGAAGTACTGGACCCGCGGACGCAGGACCAGGTCGAATGGGTCAACACGTGGACCGGCGGCGCCGGCGCCGACGTCGTCTTCGAGGTTTCCGGGGCCGCAGCCGCGGTGCTCGGCGCGACCGCGCTGGCAAAGGTGCGCGGCCGGCTGGTGATCGTCGCCATCCACCCCCAGCCCCGGCCTGTGGACCTTCAGCGGGTGTTCTGGCGCGAACTGACCCTAGTGGGCGCCCGGGTCTACGAACGCCGGGACTTCGAAACGGCGGTGGAGCTGCTGGCCGCCGGGATCATCCCGGCCGATCAGATGATCACCGGAACCGTACCCCTCGAGCGGACCGCGGATGCCTTCAGCCGGCTCGCGGCCGGCGACGCCATGAAGATCCTGGTCGACTGCCAGGCGGTGCCGGCGTGAGCACACATCCCTTCGACCTGACCGGGAAGCTTGCGGTTGTCACCGGCGCGAAGCGCGGGCTGGGCCGGGCAATGGCCGAGGCCCTGGCCGCCGCCGGAGCCGACATCATCGGCGTCAGCGCGACCCTGGAGCCCGAGGGCAGCGAGGTCGCCCAGGCGGTCGAGTCACTCGGGCGCGAATTCACCGCCCGCACCGTCGACTTCTCGGACCGGGCCGCCGTCGGCGCCCTTGGCGCCGAACTCGCCGCCATGGACCGGCCCGTTGACATCCTCGTCAACAACGCGGGCACCATCGAGCGGGCACCCGCGGCAGAGCACTCGGACGATCTCTGGGACCACGTGCTGCAGGTGAACCTGTCCTCGCAGTTTGTGCTGAGCCGCGAAATCGGACAGGCCATGATCCAGCGCGGCGCCGGCGGCAAGATCATTTTCACCGCGTCCCTGCTCAGCTTCCAAGGCGGCATCAACGTCCCCGGCTACACCGCCGCCAAATCCGGCATCGCCGGACTGACCAAGGCGCTGTCCAACGAGTGGGCGGCCCACGGCATCAACGTCAACGCCATCGCCCCCGGATACATCGCCACAGATAACACGGAGGCACTGCGCAACGACCCCAGCCGGTCCAAAGCAATATTGGACCGGATTCCGGCAGGCCGTTGGGGGACTGCCGACGACATGGCAGGGGCCGTCGTCTTCCTGTCCAGCCCTGCCTCGGACTACGTCTCGGGCACGGTACTGTCAGTGGACGGCGGATGGCTGGGACGATGACTCACACCTCCACAGCCACCGTCACCGGGATGCTCGCTGAAATCCAGATCGTTCCGGTAGTGGTCCTGGACGACCCGGCCGGGGCCAACGAACTCGCCGACGCCCTGGTTGCGGGCGGCATCCCCTGCGCCGAAATCACCTTCCGCACGCCAGCCGGCCTGGAGGCGCTGAGGGCGCTTCGCGGGCGCACCGATCTCCTGCTCGGTGCCGGCACGGTGCTGAACGCCGCGGACGTGGATCTCGCCGCCGACGCGGGCGCGAAGTTCGTCGTCAGCCCCGGGTTCGGAACCGACGTCGTTACTCGGTGCCGTGAACGCGGAGTCACCGCGATCCCGGGAGTCGCCACAGCCTCAGAACTGCAGGCCGCCGTAGCCGCCGGGCTCCGGCACGTGAAGTTCTTCCCCGCCGAACAGGCAGGCGGCCTGCCGGTGCTCAGCGCACTCTCCGGCCCCTTCCCCGACGTGCACTTCATGCCCAGCGGCGGCCTGCGCCCGGACAATGTGAACGCCTACCTCGACCATCCCGCGGTGTTCGCCGCCGGGGGCAGCTGGATGGTCCCGCGCGCCGCGATTGTTGCCGGCAACTTCCAGGAAATAGCCCGGCTGTGCGCTGAAACCCGGTCAGCGCTGGCCGACCACCGCCGCATGAACAAGGGATCGATCTGATGCCCCTGACGGTCAAGGCCGACGCGGCCTACGACGCCTTGGCGCTGGGTGAGATCATGCTCCGCCTGGACCCTGGCGCCGGGCGGATCCGCACGGCCCGGCAATTCGACGTCTGGGAGGGCGGCGGCGAGTACAACGCGATCCGGGCCCTGAGCCATGTCTTCGGGCAGCGGACGGCGGCCTTGTCAGCGCTCGTCGATAACGACATCGGGCACCTCATCGAAAGCCTGGCCCGCGCCGGCGGCGTGGACACCTCCCTTATCAAGTGGGTTCCCTACGACGGGCTGGGGCGTGATGCCCGCAACGGGCTGAATTTCACGGAACGGGGCTTTGGCATCCGCGGCGCGCGCGGCGTCTCCGACCGCGGAAACACGGCGGTGTCACAGATGCGCGCGGAGGACGTGGACTTCGAGGACCTCTTCGGTGTCCGCGGCGTCCGCTGGTTGCACACCGGCGGCATATTCGCGGGGCTCTCCGAAAACTCCTGCGCAACGGCGATCGCCGCCATGGCGTCCGCGAGGAAGCATGGCACGGTTGTCTCCGTTGACCTCAACTACCGCCCCAGCCTGTGGGCAGACCACGGAGGCCAGGAGCGGGCAGCGTCCGTCTTCACGCAGCTCGCCGAAGCCGCCGACGTCGTCATTGGAGGTGAAACGGACTTTGTCGACAGGCTTGGCATCGAGGCTCCCCCCGAGTCCCTGGCTGGCACGCCGCGATTTACCTCAATCGCGTCCCGGGCACTGGCCCGGTTCCCCAACCTGGGCATGGTCGCCACCACCACCCGTCGAGTCAGCAGCGCCAGCCGCAACGACTGGCACGGCATGTGCCACACATCAGTCGCGGGAACCGTCACGTCCCGGGAGCGGACGGACCTGGAGATTCTGGACCGGGTTGGCGGGGGCGACGGCTTCGCGTCCGGCCTGATCTACGGCCTGCTGCAGGGACTCTCGGTCCAGGAGGCCGTAGACATCGGCGCCGCCCACGGCGCACTGGCAATGACCACACCCGGCGACAATTCCATGGCGACCCTGGCGGAAGTCCTGGCCGCGGCCCAGGGACAGGGCATGTCCACGAACCGCTAGGGCAGAAGCCGACCGCACGATAGCTGAAGTTATTTTTTATGGCCAAGAGGTCCCCTGGCCGATCCGTAGGCATAGGCTACAAACAGAACGTCCCAACCACGCCGGGGAGCTCATCGTGGACACTGAAACCGCCGATGTCGTCGACCATGATGTCACCACCATCACCTGCGTTTGCGGCAACACCGTCAGCCAAAACGGATTGATCCAGTGCAACTCACAAGGCATCCCCGTTCACAACGGAGGAGACACCCCTGTCCCCGCAGGGCTGGCCACATGGCCTGAGGACGAGGACCTCTACACCCTCTGTCCATCATGCGGCCGCGTATACCGTGACTCGGTCATCGAAGAGACAGGGACCGCGCCCGTTGCTTTCCGGGTCGATGTCGCCGCTGGCCCAATTGCCGAGGCCATCCGAGTCCATTGGGAGCTCAACACCTAGGGCCGACGACAACCGGTGCCAGGACCGGCCGCGTTCTTTGGGCAGGTCTGGCCTAGGCAGTTGGGCCAGGGCGCTGGCCCTTGAGTCGGCCCGTTTCAGGCAGTCTCATAAGCCGGGTTCTTCCTCCTCCGCCAGCCTGATCATGCGCAGTTCGTCTTCAACCGCGTGGGAAGGCCAATAATCCTTGGCCAGCTCACTTGCCCGGACTTTATCCGCTGCCGGGACGAGCTTGCCCAGCAGCCCGGCCGCCTGAAGCAGTGCGATCAGCGCCGTTGTCCTGGCATCGGGTGCCTTGGCCTCAGGCTTCGCGGGAGCGGGCGTCCCGGTGTCAGATACTCCGGCGGCGGGCGGCGTGGCAGAGGGCGTCCCGGCAGCGGGCGCTGTGTCATCAGACGTCCCGGCGCCGGTCGCGCCTTCCGTCGCCGTCGAATCTGATGCCGCGACGCCGGGCGTTACACCCCCGAGTGCAGCCTGGATTTTTTTCAGGAGAGCCGCCTCCGGAGCGTGGTTTTTCTCCGGGTACCGCACGCTCCGGAACACACCCAGGTGCTTTTCGCCGACATGTTCCACGATGCCCAGTGCCGCCATCCCCTCGTAGACACGCTGCAGTTCCGTGCGGCCCTCCAGCATGGAGACCCACCGCTTGGGAGTGTGTGGCCGGGATTTGCCACGGATGAGCTCCAGCTCGTGCTGGAAGTCCGTTGGCGGGGCGGCGCCGGTAGCCCTGACATGCTTCCCCTGCAGCCCGATTGCACCGATCAGCTCCAGCTCGGCCAATATTGCCCCCGCCAAAGTGGTTCTGAGTGCGTACACCGGCACGTCAGGCGTGCCGTCTTGATCGTTCGTCGCCAGTAGGAGGAAGGCCTGGGGAAGGCTCAGCTCCGCTGCCTTCGGTGTTTCAGCGTTCATACGAACATCGTGGCGCGGTTAGGCGGCCGCCACAATTATTTTTTCCCTGGGCCCACGACGGTGAAAACCTTGCCCGCCGCTGCCCACGGGATACAAAATTTTTGCGGTCCATTTTCCGGGCGGAGGGGGGGACGCCCCGCCGTCGTCCGCGGTGCAACTCGCGACACGGGCTCTGTGCGCGAGGAAGGTCAGTACTTTCGTAGACTCAATGGAGATCCGACGTGTCTCCTCTCTAGAGACAGCCCGCCACAGGAAGAGCCATCGATGAAGATTATCGTCCTAGTTAAGGAAGTCCCCGACACGTACGGGGACCGAAAGCTGAACCTTGAAACAGGCCTCGCCGATCGAGAAGCCAGCGAGACAGTCATTGATGAGGTCGGTGAGCGGGCCCTTGAGCTGGCACTGACGTACGCCGACGCGAACGCGGGCACTGAGGTCGCAATGCTCTCCCTCGCTCCCGAGGGTGCCACGGCGACGATACGCAAGGGGCTGGCGATGGGCGCTGGGAGCGCTACCCACGTCTGTGACGAGGGGCTGCGGGGTGCGGATCTTGGCCTGACCGCTGAAACCCTCGCAGCGGCGATCCGTCGCGTTGAGTTTGACCTTGTGATCACGGGCAACGTTTCCACCGATGGATCCGGCGGCATGATTCCCGCGATGCTTGCCGAATTGCTTGACCTGCCGCTTGCGAGCGGCCTCAGTACCGTAGAGATCAGCGACGGCGCCGTGTCCGGCACCAGGAACGTTGAATCCGGCGTGCAGACGGTGTCCGCGAACCTGCCCGCAGTGATTTCCATAACCGAGGCGCTTCCCGGGCCGCGCTTCCCGAACTTCAAGGGAATCATGGCCGCGAAGAAGAAGCCCCTGGAGGTGCTTACCCTCGCAGACCTCGGGATCACGGCCGACAACCCGGACTCGGCCCGGTCGATCATGCTGACCGTCGCCGAGAAGCCCCCGCGTGCTGCGGGCGTAAAGATCGTTGACGAGGGTGATGCCGGCGAGAAGCTGGCTGACTTCCTTATTGAAAACCGACTGGCGTAAGGCGTATCGACATGACTGAATTCCCTCGTGACGCGATCCTCGTCGTCGTGGAAACCGGGCCTTCCGGTGAACTCGAGAAGGCTGCACCCGGACTGATCGGCGCCGCCGCTGCAGTTGGCACGCCAGTTGCACTGGTGCTTGCCTCACCCGGCACCGGGAGCGCCACCGCCGCGGAGGCCGCGGCCCTGGGGGCCGCGCAGGTCCTGCTCGCGGAGACTGACGATCCGTCCGCGCTCGGGGTGCCGAGCGCTGACGCGCTGGCCGCAGCTGCGGAGCAGGTGCAGCCGGATGCGATCCTGATTTCGCATTCTCTGAATGGGCGCGACCTGGCTGGCCGCTACGCCGCACGTTCGCGTGCAGCGATTTCCGCCGATGCAATCGGCGTTTCTCGTGATGACGAGGGCGTCGTGGCACACCACTCCGTCTACGGCGGTGCCTACAACGTGACCTCAACGTCAACGTTTGGGGCGCCGATAATTACGGTGCGCCAGGGCTCCATCGAGGCGCGCGCTGCGGCTCAGCCGCCGGCGTCGGAGTCCCTGGCGGTGACGCCCTCCGGGAAACCGGCCGCGCGGATCGACGCGTTCGACGAGGCAGTTGCCGCCACCTCGCGGCCGGAGCTGCGTGGTGCCACGAAGGTTGTGGCCGGTGGCCGCGGCCTAGGGTCGGAGGAACAGTTCGCCCTCGTTGGACAGCTCGCCGATACCCTCGGCGCCGCCGTTGGCGCTTCGCGTGCCGCGGTGGATGCAGGCTACATCCCGCAGTCGCAGCAGGTGGGCCAGACCGGAGTTTCCGTGTCATCACAGTTGTACATTGCGCTGGGCATTTCCGGCGCGATTCAGCACCGGGCTGGCATGCAGACGGCGAAAACGATCGTCGCCATCAACAAGGATTCAGACGCGCCGATCTTCGAGATCGCCGACTTCGGCGTGGTGGGCGACGTCTTCAAGGTTGTGCCCCAGCTGATTAGCGCACTTGAGGCTCGGAAGAAGTAGCGATGGCAACTCTGTCTCGGAAAATCCGGCGGGGCCTGCCGCGCGTCGAAGGCGGTGACCCCTGGCCTGCAGCAGGCGAGGCGCCCGCACGCATTCTCACGGCCGAAGCGGCAGCCCCGCCGGCCGCTGTTTCTGCGGTGGCACCGGTCGCCGCCGCGCCAGCGTCTCCCGCTCCAGTGGCCTCCGCGCCGCCCTCCGTCACCCCTGCTTCCCAGGAAACGACGACGGTAACGGCACCGGGTGCGGCATTGTCCGCCCCGGTCCCGGCAGTGGACGCAGCCGCCGCAATGGCGCGGCCGCTTCGCCGTGGCCTGCCGCGCGTGCCGGGCGGCGAGCCTTGGCCGCCAGCGGGCGAGGTCTCGGTGTCAGTGCCGGCCCCGTCCAAGGGTCCTGCCGCCGTCGCCGCCGTCGCCACGCCCGCGCCGGCGGCAGCTGCTGCCGCTGCAGATGCTGGTGAGAAAGCAGCGGTGCCGGTAGCGACGTCGCCGGCAGCTGGCCCGGCCACCGCACCCGCCACACTGACGGCGGGAAGCACCCCGCTTCGTCGCGGGCTTCCCCGCGTCCCCGGCGGTGAACCCTGGCCGCCCGCCGGACTTGCTCCGGCTAGCAGCTTGATGGCTGCCGCTGCCGCCCCCGCGGTTCAGGCGGAACCCGAACACGTTGCGCAGGCCCCTGCCCCGGCTGCCAGCCGGGCGGAGACCAGTGCCGAGGCGGAGACCGGTGCCGAGGCTGCCAGCGTGGCCGAGGCCGTCGCCCCGGCTGCCAGCGAGGCGGAGACCATTGCCGAGGCGGAGCCACGTGCTGCCGCGACTGCACCCGCGGTTACGGCCGCCCCAGCATTGGCGGCACCGTCCGTCGCCCCGGCATCAGTCGCACAGCCCGCCGCCGTCGAAAAGCCCGTGCAGCCAAAGGCCGAGGCGAGGCTCTACGGATCGCGCACCCTGGGCCAGTGGATCAAGCTCGCCGTGCTCCTCGCGCTCGGCGCCGTGGCCGCCGCCGGGATTCTTGTGCTCGCCGCGCGCGGTGTGACCACCCTGCCGGGTGTGCCGGAGTTCCTCGAGAGGTACCCCGGCGCGTATGACCTGCCGGAGACGGCCGAGCCAGGCTTCCCATGGTGGGCGCAGTGGGCGCACTTCTTCAACCTTTTCCTGATGGTGCTCATCATTCGCTCCGGTTATCAGGTGCGCACCGAGCAGAAGCCGCCGGCGTTCTGGACGCCGAAGCGCGGTGGCAAGAAAATCAGCATCAACCTGTGGCTGCACCAGTCGCTCGACATTTTGTGGCTGGCCAACGGACTCATCTTTGTGGTGCTGCTGTTTGCCACCGGCCGCTGGGTGCGGATCGTGCCGAGCAGCTGGGAGGCGTTCCCGAATGCGCTCTCCGCGCTGCTGCAGTACATGACACTGGACTGGCCGGTTGAGTCCGGCTGGGTGAATTACAACAGCCTGCAGCAGATCATGTACTTCGTGGTGGTGTTCATCGCGGCCCCGCTCGCGGCGATCACGGGTGTGCGCATGAGCGAGGTCTGGCCGAAGGACGCCAAGACGCTGAATAGGGTTTACCCGGTGGAAGTTGCGCGCGCGATCCACTTCCCGACCATGCTGTTTTTCGTGCTGTTCATTATCGTCCACGTTTTCCTGGTGTTCGCGACCGGTGCGCTGCGCAACCTGAACCACATGTTCGGCGGCACCGACGAGGTGAACTGGGTCGGGTTCTGGCTCTTCGCGGCCGCACTCGCCATCACGGCAGCCGGTTGGTACGCCGCCCGTCCGCTGGTGCTCGCACCAATCGCGAAGCAGTTCGGTCAGGTGAGCAGCCGCTAGGCTTCACTGTCTGCACGCTCACCGCCGGCGCATGGAAGTATTCACTTATGACTTTCGACAATGATGCAGCCAACCTCCCGGCGCCAGTGGACTCTCACGGCACAGACGACTCGACCGAAGTCAGCCGCAGTTGGGACCACATCGGGGCCATCATTGTCGATGCTTCGCTGCAGCGACGACAGAACTACCACGAGACAGTCAGGCCGCGCGTTGTCGCTCTGGTCGCGGCCTGGCCGGACGCCGCCACGACCAGTGGATTCCGGCGGTGCCTCGATACGGGGACGCTTTCCGAAGTCATCAGCTGGCCGTCGCCTGGCCGCCTCGCCCAGGTGGAGGACATGACGCGCGTGTTCGAGAGCCAGGGCATCGAGACCGTATTAGAACTCCGAGGAGCGCTTGGTGACCCCGCCAGCAGAGCCGTTCTCCGGGAGGCGCTTGGGACCGTGCGGCATGTCAGTCCCAAAACGTTGGATTACATCGACACCCTCAGCGGAGTATCAACGGGCGGGGCTGTCGAAGAGTAGATACGGGAGTGGTCCAGGCCCGCCCTGGTCCGAAAGGCGCAAACCCTCGCTGGACCAACGGTGCCGCAATCGGGGGCTAGCCATACGCTCGACCGGATTCGAGAAAGTGGTTCCGGGAAGTTCGTGAATCTGGATCGCCGTGCCGATCACGCGTTCGACCATGCCGCCGTCGAACTGCAACGGCCTCACCGCATCGGCCCCTTAATCCACGAGCACTGGGAAAGTAGGGACTTCGTTTCTTGGCAGCACCCGTGGACGGGATTGCCTAGGGACGCTGCCCATTACTGCCGTTTCGGCGCAATGCGCAAGGGCCGGACGTCCCGTAGGCAGCGTCCGTCCCGGCGGGTAGGTTGGGGTAGACGGACGACGTCGTCCGCAGCGGCCGGCGCCTTACGTCCGGCGGAACAGAGAGCAAAGGCGAAGAAAAGTACATGGCAACTGGCACAGTGAAATGGTTCAACTCCGAAAAGGGCTTCGGATTCCTCAGCAACGACGACGGCTCCGCGGACGTCTTCGCCCATTACTCCGCCATCGTCAGCAACGGCTACCGTTCTCTGGAGGAGAACCAGAAGGTCCAGTTCGACGTGGTCCAGGGCCCGAAAGGTCCCCAGGCGGACAAGATCCACCCGCTCTAGATCCCGCCGCCCGGCGGCAACTAGTGGCGGCTCCTCCTGCCGGGAAGGAGATGGTCAATGGGCGGCAGGCCTGCATAGTCGTCGGGACATGCAGATGCGGCGGGCCAAGGTGCCCGGTGGATACTGCCGGGTCCAGACACCGGTGACTGCCGGTAGACCGCCGCCACGTTAAACAGAATATTTTCTGCTTCCGGACAATGCAGTTGGGGGTACAGCAATGAACAGTACGAGTATCGAGGGCCTGTGGACCAGACTGGATCCAAAGACTCAGGAATGGCTGCGGGCCCACCCCGGCAGCGTGATCCTTCCGCGGAGCGTGACGGAGGCGCTCGTCCGGGCCGGCGATCAGCAGGACACTCTGGAGGGTGTCGATCAACACGGCCAGTTCCTGCTCTCCCCGCAAGACAGCAGCTTCCTCAAATCCATGGCCGCCTCAACCCCGGTTGATCATCCAGTGCCGCCGGGTAGGCCATAGGTCCCACCCCTCGCGGACCGTCCCGACGGGCACGCTGGGGATGAACTTGGACCTCCAGGCGGTCGAGAGCCGACAGCCGGGGCGGCCATTCGGACGCCGGTGGGGGGACATGAACGTCCCACCGACGCGGGTCGGTCAGTGAGTTACAGCTCCAAGTGCCGCTGCCAGGGCTCTGCCAAACCGCGCCGGTTGCTCAAGCATCATCATGTGCCCTGCAACGGCCAGTGTCGTGAAAGTGGCAGCTTGTTCGCGCGCCCAGCCGGGAACGTGCCAGTCTTTTGATGACCTCTGTCCGGCGACCAAGTGAACCGGCATGGACGCGAAGACGCTCCGGAGCAGTTCCTCATAGTCCGGTCCTGAAGTGGCCCCGACGATCGCCTTCGCCGACTCCCAAATCGTTGGCCATGGCTGATAGGCGAGGGCTTCACGCGCCCGTGCCAGGTATTCACCAGCGACCGCGATATCGTCGCCCGTCAGGAATCCGACTGGATCAGAGAGCCGCGACTCGATTGACAATCGGGCTTCGTCCTCGGACATGACGGCGATTGACCGTGACCAGAACGCATCGGCGAGCGAAAAGTTGCCCTCGACGGAGGTCACGGAGGCGACCAGCCAAGGCGATTGATTTGCCAAAGTGAATGCGTACACGCTCCCTATGGAGTGCCCGACGAGGTGGACGGGTCCATCCCCGTGTTCTTTCTCGACGTGCGCGCGCAGGGACGCGACCTGCCCGGCCAATGTGACTGGCCGATCGGTCTCGGGACCGTACCCGTCGAGATCCGGGGCGGTGCATAGGGCCGGTTCAAGCTGGGCGAACGTCTCCCATTCTGAAAAAGGACCGAACAAGCCATGGACAAACACCGTGGGAAGGCAGTCAGACATGGCCTCCATTCTCACAACGTGCACGCCAATACCCAGATGCCACGCCCAACGGGTACGTCATGCGGCCGCCTTGGGTGTGTCACATTTCGGGCCTCTGCGGTGTCCTATGTTCAAACGTTCGTTTAGCGATAGGAGAGACAGTGTCAGACCGTATTCGGGTGGTTATTATCGGCGCCGGGTATGCCGGAGTCATGGCCGCGAACAGGCTCGCAGGAAGTCCGCGACTTTCTGACTCCATCAGGGTTACCGTCATCAACCCGATTTCCGATTTCGTGGAAAGGATTCGCCTTCACGAGGTCGCGGCAGGAAATCGGGAATCAGCCGGGGTGCCGATGCGGTCGCTGCTGCATGAGCGTGCGGACCTCATCGAAGGCACTGTCTCGCGTATTGACCCTGGACACCGCAACGTGCACATATCAGGCGGTCGCGCACCGCTCGACTACGATGTCTTGCTGTACTCCGTGGGCAGTACCCAGGCATCGGGCAAGATTCCGGCCGGTGCGTACGGGTTGAGGGATCCCGAAGACGCGAACCGTATGCAGGCCAGGCTTTCGCAATTGGCTTCAGGCTCAACCGTCAGCATCATCGGAGCTGGCCTGACGGGTATCGAGGTTACTGCCGAAATCGCGGAAAGCTATCCGCAGCTACAGGTACATCTCATTTCCCGGGGAGCCATTGGCGACAACCTCTCCGCCTCCGGTCGACACGCGGTAATGAAACGGCTTTCAGGGCTCGGGGTCGAAATGATAGAGAATACCGATGTGCAAGGATGCGACGATTCCTCGGTCATAACGTCAGGTGGTGACACCTTGCGATCTGACTGCACGATCTGGACCGCAGGATTCAGCGCTCCGGATTTGGCACGTGACAGCGGACTGCCAACCGATGCCCTCGGGCGGCTCATGGTCGACGAGTCACTGGCGTGCCCGCAGTTCCCTGAAATCTTCGGTGCGGGCGATGCCATACAAGCCCCCCAAACGGTCGCCGGCCACCTGCGCATGAGCTGCGCGGCGGCCCTACCGCTTGGGGCTCACGCAGCCGACAGCATCATGGCCCGCCTCGATAAACGAGCTCCGGCCCCGGTATCGGTGGGATACATGCTCAGGTGCATCAGCCTGGGACGTACGTCAGGACTCGTTCAGACCGTGCGTGCCGACGACCGGCCGCGCCGGTTCGTCCTCCGGGGGCGTCTCGCGGCAACGGCGAAAGCGCAGATATGCCAAATGACGCTTTCCTGGATCAGAGGCGAGCTTCGCCGGAGCGGTTCGTACAGCTGGCCCAAGGGCCCCCGGCCGGCAGAAGCCAGGTAGGACTGTGGGGACCGCGGGCGTTTTCGAGGAACACCGTTCCCTGCTTTTCGCCATTGCCTACGAAATCACCGGGACAGTCACGGATGCCGAGGACGTCGTTCAGGAGAGCTTTCTGAGATGGTCCGGTGTTGATGCGGAAGCTGTCCAAAATCCGCGAGCCTACCTGGCCAAAACCGTGACGCGTCAAGCGTTGAACTCCCTCAGGGCAGCTCAACGCCGCCGGGAAGACTACATTGGTCCGTGGCTCCCGGAGCCTGTGGTGACGGCCCCGGATGTCGCTGAGAATGCCGTACTGAGTGAATCACTGTCTTTTGCGATGCTCGTGGTGCTCGAGACCCTGTCCCCCGATGAGCGGGCAGTTTTCGTCCTCCGCGAGGTTTTCGACTTCCCCTACGCGGAGATCGCCGAAGCCACAGACAAGTCGCTTGCGGCCGTCCGACAAATAGCAAGCCGGGCAAAGGCGCACGTGCGCGCGCGGCAACCGCGCTTTGAGGTGGATGCGCGACGGCAACGAGCGGTCGCTGACCGGTTCCTCACGGCTCTGCTTGGGGGCGATATGCAGTCCCTCATGGACGTACTCGCCCCCGGAGCCGTCCTCCTCTCCGATGGGGGCGGAAAAGTCACAGCGGCCCGCAAACCCGTTATCGGCGCGGAGAACATCGTGCGCTTCCTCACCGGCATCGCAAAAACCCCGGTCCCTGATCAGCGGGTTGAATCGTCATCTTTGAACGGAATGCCGGCCCTCATCATTTACAGCGGAGACAGGGTTGACCTTGTGGCCCTTGTTGAATCAAGCAACGAACAGGTTACGGGCATCTACCTCGTACGAAATCCGGACAAACTCGGCGCGACCACCAAAGCCCGAAGCTTCCGCACACTCGTGGCTCATCGCGAGCCGTTCATTGGCGAGGGCCAATGACGCTCGGACCCATGCATCCTGAACTTGAACGCTTCACAAAGCCAGCAGACCATCTAGATGCAGTGAGCGCATACGCATCCTCGTCGCTGCGTGAATGCATCAGCAACGCTCTCTCGTGGCAGCCGACCTGGCTGAAGCTCCTGTTCCTCGCCCGTGGAGGGCTTGCCCGTCTAATGCGCCTCGAGCATCCTTCAAGCCGTCCAGGTCGCCTCCTCCGGCCGGAGGAGATCAGCTTCCACCCTGGTGGCGGACTCGCCTTCTTCACTGTTTCGGCCGGCAAGGAGGACGCATTCTTGGTGCTCACGGCCGAGGACACGCATCTGGTCGGCCATTTAATCGTCGAAGTAGACCCGACGGACACGGGAGCCGAGCACCGATTTCGGATCATCACCGCCGTCCAATACCGCCGCTGGACGGGGAGGCTTTATTTCAACATCATCCGGCCTTTCCACCACATCATCATGCATCGCATGATCGCCGCAGCAAGCAGACCAGGCGAAACCGTCCGGTGAGTCGAGATTGACCGGGGCCGTGATGGGCGTCGGGACAGTGGCCTGAATCGCGCTGGTCCTGGCCGATCCGGCCTTTCAGGATCACGTCGGAGGTAGCGCCGCAGGCCATTAGCCCGGCACATCCTTCGAACCTTTCATTGGGGACGGGAACACGGAGCGCCGATCCTAGGCCGCGACGAACAGTGCCCAGTCAGGAAAGGGATCCACTGGTAACGGTGGCCCGGTCTCTCCGGGTCCGACGGCGCCGGCAAGTTCGTCGAGCCAGTTGGGCGGTTCCAACTCCCAGCCTTCACCGGCGTGGCCGAGGTGCTGCGGCCAGTCTGGTGGTTCCCAGTCTTGTTGTTCACTGGGATAGGAGCGTCCCGCGGGTGAGATCCAGCCGGGTGGCTGGTCCCGGGTCGCGCCAACCGGCCTCCATGCTGTGGTGTGTCTGAGTCGGTGGTGCCGCCGGCATGGTTGGCCCAGGTTGGTGACGCCGGTGCCGCCGCCGTCGGACCAAGCCAACAAATGATCGGCTTCGTTATCCAGGGAATGGTTATTGCAGCCCGGAAAAGAGCACCGGCCATCCCGAAGCCGCAACCATTGGCGCATCGCTTTCGGAACCCGGTAGCTGGTCCGTCCGATCTCCAACGGCGCTCCGCTGCGCGGATCGGTCAGCACACGCAGGAACGATCCGGCGCCATCCCCCACAAGCCGGCGGGCGATGCTCGGCGGAACGGGACCATACCCGTCCAGCATGGCCGGTTCTGTCCCTGCGCCCAAAAGAGACAGCACCGGCACGGTCACCAGGACCTGCGCCTTGGGTGACGGAGTTCCTTCCGCCACCCCCGCCAGCAGCCAGTCAGCGGCGACGTCCGCACGGAGCTGGGCCAGGGTCCGGGATTCATTCGGCGCCTGCAGGGCACGCGCCGCTTCCGTGGCACGGGACCATCCAGCCACCGCCACATCCGCAGTCACATAGGCCGAGAGCCAGGCCATGCCGTCCCGGTCCGGCACATATTCCAGCCGACGGTCCTCCGCACCCTTGCGGTGACGCGTTTCGATGCTTACAGGATGGTGCAGCTCACGCCATTTGCGCGCTTTGGCCCGGAACCTGCCCGGCACCAGTTCCCCCGCCGGGCAGCCCCGCGCGGCAAAGGGAGCTTCGGGGTCCAGGAAATGAGCCTCCAAAGCAGCCGCCGCGGCTGGGTCCAGACCGGACGTTTCATCACACATCGCCCGCGCGTGTTGCCATGAAATGCTCCCTGCCTGCAGCGCTGACAGCGTCAGGGGCAATCCAGTGGTCAGGGTGGCTGACTCCGCCAGGAGCGCCGCCGCCGATCTTTCACTCACGGTCAGGACACAGGCCACCTCTGCTGTCACCGCCATTTCCTGGGTGCTGCGCTCCTGCGGGGAAACGGCTGGGCCCGCCATGGCCACGGTAGCGCGGGCATAGCCGGCGGCGAAGTGCACTTTCAGCGCGGCTAGCCTGGCTTCCATGCTGCCCACTTCAGCCAGGCCGTCCAGGCACGCATCCGATTCGTCCCGAAGATGGTCAGCGCCGGTCGAGGCCGCTTTCTCGGCTCCGCGACCGGCAAATGCAGCCAACCTGGCAAGGGAAGCCTCCATGGCCTCCAACGTCTCAGCAGCTGCTCTGCCTTCCATACCCACAGCGTAATAGGAGCCACTGACAATAACGCCGGCGTCAAAGTTGCAGGCAGAGTCCGTCATCCAGGATCTGCCTGATCCCGAACTTTCCTACGGCGAACATCCGCGGATTATCGTCGGAGTTGCTCAGCATGGCAGTCGCCAGGATGAGAGCCCAACCGCGTGCCCTCATCCAGGTGTCCCCATCCACTGCGGAGCCAAAGGCGCCGATGAAGCGGCGGCGAATGACGGCGTCGAACATCAGCCACCCCACCGCAAGATCGACAGCCGGGTCCCCTGCCCCGACGTCACCGAAATCGATGACGCCGGCCAGGGAGCCGTCGTCCGCCAGCAGAATGTTGCCGGGGTGGAGGTCCCCGTGGAGCATCATCGCCGGCCCATCCCATGCTTTGGCGGCACACGCCTGCGCCCACACTGCTCTCAGCGCTGCCGCCTGCGGGTAGCGTTCGTGGTCCCCGAGCCGTTCCACCAGTACAGCTTCACGGTCTGTAAGCGGCACGCCTCGGAAAGGGTTCACCGGGACGTCGGGTTCGGCGGGCACGTGAAGGGACAGCAGGAAATCGGCCAGGCCTTTAGCCGCCGGCCCGCGGCCTGCCGGGCCGACGCCAGCCGCAGCAGTTCCTGGGACCCACCGCACGATGCTCCACGGCCATGGAAAGTCCGACGTCGGCCTGCCGGCATGGACGGGGACAGGGACCGCAACCGGGGAGCGGCGAGCTATGTCTGGAAGGTAGCGCTGCTCATGCAGTATCAGGGAAACGGCCTCCGCCCTGCGCGGCAGCCGGACGGCCATGCCGTCACCGAGCCGGAAGGTCGCGTTGTCCCAGCCGTTCTCAACCCATGCTAAAGGACAATCACCGAGGTCCGGCCGCTGGTCCCGGACGAGGCGCTGGACGACGGCGCTACTCACTTCCACCGTGGCTGGCGGCATTCGCGCCATTCAGAAATCCGCCTTCCTTGTCCCTGCAGTGCAGTCCGGTCCATTCCCTTGTCCGAATATAGTTCAACACCCCAAGAGCGGACGGGCGCGGAACGAGGTCAGCGTCGAACGGTCCAGGGTGGCCGACGCGGGGTTGTTACTGACACGGTGTTGCGACGCAAAGGGGTCCGGGCATGGTCCAGCCCGCTGCAGGACATGGAATCGGACGACGGCGGGACCTCCCGCCGACGTCTGGGCCCGGGGGCCTGAAGTTGTGGCTAACTCATCCGGCGGGGACCACCGGGTTCTCGGCGATCAGCCAGCGCCCTGACCCTCGCGGGCCATCTCTTCCAGAATCCTGGCTGTCGGTGCTGCCGTCATCAGCTGCCCAATCACCTCGGGCTTGTCCCACACCTGGCTGCGCAACTTTTCCAGAAAGCCGGTCGCGGCGTCCCTGGTGTCGAAGTCAAGCAGCACGCCAACGCTGTTCTGGTCCTCTGTATCCCGGAACAAGCGGACAGACCGGGCGCCCGAGGCAGCGCGGCCTGCGGGATCGGTGTCGAAGACTTTCTTAAATGCCTCGTAGTCCCGGACCGGGTAGCTAATTTGCAGGGTGAACATCGTCGTTCCTTTCCCTCGGGCTGTGTCAGGGCCACGATAGGCCGTCCGGCGTTATCCGGGTAGGGCCGGACGGAGGAGTTGATCCGGCGCTGCGCTGCCCTCCTGACACAGGGGAACGAGCGACACATACGGACGACGGCGGACATCCGGCCGTCGTCCGCTTGCGTTGGGGTGCCGCTCCCTACAGTGCCGACCAGCCGCCGTCGGACGGGAGGATGCCGCCGTTGAAGTTGGTGCCGTCATCACTGAGCAGGAAGGTGACGAAGGCGGCTAGCTGCGCGGCGGTGGCGGGCGTGGGGACGGTGGCCAGCATCAGCGGGCCGAAGCGTTCGGCCGCTGGACCGGATCTTTAGCCAAAATATCACCCGCCTACGCTACTTTCATCAAAGTGACACAGGGCTGCGCTACGGTAGGCAGCACCATCAATTCTCAGGGGGACAAATGGAGTTTGCAGAAAAACTTTCAGCTTTGGCAGCAAAGGTGCGCCAACAGCGGGGAGTAATCCAAACGGAAGAGGCCACAAAGAATGCCTTCGTCATGCCCTTCATTTCTACAATTCTTGGCTATGACGTCTTCAATCCCATGGAAGTTGTCCCGGAGTTCATTGCGGATGTCGGGCTCAAGAAGGGTGAGAAGATCGACTATGCGATCGTCAAGGACGGCGAGGTCCAGATCCTGATTGAGTGCAAGAAGTCCACGGAACCGGTGAAGATCGAGCACGCATCCCAGCTCTTCCGGTACTTTGCCGTGACCAATGCCAGGATCGCCATCCTTACCAATGGCGAGGTGTACCAATTCTTCACGGACCTTGATGCTCCGAACCGCATGGACGCCAAGCCGTTCCTCGTGCTCGATTTGAACGACATCGATGAATCCCTCATTCCGGAGCTGCAAAAGCTTTCCAAGGATGTCTTTGATCTCGACTCGATCATCAGCGCGGCAGGTGAACTGAAATACATCGGTGAACTCAAGAGGACACTGGCGGCACAATTCAAGGAGCCGGAGGACGAGTGGGTTAAGTTCCTCACCGGTCGCGTGTATACGGGTCCCTACACCCAGAAGGTGCGTGAGCAATTCACCGCGCTGGTAACCAAAGCGTCCAAGCAGTTCCTCAACGATCAGGTCAATGAGCGGCTGAAGAAAGCCCTCGGCGCCCCGGCCTTCCCGCAAAATGATGACGCCACAGTGGCCGCTAGCGTCACCAGCGCACCCGTGGCCGAAGCGGACCTGGCCGAGGCTGACGGACTGGAGACCACGCTGGAGGAAATCGAGGGGTACCAGATCGTGCGGGCCATCGTCTGCAGCGAAGTCAAGCCTGCTCGCGTGGTGCAGAGGGATGCCAAGTCGTATTTCGCGGTCCTGCTGGACGACAACAACCGCAAGCCGATCGCGCGCCTGCACTTCAACCGCACCCAGAAGTACATCGGCATCTTCGACGACAATAAGGAAGAGACGCGGGTGCCCATTAGCTCACTGGAAGAGATCTACGAGCACACGGCAGCACTCCGCGCGAGCGTCAAGAGCTACCTGTAAACACACCCGCACTTTGACGGGAACGCCTGCACATTCCGGAGGCATACGCCGCCGGACGGCACAACTGCACTGAAGAGCAGGCCGGAAAGACCCCGAGCCACCGGGGTAGGAATAGCGGACGACGGCGGGGCTTCCCGCCGTCGTCCGCTTGCGTTGGGGTGCCGCTCCCTACAGTGCCGACCAGCCGGCGTCGGAGGCGAGGATGGCGCCGTTGACGTTGGTCCGTCATCGCTGAGCAGGAGGGCGTCGGGGGCAGCGCCGCAAGCCATTAGTCGGCACAACCTTCGGACCTTTCATTGGACGGGCAGGCGTCGCATCATAGGCGCATGACTGAATACGCATCAGCCGACGAATCCGCTGCTGCCAAGGCTCAGCGCGAGCTCGAAGCGGCCGGCGTCCGCACCGTGATCGGCACCGTGGTGAACGCTTCGGGCATCACGCTGGCCAAGAGCGTTCCGTTAGCCCGGCTCAAAGCCTTCCACCAGTCCGGGATGGGCGCTGCCCCTGTCTGGCATGTTTTCACCATCGACGGCGGGATAGCGTTTACGGACAGCATCACCACCGTTGGCGATATGCGCCTCAAGATCGATATCGCCGGGCTCCGCGTTCTGCAGGGTGGCCGTGCATGGGCGCCGGGCAGCCTTTTCGAACAAGACGGGTCCGCGTCTCCGGCCTGTGCCCGCGGCCTTCTGGCCGACGTCGACGGCAGCCTCGAGGTGGCCGGATACCAGGCCCTCGTGGGCCACGAACTTGAATTCTTCCTGGTCGCCCCGGACGGTTCAGCGCTGGAAAACGCACCCTGGGTTCCGTACGGGGCAACCGGCCTTCTGGACCGATCGGAATTCCTCGATGATCTGCTGTCAGCGCTGAACCATGCCGGCATTCCGATGGAGCAGATCCACGCCGAATACGGCAGAAACCAGTTCGAGTTTTCCCTTCCCCCTGCTTCGCCGGTTCAGGCCGCGGACACCGTGGTCCTTGCCAGGATCATCGTTGGCGTCGTCGCCCGGGCCCACGGCATGCAGGCCTCGTTCTCCCCTCTGCCCTTCCCCGGCACCGTCGGAAACGGTGCCCACCAGCACCTTTCGCTCCACAAGAACGGCCTGCCGCTGTTCTCCGGCGGCAGCGGACCGCACGGCATCTCCGCCGAGGGCGGCGCGGCCATTGGCGGAATCATCGCAGGACTCCCCGATATCCAGGGTTTCCTCACGGGATCAATCTTGTCCGGAAGCCGCCTGACACCCGGCACGTGGTCAGGCGCCTACTTGTGCTGGGGCCTGGAAAACCGGGAAGCCTCGGTGCGCTTCCTGAACGAGGGCAAGAGCAATCCGCACGGAGCCAACGTCGAGGTGAAAATCGTCGATCCGTCGGCCAACGTGTATCTGGCGTCAGCGTCCATCCTCGCGCTCGCCCTTGACGGTATCCGCGGCGGGCGCAGTCTTCCGGAAGAGATCCCGGGCGACCCCGGACGGCTTTCGGAAGGCGAGCGGCACCGGGCCAACATCCTGCTGCTCTCGGACTCCCCCACCGCCATCATCGACACGCTGGACAAGTCACGCCTTGCACGCGGACTTCTCGGAGACGCGATCGTCGATGCCACGGTGGCCGTCCGGCGCTACGAACAGCGGATCTCCGCGGACCTCTCACCGGACGAGCTTGCTGAACGCTTTCGACTGGCCTGGTCGATCTAATGGCGGGCGGTTCATTCCCCGACTTCGTCGAAGAAGTCAGCCTGATCGATCACCACGTGCATGGCGCGTTTAACTCCGACGGTGATGAGGCACGCTTTCAGAACTCGCTCAACGAAGGAAACACCGAACCTCTGGCCCACCCCGAGGACGCCTACACCACACAGGTAGGGCTCGCCATCCGCCGGTGGTGCAGCGGCATTCTTGATTTGCCACGGCACGCCTCACCGGCGGACTACTGGAGCCGGCGCTCCGAGCTTGGAGAACTCGAGGTCAGCCGGCGCATGACCCGCGCTGCCGGCGTGAGCGACTGGCTGATCGATACAGGCTTGGATGCCGCTGACTACCTCGGCAAGGCCGGCATGGCCGACGTCTCCGGCGGGCGAACCCACGAGATCGTCCGGCTGGAACTGGTCGCCGAGTCGCTAATCCAGGAGATCGCCAACCCGGAAAACTACGTCACCGAATTCGGGCAGCGGCTTCACGAGCTCACCCGCACCGCCGTGGGCGTCAAAACCGTTCTCGCCTACCGCGCAGGATTCGACCAGAATCTCCGCCGGCCCACACCGGCTGCCGTCGCTGAAGCGGCCCGCCGCTGGCAGGAGAACGCCCGCGCCGGCACCCAGGCGAAGCTCACCGACGTGACACTCATTGCCCACGGGATCCACACAGCGGTGTCGATGCAGCTTCCGCTGCAGTTCCATGTGGGATTCGGCGACCGCGACCTGGACCTCCACAAGACCAATCCCCTGTACCTCTTGGATTTTCTGCGGTCCCCCGAAGTCCGGGACACACCCATCATGCTGCTCCACTGCTATCCATTCGAACGCGAAGCCGGCTATCTGGCCCACGCCTTCGAAAACGTCTACATGGATGTGGGCCTTGCCGTGAACTTCACCGGGTCACGGAGCCGGGATCTGGTGGCCCGCTCCTTCGAGCTGGCTCCCTTCACGAAAATCCTCTACTCCTCCGACGCATACGGCCCGGCCGAACTTCACTACCTCGGGGCCAGGCTGTGGCGCACCGCAATCACCAAGATAGTCGGCGGATGGATCGACGACGACGACTGCTCCGCAGCGGACGCGCGCAGGATCGTGCAGCTCGTCGCACACGAGAATGCCCGCCGCGTGTACGCGCTCCCCTGAGCGGCAAGCCGAGATCCCGGGCCAGCAGAACGGAAACCCTGCTGACCCCTCGGGCAGCGGGCGACGGTGGAAGCTCCCGCCGTCGTCCGGGTGGTAGTTGGCCCCACCTCCGCCAGTACGGCCCCGCAGGAGATCATCCAATCTGCTCTGACCGCCCGCTATCGTCGCGCCGCTTTCACGCACCAACCTCTTGTGTACTTCCGAAGAACCTTACGAAAATCGGGCGGGTAGTCATTCCACAAGAAATCCTGCCCAGGACCGGTGTCACACCAAAGATGATCTACAAGAAACTGATGTCACCCTCAAGCGCGAACGATTCCAGGACATCTGCAGGTGCGTTGTCCCAGTTTCGGTATACCGTGACATCCCAGCGGGTGCGACAGTGCTGATTGAGGGCGAAGTGGACGAGTTGGTACGGATCCTGCGGGCCCGCCGGTCCTCCTAGCCTTGGCCCGGTCAGATCATCTTCCACCGGTCGAAGCGGCCTGATAGGCAGGGTGGCTTTCATCTGCGCCCCTTCCGTGGCCCAGGGGGTGCCCGCCGTGCGCGAAACGCTGAAAGTCATGCAAGCCGCTGCCACGGAGATTGAGCTCCGCGGGAAGGAAAGATCGAAGAAGTCGAGAAGCCATGTCGGCGAGCGGCCGGCAGCGGCGACGAAGACAAGAGAAGATTGAGCCGAGGCGTTCGGCCGCGAGCTGGGATCCCCAGTTGGCCACGATGTTGGTGATGGTGGAGCCGGGCGCGACGACGTTGAAGCGCAGGCCCTGAGGCCCGTACATCACGGCCGAGTTCTTGGTCAGGCCGCCGACGGAAGGTGAGTCGGGGTGGCCGCGTCAACTAGGCAACGATACGAGAATCTCTACACCGGCCGATATGGATATCACCGGGACGTCGTCGATTCTCCGCCCACCGCCCTCCGCGGATCCGATGAAACCGGGGGCCCGTAAAATGGTGCCATGGTGAAATCAGCTCCGCGGTTCGCGGGATGAAGAGCGCTGGTGGCCGCCTGCTCGCCGGACTTGAGCTCGACCGCGCCGCGGCTCAGCCCCTGCACCAGCAGCTGTACGCGCAACTGCGCACCCAGATCCTGACGGGTTCGGTGCCGAATGGAACGCGTTTGCCCTCGACCCGCACACTCGTTACCGAATTGGGAGTATCGCGGATCACGGTCGTGTCTGCGTTCGAGCAACTCACCGCCGAGGGCTTCCTGCGCTCGCGCGCGGGAGACGGCACGTACGTCGACACCCTGTGGAGCGATGCAGCCCCGCAGCGGCCGATGTCCCGGCCGCCACTGTCCGAACGTGGAGCCGCCACCTCTTCGCGGGGCACGGACCTGTTCAGCGAGGCGCCGAACGCGTGGGCGCCGGCCGAGACCGAATCGTTCGTTGCCAGCCAGGTTGCGTCGTCGGCTTTCCCCGCTGCGACCTGGAAGCGCCTGCTGGGGCGCCATGCCGGGCGCACCGATCCGCGTGCGATCGGGTACAGCGATCCCCACGGCTATCGCCCACTGCGCGAAGCGATCGCGGACTACGTCAACGACGTTAGAGGCCTGGGGTGCACGGCGGACCAGGTCGTCGTCACCTCCGGTGCACAGCAGGCCTTCAACGTGCTGGCGGTGCTCCTGCTCGACGCCGGCGACCCCGTCGTCGTCGAGGACCCGGGGCACATCTCCGGACGGCTCGCCTTCCAGTCCCAGGGCTGTCCTGTCCGAGGCGTTCCCGTCGACGACGAGGGGGCGGTCCTCCCGGACGATCACGACGACGCGGCTCCGGCACGCCTGGCCTGCTTGACCCCAGCGCGGCAGCATCCGCTCGGCATCGCGATGAGCCCGGCGCGGAGGGCGGAGTGGATCGCGTGGGCGCAGCGAAACGGGGGCTGGATCGTCGAGGACGACTGCGACAGCGAGTTGCGCTACCGCGGGAAACTCTTCCCGACGCTGTTCGGGCTCGATCTGAGCAGGCAAGTGATCACCGTGGGCTCCTTCAGCAAGGTGCTCGCGCCGTCGATCCGCCTCGGATACTGCGTGCTGCCGGAGGACCTGGTGGAGCCGTTCGCATCCGCTTCATCGGTAATC
Source organism: Arthrobacter sp. NPDC056886 (assembly GCF_042788715.1). Taxonomy (NCBI): domain Bacteria; kingdom Bacillati; phylum Actinomycetota; class Actinomycetes; order Micrococcales; family Micrococcaceae; genus Arthrobacter; species Arthrobacter sp. NPDC056886. The sequence continues at coordinate 94,062 of NZ_JBHUBT010000004.1, forward strand.
GGGCGCCCGCCCGCGATGGTGCTCCAGATGGCACTCGCGGACTTCCTGTCGGAAGGGCATCTGCACGCCCATCTTCGCCGCACCCGGCGTCTGTACGCTGCACGTCAGGACGCCCTGCTCGAAGCAATCGATCATCAGCTGAGCCACAGGATTGAAGCCGCCCCGGTCGACGCTGGCCTGCACGTCATGGGCTGGCTCCGTGAACCGGTCGACGATATCGAGGTAGCGCGGGGACTTGCTGCAGGCGGGGTGTACACCTACCCCCTCGGCGAGTACCGGCTGACCCGACAGCTTCCCCCGGCGCTGCTGATCGGGTTCGCCGGCACCGCGGAGGAGCACATGCCGCAGGCTGTCGGCAGGATGGCCGCCGCATGGGACCGATGGGAGCACGTCACTGCAGGTTCTTGAATGGACTTAACGGCTGCATCCTTAATGGACCTTTTTCGAAATCCATTACCGGCGTACAAATGAGTGAGTGACATTCGCCACCACCCCTGACACGCCTCCCGAGGAGCCAACGATGCCCCCTGCCGACGCCCAATTCCAGGCGCTCCTGATACCCCGCCTCAACGAAGAGGAGATCGAGTCCCTGCCCCGCCTGACCGACAAGCTGGCCCGGACCCTGATCGAAAGGATCGACCACGCCCCTCTGTTCGCACACGCCTACGCCCTCCTTGGCAACCTGACCTACGGCGGGTACGGACCCGATGACGTGCTCGACTTCGCGCACCGGCACGGCCTGGCCGGCGCATGCATCCACCTCCTCGACGGCGAGGAGCGGAGCCTGGGCCGGATGAGCGACGGCAGGCTGTGCGAGTTCGCCGACCGCGCGCGCCGCCTGGGTCTGAGCATCCACCTCGAGATCAGCACCACCCTGCGCGCGGACGTGGACGAGGTGGTCCGGATCGCGGGCGTCCTCGGCGTCCAGCACATCCGCGTCTACTCGCGTTTCGAGGGCATGCTCTCGGAAGTTACGACTCTGATCGAGCAGGACCTGCGCCGGCTCGCCGTGCTCGCAGACGAGCACGACCTGCACTTCTCCTTCGAGCAACACGAGGAACTGCGCTCCACCGAGATCGCCGAGTTGCTCCGCCGGGCCTCCCATCCGCGCCTGCATGCCATGTTCGATTTCGGGAACATGATTAATGCCTGTGAGCGTCCCATGGATGCCCTCTCCGCGCTCGCGCCGCACATCCTGCAGGCGCACCTGAAAGGGGTCCATGTTCTCCCCGAGGGGGACGGATATGGTCACCGCGGTGTGCTGCAGGGAAGTCCTGAGGACGACTTGCCCGGTGCGCGGATGCTCTTCGAACTCCTGATGCTCGGTGAAGACAAGCCCCAGGTCATCGCCCTGGCCCTCGAACAGGAAAACCTCTACTACGCTCCCGCCTTCCGCCAGGCCGGCGAGGGCGAGGACCCGTTCATCCCGTACCGCGATCTGAGCACTACCGGCATCCCGGCCGGATGGACCCGGGATGAGCTGCTCGCTGCAGAACCAGGCTGGGCCGACCACCAGGTGGCCTATGTGAAGGATCTGCTCACCTCGCTGCGCGACATCGCCGTCTCGCAGCTCGACACAACGAACTCTCTGGCAGGTGCACGATGACCACATTGGCCCAGACCCCCCGGAAGACCACGAACCGCGTCGACTGGAGCAAATGGATCCGCTTCGCTCTGCTCGTCATGGCGGGCGGCACCATCTACAAGCTCGCCAACCTCAAGGACGCGTTCTACGTCCCCATGCAGGAGGCAATGGGCCTCAGCCACACTGAGATCGGTACGCTGCTGAGCGTCAACTCGATGGTCGCGACGGCGCTCTTCATCGTCGGCGGCTACCTCGCCGATCGCTTCTCCACGCGGATCCTCATCCCGCTCGGACTCGTCGGCACCGGAGCGCTGGGCCTGTTCCTCAGCACCTTCCCCGGCTTCAGCACGCTCCTCCTCCTGTTTGCCCTGCTCGCCGTGTGCTCGGACTGCCTGGTCTGGCCCGCGTTGCTGAAGAGCATCCGCCAGCTTGGCGGTTCGAACGAACAGGGGCGGCTCTTCGGCCTGCTCGAGGGCGGTCGCGGCGTCGTCGACACTGTCGTGGCGTTCTCCGCGCTGGGAATCTTCGTCCTGCTCGGTTCGGGTACCGGCGGATTCCGTGCGGCCATTGCCTTCTACGCCATCATCGACGTCGTCGTCGGCGTGCTGTTGTTCCTGCTGCTTCGCAGCCAGACCCGCGAGCAGGCGAGCAAGCAGCCCGTGCCGAAGAAGCAGAAGGCCGGCCCCGGCGAGATCTGGCGCGCGGCGAAGCAGCCGCAGCTGTGGTGGGTGAGCTTCACGGTGTTCATGGTGTACGTCGTGTACTGCGGCCTCACCTACTTCATCCCCTATCTGACCTACGTCTACGGGCTGCCTGTTGCGCTGGTCGGCGCCTACGGCATCATCAACCAGTACGGCCTGAAAATCATCGGTGGCCCCATCGGCGGAGTCCTCGCGGACAAGGTGTTCAAGGGTGCGAGCCGGTACATCCGGTTGGCGTTCCTGTGCCTGATCCCGGTGGTGGCGGTGCTGCTGCTCCTCCCAACCGATCCGAGCAGCCAGATCCCGGCGATGATCGTGACCCTACTGTTCTCGCTCATCGTCTTCACCATGCGAGGTGTGTTCTGGGCGCCGATGGACGAGGTCGGGATCCCGGAGGAGACCAGCGGCACGGCTTTCGGAGTCGCATGCCTGGTCGGCTATGCACCAGGGATGTTCGCGTTCATCCTCTACGGGGCAATCCTCGATGCGAATCCGGGAGCCAGCGGCTACCACATCGTGTTCATCGTGCTCGCGGCGCTCGCGCTCGTGGGAGCGATCGTGTCCAGCGGGCTCGTGCGAGTCGCCCGGGCCCGACGGGCTGTGGCCGAGGTCTGATCGGCTACCGGACGACGGCGGGACCTCCCGCCGTCGTCCGCTGGCGTTTGGGCGCAGCCGCCTGCAGCGACCCAGATCTCAATTTTTTGACGTTATTGCAATCTTTTTGATTTGAAGCCGCGCCTCGGCCCCATGCTGCAGGTGGCGCGACGGCACGCCGCACCGGCTGCGGTCGCTGAAGCAGCGCGCCGAGCTTGGAGAACTTCACTGGGCCCGTACATCACGGCCAAGTTCTTGGTCAGGCCGACGACGGCGTGCTTGGACGCGGTGTAGGCGGCGCCGGCGGCGGACCCGCGCAGGCCGGCCTCGGACGCGACGTTGACCACGGAGCCGGTGCCAGCGTCCAGCATCAGCGGCACCACGGCACGGGTGAGGCGCATGAGGGCGGTGACGTTAATCCGGAAGACGCGGTCCCAGAGCTCGTCGCCCACCTCGTGGATCGGGGCGAAGTTGTCCATGATGCCGGCCAGCGCCAGCGCGTCCTTTGCCATGGCCGCTGCCGCCGCCCTCTTCGGTGGCACCGCCCGAACGGTCTGACCCCGCCTGCTGTTCGGACAAGTGCCTGCGCTTTTCCGCCGGATCAGTGGTACCCGAGTGGATCCCGCGGGCTGGTCTGGACCGTCAACCTGTGATGCGTGAAGCTTAGTGGCATGACAGTTTCTCCACTTGTTTGGAGCGTTACCGTCGTCTTCATCCTTGCTTTGCTGGCTTTCGACTACTTCTTCCACATCGGCAACAACCTGGTGGCCGCCGAACCGGATGTCGTCCTTACCTACGACCTCATACCCGCACCAATGCGCTGCTGCGCAAGGCAGCTGTCGAGGTCATTACCCTAGTCGGTGCCGAGCTGGGGCGGGGCCGCCGCGGCGGACGCTGTGCCCAGCAGTTGCTCCGAAGAGCGGCCACGGCTCAACGCCTGGCAGCAGGTACTGTTGATTGCGAGCCCCTCCGCTGCCGGGCGGACCGGAACCGTGGGGAAGTCCCGAATTCCACAGGGGAACGCACGGTTGAGGGCCAGCGTGACCCGCGTCCACGGATAGGTCGTGCGCATGATGACACCAAACGGGCTCTTCTCCGTAGCAGCAACGCTTCCACCCGTGCTACCCATCTCGGTCCCAGCGACGTCGCCTCATCTCAGCCGGATTGGCATCTTTGCCGCTGGCATCGCGGCCCAAGGCGCTGCCCAGCTCGCGGCGTTCTTCGTGGCGTACTTCGGCGCGGTTCCGTCCCTCGTGACCGCGGTCATTCATCCCTACGAGGAGGCCGCCACACCCGAGGCAATCCGCGACGCCCTGTTCTGGTGCGCTCTCCTACTGATCTTCCTTGGACTGGTCGTCATCATGAATCGCTATGCGCGATACATGCACCAGTGGTGGTTGGGGGAAGTCGCCTCGCGGGTGGTCGCCGCCTATGACGTGCCCTGGCATCTCGTTGCCAAGGCGACCCGGTACAAGCCGCTCGCGGTCCCGTACTGGCCGTCCCCGAACCGGGTGCTGCGCCTCCACGACAAGAACGGCTGGTTGTCCGGCCAAGCAACCATTGAGATCCTGGTACCGGTCCGGGCCGACCGGCCGATTGTGGTAGCGATGAGTGATCGCTGGAGGTAACCGTCAGACTCGGATCCCGATCGGAATATCACCGGACGGCCTGGGATTACCGCGGAACGGAAGTTATCTGGTGTTCTGTACGGGTACGACGACTTTCTTAGTGATCAGCAAGATCGCAGCCGTCACCGGGCAGGCGATGAGGGCTCCCAGCAGTCCCAGAAGCGTTCCTCCCACCATCGCGCCGATCAGGACCAGCGATCCTGGGATGCTGATGGCTTTTCCAACAACGCGCGGGGTGAGGACGTAGGCCTCCACCTGCATGTATGCCAACATCACGAGGAACACCACGAGTGCCGTCGTGGGTGACGTGAAGAGAGTTACCACGGTCACTATGCAGGTGTTAATTACGCTGCCCACGAGCGGTATCAGAGTGATCGGGAATGCCACGACGGCGAGAACGGCCGCATAACTGACTCCTGCCAAGCTGAGGGTGATATAGGTAAACACCGCGTTGAATAGGGCGAGAATGGCCATGCCGCTCAGATACCTACCGACAGAAGCGGTAATCGTCTCGGTGATTTCGATGAATCCTTTCCTGCGGGAGGCCGGCACCAGAAGATACAGGTTTGATTTCATGACCTCGAGGCTGGCGACAAAATACAGCGTCAGGACCACCACAAAGATGGCTCCGAAAGTAGCGTTGGCGACCCCGAAACCAACCCGCAGGGCACCCCCGCCAACGGCAAGCCAAACATTGGGATCTGCAGCTGACTGTTCCAACCAGTCCACTAGCGGAGTGAGTGCCCCTCCCAAGGTGTCGTTTAGCTCCAGAAACCAGGGCCGCTGACCGAGCGCGTCGAAGCTGGACGGGAGGCGGTCGACGAGTGTGGCCCCTTCTTCCAGGATGATCGGGACGACGAACCGGAGAAAAAGGGCCACAGCGAGCACGAATCCGGACAGCACAATCAGCACCGCGCCCAGCCGCGAGAGTTTCCGACGTTCAAGCCACCGCACCAGCGGGTAGAGCCCCAGGCTCACGAATAAAGCCACAAAAATGAGCGTCAGCGCGTACTTCAAACTTACGATGGCAGACCCGAGAGCCAAGGCCAACAAAGCACCGAGTGCCGCAACGAAGCCGAAGCGGAACGGGCCGCCCTCCAATAGGTGAAAAGCCTTCAAAGGACTGTTCCCCTCCGTTTAGAGCCTCGGATCGTGGAGTCAGTCCGGGAGGTCCACGCTGTTGCTCGGCGGGGTCGTTTTCCGTGCTGGCACAGGACCCGCCGGCGTCAGAAGTCCACGGGGTCGCGGGTGATCGGGCACGTCATGCAGTGACCGCCGCCGCGGCCACGGCCAAGTTCGGCCCCGACAATGGTGATGACCTCGACGCCCTGCTTCCGCAGCAGCGCGTTGGTGTGGGTGTTGCGGTCGTAGGTGAAGACCACGCCCGGTTCCGCGGCCACCGCGTTGTTCCCGCTGTCCCACTGCTGGCGTTCGGAGGCGTAAACGTCTCCGCCGGTCTCCACAATCCTGAGGTGTTTGAAGTTCAGGGCCCGGGCAACGACGTCGACCAACGGTTTCGATTCCGTGGTTACCTCGATGCCGGGGGCCTTGTCGCTCGGCCGCAGCGTGAACGCGTGGATGCCGTTGACGATGTTCGGAAAGATTGTGGCGAGGTCCCGGTCGGCAAAGGTAAAGACCGTGTCCAGGTGCATGGCGGCACGCAACTTTGGCATGCCGGCGACTATGACCTGTTCGGCGCCGCCCTCCGCGAACAGGGAGGCCGCGAGCTGCGTGATGCCCTGCCGCGATGTTCGTTCGCTCATGCCGATCAGCACCGTACGGTTGCCGATCGGCATGACGTCGCCGCCCTCGATCGTTGCCTGGCCCCATTCCCGGTCCGGGTCGCCCCACCAAACCTTGGCCGCCGTGAAGTCCGGGTGGAAGGTATAGATGGATTTCATCAGGAGGGTTTCGTCATGCCGGGCCGGCCAGTAGAGCGGGTTCAGGGTCACGCCGCCATAGATCCAGCACGTGGTGTCACGGGTATAGAGCGTGTTGGGCAGCGGCGGCAGCAGGTACTCGCGGACACCGGTCTGCTCCCGGGCCAGCGCAAGGTATCCGGAACGGAAATCCGACGGGAGGTCCGCCGTCGACAGGCCGCCGATTAGGTACTCGGCCAGCTGGCGGCCCTCGAGGGACTCCAGGAAGGCGCGGGTATCGTCGACGAGGCCGAGGCCGACCTCGTTGGGTACGATGAGGCGGTCCAATAGCCAGCTTCTGGCTTCCGGCCGTCCCATGGTCTCTGTGAGGACGTTGTGCAGCTCGAGGACTTCGATCCCGCGCTCTCGCATTTTGGCGATGAAGTCGAAGTGGTCGCGCTTGGCGTTCTGCACCCACAGGACGTCGTCGAAGAGCAGATCGTCGCAGTTGGTGGGAGTTAGCCGGCTGTGGGCCAGACCGGGGGCGCAGACCAGCACCTTGCGCAACCGTCCGACTTCGGAGTGGACGCCGAACGTGGCGGACGTTGCGTTCATTGTTTTTCCTTCCCCTAGATGCTGACAAAACCGGTAACGAGTCCTACGACGCAGACAACGGCGCCAACGAGGACGATGATGAAGACCGCCAAGCCGGGTGCGGTGAACAGGCGCTGCTTCTGTTCGCGGCGCGCGAGGCCGTACAGCACGGTTGCCGGAGCGAGCAGGAGGCAGGCGAGGAGGAGGAACTGCAGTCCGGCCGCGAAGATCAGGAAGAGCGTGTAAACCACAGCCAGTGCCGCAACGATGAGGTCCCGGGTGCGGACGGATGGGGCAACGCCGGTGTAACCGTCCCGGGTGATCGCGATCTTCAGGGCGTACCCGGCCGCGAGGGCGAACGGCATGAGGGCCAGGGCGGCCGTGAGATCGAGCATGAAGTCGAGCGCCCCTTCGGCGAAAAGCACCACGACCAGCAGCAACTGGATGAACAGGGTCGAGATGAGCAGCGCGTTGCCCGGGACTCCTTTCGGTGTCCAGTTGGCGAGGAACGCCGGCATGTCCTTGTCCTTGGCGGCAGCGTAGAGCACTTCGGCGGCCATGAGGCTCCACGCGAGGAAGGCGCCGAGCACCGACACGATGAGTCCCGCGGAGATGAACCAGGCACCCCATGGGCCGACGGCCGCTTCGAGGACGCTGCCCACCGAGGGCTGCCGGAGTGTCGCGAGTTCGGCCTGCGGGAGGATGCCGTAGGAGATAATCGATACCGTCGCGAACAGCGCGAGCACCGAGAGGAAGCCGAGGACCGTGGCCCTGCCGACGTCCTCGCGTTTCTTCGCGTAGCGCGAATACACGCTGGCGCCCTCGATGCCAAGGAAGACGAACACCGTGACGAGCATGGTGCCCCGCACCTGGTCGAACAGGCTCTCCCCGCCGATGTCGTATCCGCCCGTGAGGTTCCCGATGAACACATCGGGCTTGAACGCGAAAATGACGACAACGACGAACAAGAGGAGGGGAATGATCTTCGCCGCGGTGACGATCGTGTTGATTCCCGCGGCCTCCTTCACGCCACGCATGATGAGCAGGTAGAAGCCCCAGACAAATACCGACGAGACGGCGACCGCCCAGATGGTGTCTCCGTCTCCGAAGGCAGGGACCAAGGGCTTGAGTGTCGAGGTGATCAGTACCCAATAGAACGTGTTGCCCGCGCACGCGCTCGCCCAGAAGCCGAAGGCCGACAGGAAGCCGGGATAGACGCCGAACCCGGTACGGGCGTAGACGTACACTCCGTTATCGAGATCCGGCTTGCGAACGGCGAGGCTCTGGAATACGAACGCGAGCATGAGCATCCCGGCGCCGGCGATGGCCCATGCGATGACAGCTCCGTAAACGCCGGTCTGACTCGCGAATCGTTGGGGGAGGGTGAACACGCCCGCCCCCACCATCGATCCGACCACCATCGCAGTGAGGGCTATCAGGGGCATCTTTTGTGCGTCGGCCTTAACTTCTGTGGACATCGGTTCACTCCTTCTCCGGTCCCGCCGGCTGGTCCGGGTCCGTCTTGCCGTGCGGCTGCAGCTCACTGGATGGAGCGGTTTTCTCCACCTTGAACCCGGTGATTCCGTAGATCACGCTGAGGAGCGGGCTCAGGATGTTGAAGAAGGCGAAGGGTAGATAGAGCAGTGTCGGGACGCCCAACGCCGCGGCCATAAAGGCGCCGCAGGAATTCCACGGCACCAACGGCGAAGTGACAGTTCCGCTGTCCGCCGCCAGCCGGGAGAGGTTGGTTGGTGCAAGGCCGCGTTTGGCGAACTCCGCCCGGAACACGCGGGATGGCAACACCAACGCGATGTACTGGTCGCCGGCCACCACATTCAGGCCGAAAGCGCAGCCAAACACGGTCAAGTACAGCCGCCCCCGGCTCCTGGCCGCGGCGACGAGCGGGTTGATCAGCCGGTCGATCAGCCCAAACGCCTCAAGCAACATGCCAAAGGTCACCGCTCCAATGATGAGCCAGATCGTCAGGAGCATGCTGTCCATGCCGCCGCGCGAAAGCAAACTGTCGATGTCGCCGATCCCGGACGCCTTCACGAAGCCGGTGGACATGGCCTGCCATGTGCCCTTGACCGCAGCCAGTACTGGATTGCCGTTCACACCGGAGAACTCCGCGACGACCTGCGGCTGCAGGAGTGCACCGGTGATACCCGCGAACAGGGCCGAGGACATCAGCGCCAGCGAGGCCGGTACTTTCCTGGCCGACAGCACGACCAGCAGCGCCAGCGGTAGAAGGTTCAGCGGTGTGATGTTGTACAGACGGCCGAGCTCAGCCAGCTCGCTGTCGGTGGACACCGGGTCCTGGGCGGGTCCCTGGATGAAGCCCAGGATGAGGAACAGAATGAAGGCGATGACAAAGGCCGGTACCGACGTCCAGGCCTGGCGTTTGATGTGTTCGTGCGTATCGACGCCCACCATTTGCGAGGTCAGGATGGTCGTCTCGGAGAGGGGGGACAGCTTGTCTCCGAGGTAGGCTCCAGAGATCACGGCACCGGCTGTGATGGCCGGAGAAACCCCGAGCATCACCGCGATACCGACCAGACCCACCCCGATGGTTCCAGCTGTCGTCCATGAACTGCCGATGCTCATGGCGACGACGCCACAGATCAAGGCGGTCGCAGCGAAATACCAGGAGGGCGCAAGCACTTGGATCCCGTAATAGACCAGCGTCGGGATGGTGCCGGACATGTTCCAGACACCGATGAGCCCACCGACCGCCAGTAAGATGAACAGGGCACTGGTGATGGATCCCATCGCGGACTGCCCTGCCTGCTGGATCTCCACCCAGCTGTGTCCGTTCTTCATGGCGATGAGGGCGGCGACCATTGCGCTCAGCACCATGGCGGTCTGGATAGGCCCGTCCAGGGCGTCCAGTCCGAAGAGCAGAATCGAACCGCCGATCAGCAGGACCAATGCCGCCAACGGGATAATCGCATCCGTTAGAGAGGGCGCCCTGACACTGCGTGAACCGGCCACATCCATCCCATCAGACCTCCGTGCAATCGCTACGTTGGCGCCAGCCCATTCAACCTCTGGCCCGGCGGGCTGACATCACACGCGACGGATGATTTGTGTCTAGCACCGCCCAACGAGGACGCCAGGGACCCGGCCATCTGAGGAGCCTGCCCCGTCCGCGCCATCGCCGGGGACTATTTCGGGCTCCAGGTCAGTTACCACGCCGTTCACGCCCACCCCGTCCGGACCCTCATCGCACTCTCCCGGGATGCCCCGCATGCTGGTGGTCGGATCCCGAGGGAAAGGGGCCTTGGCCGGCATGTTGCTCGGCTCGGTCAGTGAAAAGTGCGCACGGCAGGCAGCTTGCCCTGTCCTGATCGTGCCGGCGCCGGCCGCCGAACGCGGAACTTCTTGATCGCCGTACACGTCGTCGTCCACCTCGGGGATCGGACCCAGAGGGGTTAATCCATTCGGTGCATTATTCTGGATGGGGTACTTAACTTTTTCGTGCGCGTCCCTCCAAGGCGCTCATACGCAAGGAGCCTCAGTGAGCCTTCCGGATCAAGCGATGGAACAGGCAGCTCCCAGCAGACCGCCAGGCCGGACTCCAGCCGGGGATGCAGCTTGGGGGTGGCTGATCGGGATCCTGGCAGGATTGCTCGGCCTGGGCCCTTGGCTGGTATCTGGCGCACAGCTCCCGTTGCAGAATTTGTGGGGCGCAGAGGTCGTTCCTGACCAGATGCCCGTGTCGCTACTGCCGCTAAGCCAGTACGAACTCACCACGATCGTGGCCCTCCTCACCGTGGGAGGTGCAGCAGCCGGACTCGCGGTGCGCATCTGGGCGCCCGCCCGACGGCGACTGGTGGCGTGGTGCGCGGCAGGCGGCCTGCTTGTGGTTCAGTTCACGGCGGCCATCCAGTCCTTCACAGTGCTCGGCGACGGCTTGACGGGCGGCACAATGGCGGGCCTCTACTTCGCCGGGCTACTCGCGGGCGTGACCGCATCCCTCGCCGCGGCCCTCGTGGCGCACCTGCTGCTCTGTTCAACGTCACGGAGCATGGCGGCATTGGGCGCCGGACTCGTGGCGGTGCCGTTCGCTGGCTGGATGGTGGAGTGGGTTGTCGGCTTCGTTGGGCACATCAACGTCCCGGTTGCAGTGCCGTCAATGGCTCACTGGGTTCCCGCCATCCTCGTGGGTTGCGCCCTGGCATGGTGCGGCCTTCGTCCTGCGCGGCGGGTCGCGGTGTGGGCCGTGAACCTTGCCCTGTTGTGGGTGGTTCCCGCCCTGTTCATCTCCGTCAACTACGTCCTGGGAACGCGTGTCCTGGCCGGCGACCTGCAGGAGATGCTGCTGATGAGTCGGCAAATCTTGGCGGCAACACTTGGGCCCGCGGGCGGAGCAGCTCCCCATGTCTTGCTGGCTCTGGTCATCGCGTTGGCGGGATTGGGCGCCAAATCAATTGCCGCTCGCCGGCGGCCGGACGTGCCCACCTTCCCGTCTACGTAAGATCCGGGCTCACCTGCGATGTGTGAACGGCCACCTCTCAGAGCCTCAGAGGAAGCGTCCTTGTGACACCCTGCGCACGATCACGAAGTTCGTCCGACACGGAGGCCCTCAGCCCACGGCGACTCCCGCGACGACTCTTAGGTCGCCACGGCTCGCGGCTTGGGCCACGTTGCGTCCGGCGATCCGTCCGGAAACCATCGCCCAGCCGATGTGCAACCCGTGGTTGAGCAGCTGAAGCCCGCCCTGCCCGGTTGATCCGGCAGCCCACAAGCCTGGGATGGCGTCGCCGTCGGCCGTGGTCACCCGGAGTTCGGTGTCGACGGCCAGTCCGCCGTCGGCCAGGGTAATAAAGGCGTTCATCGGGCCGAGCGCGTAGAACGGCCCCTCGCTCACGCCCTGGCCCAGGTGCTGGCGGTCGAAGTCGCCGTCCTTGCCGGCCGCCACCTTGGCATTCCATTCCTCAACGCTCGCCGTCAACACCGCGGGATCGAGGCCGGTGCTCGCGGCCAGTTCCTCGATGGTGCCGGCCCGGTGGTAGACGTCCGGGCGGTACCGCTTGTAGTCGTCAACGTAGGCGTAGGCCACGCCGGGGAACGTGGAGACCGGATTTGGCCAGGCCGAGAACATCTTGGCCACCCGTTCATCGAAGATCATGTACGCGGTGTTTTTGGCGTCCGCCGCGGTGGCCCGAGCCATTGCCTTGTCCGAGTCCTCGTTGGCGATGCGCTTCCCGCCGTGGCCCACCAGGATCGCCCCGGCGCGGTACATGGTGTTGTTGGGGCCAACCCAGCTGGTCAATGCTCCGCGAACCACGTAGGCCAGAATTTTCCGCGGCAGACGCTCGATCACCAGGCGCATGGCCTTGGAAATGAGCGGATGGGACGGCAGCATCTTGATCGGGTCCACCCGCGCGGAGGGTGCAAAGCGAAGGCCTTCATATAGGCGGTCCATCTGGATCATGACCCCGCCTGCGTCGGCCCCGAGCTTAAAACCATCGCCCGTGTTGTTGGGGTTAACCGGCGGGATCTTGGCCGCCTCCTCCCCCACGAACTTGGCCTTCATTTCGGTGGACGCCGAGTAGTCGCCGGTGGCCAGGATGACGCCGCGGCGGCCGAAGTACTCCCTGCCGTTGGCCCGCGCGCCGATGATCTCGCCGTCGGCGTTGCTCAGCAGTTCCTCCACGCGCATGGAGGTGTGGATGACGACGCCGCGCTTCCTGCACTCGCGCAGCAGCGCCTCGGCATAGGCTCCGGAGTTCGGCAGGACGTTGTGCATGCGCGGCTTCTCGTAGGGCGGTTCCGGGGTGGGGCCGAGGAACTGCACGCCGATGCTGCCGAGCCACTCCACCGTGGGGCCCGCATTTTCGGCGAGGATTCGGCGCAGTTCCTTGTTTTCGCGCTGCTCGAATTCGCCGTTGGCCAACTTCATGTCCTCAACGAACAGCTCGATGCTGTCATTGACGCCGGCCCGGTACTGGTAGGCCGTGTTGGCCGCGGTGAAGGAGCCCACGGACATCGCCGTACTGCCGCCCACCTTAGGGCACTTTTCCAGCACGATCACCGTGGCACCGCTGGTGGCCGCGGAAATCGCGGCACTCATGCCGGACCCTCCCCCGCCGATCACCAGGACGTCTGCTGTTGAACTCACTGCTGTCGAAATCACTGCTGTCGAACTCACTGTGCATTCCTTTCAATTCCGTGCCCGTCGGCGGCACCGCTTCCGTTTCCGTTTCGTACCAGTGCGGCCGCCCGTTCGGCCGCCGAAGTCCCGGCCCACCGGCCGGTGATGTAGCCCGGGGCCAGGCCGCCGGCGTAGCCGTAATTGGACAACCCGCCAACATCGGCACCCGCGGCGTACAGCCCGGGCACCGCCACGCCGTCGTGGTCGAGGGCCTCGCCGCATGCATTGGTGCGGATCCCGCCGAAGGTGAAGGTGATGGACGGCTGGACCATGAGTGCGTAGAAGGGACCGTGTTGCGGCGCCCGGGCGGAAGACGAGACCGGAACGCCATCGGCGGTGCCGCCCTGGCCCGCAAGTTCCGCATAGCGGTCCAGGGTGCGCGAGAGCTGATCGCGGTCAACGCCCCAGCCGGCCAGCATGTCCACGAGTTCCGGCAGGGTGTGTGCGACGGCGTGCTGCCCGCCGGCGTCGATGGCGATGCCGAGGCGGTCGATGCTGCCCAGGCCCGGGAACGGTTCCTCGAGCACTTCCGTGCTCCGCACGAACTCGTCGAAGATGAGGATGCCGCGCGCTTCGGGCTGGAAGGTGATGGCTTGGTTGAGCAGTTCGTCGCCGTCGGTCTCGTCCGCAAAGCGCTTGCCCTGCAGGTTCACCAGCACCGTGGAGCCGGAGTAGTACTGGGAATAGGGCAGGTAGTGTTGCGTCTCGAACGTGGAGAGCGGATATGGCAGCAGGTGCCCGTAAAAGGTGCTCATCGCCGTCGTCCCGCCGGTTCCTGCGGCGCGCGCGAGGCGGAGCCCGTCGCCGACGCTGCCGGGATTGGAGCGCAGCACCAGCCGGTCCGCAGTGGGGCCGATGGACCGCGTCAGTTCTGCGCGGTCACCCTGGAATCCGCCGCTGGCGAGTACGACGGCGCCGGCCTCGTACCGGATGCGGCGCCCGTCCGCGGTGCGCACCAGGACGCCGGTGACGGTGCCGCCGTCGCGCACGAGTTCTGTGACGACTGTTCCCGCGGTGGTCTCTCCCCCGGCCGCGAGGACCCGGTCCCGGCACCAGGCCAGGATGCCGTGGATGTCGGTGGAGTAGCCGATGCCGAAGGTCATGATGTCCCGCTTCGGTTCCTCGGCAACCCGGACGCCGGTGGACCGCAGCTCGGCCAGCGCTTCCTCGTAGTCGCCCACGAGTCGGCTGCCGAGGTCCACGTTGCCCAGCGGGATCCGCTTCCGGTAGGCGTCCACGGTGGGTGCGGTCCAGAACATGCCGGCCGAGAGCGCGGCCGATCCGCCGAACGCCGTCTGCTTCTCCAGCAGTGCTACTTTGGCGCCCTGCCGGGCGGCGGTCATGGCGGCGGCCGAACCGCTGACGCCGGATCCGACCACCACCACGTCCACGCGGCGGACCTCGTCCACACCATGTAGCTCGCCCACGCCACGGTGCGGGGCCGGAACACTGTCCTGATGCTGCGTTGCCGTGCTCATTGCGCCACGCCCGATGCCAGTTTGGCGGCGGCGTGCTCGGCGGCGATGCGGCCGAAGACGGCGCCCTTGCCCAGCGAGGTGCCGGTCATGTAGGCGGCGCCGTGGAATCCGCCGGTGAGCTCGCCGATGGCGTACAGACCGGAGATCACGTCGCCGTCGACGTCCACCACCTCGGCGTTGGGATTGATGGTCAGGCCACAGTAGGTGGTGGTCATCAGGGACTTGGCCGGGTAGGCGTAGAACGGCCCCTGGTCCAGCGGCAGGAGCTCGCCCACGCCGTTGCACAGGTTGGTGCGGCCCACTTCGTCCCCCTCGTGGCTGGCTACCGAAGCGTTGTAGCGGGCCACGGTCGCCGTCAGGGCGGCGGAGTCGATGCCGGCGGCCTCGGCCAGTTCCTTCAGGGTGTCGGCCTTGAAGAGGTGGCCGAGGTCCTCGATCATGCCGATGTCGTTGAGCGGGATGCCGGGATGCGATTTGGCCCGGACCTTCGCATCGAAGATCTCGAAGCCCAGTCCCTCAGGCTGCTTGAGCACCTCGCGGCCCAGGGTCTTGTAGGACTTGGACTCGTCAACGAACCGCCGGCCGTCCTTGTTCACGATGATGGCGCCCATGTAATAGGCCGTGAGCAATTCGTGGAACTCCTCGCCCGTTTCCGGGTGGGAGCCGTAGGTGGCGGTGATGTAGGACATGTCCGCCACGCCCGCGCCCAGTTTCCAGGCCATCTTGAGGCCGTCACCGGTGTTGCCCGGCCCGCCGTAGGGAATGGCCGCAAGCTGCTCCGGCGCAAAGGTGCGCAGCAGATCGGTGCTGCGGCTGAATCCGCCGGTCGCCAGGACCACGCCAGCGCGTGCGTTGAACAGGGACTCGGTGCCGTCGGAGTCGACGACGACGCCGGTCACCGGGCCGTCGTTGCCGCGCACCAGCCGGACTGCGCGGTGTCCCAGCAGGGTTTCCCCGCCGTTTTCGGTGAAGGTCCGGTGCAGGTTGGCGAGCAGTTCGGTGATCACGGTGTTGTGGCTGCGCGGCGCGGACTGTCCGGAGCTGATTTCCAGGGCCCGGAACTTCGCGCCCTGGTCCTTGAGCCAGTGGTAGGTCTCGTCCTGGCGTTCGAGATAGGTATCCAGCAGTGCACGGCTGTTGACGCCGCCGCCGGTGGAGAGCAGGTCCTGCAGGAACAGTTCCGCGGAGTCCTGGACACCTTGGGCCGCCTGCTCATCGGTTCCGGAGAAGGCAAAGAATCCGCCGCTCATGGCTGAGGAGCCGCCAAGCTTGGCGGTCTTTTCCAGGAGCGCCACCTTGAGGCCGGCTTGAGCCGCGC
Organism: Arthrobacter sp. NPDC056886; assembly: GCF_042788715.1. Taxonomy (NCBI): domain Bacteria; kingdom Bacillati; phylum Actinomycetota; class Actinomycetes; order Micrococcales; family Micrococcaceae; genus Arthrobacter; species Arthrobacter sp. NPDC056886. The sequence continues at coordinate 109,976 of NZ_JBHUBT010000004.1, forward strand.
TGGTGGCTGCAGACTGGCCCGCGATGCCGGATCCGAGAACCACCACGTCGTAGTCGTATTGAGGCATGGTCATGGTGCTGTACCTTTCAGGGGTTTTGTCATTTGGTTCTGTCGCGTCGGTTCTGTCACGTCCCGTGGGCGCGCGGCCGGGCGTTTCAGCAGGTGAGGAAGCCGCCGTTGACGTCCAGGCTGATGCCGGTGATGTAGGTGGACTGATTACCGGTGAGGAAGGCCACCGCGTCGGCGATCTCCTCCGGCGTCGCAAAGCGCTTCATGGGGACCTGGCCGAGGAGTCTGGCGTCCTGGGGCACGTCGCCCATCATCGGTGTTTGGACGAATCCCGGTGCCACGCCGTTGACCCGGATCTTGAAGTCGGCCAGTTCGTGGGCAAGGCTGGCCGTCAGGTTCTGCAGCGCCGCCTTCGATGCCCCGTAGACCACGGAGCTGGGCAGGAACGGGCCGAAGTCCGCGTCCGGGCCTCCGCCGGTCCCGGTCTTGGCCGTGATGGAAAGCAGGTTCACGATGCTGGCGGAACCGTCCGTGGGCATGTGCCGGTAGACCTCGCGGACCAGGAAGAACGGCGCCGCGACGTTGACCGCCATTACGGTGTTCCACTCCTCGTCGCTGAGTTCAAAGAAGCGGATCTTGCCGCCGCTGCGCTTGGGTGAAATGCCGACCGCGTTGACCACCACCCCTACCGGGCCGGCCTCGGCCGCGAAGGCGGCCAGTTCCTTGTTGGTGTCTCCGTCGGCCAGGTTGCCGGCAAAGCCGCGGTGTTCGGCCCAGCCCACTTCAGGGAGCGCCGCGGCGGTCTGGTCCGCCGCGTCCTGGTCGAGGTCAGCGACGACGACGGCGTAGCCTTCCGCGGCGAGGCGGCGGCTGATCGCTTGGCCGATGCCGCCGGCGCCGCCGGTCACGATCGCCGTCTGCAGCAGTACGGGCTGCTTGAGCGTTTCCGCGTCGAATGTGGCAGTGGGGTTACTGGTCATGGCCGGGCTCCTGGTTCCGGCTGAAGGCCGTGTGTGGGTCGGTGACGGCTACGGGCAGAGTGCGGATCGGCGAGAAGGACGTGGGGTACATGATCCGGTTCTCCATCGTCATGATCATGGGCCGGATGATGGCCAGGCATTCCTGCCATTTCCCGCTCTTGGCGAGCTCGGCGCGGCGGGTCCGGCGGTCCTCCAGGTCCTCGTAGGCCCAGAAGTGGTTGAGCTCGTTCTGCCGGCCGAATTCGGTGACGAAGTAGCCCAGGAAGCCTCCCAGGATCGGTTTCTGCGCGGGCAGGCCGATGCTTTCGTAGGCTTCGAGGTACTCGTTGAGCCGTGCGCCGGTGTGCAAGACGTAGGTCCGCTGTTCAACAATCACGCCGATCACGGTGCCTCTCCGGCGGCGGAGCCGACCAGCCCGGTGGCGGCGGGCGCCGTCGTCGTCGCTTCCTCAGCGGGAACGTAGCGACCGAAGCGGTGCTGGCCACCCTCAAGGGTCTTCCCGTCGTTCATCAGCACCAGGTTGATCAGCGCGGCGACGATGATCACGATCCAGGCAACGGTGATGGAGACGGTGCTGCCGCCGCTGATGCTCATCAACCAGGAGGCCAGGAACGGTGCAGGAGCGGCGAAGATCAGGTTGGAACCGGTGAGCGCGAGCGCGGAGCCCGTGTACCGCATGTGGGTGGGGAAGGCCTCGGCGAAGAGCGCACCCTGGCCGGCGTTTCCGAACTGCGCGGTCACCAGGGAGAACGCCACCATGCCCAGCGTCAGCGGGAAGCTGCCCAGGTTCACCACCGGGAAGAACAGGACGGCGGCGAGCAGGGTGCCTGCCGATCCGATCGTCAGGATCCGACGGCGGCCGTAGACGTCCGCGAGCCGGCCACCCCACCAGATCGCGATCACGGAGAGGAAGTTGGAGATCATGATGATGGTGAACGTCTGGCTCTGCGAGAAGCCGTGGGTGGTGAGGTAGCTGATGCCGAACACGGAGACGATGTAGAAGGTCACGACGATCGGGGCGAAGGCCAGGATGAGCCGCAGGATGGTGACGCCGTGGGTCTTGATCACGGTGGCAGGGTTGGTGGGTTCCTGGGCGATCTCCTGCATGCCTTCCTTGAACACCGGCGTCTCTTCAACCTTGAGCCGGATGTAGATGCCCACGGCCACCAGCAGGATGCTCAGCAGGAACGGCACGCGCCAGCCCCAGGAGAGGAACGCTTCCGGGCTCAGCACACCGGAAAGGACGGCCAGCATCAGGTTGGCGGCCACCTGGCTGATGGGCGAACCCATTGCCATGAGCCCACCGTAGAAGGCGCGGCGGTCCGCGGGTGCGTGCTCCATGGTCATCAGCTGGGCTCCCGTGGCCTCGCCGCCGAGGGCGATGCCCTGGACGAAGCGCATGAGAACCAGCAGGGCCGGGGCGGCGATGCCGATCGCCGACTGCGGGGGAAGCAGTCCGATGACCATGGACGCGACGCCCATCGTGATGAAGGTAGTGAGCAGGATCTTGCGGCGTCCCAGGCGGTCTCCCAGATGGCCGAACACGATTCCGCCGAGCGGGCGGGCGATGAAACCGACGCCGAAGGTTGCGAAGGACGCAAGCAGCGCGATGGCGGGATTCATGTCGTTGAAGAACAGCTTGGGGAAGACAGTTGCGGCCATGGCGCCGTAGACGGCGAAGTCGAACCATTCGAGGGCGGACCCGAAGGTACCGCTGAGGACGGCACGCTTGGCCTGTCGGGAGGCGGGCATTGCGGGCTTGAGCGAGCGTTTTAGGGCTCGTGACGGCTGGGACAGACTCATCAAGACTCCTTCGTCGGGTGAGCAGTGCGGCGCCTGTGGCGCCTTTAGTGAGGGGGCATTCAGTTGGGGAGTTACAGCTGGGGTGCGAACGACGCGCGGCCCGGCTTTTGCGGGTTTCGCTGCGTAGGTTGTGATGTGAGGCTAGCCAGCTCTATGCGTCGGGCGCAATGGTTGCTATCGTAAATTGCGTGATACGCAAAGATGAAGGGCCGCGGGTTGAATCCGTCCACCGGGCACTGGTGCTGCTCAAGCACATGGCGGAGCAGGGTTCAATTAGCGTGACCGAGGCTTCCAGCATGCTTGAGGTCAATCCGTCGACGGCCCAGCGCCTGCTGATGACGCTGGTGGGAGACGGCTTTGCCGAGCAGGCCGCCCAGCGGCGGTATGTCCCGGGCCCCGAGTGTCGGCGGGCGGCCACTGGCAACGCCCCGCCGCCGCTGCGCGTGCACGTGCGCCCGTACCTGGAGCGGCTCTTCGCCCGGGTGGGCGAGACGAGCCACCTTGCAACGCTGATCGGCACGGACATCCACCACCTGGACGGCATCGAGGCAACCACCCACGCTCTGCGCTTTGGCCTCCGCACGGGCGTGGTTTTGCCAGCCCACGTGACCTCTGCAGGCAAGGCAATGCTGGCGGACCTGCCCCGGGAGGACATCGAAAGGCGCTACCGCGTCCTCGACGACTCGGCGGCTGCGGTCAACGCCGGCATCGATTTCCCCAAGCTGTACCGGGACGTGGACCAGACGCGCCGGCAGCAGATCGGGATGAACTTCGAAGAGAGCGAGGAGGGCGTGGCGGCCATGGCCGTATCCCTGGGCCTAGTAGATGGCCAACACGCGGCTTTGAGCATCGCCATGCCAATCGGCCGTTTCGCCCGCCAGGACGCCAAACGTCTGTCCGCCCAACTGCTGGAAACGGCCGCTGAATTCAAGAAGCAGGAGCTGGAGGGCGTGAGCCTGGGTTAGACGGGGCTTCTGGCCTGCATCCAGGGCATCCTGCACGTCAACGAAGTCCAGCATGCCTTCCGCCGTCCGGCCGAGACTGCCCGACTCCCCTGAACATGTCGATCGGCACATACCGGACGGCCAACGCCCGGATGCCGGACCATACCCGCAGAGTACGCAGAGCAAGCGGACGACGGCGGGACTTCCCGCCGTCGTCCGCTTGCGCTTAGTGCCGCTCCCCTACAGCGCCGACCAGCCGCCGTCGGAGGCGAGGATGGCGCCGTTGACGTTGGTGCCGTCGTCGCTGAGCAGGAAGGTGATGGAGGCGGCGAGCTGCGCGGCCGTAGCGGGCGTGGGGACGGTGGCCTGCATCAGCGGGCCGAGGCGTTCGGCCGCGAGCTGGGATCCCCAGGTGGCCACGATGTTGGTGATGGTGGGGCCGGGGGCCACGGCGTTGAAGCGCAGGCCCTTGGGCCCGTACATCACGGCCGAGTTCTTGGTCAGGCCGACGACGGCGTGCTTGGACGCGGTGTAGGCGGCGCCGGCGGCGGACCCGCGGAGGCCCGCCTCGGAGGCGACGTTGACCACGGAGCCGGTACCGGCGCCCAGCATCAGCGGCACCACGGCGCGGGTGAGGCGCATGAGGGCGGTGACGTTGATCCGGAAGACGCGGTCCCAGAGGTCATCGTCCACCTCGTGGATCGGGGCGAAGTTGTCCATGATGCCGGCGACGTTCGCCAGGGCGTCGATCCGTCCGCCGGCGGCGGCGACGACGGCGGCCACGGTTTCCTCGGTGGAGATGTCGCCGGCCACGGGGACCAGGTCCAGTCCGGCGTTCTCGGCCACCAGGTCGTCCAGGCGTTCCTTGCTGATGTCGGCGGCGATGACGCGGCCGCCTTCCCTGGCGATGCGCAAGGCGGTGGCCTGGCCGATGCCGGAGGCTGCGCCGGTGACGATGACGGTCTTGCCGGCGAATCGGCCGGTGGTGGCGGCTTCCTGCCATGTAGCTTCGTAGCCCATGATGTCCTTCCAGACGTTGCTGACGGTGATGCGGTCCACCTTATGACACTCTGTGTCATTATGGAAGGGTGAATACTGGTGGGATGCCTTCGGATGCTTTGAAGACCGCTGTTCCGCGCTCCACCGGGCGCCCGGCGACGATTGATCCCGACGCCGTGGCCGCCATCGCGCTGCGGCTGTTCGCCGAGCGCGGCTACGAGCAGACCTCCATGGAGGACATCGCACGCGCGGCCGGGATCGGGCGCAAGAGCCTGTACCGCTACTTCGCCAGCAAGGCCGAACTCGTCTGGGGCGGCATGGAGCCCGTGATCGAGGCCTCCGGCCGGGTACTGGAGTCAGCCCGCGCTGCCGGCGGTTCCGACGGCGATATCCTGGCGGGGCTGCGCGAGGCGGCCGTCGCCGGGGTTGCTGTCCTGCCGGACCTCGCGGTCACACGCGGCCGGCTGCGGCTCATTGCCGAATACCCCGAGCTGGCCAGCCGGAGCTACGCGGCGCTGGCGCCGCAGCGCGAGCGGGCCCGGGCGTACCTGGTCTGGGCTGGAGTCCGCGAGGACCTTGCAGGATATCTGTGTGCCGCGTTAATCGGCGCGACGTTCGAGGCCTGGATGCAGTGGGCCGCCGGGGCGGATCCGGATCCGGTGCCGTATTTGGTGGCAGCCGTTGGAGTGTTGCGGGTGCCGGAGGGTTAGAGACGGCGCGTGTGGCAACGCGTCGACAAGGGTAGGTATCCCTGACGTCCAGCAAGGGCCGATATCGGACGTTACGTCAAGTAGTACCCTGCATATCTCATCAGATGAATCAATCCTCCCCACTCCCCAGCAAGGACGCACCCCAAGGCTCCCGGCCCACAGGCAGCGTGCCCAAGCGATTCAATACCCAGCGGAACATGATGGTTGCTCCGCAGCCTGCGCCAGCATCTTGGTTGTCCACTCGACTCTAAAACGCCTCCAGGCAAGCCTGCGCGGCATCGGCATCTGATCACAGCCGTTACCTTCTACAAACAAGGCACTCGTCGGGGAAGTCTGCCCGGAAGCATTGACCTATTGTGGCGGTATGACTGCGCGCACTATCGATCCCCGAATTGGCCTTGCATTGTCCCTGCAAGCCCAGCCAGGCGTTTATGCCCTCCTTATCGGTTCTGGAACATCCACGGGTGCAGGAATCCCCACAGGCTGGGGCGTCATCAAGGATCTTGTGCGGCAGGCAGCAGCCGCCGCGGGAACTCCACTGAGCGCTGACGCCGGCGATGGGGAAATAGGTGAATGGTGGCTCAAGCATGGAGACGGGAATGAGCTCGGCTACTCGGGGCTCCTCGAATCGCTGGGGCGAACGCCAGCCGCACGCAGTGCGCTCCTGCACGGCTATTTTGAACCCACGGATGAAGACCGGGCTGACAATCGCAAGGTGCCAGGCCGGGCGCACCACGCAATCGCTGGCCTTGTCCGCCGAGGTGCCATCCGTGTCATCTTGACAACCAATTTCGATAGCCTCATTGAGCAGGCCCTCGATCAAGCATCTGTTCCTTACCAGGTGCTGTCCACCGAAAGCGCGATCAAGGCACGAAAACCGCTCCACCATGCCGATTGCACCGTTATTAAGCTCCACGGCGATTACAGGTCGCTCGACCAAAAGAACACGCTAGCCGAGCTAACCGATTACGGGCCCGCCACCCACGAAATCCTTCACGAGGTCATGGAGAACTTTGGTCTGATCATCAACGGATGGTCAGCCGACTGGGACAAAGCCCTGGTGGAAGCGCTACACGGCCGGCATAGCCGCCGCTACCCCCTGTACTGGTCCACCTTGTATGGACTGGGGCCTGCGGCCGGCGCCCTGATCGAGCAACATGCGGCCGCCGTGATCAGCAACGTCACGGCGGATGACTTCTTCCCAAACCTACAACAACGCCTCGACTCTTTGGACGCCCTCGCTGCGCCACAGCTGTCAGAAGACATGGCCATCGCCCGGCTAAAAAGACTCCTGCCCCATAAGGAGTCCTACATCGAAATCCGAGAGCTCCTCGCGGCCGAAATTAGCCCCGTTGCCACGTACATCCGGGAGCGCGGAGGTATGGCTCCTCCCGGGGACTTTGCAACCGTCTTCGACAATGAATGCCTAACTCTCCGTAGTAGCTCTCAGACGCTTGTGCGTCTCATTGCTACCGGCGTAGCGCTTGATCGGGAGCGCATCCATGCCGATCTTTGGGTGTGGGCAGTTCAACAGCTGTTGAAGGCGCGTGTGCCGGTTTCTTCGTATACAGATGCCTGGTACAACCTCGCGCACTACCCAGCGCTCCTTACCCTCCGGGCCATAGCCATGATTGCTGTCACCGAAGACAGGGAGGACGTGTTTATCCGCGCGGCAACTGAGCCGAAGTGGAAAGACGCGTACTCCCAGCGCGATCCCGAACCCGCCTTCATAGCACTGCAAGACGAGATCGTTGTTGACTACAGCCTCGCAAGAGCAGCACCACGTTGGAACGGAACTTCTTGGATTTACCCTCAAAGCGAGCTGATCTCGGACGACATGCAAGAGCTGATCGGCCACCTGATTGGATCTGGCGACGACTACAAGAAGGCCTTTGGCCAGGCCGAATACCGCATGGCCATGGCCCACGCGTTCCTTACAATCGAACGCAGTACCCCCTCAGCCGGCAAGTATCTCCGTGCAGCCCGTTCAAGAGTTTCAGGAGATAAGAACGTCTGGCAAAGAGACTTCGAGCTGCACGGTGATCACCAAGCGTGGGGCTGGTCTCCCTCCTCGGTCGGAGAATCAGATCCATTCGCCACGAAGTTAGATGAACTGGGCACGGTCTTGGCAAGGCTGGAGCGCTGGTAGGGCCGCTGACCCCCAACGTGACGGGTCGGGCCTGCATGTCTTGACTTTCTTCCGGGACGGGGCCCGGCCGCAACTGGCCGAACTGCTGCGGTTCGGCTGCGAGGGGGACACCGTGGTTGTGCACAGCATGGACCGTTTCGCCCGGAACCTCGATGACTTACGTGCACTGGTCCAGGGCCTGACCAGTAAAGGCGTGCGGGTGGAGTTCGTCAAAGAGAGCCTGGTCTTCACCGGGGAGGACTCCCCCGTGGCCAACTATATGCTTTCCGTCATGGGCCTTCGAAGAATTCGAACGCTCCCTCATCAGGGAACGCCGGCGGGAAGGCATTGCCCTGGCCCGGCAGCGCGGCGCCTATAAAGGGCGGAAAAAGACTCTCACACCTGAACGGGCGGCAGCGCTGGTTCAGCGCGCCGGCAACGGTGTCCCGAAAGCGGTTCTTGCCTGTTACTACGGGATCAGCCGCGAGACGGTGTACCAGTATCTGCGCCACGCCAAGCTGGGTGAAGTACGCCCCTGGCGACACCGGAAGAACTAGCTTGACGGAATCTGCACTATCGGCGTTCTACGACCAGTTAGTAGAAGCAGATGAGAGGACCCATTTTGTCGTGTTTCCGGCGTTTCCCACATGAGAGCAGCGCCCTGTAAGAATGAGGCATGGAAAAACCGCTCCTGATGCTCGACAGCAACGTGTGGCGATACATAGTCGACGCCGACGCGGTGGAAACCGTTCGTCGCGCTGCCAAGTCCAAAGTGCAGCTTGTTGCCTGCCCAGCAATCGTGTTTGAAGCTTTACGAATCGATAACACTGCACTTCGCCGCAAGCTGGCGAAAGCGATGACCGAGGGCGCTTGGAAAAGGCTTATGCCTGAGGCCTTTATGGAAACGGAAGAACTTCATCAGGCTATCGCTAAGCTCAGACCTGAATGGCTCCAGCCGCACCCAGACATGCGCTTATGGCGGTTGCTAAAATCAGATTGGTAACACAATTGGTGGCGGCGCGTCCGCCATGATCCGGCGGGAGAGGCGGCTCGAATCCACGCGCTTGAAGACGGTGATCTGCAGGCAGGTTTCGCTGAAGCGCAAGCTAGTCGGAAAGAGGCCATGAACAACCGGGAGACCTTCGACGGATTTGGCCTCGATTACCAGGTCACGCTCCCGAAGCCCGTCGTTGGGACGGTCGTCCCTTCGACATGTGGCGAGGGGACGGCATGCTCATTTGGCGGCAAGAACTACTTCTTACACGGCGTTCTTCCACAGCCTATTACGAGTGGATTGAATCAAGATTGAAATTGGATCTAATCGCTTCTCAACAAGCCGAGTGGGTTTCATTCTGGACGCGAGAGGTGGATGTAACCGATGTACCCCGGCAATGGATTCGTTGCACACTTAACTACGCGCAGCGAATGCGACGGACGACGCGCGGAACACCTGTCGACAACCAGATTGGCGCCTACTTGACTGACTGCGATGTCTTTGGGACATCAGACAAAGCACTCGTTGAGTGTATCGACAGGATCCGGGTTGCCTCGCCCGTCCGATTAGCCTCGGCGCAGCTCCTACCCGCTGGCCCGAAGGCAATCCCTGCCCTGCTCGAGGTTATCAACGACCGCGTCGCTGGCTAGGTGGTAGAAAAGCAAAATCAGCAGTTGCTCGCCTGTTTCGTCGTTAGAAGGGACATTCGACGTCCTCATTTCCAAGCCGCGAGAATCAAAAAATAGCTAAAGCGGAAGACCCCACGTGCACGACCTTTATGGAAACCCTTCGGACGAGCGCCTTCACGCGGCGATTCCTGTGTTATCGCCAACCAATATTAGGCACAGTTCCACGAACTGGTCTCCCGAAAAATTCGTCTCGGCCGGGATTTAGATGGATTTAGGCTATGATAAATATTTCCGTAACTTTTCAACGGCCAGCGCATAGGTGCTCGCCAATGCCGAGTAACTACAGGAGGATTCTTGGCTACGCCGTACGTATCAATGAGGCGTTTGGTCGATAACTCTCTATCGGCGATTCTGGCAGCAGTTGAGGTTTACAACAAGCCCCGGATGACATACAGAGATGAGGTCACGGTGATGCTTGTGGTGAATGCTTGGGAGCTTGCACTGAAAGCCACCTTGAGGCAGGGCGGTAAGGCGATCTTTTACCCCAAGAAGCGCGGCGAACCGTATAGGTCAATCACGCTCGACGACTGCCTAGGACGGGTATCCGGACAGAATCTTTGGCCCGCTGGTATCGACGGCCCAGCCGTGGTGGCGAACGTAAAAGCCCTGACCGAATATCGAGATCGGGCCATTCACCTCTACAACGCCCAAGGATTGGGTGCGGTTATTTACCCATTCCTCCAGCAAAACGTGCTCAACTATCGTGACTTCATGCTGGCAAGATTCAAGAAAGATCTTGCCGATTCCATGACGTGGCAGCTCCTTCCGCTGGGGGCCACAGCTCCGGCCGACGTGGTGCGGTTCATGCGCACGGACAAGAACGCAACGATGGTTAGCGAAGTGCAGAATTTTATAGATACGCTCCGCAGCTACATGGATCAGGCCGAGGAGGCGGGTAGCGATCTGGCACGGGTCGCCACGGTCTATGACATAAACATGCAATCGGTAAAGAAGATGACCAGCGCTGACCTCGTGGTCGCGATTTCCCCCACTGCAGACGGTCAGGTCGTGGTGAAAAAGACCGACCCCAATCAAACCCACCCGTACACCATGAAAGAGCTGCTTAAGAAGGTGAACAAACGCCGTCCAGGTCGCGATCTAACCAGCTACGACTACCAGGTGATCTGTTGGAAAGAAAACCTTAAAAACAATGCGCAGTACGCCTGGAAGCACAGCAACGTAACAAGCCACGTGTGGTCCGGTGACGCCGTAAGTTACCTCGCGTCGCTTACGGATGACCACTACGACCAGCTACGCGCCGAGTATCAGCGGCACTCAAAGAACAGGCAGTCTGCTGCAAATTATTGAGGAAGCTCCTAGATAGTGAATGGTTCCTCGCGTCAACGGCGATGGGAGGGGCGACGGGCTCGCAGAGCGCCCTGACCTTCTCCAGCGCCTCGTAGAGGTCCTCGCGTTCCTGCTTGATGCGGTCCTCGAGCAGGCCTTCGACGTCCTCCTTCGCATAGCCGTCGAGGGCTTCCGAGGTGTAGTCGGTGATGGCCTTGTCCAGCGACTTGAACAAGTCGCGGTAGTCGATGACATAGCCATCGGTCTTGTCGTCGCGCCCCCGCTGGAGAGTCCACCACATCGTCAGGTTGGCGTACACCCCAACGGGCACTGAAGGTTGGGTAATTACCAGTCGTTGGCACTACTCCGCCGACGAGTCCTCAGCGAGACCCTGGCCCGGACGAGCTAAGTGACGCAAACAGTGATGCACCTACTTCTTTAGTTCGAATCCCGCCGCGTTAAGTTCTCCCCGGAGTTCCTTGCGCCACGTGGTCGTGTCATAAGTGATGTAGTTGACGCCGTTGATGTCAGAAGGCAGTTCCACGCCGTGGTGGATGACGGCGACCTTCGTGCGGCCCAGTCTGGCGTAGAAGTAGCCCAGTTCCAGGATGACGTTTTGGCGAGCTCGCGCCTGGAGCTCAGCCGAACCATTGCATTTCGCCCGGCCCTCATCGTCCGGTGTAAGCACAACGATGGCGTAGTCGGACTCTGCAGCGCGCCTCTCAAATTTCTCGATAATCGTGTCACCGCGACCAGCACTATCAGCGAGGATTTCAGGCATGATCCCCGTCAGGTCATTCACTTCGATTCTTACGTCATTGACTGTGGACGTGTCATGCCCGTGAACAATGAAGATGGTTTTGGGAGAAGTCGAATTCGGCACAGTAATATTTTCTCCGATCGGTATCGTCTTTGGAGCTAAGCTCGGTCGCGCAGGCTGCGGAGTCGGATGGGACGGCCGAGGAGTCGGCGCGTCCGATGAGTTCGAACCGCTGGTCGTATCCAGAGCAGCCCGTTCTCTCATGGCGTTGACTGAACGCTTCTGAAGAAGCTTTTCCTGAGCGCTCTCAATTCGCTCCATGACAAAGTCGTTGGCCTCGCCATTGCTGGAGCTAAAAAAGGATGTGCTTGAGTTGTCGAGTGCCGACTCCAGGAGGTTGCCTATGCCGCGAGCGTCGGCCTCAATTTTATCCAGGTGTTCCAACGCCCTCAGGTTGTCTACCGACCGGGATACCAGCCTCTCAAGAGAAGCCAATATTGGAGTGCGCAGCCAGAAGTTCGAGGCCGCAGCTGCGGGAAGGGCAGCGGCATCGCGCATGTAGTCCTTCATCAAAGGGGCGGCAAGGATCTGGATCCAAGATCGCAAATCGAGCCGATAGCCTTCCATGGCACGCCGGTCTTCCTCAGCGAGAGGGGCTAGCAGCTCGTCCAGATCTTCGTTTGCCGCCCTCACGACGCGCAAGCATCGCAAGTAAGTATCGAATAGCCGTTCGCCTGAGCTGTTCATCTTTGGAGTCTGGACGTCAGTCATGGGGCTTCTCCCGGGAATGTTTGCCACGCTAGCGGATTGCTAGGTGTTCAGGGCAGACGCCGCGTTTCTCAGAAACGCGGCGTCTGCCCTGAGCAATACCTTCTGAGGAACATCCGGCTTGCAGTTCGAGCATAGGACACAGAAGACCATCGACATGTCAGTCTTTGATCTCACCGGCGGGCCGTCAGTCCAAAGACCAGGGTGGACAGATACGCGTCCTGTAGACCCAGCTTCCCTGGAGGGTGCGGTTGAACCGTTTGGCCTTCCCCACACCGACATGTGGTGGGCCGTGCAGACGACTTTGAAAAACGATAGCAAAACCGCCATTCAAGCTGCGACTTAACCGCCATGCCGTAACAGTCACAGCCCTGATTCACCTTTTCTTGACACGACCCCAAGAAGCTCTTAGATCTCAACCTGACAATACAGATACTCACCAGCACCGGTGGGGATCTGACTCGGTCTGCTGATCATTCCCCAAAAGGTGGAGTCAGTGCGTATGTCAGTCGGACCGGCCTCGCGGACTGCCTAGACCTCCGCCACCGGGGCCGCAAACTGCGCGGCGTACAGCGCCGCGTACGCCCCGCCCGCCGCCAACAGGGAAGTGTGCGTCCCCTGCTCCACGATCTGCCCGGATTCCATCACCAGGATGAGGTCGGCGTCGCGGATGGTGGACAGCCGGTGGGCAATCACAAACGAAGTCCGGTCGGACCGCAAAGCGCTCATCGCTTTCTGCACCAGCACCTCGGTGCGGGTGTCCACCGAGCTCGTCGCCTCGTCCAGAATCAGCACGGACGGCCGGGCCAGGAACGCCCGAGCGATGGTGAGCAGCTGCTTCTCGCCGGCGGAGACATTGGAGCCCTCGTCCTCGAGCACGGTGTCGTAGCCGTCCGGCAGGGACCGAACAAACCGGTCCACGTAGGTCGCCCGGGCCGCCTCCAGAATGTCCGCTTCGGAAGCAGAAGGCCGGCCATAGGCGATGTTGTCCCGGATGCTCCCGCCGAACAGCCAGGTGTCCTGCAGCACCATGCCCATCCGCGAGCGCAGCTCGTTGCGGGTCATCGCGGTGACGTCCACGCCGTCGAGCGTGATCCGCCCGGCGTCGAGCTCGTAGAAGCGCATCATCAGGTTCACCAGGGTGGTCTTGCCCGCGCCGGTGTGCCCCACAATGGCGACCGTCTGGCCCGGCTCGGCCACAAGATTGAGCGAAGTGATGAGCGGCTTGTCCGGGGAGTAGGAGAAGGAGACTTCCTCGAACACCAGCCGCCCCCGCCCGCCGTCGGGAGAAACAGAAGGAGACGGATCCGGGCCCTGTTCCTCGGTGTCCAGGAGCTCAAAGACCCGCTCGGCTGAGGCCACGCCGGACTGCAGCAGGTTCGCCATGGAGCCCAGCTGGGCCAGCGGCTGGGTGAACTGCCGGGAATACTGGATGAACGCCTGCACGTCGCCCAGCTGCATCGCCCCGGAGGCCACTTGCAGACCGCCCACCACGGCGATCCCCACGTAGACCAGGTTCCCGATGAACGTCATGGCCGGCATGATCAGCCCGGAAATGAACTGCGCGCCGAAGCTCGCCTGGTACAGCTCCACGTTCTTCTGCCGGAACCGCTCCTCCACCTCGCGCTGCCGGCCGAACACCTTCACCAGCGCGTGCCCGGTGTACGTCTCCTCGATCTGCCCGTTGAGTTCGCCGGTGTGCTTCCACTGCGCGACGAACAGCTTCTGCGAGCGCTTGGCGATCATCGCCGTCGTCACCAGGGTCAGCGGAATGGTCACCAGCGCAATCAGCGCCAGCGTGGGCGAGAGCAGGAGCATCATCACCAGCACCCCCACCACGGTCAGCAGCGAGGTCACGGCCTGGCTGATGGACTGCTGCAGGCTCTGGGAGACGTTGTCGACGTCGTTGGTCACCCGGCTGAGCACCTCGCCGCGCTGCACGGAATCGAAGTAGCGCAGCGGCAGCGCGTTGATCTTCGCCTCGATCCGTTCACGCAGCCGGAAGACCGTGCGCTGCACGACGCCATTGAGGATGTACGCCTGCAGCCAGCCGAACGCCGAGGCCAGCACGTACAGGGCAACCGCCCACAGCAGCACGGTGGCCAGCGCGGTGAAGTCGATCCCGGTGCCGGGCGTGAGCGTCATGGCGCTGAGCATGTCCGCCTGCTGGGTCTGTCCCGCGGCGCGCATCTGGGCGATCACCTGGGCCTGGGTCTCCCCGGGCGGCAGCTGCTTGGACACGACGCCGGCGAAGATCAGGTTGGTGCCCTCGCCGAGGAGCCGGGGACCGATCACCGAGAACGTCACGCTCACGACGGCGAGCAGCAAGACCAGCACCAGCCACAGCCGCTCGGGACGCAGCTCCCCCAGCAGCCGCCGGGCGGACGGCCCGAAGTTCATCGCCTTCTCCGCCGGAATGTTCATCCCGGCAAACGGTCCCCCGCGGCCGGGTCCGCCCGCCGGGCGGGGAATCCGCAGCGGCGCCTGTGCGGCGGCAGGCGCGCCGGAAGCGGCGGTGGGGGCCGGCGTCGGCGCCTTGTCGGTGCGGCTCATGCTGCCTCCTCCGCCGCGAGCTGGGAGTTCACAATCTCCTGGTACGTCTCGGATGTTTCCAGCAGCTCGGCGTGCGTGCCGTGGGCGACGATCCTGCCGCGGTCCAGCACCAGGATCTGGTCCGCGTCCACAATGCTGGAGACCCGCTGGGCGATGATCACCATAGTGGCGCCGGCGGTGTGCTGCTTGAGCGCCTGCCGCAGCCGGGCGTCCGTGGCGGTGTCCAGTGAGGAGAAGGAGTCGTCAAAGATGTAGAGCTCGGGCCGTTTCACGAGTGCCCGGGCGATCGCGAGCCGCTGCCGCTGGCCGCCGGAGACGTTGGTGCCGCCCTGCGAGATCGGCGCATCCAGCCCGCCTTCGAGCTCCTCCACGAAGTCCTGCGCCTGCGCAATGGCCAGCGCCCGCCAGATCTCTTCCTCGGTGGCGTCCGGTTTACCGTAGAGCAGGTTGCTGCGCACCGTGCCGGAAAACAGGAAGGGCTTCTGCGGAACCAGGCCGATGTGCCCCCACAGCAGGTCCGGGTGGAGCTCGCGCACGTCCACGCCGTCGATCCGCACCGAGCCGGACGTCGCGTCGAACAGCCGCGGCATCAGGTTCACCAGGGTGGTCTTGCCGGAGCCGGTGGCCCCGATGATCGCCGTCGTCTGCCCCGCCCGGGCGGTGAAGCTCACGTCCGAGAGCACCGGCTGCTCGGCGCCCGGGTAGGCGAATCCGACGTCGCGCATCTGAAGCTCACCCCGGCCGGTGCGGCCGGCAAAGCTGACCGGGTGCAGCGGTGGCCGGACGCTGGACTCGGTGCCGAGCACCTGGCTGATCCGGTCCGCCGAGACGGCCGCGCGGGGGATCATGATCGCCATGAACGTGGCCATCATGACGGACATCAGGATCTGCATGAGATAGCTCAGGAACGCAATCATGGTGCCCACCTGCATGGACCCGTCCTCAATCCGGAACGCGCCGAACCAGATCACGGCCGCGCTGGAGACGTTGAGCACCAGCATCACGGTGGGGAACGCGAGCGCCATGAGTCGGCCGGCGCGCAGCGCGGTGTCCGTGACGTCCTCGTTGGCGCGGGCAAAGCGGGCAGTCTCCACGTCCTCCCGGACGAAGGCCCGCACCACGCGGATGCCGGTGAGCTGTTCGCGCAGTACCCGGTTGACGGTGTCGATCCGGGCCTGCATGAGCCGGAACAGCGGCACCATCCGGAAAATGATCGAGCCCACCCCGATCAGGAGCACCGGCACGCTGACCGCGATCAGCCAGGACAGCTGCACGTCCTGCCGGATGGCCATGATCACCCCGCCGATGCAGAGCATGGGCGCCGTGACCATGAGCGTGGCGGACATCAGGACCAGCTGCTGGACCTGCTGGACATCGTTGGTGGAGCGGGTGATCAGACTGGGCGGGCCGAACCGGGTGACTTCCTGCTCGGAAAACTCGGCCACCCTGGTGAAGATGGACCCGCGGACGTCCCGGCCCAGCGCCATCGCGGCCTTCGCGCCGAAGTAGACGGCGGCGATTGTGCAGGCGACCTGCAGCAGGGTGACGCCGAGCATCAGGCCGCCGACGTGCAGAATGTAGTCGGTGTTTCCGGTCGCGACGCCCTGATCGATGATGTCCGCGTTCAGCGTGGGCAGGTACAGCGAGGCGATGGACGCCGCCAGCTGGAAGACGACGACGGCGAGCAGCAGCCGGCGCTGCGGCCGCAGGTACTCGACGAGCAGTTTCCAGAGCATCCGGTCTCCACTTCACGCGTCACGGACTGTTTCACACAGAACGATGTGGGGGTCAGTCTACGTCCGGCCGCCGGGAGCTAGCTGGGTTTCTCTCAGGGCGAATCGGGGGTGGGTCGCACGCATTCATCCCTGGTGCTCCAGGAGCTCAGGAAAGAATTTCCTTCCCGGGATGACCCTTCCGTGTCAGACTGAGCGGGATTTAGCGCTTCCACATCGAAAATCTTGGGGGACCCTTGTCAGAGCGCGCCAATTTCGAAGCAACCAGACCAGAAGGAGAGCCGGAAACCACGCGTCCGGCTCCGCAGTATGGGCAACTGGCACCCGCGGCCGGCATTCCGGTCGAAAACAATGCAGGTGGCTCCCCGCCGGCATCGCCCACCGGACGGGAGGATAGCGTCCGCGGTGCGGTTTTTTCCTTGGCCATCATCCCGATCGCTGTCATCGCGTGGTTGATCCTGTGGGACCTCGGCTGGATAGCGTCGATCGTTGCCTACATGGCCGCAGCCGGCGCGGCACGCCTCTACGTCCTCGGGACCGGTGGAACCATTAGCACCAAAGGCGCTTGGGTGGTGGTGGGCGTGACCGTCGTGACCTTGCTGCTGTCCTTCTGGGGAAGCCTGCTTATTGACGCGGCAAGGTATCTGGGCGGCGCCCCACCCCTCACTATGCTGGCGGACCCTCAGACCTGGGAGCTTTTGCTTTACAACCTGGGCACCAACCGCGAACTGGTGGACTCCTACGCAGGGGATTTTCTGCTCGCCCTGCTTCTCAGTGCCCTGGGCTGCTTCTTTACGCTCCGCCGACTGGTGGTGCAGAGCCGTCAACGCCCCTGAACGGCCAACGCTACTGAACTGTCAACGCTCCTGAACGCCGGCGGCCTGCGGTGTGGCCGTCTGGCTTAAGTCCTCGTCACGGCGAATCCGTGTCAGGTCCGCGGCCGGCCTGCGGCAGATATTCCGCAGCAGGCATATCTGTTGCCGGACTGGCTTGCCGGGCCGGTGGCCCCGGTGTAGTTTGGCCGGATGCTGAGCATTGGCTCGATCGTGATCCGGGTGGACAACCTGGAACGACAGATGGGTTTCTGGCAGGCCGCCCTGGGCTACGAGCCGAGGTACGCGCCCGACGGCGACTTTGTGATCCTGCAGCCGCCGGGCGGTAAAGGCACGTGCATCTCCCTGGACCGCGTCCCCGCGGCCGTCCAGATCCCCCCGCGCCTGCATCTGGACCTGTACACGGACCAGCAGGACGCCGACGTGCAGCGGCTCCTGGCCCTGGGCGCCACCCGGGTGGAATGGAGCAAGCGGCCGGCGGACGCCGACTACGTGATCCTTGCCGACCCGGAAGGCAACAGGTTCTGCGTGGTGGACACTGCCGGGACGGGCAATTCGCCCACACCCGAGTAGCGCCCGGGCTCTCGCCGCCCTACCCCCTGGCAGCCCGTGCCTCTCGTGGCTGTCCGGCCGTTCAATCTTTAGCCGCCCAGCACCACGTTGGCCGGGTCATCGCCGGCCAGCATGAGATCGATCTGGCGCTGCAGCAGCCGGCCCATCCGGGGGCGCATCGCCGTGCTCGCCCCGCCCACGTGCGGGCTGATGATGACACCCGGCGTCCGCCACAGCGGGTGGTCCTGCGGCAGGGGCTCGGGATCGGTGACGTCCAACGCCGCGCGGATCCGTCCGGAGGCGGTGTGCCGGACCAGAGCGTCGGTGTCCGCCACCGGCCCGCGGGCCACGTTCACCATCAGGGCGCCGTCCGGCATGGCCGCGAGGAACGCGTCATCAATCAGGTGCCGGGTGGCGTCGCTGAGCGGGACCCCCACCACCACGATGTCGTGCACGGGCAGCAGCGCCGGGAGCTCCGCAATGCCGTGGATCCGGCCGCGCTCAGCCGTGCGTTCCCGGCTGGCCACCCTGGTCACGCTGGTCTCGAACGGCAGGAGCCTGTCCTCGATGGCCTGGCCCACCCCGCCGTAGCCAACAATCAGGACGCGGCGGTCGGCCAGGCTGGCGGTGGGCCTGGCGTCCCACCGGCCTTCCTGCTGGTTCTGGATCAGGCGGGGCAACTCGCGCTGGCTGGCCAGGATCAGGGCGAGTGCCAGTTCCGCGGTGGAGGTCTCGTGCACGCCGGACGCGTTGGCGAAGACCCGTCCGGCCGGCAGGAACTCCGCCACGCCGTCGTATCCGATCGACTGGCTCTGCACCAGGGCCGTCTCCACGGATTCCAGGCTCTCCAGCACCTGGGGGCCACCCATGTAGGGCGGCACCACGATATCGATCCGGGGCTGGGGCGGCGCACCGGTGAGGTCCCACTCCAGGATGGTGACGTCCGGGTGCGGCTGAAGGTATTCGCGCAACGCGGCGTCCGGCAGGCTGACAGAAATTTTCCGGCTCATGGGTGCCAGCGTAGTGGACCCGGCTGCGGGGTTTTGCCCGACTTTGGCCGCTCCCCGCGCGCTGCGTGGACTTCGCCCCCGGCCGCGCCTAACGTCGGAGGCAGCACCCAGTCGAGTCCGGAAGGCCCACGCACATGACGAAACCGGGCCCCCGGCCGGCCGCTCCCGCCCACCACAGGAACACGGTCCTGGTCTGGGCCGTCGCCGCGCTGGTGCTGGCCGCCGTCGTGGTTCTCGGCGCTGTCCGCACCGTCGCGCCAACGGACCGTGCTTTCCTTACCAAAGACTTCCTGACCAGTGACTTCCTGACGGCCTCCCAGCAGGCGCCGAGCCCGTCCGCGGGCGCCCCGGCGCCCCCGCCAGCCGCCGTCGACCTCGCCGCCGGGATCCAGCGGATCATCGGCGAACACCCCGACCACAGGATCGGCGTCGCCGTAATGGACACCCGCGACGGTCAGCTGCAGAGCTACGGCGACGTGGCACCGTACACGGCGGCGAGCACCGCGAAGGTCCTGACCGCCGCCGCGTACTACCACCTCGTGGAAACCGGCGATAAGTCCCTCGACACTCCCCTGGGCGCGTTCAACGCCGCGTTCCAGCTCAAGGCCATGATCAACGCCAGCAACAACGACGCGTGGCTGCTGCTGATGCAGGATATCGGCTACCCCAACCTCACCGCCTACGCCGCCACGCTCGGCATCACCTACGACCCCGAGAAAAACCTCATCGCGCCGCCGGACATGGCGCGGCTCCTGACGCAGCTCGCCACGGGCAAGCTGCTCAACGCCGACCACACCGCGGAGCTGCTGGGCTACATGCAGCACACCAATGACGAGAACCTCATCCCGGCGGCGCTCGCCCCCGGCATCACGGTGCACCACAAGTACGGCGTGGTGCTGGGCTACGTCCACGACGCCGCGCTGCTCAGCGCCGGGGACCGCTCCTACGCGGTGGTCATCTACACGTGGGGCCCCAACGACGCCGACAGCGCCGCCCGTCTGGACCTCATCCACGACCTGACCCACCAGGTCACGGGCGCCCTGTTCGGGCAGTAATTCGGGCAGTGACACGGCAGTACTAGCTGCACCTTCGCGGGAGCTGTTAACAGTCTGAAAATCAACCGATCAAAAGTGGCGCCCGCTCCGTTACGGGGGCAGGATGAAAGAAGCGGGAATAGTCTCAGCCGCAACTGCCCGATGGAATCCCACGATGCTGGGCCGCCCTCTGGAGGAGCACCAGATGTCCATTCCTTCTGAACTGCGTACCTGCCGTCCCTCCGAAGCCGGGACCCCCGGTCCCCCACGGCCCGCCGCGCCGCCCTGACCGGAACGCGCCGCCCAAACCGCGGGCCCCGCACCATTGGGGCCCGGAACCGCCCGCACTCCGGGCAGATCGAGGCTGCTGGGGCCTCGGGTCTCCTCCCGACTCGTGAGTAGGAGACGCCGCAGTATTGGGGCAAGCCAGGATCCCGTGAATAAGGCCCGCGCCGACGCGCGGCCCAGAGGGAACTCCCGGATCCGGGCTTTTCCAGGGGGCCACCTTGATCCGCATCCTCATTGCAGAAGACGAAGAACGCATCTCCCGGTTCATCGAAAAGGGCCTGCGCGCGGCAGGCTACGCGCCCACCGTGGTGGCCGACGGCGTCACGGCTGTGGACTACGCCTCCAGCGGCGAATTCGATCTCCTGCTCCTCGACATCGGGCTCCCCCGCCTGGACGGTTACGCCGTCCTGGCGGCGCTGCGCCGCAGCCAGGTGGGCATCCCGGTCATCTTCCTCACGGCCCGCGGGTCGTCCACCGACACCGTCGCAGCGCTGGAGGGCGGCGCCGACGACTACATCGTCAAGCCGTTCCACTTCGAGGAACTTGTGGCCCGCATCCGGGCCCGGATCCGCAAGGGGGACACCGGCGATGTGCTGGCCGGAAGCGTCATGCGCTACGGGCCCCTGGAACTGAACCTGCTCACCCGCACGGTTAGCGTGGACGGCCGGGTGGTGGAGCTCTCCGCCCGCGAATTCGCCTTGGTGGAAATGTTCCTGCTCCACCCTGGCCAGGTTCTGAGCCGGCAGCAGCTGCTCAGCCACGTTTGGGGCTACGACTTCGACGGCACGTCCAACGTGGTGGACGTGTACGTGCGCCAGTTGCGGATGAAACTCGGCGCGGACCGCATCCTCACCACCAGGGGCGCCGGATACCGCCTCAGCTAGGCAGAGCCTCTCCGGGGCCAGCTGATCGTCGCAGGAAGGGAACAGAGTGGCCACCTTGGATGAACGTCCCAGCGGGGACGCCCAGGCCGGGCCGACGGCTGCCTCTCCTGAGTCGGAAACCCAGGACCCGTCCGGCTGGGGCGCCAAGATCCACTCGGTGCGTTTCCGGGTGGTGGCGGCCATGCTGGGTATGATGCTCGCCGGGCTCATCACCGCGGGGTTGGTGACGTTCGTGGTCCAGTTCCAGGAGTCCGATGCCCGGCTCGACCAGGCGCTTCAGGACAGGGCCAACGCCGTGGTCAAGCTCGTCCAGACCAAGAAGGAAACGTCCAAGGACTACGCCAACAGGACGTACATCAGCGCCCTTCACGAGGCCGCGGAAGATATCGAGCCGCGCAGCAATGAGGTCATGGCGGGGATCGTCGACGGGCGCGTGGCGTGGACCGTTGAGGGCAACGGGGACAACGCCCTCCTGAAGAACACCATGTTCGCCGACGCCGCCGGGCTCAGGAATCCGGCCGGCGTGTCCTTCGGCGAGCTGGACTCCGACGGCCGACCGCTCAGGACTGTGGTGCTGCCCATGAGGGGCGTCACCGGGACGTTCCTCCTGGTCGGTCGGGACGCGGGCGACCAGCGCGAGCACAATGCCAGCACGGTCCAGACGTATTCGTTGGTGGCCCTCGGCATGCTCTCAGCGGCCGCGGTGATCGGCGGCATGGTCGCCGGGCGGCTGCTCGATCCGCTCCGCCGTATGCGCGAGACTTCCAGGGCGGTGGGCCCGGAGGACCTCACGCAGCGGGTGGAGGTGCGCAAGGGTGAGAACGACGTCACCCTGCTCGCCAAGACGTTCAACACCATGCTGGAAAGGCTGGATGATGGCGCCCAGCAGCAGCAGCAGTTCCTGGACGACGCCGGCCATGAGCTGCGGACGCCGCTGACCATTCTCCGCGGGCACCTCGAACTCTTGACGGTGGATGATCCGGATGACGTCACAGCCACCCGGGACGTGCTGTTGGACGAGGTGGACCGGATGCAGCGCCTGGTGGACGACCTCCTGCTGCTCGCCAACTCCGGTGATCCCGGCTTCATCCGGCGCGAACCCGTCCGGATCCCAGAGCTCCTGGACCAGGTCATGGAGAAAGTGCACGTCTTGGCCGACCGCAACTGGCAGATCGATGAGAGGGCCGACTACGTGGTAGACGCGGACCCGCAGCGCCTCACCCAGGCCCTGGTCCAGCTCGCTGCAAACGCCGTCAAGTACACCGGCCCATCCTCCACGATCGCGCTCGGATCCCGGATTGAGCACCCGGCGGCGGACGACGGCACCTCGCTGCCCCCGCAGGACACTCTCCTGCTGTGGGTGCGCGATGACGGGATCGGCATCGCCGCCGAGGACCAGCAGCGGATTTTCGAACGGTTCGGCCGGGCGCACACGGGCCGCGGCGGGGAAGGCTCGGGGCTGGGCCTGGCAATCGTTGCGGCTATCGCCCAGGCGCACGGGGGCATGGCCACCGTGGAATCCGAATACGGCCACGGAGCCACGTTCCTGATCCGGATCCCCTTGCAGTCCGCCAGCGTCCGGGTCTGATCCGGCCAATTCTGAACGGGCCAATTCTGAACTGGCCGCCGGCCGAACCGGCCGCGTCTGAACGCCCACGTCTGAACCGGCCGCCGGCTGACTCACGCCCGCACGTAATCGGGCGCCTGCCTAAGGGCGGGGCCGCCGCTGCGGGGCCGTGGATGAGAAATCCTTAATCTTCTCCTCATCCCACCCTCACTCTTGGGGCGCAGGCTGATGTTTATCATCGGACAGCGCCGGCACCGGGCACAGTTGCGATCACAGCCAAGCCCGGGGCACCAGGGGGCGGGGGAGGATTTGCTGTGGAGCCAATGCGGATAGTGCTGTACTCGCATGATTCAGTGGGCCTGGGACATGTGCGTCGGAATCTGGCACTGGCCCACGCGCTGAACAATCAGCTTCCCGGCTTGATCGGCCGCCCCGTGACCGGAATCCTCATCACCGGCACAGCCCTGGCCCCGGCCTTCCGGTTGCCCGAAGGCTGGGACTGGGTGCTGCTTCCCGGCGTGGCGAAGGGGTCAGCGGGCTACCTGCCCCGGAACCTGGCGTTGCCCATGCATGAGCTCGTCCCGTTGCGGGCCAGGCTGCTGCAGGCAACGCTGGCCGGCTTCTCCCCCCACCTGGTGGTGGTGGACCGGCACGCCACGGGCGTCCACGGCGAACTCGAAATAGCCTTGCGGCGTGCACGCAGCGCCGGGCCCGTGCGCGTGGTCCTCGGCCTCCGCGAGGTCCTTGACTCACCCGCCGCGGCCCTCAGCGAATGGGCCAAGGTGGGCGGACCCCGCGTGGTCAAGGCCCTGTTCGATGCCATCTGGGTCTACGGCGATCCCGCCGTCCACGATCCCGTGGCCTCCGGCGAAATACCGTTCGCCCTCCGAAAGCTCATCCGGTACACGGGCTACCTCGCCGAGGGGCGCCCTGCGGTTTCCGGCACTAGCTGCATGCCCGGCCGGTACTGCATGACGACGGTGGGCGGGGGTTCGGACGGCTTTGCCCTGGCCCGTGTCGCCGTGGCCGCGCAGGTTCCGGACGGGCTGGGACACCTGGTGGTCGCCGGACCGCAGATGCCCGCCGAGCAACTCAACGACCTCCAGCAGCAAGCCCGCCCGGGCGTCAAAGTGGTGCCCACAGTGGAAGACATCATGTTCCACATCCGGCACGCCGGCGCCGTCGTCGCCATGGGCGGCTACAACACGGTGTGCGAGATCATGAGCACCCCTGTCCCCGCGCTGATCGTGCCCCGCACGCAGTCGCGCGCCGAGCAACGGATCCGGGCCGCGTCCCTGGCCGCGGCCGGGTACTTGGAGCAACACGACATCGCCACGCTGACGCCCGAGATCCTGGCCGACTGGCTGGCCGCCCGGCTCGGCACCACTGTGGACCGCCGTCGAGCGGTGCTGGACGGCCTGATCCGGGTTCCGCAGCTGGCCGCCGAGCTGCTGCGGCCGCTGGCCGATTCCGATCAGGTCAGTGCCGATCAGGCCGATTCCGCTCTGGTCACTTCCGACCTGGCCAGTTCCGACCTGGCCAATTCGGATCAGATCCGTGCAGATCAGTTCCGGCCGGACGAAAGCGTTGCCGCAGCAGGCACGAAGGGCGGTGACAGCCGTGTCGCCGTTTGAACCTGGGACGGCGTACGTCCTGAAGATGTACCCGCGTTTCTCCGAAACGTTCATCGTCTCCGAGATCCTGGCCCGCGAGGCGGCCGGGGACCGGATCGAGATCTTCTCGCTCCGGCCCACCGACGACCCCCGGTTCCACCCTGAGCTCGCCCGGGTCCAGGCATCGGTGACGTACATTGACCGCCCCCTCAAAGCATCGGTCCTGTGGGAGAGCCTCCGGATGGCCGACGCGGTGGGGCTCACGGCCGCCGTCGGCCGGAATTTGGCCGAACTCACCGGCGCTACGGCGGACGACGCGATCCAGGCCATCAGCCTGGCCACCGCCATGCAGGACCGGAACATCCAGCACATGCACGTCCACTTCGCCTCGGGCGCCACCACCGTGGCACGGCTGGCGTCCCTCATCACCGGTATCCCGTTCTCGTTCACCGCCCACGCGGTGGACATCTTCCACGAATCGGTCCAGGACCAGGATCTGCGGCTCAAGCTGGAGCAGGCGCACCATGCCGTGACCATCAGCCAGTACAACATGCGCTACCTGCGGCGCCGCTTCCCGGGCTCGACGTCCCGGCTCCATCTGGTGCGCAACGGCCTGGAGCTGGAGCGCTTTCCTTACCGGGAGCCCCGCCCGCTCGAAACCACCCTGCGGATCGCCGCCGTCGGGCGCCTCGTGGAGAAGAAGGGCTTCCAGCATCTGCTGCCCGCGGCCGCCGAGCTGCTGGACCAGGGGGTCAAGATGGACCTCCGGATCGCCGGAACCGGGATCATGGCCGAGGAGTTGGATGCCAGCATCGATGAGCTCCGGCTCCGCGAGCACGTCCGCCTCCTTGGCCCCCAGACCCAGGACCAGGTCCACGAGCTGCTCGACTCCGCCGACATCTTCGTGGCGCCCTGCGTGATCGGCGCCGACGGCAACGCGGACGGCATGCCCACGGTCCTGCTCGAGGCCATGGCCACGGGCGTCCCCTGCGTCAGCACGTCCGTCACCGGGATCCCCGAAGTGGTCCGGAACGGCTCCACCGGGGTGCTCGTCCGGCCGGGCAACCCGCACGTCCTGGCCCGCGGCATCCGCACGCTCGGCTCCCCCGCCACGGACAGGGTTGCGGTGTCCCGCAATGCCCGCACCCTGATCGAGGAGGACTACGACGTCCACCGCCAGGCCGGGCTCCTCAGGTCCCTCTCCCGTTCGGAAAGGAGAGTTGCATGACACGCGTGGCTTACCTCTGCGCCGACCCCGGCGTGCCCGTTTTCGGCACCAAGGGTTCCTCGGTGCACGTCCAGGAAATCGTCCGTGCGTGGCGCGGGACCGGCGCCGCCGTCACGGTTTACTGCACCCAGCTCGGCACCGAGCGGCCCGTGGATCTTGCCGATCTCGACGTCGTCGAAGTCAAGCCGGAATCCGTCCCCGGCCCCGCACGGGAACGGGCGGTCCAGGACGCGGCGCTGGGCCTGGCGGACGAGGTCCTGCGCAACGGCTGCGGGCTGTTCTACGAACGCTATTCGCTGTTCAGCCCGGCACTGTCCGTGGTGGCCCGCATCCTGGACGTGCCGTCGGTGCTTGAGGTCAACGCCCCGCTCATCGAGGAGCAGCAGCGGTACCGTCAGTTGCTGGACGTGAAGAAGGCTGAGACGGTCTTCCGCCGCAACGCCGCAACGGCCGACGTCGTCGCTTGCGTCTCGGATCCCGTGGTGCGCTGGGTGCGGGGGCGGGTGCCGACCGCCAGGACGGTGCTGGCACCGAACGGCGTGAACGTCGAGCGGATCCCTGGCCGCCGCCCCGGCCGCCGGAATCCGGACCACCTCACGGTCGGGTTTGTCGGAACCTTGAAGCCCTGGCACGGTGTCCCCGCCCTGCTGCACGGTGTGGCCCTGGCCAACCAGCAGACCGCTGACCCGGGCCTGCGCTGGCACGTCCACGTAGTGGGCAACGGTCCCGGCCGGCCGGACCTCGAACGCCTGGCCGAGTCCCTCGGCGTGCCAACGGTGTTCACCGGGGCCGTTGCGCCGGCTGCCGTGCCCGACCTCCTGGCAGAATTCGACGCCGCCGCCGCCCCTTATCCCCCGGACGAACCCGGCCAGGACGACTACTTCTCGCCGCTGAAGGTCTTTGAGTACATGGCGGCGGCGCTGCCCGTGGTCGCGAGCGCCGTTGGCCAGATCCCGTCCATCATCCAGGACGGCCGCACCGGAATCCTCGTCCCGCCCGGGGACACCGCCGCACTCGCGGACGCCCTCATCCGGCTCGGCGAAGACCCGAATCTGCGGGACAGGCTGGGGCGCGAGGCCCGCAGCGACGCCGTGCAAAGGTTCAGCTGGAGCGGTGTGCTCTCCCGGATCACCGGGGCACTGCCGCCCACACGCAGACTGGCAAGGCAATGACCACAACTTCCAGGCATTTGCACCCCCGCAGCTGGCGGACCCTGTGGCGAAGGACCCGCACCGACGAAGCGGCTGAGCCCTCACCGCTGCGGCGGACCTTGCGGTGCATCCGCCCGCACTTGCACGGGCACAGGCTGCTCATCACCTGGGGATTCATTGCCATGGCCACGGAAATCCTCTTCCGGCTTCTTGAGCCGTGGCCGGTGAAGATCGTCCTCGACTCCGTGTCGCACTCACTCGGCGCCAATCTGCGCAGGTCCCCGCTCAGCGTGGAGGCCAGCGCGGAAGTACTGCTCCTCTGTGCTGGCGCGGTGATTGTCATCAGCCTCGTCCGGGCCGTGGCCGGCTACGTGTCCGCGATTTCGTTTGCCCTCGTGGGCACCCGCGTTTCCTCCGAACTGCGCGCCCGCACCTTCCGCCACCTCCAGGGCCTGTCGATGCGCCACCACAGCCGCGCCTCCACCGGCGACACTGTCCAGCGGCTCGTCGGGGACGTGTCCCGGCTGCAGGACGTGGCCATCACGGCGGGGCTCCCTCTCATCGGCAATTTCGTGTCGCTGATCGCAATGATGATCATCATGCTCTGGCTCGATCCTTTGATCGCGCTGGTGACGTTCCTGTCCATCGGTATCTTCGTCTTGTTCTCCCGCAAGAGTTCGGGATCGATTACCACTGCGGCCCGTAAGTCACGCAAGGGCGAGAGCGCCCTGGCCACCACCGCCGCACAAACGTTGGGAGCAATGCGCGAAGTCCAGGCGTATGGACTCGAAGACACCATCAGCTCGGGCTTCCGCAAGAGCAACCAGGCAGCCCTTGGCTCCGGGGTGGTCACGCTGCGGCTGTCTGCCAGCCTGCAACGAAAAACAGACGTCCTGATGGGAGTCGCGACGGCGGTGATCCTTGCTGCCGGCGGCTGGAGGGTAATGCAACATGCGATGACTCCCGGAGATCTGATCGTTTTCCTGTTTTACCTGAAAACCGGGCTGAGGCCGCTCAAGGATGTGGCCAGGTACACCAGCCGTATCGCCCGCGCGACGGCCTCCGGGGAACGGGTGGCGGACCTGCTTGAGGCCCAGAGTGACGTGCCCGAAGCACCGAACGCCGTCGCCCTCAAAAACCCCCATCCGGACATCGTGTTCGACCACGTCTGGGCCGGCCACTTCGACGGAACCGCGGTGCTCAAGGGGGTCACGCTGACCATACCGGCAGGCCAGCACTGCGCCGTGGTGGGGCCCTCCGGTGCCGGGAAGTCCACGCTGGCGTCCATGATCCTTCGGATGGTGGACCCTTGGGAGGGGAGCGTCAGCCTCGGAGATCAGGACCTGCGGACCCTGACGATCGCTTCCGTGCGTGCCCATGTCTCAATCCTGCTCCAGGACTCCGTGCTGTTCGGAACAACTGTCCGGGAGAACATCAAATTCGGCCGCCTCGATGCCACCGACGAGGAGATCGAAGCCGTGGCGGTCCTTGCCCAGGCCGATAGGTTCATCCGTGCACTGCCCGAAGGCTACGACACCGTCCTCGGCGAGGCGGCCAACGACCTGTCCGGAGGCCAGCGTCAACGGCTGGCCGTCGCCCGCGCCATGCTCCGCGAGGCCCCCATCGTGATCCTGGACGAGGCGACAGCCGGGCTTGATCCGGCATCCCGGGATTCGGTCCTCGGCGCCCTGGATACACTCACCGAGGGCCGGACCTCCATCACGATTACCCATGACGTCAACTCGGCCCAATCGTGCGACCGGGTGATCTGGCTCGAGGACGGCGAAATCCTCGAAGACGGGCCGCCGCAGTCATTGCTGGCCAATCCGGGCTCCCACTTTGCCGGCTGGGTCCACCGGCAGCAGAGCGGAGAAGCGGGCGAACTGTTCAAGGTGTCCTCATGAGTCACGGTGTCTTCATGAGTCAAGGTGTCTTCACGAGTCACGGTGTCTTTACGAGTCAAGATGTCTTCATGAGCAGGGTGCCGTCATGAGCACCGCCCTCCAGGCGCAGCGGCGCGAGGCCGACCGTGCCCTGGCGGCCCGGGACACTCGGATCCCGGGCCTGGCCTGGGTCCTCGACGACGAGCTGCTCTCCGAGCTCCTGGGCGAAAGCGTCCGGATCACCAGGACCCGCTACAAACCACACACCTCGGCCCTCGTCGCCTTCAGCCGGGCCGGTGACGGGGCCGGCAGCTTCGGGTGGGCATCGACCACAGCACCGGAGCACGTCGGAAAACTGCAGCGGCGTGCGGAGAGTTCGCGCAAGCGCGACGGCGGCATCCGGCTTCTCCAGCCCGATGATCTCCAGTCTGACGTCGTCGTGGCGGTCGGCCCCATCGACGAAGACTGGCCGCTGCGCCCCAACCTGCGGTGGCTCCAAGACCACGGACTCGGACGGCTGGGAGCACTCGCCGCGGCAGGGCGCTTCCTGGAACCCCCGGTCAGCGTGCTGCGGTACAACCCGGAGCGCAGGCTCGTTATCAGGGTCCCCTCGGCGACGCTGCCCGTCGTCGTCAAGACCGCCGCCCACGCTGACCGAGCTGCCGCAGGCCGCCATCTGCGGCAGCGGCTGGCGAGTCACGGCGTCCCGGTCCTGCCCGAACTCGCCGACCCGGAATGCGCCGCGCATGGCATCAGCGCCTCCCCGGACTGGGGCCACGGCGACCTGAGCGGCGGCGACAACGATCCGGCTGCCTACCGGGCCGGCCAAGCCCTGGCTGCGCTCCACGGAATGGACCCGGAAACATCCACGGAGCCGACGGCGCCCGCGGAGGACCTGGAGCGCCAGCTCGCCGCCACGCGGTCCATGATCACCTGCCTGCTGCCGGGGCTTGAGGCTCCGGCGACCCGGCTCACCGACCGGCTGCTGGCAAGTCTCGGCGCCGCCGGACCCCACGGGCCGCAGCACGTGCTGGTCCATGGCGACTTCTCGGCGGACCAGGTCTTGGTTGACGGCCCGGCCATCCGGATCATCGATTTCGACCGCATCCGGACCTCCGAGCCGGCGAGGGACCTTGGGTCCTTTGCCGCGGTGGAGGACATCGCAGACCCCGCCGGTGCCGGGCCCAATGCCGGTGGCCGCAAAACCGCCCAGCTGATCGACGGTTACCGCGGGGCCGGCGCGCACGTATCGCAGGCCAGGGTGGAGGATTGGGCTGCCTTCCGGTTGTTCCTGAACAGCGTGGACCCGTTCCGGAACCGGGCCAGCGACTGGCCGGCCGACACGGACTGGCATCTCCGCCGAGCCCTGGAGTTGGTCGCATGAACTGGCACCCGCCGGTCCCGGCGTCCGCCGTCGACTCTTCCGGGCAAATCTGGCAGATCCGGCGGGCCTGGCCTGACAAAACGGTCGGCGACTACAACCTCGAAGTCACCGCGCCGGAGTTCACTGCGCGGGGCCAGGCCGGCGTCCGGGGAGGCGTGTTGCGTGCCGGAGTGTTCGAGCTGTTGCCTGAGGACGATCCGGCGCTTCCGTCACTGCGGGCGGAGGCCCGGCACGGGGAACTCGTGTCCTACCGGCCGCACATGCGCGCCGTCATCCGGACCGATTCCGGCTACATCAAGGTCTTCCGGCCGGGCGGTGCAATTGTGCCCGCCGAACGCTGCGCACAAATCGAAAGCCTCCTGGACCCCGGGGCCTTCACCGCACCCAGGGTACTGCGGAACTCCCCGGACGTTATTGTCTTCAGCGCCGTTCCCGGCCGGACCCTGGGGGATTTGGGCGGCGGCCGCGCGGGTCTCAGCCAAGAACGGTTTGACCGGGTGTGGGACAGATGGCGGCACGCATGGACCGCCCAGGTGGGTAGCTCCGCCGGGCACGCAGACCTGGCCACACTGCCCCGCCGTTCCCCGGAGGTGGAGGCCGCCGATCTGCGGCGTTGGGTGACGCGGTGGCTGCGGCACCACAACGACGTCCCGGAAGCCGCAGCGCAAAGCGCCACCCTGAGTGCCCGGGCAGACGAAGTGATCCACAACCTGCTCGGGACGGCGCCGGATCCCCTGGTCTGGGCGCACGGCGACCTCCATGACAAACAAATCCTCGCCGGAGGCGGCCGCTCCCCCCTTGGCCTGCTGGATTTCGACGACACCGCCCAGGCCGAGGCCGCCCTGGATCTGGCCAACCTGGACGTTCATCTGGAACTGAATGCACGCCAGCACCGCACGTCGCTGAAGCGATACATGGCGACCCACGCCCGAATCCTGGCCGCTGCGGACGAGTTGAACGTCAGCCCGGGCCGGTTCCGTGCCTATTCAGACGGCGCCTGGCTGAGGCTGGCCTGTTCCCCGTTGCCGAAGCGCTCGGCCTTGGCCTTGGCTGTGCTCGAGGAACGGGCCGCCCGCATGCCGCCCGAGTCCGACGACGTGTCCGGCTACGAGTCCGGCCTCGTGTCCAGCCCCGCAAGTGCGGCTATGGAGACCGGGGGCCGCTGACATGGGCTGGCACCCGCCCGTCCCGGCCGCCGTCCTGGATGCGGACAACACCGCATGGCAGGTCATTCGGGCCTGGCCCGACGACTCCGCGGAGAACTACGTCCTGGAGCTGGGGACTCCCCACCGGCCAGGAGTCCGGGCAGCCCATCTCCGGGCGGGGCAGTTGGAGCTCCTGCGGGACGGCCGCGACCGGCGGCTTCCCGCCCTGAAGCACGCGTCGCCGCTGGGTGAGGTGGTGGTGCACCGGGCCCACAAGCGTGCCGTGGTCAGGGCCGGGGAGCATTACCTCAAGATCTTCCGGGCCCGCCAGGCCGACGAAGCAGTGGGCAGGCACGCCCGGATGAACGAGCTCCTCGCCGCAGGGGATTTCCTCACTCCCGAAATTGTGTCCAGCACCCCGGGCTGCCTCACGATCATGGCGCTGCCCGGCCGTTCCCTGTTCGAGCTGGGAATCGACCCCGCGGTCAGCGATGCGATGTTTGAAAAAGCGTGGCAAAAATGGTCCCGGACCTGGGTCCGGCAGCACTCTCTCGCACGGACTCCGGCGCACCGCCCGAGCCTCGAGGCGCTCCCGCCCCGGACGGCCGCCGTCGAACTGGAGAGTTTGCAACGCACCGTGAGCCTGTGGCTGGTGCACGCCCAGGACATTCCGGCGGCGCAGCCCGAGCGCACCGCCGTACGCGCGGCCGCCGGGCAGACCGCCCAGAAGCTGCTCCGGACCGCTCCGGATCCGCTGGTGTGGTCCCACGGTGACCTCCACGACAAGCAGATCTTCACCGCGGGCCCGGGCGCTCCGCTGGGGCTGCTGGACTTCGACGAAGCCGGCCGGGCCGAGGCCGCCGCCGACCTCGCAAACCTTGCCGTGCACCTTCAGCTGCGCCTGCGCCAGCACCGCCTGAGCGCCGAAAGGTACCAAACCGCCCGCCGCCACGTCATCGCCACGGCCGAGGAACTGCTGGTCACCCCTGCGCGCTTCGACGCCTATGCCAGTGCCACCCGGCTGCGGCTCGGCTGCCTCTATTCCTTCCGGCCGCAGTGGGCGGCCCTGGCGGAAGAGTTCCTCCTTCCGGATGGTGAACAGGCCCTTGCCGCGACGATCCCGGAAGCTAAAGTGGAGCCCACGTGCTGACTGCACTGCACATCGAACCACCCAATATCGAACGCCCAACATCGAACCACACCACCAAACCGAACCGCACTCACCCGGGAGGACCGCTGGCATGGCTTACATCAAGGTTGGAACCGAAAACAGCACAGACGTCGAGCTCTACTACGAGGACCACGGATCCGGCCAGGCCGTGGTCCTCATCCACGGTTACCCGCTGGACGGCTCGTCCTGGGAAAAGCAGACCACGGCGCTGCTGGGCGCTGGCTACCGCGTCATCACCTACGACCGCCGCGGCTTCGGCAAGTCCAGCAAGCCCACCGACGGCTACGACTACGACACGTTCGCGGCGGACCTGAACACGCTCCTGAACGACCTCGACCTGAACGACGCCGTGCTGGTGGGCTTCTCGATGGGCACCGGCGAAGTGGGCCGGTACCTCGGCACCTACGGTTCTGCCCGGGTGGCCAAGGCCGTGTTCCTGAGCTCCCTTGAGCCCTACCTCCTGCAGGCCGAGGACAACCCCGGCGGCGTCCCGCAGTCGGTGTTCGACGGGTTGCTGGAAGCTGTGACGGCGGACCGGTACGCCTTCTTCACGGAATTCTTCAAGAACTTCTACAACAGCGAGACCTACCTCGGCACCCCCCGGCTCAGCCAGGAAGTGATGAACGCCGGCTGGAACCTCGCCACCAGTGGCGGGCCCACGGCGTCGGTGGCAGCGCAGCCAACCTGGCTCACGGACTTCCGCGCCGACATCCCCAAGATCGATGTCCCGTCCCTGATCGTGCACGGCACGGCGGACAACATCCTGCCGATCGACGTCGCCGGCCGCCAGTTCGCCAAGGCGCTGCCCAGTGCCGAGTACGTGGAGATCGACGGCGCCCCGCACGGCCTGCTGTGGACGCACGCGGCGGAGGTCAACGAGGTGCTGCTGCGGTTCCTGGGGAGCTAGCCGGGGCTCATCAGGACCCAGTCTTCCCGGTTGACACCCGCCACCCGGTACGGTTCAATTTTTTGCATATGCTGAAATAACAGTTCCACGATACGAATATTTGTTCGTATAGCCTACGCCGTGGATGCCAGCATTGACACAAAGGATCTGGCACATGCTGTTGGAAGACTTTAACGCTGCCGGACGCGCGGAGGCTGCGGAATCCCTGCGTCCCTGCCTGGACATTGCGCGGTGGATACAGGAGATCGTCGATTCCCGGCCCTTCGGCAGCACCCGTAGCCTCCTCGAAGCCGCCGGCCGCGCTGCGGAACCCTTCACCGATGCGGAGGTGGAGGCCGCCTTGGCCCACCATCCCCGCATCGGTGAACGGGCCGCAGGAAACAGCGCCGAGGCCCGGCTCTCCCAGGCGGAGCAAGCGACTCTCGGTGCCCCGGATCCGGCCGTCGCGGCAGCCATCGCCGAGGGAAACCGGAGCTATGAAGAGAAATTCGGCCGGGTCTTCCTGATCCGCGCGGCCGGCCGCAGCCGGGACGAGATCCTGGCCGCCCTCAACACCAGGCTCGCCCACACTCCCGACGAGGAACAAGTGGTCATCGGCCAGCAGCTGCGCGAAATCGCGGTACTCCGACTCGAAGGACTGATCGGCGCATGAGCAATTCCCACAACACCTCCCACGTCACCACGCACGTCCTGGACACCGGCTCCGGCAAGCCCGCCGCGGGCGTTGCCGTCACCCTGGACATGCTCGACGGCGATCGCTGGGTCAGGATCGCGGCCGGCGCCACGGATGACGACGGGCGCGTCACGTCGCTTGGCCCCGACAGCCTGGGCTCCGGCACATACCGGCTGGGCTTCGACACCGGAGCCTATTACGCCGCCGGAGGGACCGAGACCTTCTTCCCCGAGGTCACCCTGACCTTCGCCGTATCCCAGTCGCAGTCCCACTATCACGTCCCGCTGCTGCTCAGCCCCTTCGCCTACTCCACCTACCGGGGCAGCTGAGCCCTAAACCCTAAGCCCTAAGCAGCCAAGACCGGAGGACCCCCCGTTGCGGCATCAGATCGGGTTGCCCTGAAGCCCTCAGAGCAGCCCGATCTGATAGCGCATGCGGCCTGTGACGGCGCAGCCATGTCACCGCACAGCCATGTCGCCGCGCAGCTACGTCCCGGGCAGTTCTGTTCCTGCGGCCCGCCCGGGAACCCGGCCAGTCACAATCGACATTTTTCCTGCGAGCCGGGCCAACCGGCCCACACCCCTTGACAGTGGCCCCCGTCACTTCTAATCTCAATTTTGGGATCCCAAAACGGGATCCCAAAACAAATAAGCTTGCCGGTCCCCGGGCTACCCGCACTTGACCCCGGAACTGATATCAGCGCTGATATCAGCCGCGCTACCCACCGCTGGACAGCCCGCGTACAGGACGCCCCACACTCCCGCATCCTTGCCCGCGAAACGAACATCCCCCTCAGCACTTGCCGGCATTTTTTCCTCTCTATCAAGGAGAAGTTGTGTCTCTTCCAAACACCGAAACCGCAAACACCGAAACCGCAAATACAGAAGTCGCGGTACAGCCCTCTGACCCCACTAGCTCCAAGGACGGCGTGCAACGGCGCACTCATGTCCGCTGGAAACTTTTCCTCCTCCTGCTGGTCCTCGTCTCCGTGAACTACATCGACCGGGGATCCATCTCTGTCGCCCTGCCCATCATCCAGAAGGAATTCAACATGGCCCCGGAGCTCGTGGGCCTCCTGCTCTCGGCCTTCTTCTGGACCTACGCCCTCATGCAGATCCCGGTCGGCTGGCTGATCGACAAGTTCGGCCCCCGCAAGGTGATGACCGCGTCCTGCGTCGGCTGGGGCGCGGCGACGGCAGCATCCGGCCTGGCCGGAGGTTTCCTCAGCATGTTCATCGCCCGCCTGGGCATCGGCGTCACCGAGGCAGGCGTCATGCCGGCGGGCGGAAAGCTGAACGCCATCTGGATGCACAAATCGGAACGCGGCCGCGGCGCCACCATCCTTGACGCCGGAGCCCCCTTGGGCGCCGGGCTCGGCGGCATCCTCATCGCAGGCCTGATCGCATCCACGGGCAGCTGGCGGAGCGCCTTCATCATCGCTGGCGCCGCCACCGTCCTCATGGGCCTCGCCGTCTGGTGGTACGTCCGCGACAACCCCCGCCAGCACCGCGGAGTCAACGCCGCCGAGGCCGAGTACATCGAGGCCTCCCACGCCGCCGAGGACGCCGAAGCCGAGCTCGACGGCAGCAAGGGCAAGCGCGCCCTGCTCCCCTACCTGAAGTTCCGTTCCTTCTGGGCTATGTGCTTCGGCTGGCTGGGCTTCAACGGAGTCTTCTACGGCCTGCTCACCTGGGGCCCGCTCTACCTTTCCCAGGCCAAGGGTTTTGACCTGAAGACCATCGGCTGGTCCACGTTCGTCATCTTCGGCGCCGGATTCGTCGGCGAAATCCTTGGCGGCACCATCGCCGACAAGTGGCGGGCCGCCGGCGCCTCCGCCAACCGGGTCATGCGCACCCTCCTGGGCACCTCCAGCGTCGTGGTGATCGGCGGCCTCGTCGGCGTCACGGTCGTGGCAGATCCGACGACGGCGGTAGTCCTGCTATCCGTCGTCATGTTCTTCCTTCGCTGGGTGGGCCTCTTCTGGAGCATCCCCTCGATCCTGGGCGGCCGAACCAATGCAGGTGTCCTGGGTGGCGCGATGAACTTCAGCGGCAACATCTCCGGATTCGTGACCCCGATTGCTGTGGGCCTGATCGTGGGTGCCACCGGCTCGTACACCTGGGCGCTGCTGTACTTCGTGGGATCCGCGATCATCATGGGCGTATCCGTGCTGACCCTGAACTACAACAAGCGGCTCCCTGTCTAAGCTAGCCACGAACCTGTTCCCGGAGCCGGGAACGCAGTGCCACAAGAACCCGAATGGAGCACCATGCTTACCGCAGAAGAAACCCAGGACAAGGAACGCCCCCTCCGGGAGGCTGTCCGGGACACCCTCCGCACCAGGATTTTTGAAGGGCACTACGTTCCCGGCACCAGGCTGGTGGAACGCGACTTGGCGGCCGAATTCAATGTCTCCCGCCTCCCGGTCCGCGAGGCCCTGCGCATGCTTCGCCAGGAAGGCCTGGTCAGCGACCGCGGCGCGCGCGGTGCCGAGGTCAGCTCGCTCAGCCCCAAAGACGTGGAGGATCTCTTCGACGTCCGCCAGTCGCTCGAAGTGCTGGCCTGCCGGCTGGCCGCAACCCGCGCCACGGAGGAGGACCTCAGCGCATTGAAAGGCCTGCTGGACGAGGCAGCCCGCTGCCTGGCCAAGGGTGCCATCATGGAAGCCCACCGCGCCAACAGCGAATTCCACGATGCCATCACAAGGATCGCGGACAACGGCTTCCTCAAGTCCGCGCTCGAACCGCTCCAAGGCCGCATGCACTGGCTCTTCCGCCATGTCAGCGACCTGCCGGAGCTCATCGAGGAACACCGCGCGCTCTATGCCGCGATCGCCAGCGGCGACCCTGACCGGGCAGCCGCCCAATCGGCGGCGCACATCGACAAATACCGGGAACAGTTTCCGGAGAATTTCCGCCGGACGGAACCCACCCTTCATCGGAAGAACTTATGAAACTCCTTGTCATCAACCCCAATATCAGCGACGACGTCACCGCCCTGATCGAAGCGGAGGCCCTCCGCTCCGCCTCCCCCGGGACCGAACTCGTGGTCCGGACCGCCGGGTACGGCGTGGAATACATCGAAACCCGCTTTGAATCCCTCATCGCCGCCGGTGCCGTCGCCGAAATCATCGCCGAGCACACACGCGACGGCGCAAGCATCGACGGCGTTGTCGTGGCCGCGTTCGGAGACCCCGGCATGCCCGCGCTGAAGGAACTGACAGATGTCCCGGTCATCGGGATTACCGAGGCGGCCCTATGTGCCGCTGCCCTGCAGGGTCACCGGTTCTCCATCATCGCCATCTCCGACCGGATCCGGCCCTGGTACCAGGACTGCGCGGAACGGTTCGGGCTCGGCGGCAGGTTGGCATCGATCCGCTCGATCAACGAGGCCCTCAACGGCATCGGTTCCGTGCAGGAGGACTTCAAGGAAACCCTGCTGGCACTCAGCCGCCAGGCCGTCATCCAAGACGGCGCCGACGTCGTCATCCTCGCCGGAGCACCGCTCGCCGGACTGGCCCGCGAACTTGCCGGCCAGATCCCCGTTCCCGTGGTGGACGGCATCTCCGCCGGCATCCGGATGGCGGAAGCCGTCGTCGGACTCGACTCCGGCCCGCACCGGGCCGGCGCGTTCGCGCCTCCCCCAGCCAAGACCCGCAAGGGGCTCTCGGAAAACCTTGATGCCGCCCTGACGACGGCTCAGCGCACCGCGCAGCTGCCGGCCCCGTCCGCAGCGGCCAACTAGCCACTTCTACCTAGGAGGACAACGATGTCCCACACCCCAGACCTTGTCATTGCCAACGGCACCGTGGTCAACAGTTTCGGCCGCCAGGATGCGCACGTCGTGGTGCACGGCGGGACGATTGTCCAGCTCGTGGACGCCGCCGAGCCCGTCCCCGCCGCCGCCAGGACCATCGACGCCACCGGCCGGCTGGTGATTCCCGGCGGCGTGGACGGCCACTGTCACGTCGCCCAGGTGACCGGGCGGTTCCGGACCCTGGATGACTACCGGACCACATCCACGGCTGCCCTCTGGGGCGGCACCACCACGATCATCGACTTCGGCATCCCCCGCGATGCCCGGGAAACCCCGCTGGACGCCGTGCTGTCCAAGAAAGCGCTGGCCCGCGAATCCCGCTGCGATGTCGCCCTGCACGGCTCGGTGGTCCAGTGGGACGAAACAGTGCCATGGCAGCTCGAACAGCTCGCCGCCGAGGGAGTCCGTTCGGTCAAGATGTACACCACCAACCGGGGCACCACCATGGCCGACGGGGACACCATCCTGAAGGTCATGCGCGAGATGGTCCGGCTCGACGGCCTCACCTACATCCACGCCGAACACGACCCCATCATCACCGACTGCACCCAGCAGCACGCTGACGACGGCCGGATCGGCATCGAACACCTGCATCGCACGCGGCCCGAACTGGCCGAAGAGATCTCGGTCAAGGAAACCCTGGCCATGGCTGAATACACCGGCGCCCCCGTCTACTTTGTGCACCAGTCGACGCCGGGAGCCGTGGACCTGGTCACCGAGGCCCGCCGCAGCGGCCAGGACGCTTACTCCGAGACCTGCCCCCACTACCTCACCCTCGACGACACCGTCTACGGCTCGTCTTTCCCTGAGTGGTACGCCTGCTGCCCGCCGATGCGCAGCCCCGCGACCGTAGCCGCGCTCCGGGACCGGCTGGCCGCCGGAGCCATCCACACCGTGGCCTCCGACCACTCCTGCTA
Source organism: Arthrobacter sp. NPDC056886 (assembly GCF_042788715.1). Lineage (NCBI taxonomy): Bacteria > Bacillati > Actinomycetota > Actinomycetes > Micrococcales > Micrococcaceae > Arthrobacter > Arthrobacter sp. NPDC056886. The sequence goes on from NZ_JBHUBT010000004.1 coordinate 148,389, forward strand.
CGACCTCACGCAAAAGCGCGAGCGGTCCGATGACATCCGCGCCATGCCGCACGGGCTCCCGGGAGTCGAAACCCGGATGCCTGTCACCTTCACCGCCATGATGGAAGCCGCCGGCGGGGCAGCCCGCGTGGAGGATTTCGTGGAAGTGTTCGCCGCCGGTCCTGCCCGGATCAACGCCCTGCCGGGCAAGGGAACCATCGCAGCGGGGCACGACGCCGACATCGTCGTCTTCGATCCGGCGCAGGAACGTACCGTTGACGGCGCCGCCCTGCACATGGGCACCGATTTTTCCCCGTTCGACGGCAGGACGCTCACCGGCTGGCCCGCCGTCGTGGTGTCCGCCGGACGCGTGGTACTGGACGCCAATGGTTTCCACGATCCAGGCCCCGTGGGCCGGTTCGTGGCCCGCAACGGTTTCCGCGACCACCAGGCGGCCGCGGCCGCGGCCCCCATCACCGCCCCCGCTGCCCTTTAGGAGCACCCATGCCTTCCGCAACCCGCCCCACCCGCATCGGCATGATCGTGCCGTCCTCCAACACCTGCCTCGAGCCGCAAAGCTACCGGATCCTCGGCGACCGCGACGACGTGACAATCCACTTCGCCAGGATCCAGGTCACCCGGATCGCCCTGGACGATTCCTCCGACAAGCAGTTCGACGCCCCGGTGATGCGGGCCGCCGCCGAGATCCTGGCAACCGCCGACGTCGACGTCATCGCGTGGAACGGCACCTCGGGCTCGTGGCTGGGCGCCAGTCACGACCGCGAAATCGTCCGTGAAATACAGGACGCCACCGGCATCCCCGCCACCACGTCCACACTGGCCTACATGGAGGCCTTCCGGTCCTTCGGCACCGAGCGGATCGGACTGTTCACCCCGTACACGGAGGACGTCAATCGAGCCATCATGACGTCTTACGAACGGGACGGGATCAAAACACTCGACCACCGCTTCCTCGGCCTGAGCGACAACGAATCCTTCGCCCGGGTCTCCGACGCCGAAATGCGGCCCGGATCGCTGGAACTCGCGGCAAGGAACCCGGACGCGCTCGTGTACCTCTGCACCAACCTCTACGGCGCCAACATCGCGGAGGAAATCGAGGCGGCCATGGGCGTCCCCGTGCTGGACTCAGTGGCTGTGACCCTGTGGCACTGCCTCAAGATGGCCGGCGCCCCGCTACTCTCCCCGCGTTGGGGCAGGCTGCTCGCCTCAGCCTGATAAAGCGACGCGGGGCCAGCTGCAGCCGATTCTGGACGGCCTAACGGACCGTGCCTGACCCCGCGCTGCTGTGGTGCCCTTTCGCCCGATTGTGACTGCAGGGCTGCCTTGACGCGCTGATTGCCGTCTAGCTAATCTCGTAATGCAATAAAGTTTTCTCACACAATGAAAACTTAAGCCAACCATTCAACGATGAAAAGAGGCTGGACGTGGCTGCAGGAGAAGATACCTCCCATATCCTCAGCGGGTTGACAAACCAGCTGCCTGATCGTGATCCGGAAGAGACCGCCGAGTGGCTGGAGTCCCTGGATACCCTGATTCAGGAACAGGGCACGGAACGTGCCCAGTACATCATGCGCAGCCTGCTCCAGCGGGCCGGGGCGCAGAGCGTGGGTGTTCCGATGGTCACCACCACGGACTACGTCAACACCATCCCGGTGGACCAGGAAGCGGAGTTCCCGGGCGATGAGGAGATTGAACGCAAGTACCGGGCCTGGCTGCGCTGGAATGCCGCGGTCATGGTGCACCGGGCGCAGCGCGCCGATATCGGCGTGGGCGGGCACATCTCCACCTACGCCGGTGCCGCGACGCTGTATGAGGTCGGGTTCAACCACTTCTTCCGCGGCAAGGACCACCCCGGCGGCGGGGACCAGGTCTTCTTCCAGGGCCATGCCTCCCCCGGCATGTACGCCCGGGCCTTCATGGAGGGCCGGCTGAGCGAGGAGGACATGGACGGCTTCCGGCAGGAGAAGTCCAAGGAGGGCCACGCCCTGTCCTCCTACCCGCACCCGCGCCTGATGCCGGAGTTCTGGGAATTCCCCACGGTCTCGATGGGCATCGGCCCGATGAACGCGATCTACCAGGCCCAGTCCAACCGGTACCTGCACAACCGCGGCATCAAGGACACCTCGGACCAGCAGGTCTGGGCGTTCCTGGGCGACGGCGAAATGGACGAGCCCGAGTCCCGCGGCCTGCTCCAGCTCGCGGCGAACGACAAGCTCGACAACCTGAACTTCGTGGTCAACTGCAACCTCCAGCGCCTCGACGGACCGGTCCGCGGCAACGGCAAGATCATGCAGGAACTCGAGGCGTTCTTCCGCGGCGCCGGCTGGAACGTCATCAAGGTGGTCTGGGGCCGGGAGTGGGATGACCTGCTGGCCAAGGACGAGGACGGCTCGCTCGTCAAGATCATGAACGAGACCGTCGACGGCGACTACCAGACCTACAAGGCCGAGTCCGGCGCGTTCGTCCGCGAGCACTTCTTCGGCAAGACCCCGCAGACCAAGGAAATGGTCCAGGACCTCACCGACGACCAGATCTGGAACCTCAAGCGCGGCGGGCACGACTACAACAAGGTCTACGCCGCGTACAAGGCCGCGACCGAGTTCAAGGGCAAGCCCACCGTCATCCTGGCCCACACGGTCAAGGGCTACGGCCTGGGCACCCACTTCGAAGGCCGCAACGCGACCCACCAGATGAAGAAACTCACCCTGGCCGACCTCAAGGCCTTCCGCGACCACCTGCGCATCCCGATCACCGACGACCAGCTCGAAGCGGACCTCTACCGGCCGCCGTACTACCACCCCGGCATGGACTCCCCGGAGATCCAGTACCTGATGGGCCGCCGCAAGGAACTGGGCGGATTCGTCCCCGAGCGCCGGCCGGATCATGTGCCCGTGGAATTGCCCGACCCCGCAACATATGAGGTCGCCAAGCGCGGCTCCGGCAAGCAGCAGGCCGCCACCACCATGGCGTTCGTCCGGCTGCTCAAGGACCTGCTCCGGGACAAAAAGTTCGGCCACCGCATTGTCCCGATCGTGCCGGATGAATCCCGCACCTTCGGGATGGACGCGTTCTTCCCCACGGCGAAGATCTACAACCCGGACGGCCAGGGCTACCTGTCCGTGGACCGGGAGCTGGTCTTGGCCTACAAGGAATCGGCCCACGGCCAGCTGATCCACCCGGGCATCAATGAGGCCGGGGCGGTGGCGGCGTTCACGGCCGCCGGCACGTCCTACGCCACGCACGGCGAGCCGCTGGTGCCGGTCTACGTCTTCTACTCGATGTTCGGGTTCCAGCGCACGGGCGATTCCTTCTGGGCAGCCGCGGACCAGATGACCCGCGGGTTCATCATCGGGGCCACGGCCGGACGCACCACGCTGACCGGTGAAGGCCTGCAGCACGCCGATGGCCACTCCCCGATCCTCGCCGCCACCAACCCGGCCGTCGTCACCTACGACCCGGCTTTCGGGTACGAAATGGGCCACATCATCCGGGACGGCCTGGAGCGGATGTACGGTGACGCCCCCGAGGGGAGCAACGCCGACCGGAACCTGATGTACTACATCACTGTCTACAACGAACCGATCTCCCAGCCGGCCGAACCCGAGAACCTCGATGTCAACGGGGTGCTGAAAGGCATCTACCGGGTGTCGGCGTCGGACGTTGAAGGGCCCAAGAGCCAGATCCTGGCCTCCGGCGTGTCCGTCCCGTGGGCCCTCGAGGCCCAGCGGCTCCTAGCCGAGGACTGGGGCGTCTCCGCCGACGTCTGGTCCGTGACCTCCTGGACCGAACTGCGCCGCGACGCCATGGCCGCCGAGGAAGACACCTTCCTCAACCCCGGCCAGCCCGCCCGCGTCCCGTTCGTGACCCAGCAGCTCGCCGGCGCCACCGGTCCGATCGTCGGGGTCACCGACTACATGAAGTCCGTACCGGACCAGATCCGCCAGTTCCTCCCGAACGAGTTCGCCTCGCTCGGCGCCGACGGCTTCGGCTTCTCCGACACCCGCGCCGCGGCACGCCGCTTCTTCAAGAACGACATCCACTCGGTGGTGGTCCGTTCCCTGCAGATGCTCGCCCGCCGCGGCGAAGTCGACGCCGGAGTGCCCGCCTACGCGATGGACCGCTACAAGCTCCTGGACGTCAACGCCGGGACCACCGGCGGAGCGGGCGGCGACTCCTGAGGCTCATCGATAGGGCAGTTGACGGCAGTGTTCCCCCGGAACACTGCCGTCAACTGCCCTATGGGTGCATAGGCTGGGGCCATGGCTGACTCATCGGAAAGGCTCACGACGTCGACACCGACGACGGCGGTGCTGCTCGCCGCCGGCGCCGGGACACGGCTGGGCCTCGGGCCCAAGGCGCTGCTCCCCTTTCGCGGCCGCACGCTGGTTGAAGTGCTCGCTGACGTCCTCATCGACGGCGGCTGCCGGGACGTGGTGGTGGTCCTGGGCGCCGACTCGGCCAGGGTCCGCGCCGCCACCGATCTCCGCCCGTACACCGTCGTCGAAAACCCGGATTGGGCCACCGGAATGGGCGGCTCGTTCCGGGCCGGTGTTGCCGCGGCGGCCCCGGTGGACCATGTGCTGATCGCGCTGGTGGACCAGCCCGGGCTGAGCCCGGAGGCCGTCGCCCGGCTGGTGGCAGCCCACCGGCCGGGCCGGGTGACGGCGGCCGCCTACCGCGATGCGGAGGGCAAGCTGCAGCGGGGACATCCGCTGCTCCTCGACGCTGGACTTCGCGCCGAAGCCGCGGAGACAGCAACAGGCGACGCCGGAGCACGCGCCTTCCTGCAGGCCCATCCGGACCTGGTTGACCTGGTTGACTGCAGCGACCTCTCCGGCGGCGAGGACCTCGACTCTCCCGACCAGCTGCACCTTCTGGACCCGGGTCCCGATTAGGTGCTGGTTTTAGCGCGAGTGGGCTAACAGCTCCTGCATCCCGAGCTTGAACCCGGCCCTGCCGCCGTGGGCGGGATGTCTGATTTTCGGCACGTCCAGGCCACTGCGCTGCAGGCTGCGGTGCGCCACATTGCCCACGGCGACTACGGTTTCGATGGGAAACGCCTCAACCAGCGCCTGCCAGAACGGAGTTCCAAGGGCAACCTCGGAGGCCCTTGGCGTGCGGTTGGACAGCGGCCGTCCGGGCACATGGGTGTGCCACGGGCAGGCACTCCAGAGAAGGGGAAGGTATTCCAGCTCGGCCAGCACCTCCCACATCACCGTGGCCGTCGGCTCTGCCGCGATTCCCGCGGCATCGGCCGGCAGCACGTAGCCCTTTCCCGGACCGAACAGTCCGAACGCGTTGGCGGGGCCCTCGAACATGGTGCGGTTGGTGAAGGGAACGCCGGTGATCCTCATGCCCCTGTAGCCAGGGGCTTCCCCGACCAGCAGCACGTTCGGGCGCCGGTCCAGCATCTCCCGCAGATAGAGCTCCAGGTTCCGCCGGCGCTGCGCATTCTCGGGGAGGGCGTGATCGAAGAAGTTGTTGCACCCCGGCCCTGTTTCCACCGACGCGAGGCGGTCAACGAAGGCCTTGATGGAAGAAGCAGTCACTCGCCGGCCCTGTTCACTACGGCAGCCACGCTCCAGTCCTACCAGCGGGGGTGGATCGATTCGCGGAAGTAGCGGTCATAGATTTCGCGGACGCCGACGTCGAACGTTGCGTCAATGCCGCTGGTATCTGCCGCGGCGGCGTTGGCGCGCGCCTGGTCCACATTCCGGGCGCCCGGGATAACCGTGCTGACGCCGTCCTGCGCCGCGATCCAGGCGATGGCCGCGTGTGCGGTGCTGACGCCGTCGGGCACCAGTTCTTCGAACTCGGCCACGGCTTTGAGGCCTTGCCCGAAGTCCACGCCGGAGAAGGTCTCCCCGACGTCGAACGCTGAGCCGGTGCGGTTGTAGTTCCGGTGGTCGTCTGCCGCGAAGGACGTCTCCGCAGTGTATTTGCCGGAGAGCAGCCCGGAGGCGAGCGGGACGCGGGCGATGATGCCCACCCCGGCGGCCTCAGCGGCGGGCAGCACCTCGTCCAGCGGCTTGAGCCGGAAGGCGTTGAGGATGATCTGCACGGTGGCGGTGCCTTCGTGGCGCATGGCCTCGAGGGCTTCCTCGGTCCGCTCCACGCTGACGCCGTAGTTGCGGACGGCGCCCTCGGCCACGAGGGTGTCCAGCGCGTCGTAGACCTCGGCGTTGCTGTACACGGCCGTGGGCGGGCAGTGCAGCTGGACCAGATCCAGTTGGTCGACGCCCAGGTTGCGCCGCGACCGGTCCGTCCATGCGCGGAAGTTGGTGAGGTTGTAGTTCTCCGGGCGCTGCTCCTCCCGGCGGCCCATCTTGGTGGCCACCGTGATCTCCAGGCCGGGGTTGTCAGCCAGGAACGCCCCGATGGCCTGCTCGCTGCGGCCGTCTCCATACACGTCCGCGGTGTCGAAGAACGTGACACCCGCTTCCACGGAGGCCGCCAGGATGGCCTGCGCCTGCGCGGGGTCCACGTTGCCCCAGTCGGCGCCCAGTTGCCAGGTCCCCAAGCCAACGATGGAGACGTTTCGTCCGGTCTTGCCCAAGATTCGCTGTTCCATCGTCCGACTATAGGCCGTTACCGGTCTCCACGTGAGGGATCCGACGCCGTCGGGAGCTGTAAGGTTCGGATCACGGCGTGGCCGGCACGGGGGCTACCTCCAGCGGCCAGCCGATGACGGTCTTGGGACGCGGGGTGGCATAGGTCCGGACTTTGGATGTGCTCAGCCGCAGCCGGACCAGCGATTCGGCGATGGTGACGGCGGCCGCCACACCGTCCACCACGGGGACGCCGGCACGCTTGCGGATCTCTTCGTCCAGGCCGGCCATGCCCCCGCAGCCCAGCACAATGACTTCCGCCTTGTCCTCGCGGACAGCCAGCAGCGCCTGTTCGATGATGGCTTCCACCGCGCGCCGCGGATCCTCCTCCAGTTCCAGGACGGCCATTCCGCTGGCCCGGACAGAGGCGCACCGGGCGTCCAGGCCGGCCAGCTTGAGCCGGTCCTCGATCAGCGGAACGGCGCGGTCCAGGGTGGTGATCACGGAGTACTTGTGGCCAAGGAACATTGCGGTGCTCGCCGCCGCCTCGGTGATGTCCACCACCGGCACGTCGAGGAGCTCCTGGAGCCCCTCACGGCCGTGCTCGCCGTAGCCGGCCTGAATGACGGCGTCGAACGGCTCCGGGTAGGACAGAACCCTGTCCATGACGGCGATCGCGGCGAGGTAGCTCTCGAAGTTGCCCTCGCAGGAGTCCGCGCCGAAGCGGGGAGTCAGTCCCACGATCTCTGTCTCGGCAAGCGCAGCCTGGCGTGCCTGCGCGGCGATGGAATCTGTCATGGACTGGGTGGTGTTGACGTTGGCGACAAGGATGCGCATGGTGCTTTCCGCTTTCAGGCAGGTTTGGTCAGTGGGTGCTGGCGACGGCGATTGCCTCGCCGTCGACGTCGTCGAGCCGCTGCGAGCGGTCCGATATGACGTAGTAGAGCCCCGCGGCGATTCCGGCTGCGACGAACCACGCGAACGGGGCGGCGGCCTCGAGGGCTGGAACAAAGGCGACCAGGAGCGCTACGCAGGCGGCCGGCACCATGGCGATGATCGCCCGGGGGTTGAAGCCCTTCTTGTAGTAGTAGGCTCCCGCCGGGTTCTCGGTGTAGAGCTCAAGGACATTGACCTTGCCGCGGCGCAGCAGCCAGTAGTCGGCCATCACGACGCCGAAGAGAGACCCGAGCAGCGCCCCGAGTCCGCCCAGGAAGTACACGATCACGAGCGGGTTGTTATAGAGGTTCCACGGCAGGATGATCAGACCGATCGTGCCGCTGACCCAGGCCGCCTTGCGGAAGTTCAGGTGCTTCGGGAAGAGGTTGGTCAGGGCGTAGACGGGGGCCACAAAGTTGGCCATCAGGTTCACTGCGATGGTCAGAATCAGCAGCGCGAGGCAGGCCAGGACCAGGAACAGTGTGTTCGGGATGGTCTGGACGATGTCCGACGGGCTCTCGATGACGGTGCCGTTGATCTTGAACTGGCCACCGGCCATCACCACCACGATCGCACCGAAGAGGAGCATGTTGATGGGGATACCCCAGAAGTTGCCCCGCACGACGGCCTTCTTAGAGATGGCGGACCGGGTGAAGTCGCAGAAGTTCAGGACGAACGTTCCGTAGATGGACACCCACAGGGCGCCTCCGGCAAAGATGGTGCGCCACATGTCGGCGCCTTCGAGGGGGCTGTCCGAGGACCAAGCGATGGAACCGCCGGCTTCAGCGAAGATCCAGATGGCGATGGCCGCCATGGTCACCAGAATGATGGGCCCGGCGAAGGCCTCATATTTACGGATCATTTCCATGCCGAAACTGACGATGACCAGCTGGACGATCCAGAGGAACAGGAACGCGGCCCAGCCCAGTGTGGAAAGGCCGAGGACGGAGTTGGCGTCCAGCTCCCGCAGCGCGGGGACCATGGCCACGAGCATGACGCGGAGCACCACCGAGGCCAGGTAGGTCTGGATACCGAACCATGCCACGGCCACAGCCCCGCGCAGGAGGCTGGCGATCTGGGCTCCCCTGATACCGAAGCTGATCCGGCTCATGACGGGGAACGGGACACCGGTCTTGACGCCCATGAAGCCCGAGAAGCTGAGCAGTGCGAACAGCAGGACGGCCCCGATTCCCAGGGCGAGAAGGATCTGCCAGCCGCCCAGCCCGAGGGCGAAGAGTCCGATGGCGAAGGCATAGTTCCCAAGGCTGTGGACGTCGTTGGCCCAGAGGGTGAAAATGCTGTAGCTGGTCCAGCGGCGGCCTTCCCTCTTGGTCGGGGCCAGGTCGATGTTGTACAGGGAGGGGCTGATCGTCCGGCCGGAGGCTGCGCTGGCTGCATCGCAAAGCGCGTCGACACCCATGGAGGGGTGGGCAGCTTTGCTCAAGTCAACTGCGGTCTCGGGAGCCGGGTCGACGCCGGTCAACGGGGTCGTCTGCATCGTGATCTCGCTTCTTGAAGATGTCTTCCATCCATTCCGCAGCGGGATTGCGCCGGCAACTGCCGGCAGGAGCGTCATTGCTCGCTTTCCATAATGCGGAAGATGGGTATCGAGTAGTGAAATAACGGTATGACCTGGATCACGCAGCGGTCAAGGGTTCCCGGAAGTTGGGCAGTCACAAACCGTTTTTACGAGACCCGTGTTGCTCTAGTGCGTTGGCCCTAGGAGAAGGGGACGAGGCCTGCGTCCTTCAGTCCGCGATAGATCTTGTCCCGGGAGATCGGCAGCTGGGAGTACCTGACGCCGGTGGCGTTCCGGATGGCGTTCGCGAGCGCCGGCGCCACCGGATTGAACGGGCTCTCGCTCATGGACTTCGCGCCCAGCGGACCCAACTTGTCGGACGTGTCGGCGAAGTACACCTCGCTGCGGGGCACGTCCGCGAAGGAGGGGACGTGATACTGCCGCAGGACGTCGGTGATCACGCGGCCGGCGTCGTCCACTGCGACTTCCTCATACAGCGCAGAGCCGAGGGCCTGGGCGATCCCGCCTTCGATCTGGCCGCGGCACTGGCGCGGATTGACCACCACGCCGGCATCGGCCGCCTGCACGCTTTGCAGTATCCGCAACTCCCCGGTCCCGGTATTCACGGCCACCCGGAAGCCCTGGACATTGAACGCCACGGACCGCGGCGTCCCGCCCCAATGCCCCTCGGCGGCGAGCTCGACTCCGGCCTGCAATGCAGCGTCATAGATTTCCGTCAGCGGCACCCGGATTCCCTCGCAGATCACGGCATCGTCTTCCAGCACGCAGCCGGAGGACTGCAGCCCGCGGATGCCGGCGGCGAAGCCGCGGATGCGGACGGCGAGGTCCTCGGCGGCTGCCAATGTCGCTTTGCCCGCCACCACGGTGCCGGCAGATCCGAACGCACCGGAATCGTGGTCCACGAGGTCTGTGTCGGACTGCCGCACTGTGACGCGGGCGGCGGCGGTGGACAGTGCGGTGGCGGCAAGCTGCGCGTGGACCGTAGTGGTGCCGTTGCCGAATTCTGCCGTCCCGACGTCGGCGGCGTACGTCCTGTCCGGCAGGAGCCGGAGCCTGGAGTGGGCAAAGTGGCCGCGTGGCGGGACGGTGTCGATCATGGACAGGGCCGTCCCCTGCCCCACCACCCAGTCCGGGCCCAGGTTGTCGAGGCCGGCCGCGTGGTAGCGTTCCAGGCCGCGGGCCAGGGCATCCTCCACCAGCTTGGTGCACTGGTCCAGGCCGTAGCTGCCGTAGCGGACGTCCTCCTGGGGCTCGTCGCGGGTGGACAGCATGTCATCGCCTTCCCGGACCATGTTCCGGCGGCGGAACTCCAGGGGGTCCATGCCGATCCCCGTGGCGAGCTCGTCGATGCCGGATTCGATCGCGAAAATCATCTGACTCAGTCCGTAGCCGCGGAACGCGCCCGAGGGCACGGTGTTGGTATACACGGCGCGGGCGTCCACTTTCTTGTTGGCGCACTTGTACACCCCCAGCGACTCGCCGCAGCCGTGGAACATGACCCCGGGCGCGTGGTTGCCGTAGGCGCCGGTGTTGGTGAGCACCTCCAGCTGGAGTGCGGTGAGCCGGCCGTCGCGGCTGGCGCCGGCCTTGAGGTGGATGGTGAACGGGTGCCTGGTGGTGGCGGCGGTGAACTGTTCGGTCCGGGTGAATTCAAGCTGCACGGGACGGTTGAGCTTCAGGGCGGCCAGCGCGACGATGTCCTCGGTGAGCACCTCCTGTTTGCCGCCAAAACCGCCGCCCACCCGTCCCGCCACCACCCGGATCTGTTCTTCCGGCAGGCTGAAGACCCGGGCCAGGGTCCGCCTGACCAGGAACGGGACCTGGCTGGAGGTCCGGATCAGCAGCCGCCCGTCGCTGCCGAAGGAGGCGATGGACCCATGGGTTTCGAGCGCCATGTGCTGCACCCGTTGGGTCCGGTAGGTGTGCTCGTGGATGAAGTCGGCCGCGGCGAAACCGGCCGACACATCGCCGAGCTCGGAATGCAGTTCCGCCACGACGTTCCGTTCCGGCCCGCTGATGCGGGCCGTGGCCGCGTCCTTGTCCCCGTGGATGGCGGGGGCCCCGGGGAGTATGGCGCGCTCCGGGGTGAAGACAGCCTCCAGCAGTTCGTAGTCCACCTTGAGGGCCCGCACGCCGGCCTCCGCTGCCGCCACGGTCCCGGCGACGACGGCGGCGACCCGCTGGCCGACGAAGCGTGCAACGTCGTCGAACACCCGGGTGTCGTCCGGGTCGTCGGTGTAGAGCTCGTGCTGCGCGGTGGAAAACAGCTGCGCCGGGGAGTCCTGGTGGGTGAGGACCGCCTCGACTCCGGGAATGGCCAGCGCTGCCGCCGCGTCGATGGAGCGGATGCGGGCGTGGGCATGCGGGGAGCGCAGCAGTTTCACATGCAGCAGCCCGGGCAGTTCATCGGCCGGGACATCCAGGGTGTAGCGGGCCTGTCCCGTGACGACGGCGAGGCTGGCGGGTGCGGGAACGTCGTCGCCCAACTGTCCGGGGCGCGGCTCCGGCTGGCCCTGCCCGGCGATCCCGGATCCCGGGCCGGCGGGCTTGGGGTGTCCTTCCTTCCCGCAGACCGCGTCCTCGATGGCGCGGTATCCCGTGCACCGGCACAGGTTGCCCTTGAGGTTGCGCGGCAGGTCTGCCTTCTGCTCGTCGTCGAAGGCGGCCGCCGTCATCACCAGGCCGGCCGTGCAAAATCCGCACTGGAAGCCCTGCCGGTCCAGGAACTGCTGCTGCATCTGGTGGAGTGCGGCGCCGTCGGGGGCGTCAGCTCCAGCGGAGGCACTCGTGGCGGCCAGGCCTTCGATCGTGGTGACGGCGCGGCCCTCCGCGCGGACGGCGGGATAGATGCAGCTGTGCACCGGCATCCCGTCCACATGCACCGTACACGCGCCGCAGTCTCCGGCGTCGCAGCCCTTCTTTACGCCCAGGTTCCCCTGCTCGCGGAGGAACGTCCGGAGGCACTGGCCGGGGCGGGGTTCGGCCATTACCGGGACGCCGTTGATCTCGATGGGCACGTTCAGGCCCCTTCCGTCCGGGGCCCAGCATTCACGGACCTGGCCCGCGGCGGCCAGAAGTCACCGGAGACGCGAAGCGGGCCGTGGCCTGCCGGGGCGGTGAGTTCGGCCCGGATCTCGTGGGCCAGCCGGTACGTCATGTCCTTGCGCCAGGCGGGCAGTCCGTGGACGTCGTCGTGGTACAGCTCGTCCGGGATGGCCGCATCCAGGGCCTCGAAGAGGGTGTCAGTGAGGGCCTCGGCGAGCGCCGCCACGGAGGGCTTGAGGCGCAGCTGCACGGGGCGTTTGGTGGCTGCGGTGACGGTCAGGACCAGGGCACCGCCGGCGTCGAGCCTTCCGATCAGCAGCACCGCGGACCGGCCAAGGTTGCTCAGCGACAGCCGGCGGAAGGCCACCCGGGAGGACAGGGCCGACGCCGGCAGGCTCACGCTGCGCAGGAGCTCGCCAGGGGCCAGGGCATTGGTCCCGTCTCCCGTGACGAAGTCCAGCACGGGGAGCGTGCGGGAGGCGGCGCCGGGACCCAAGATGGTGGCGGTGCCGTCGAGCGCCGCGCAGAGCGAGATGATGGGCCCGGCCGGCAGGGCGGTGCACAGGTTGCCGCCCACCGTGGACATGTTCCAGACCTTGAAGGAGGCCACAAAGGACTCGCAGCACGGGCGGACGAGCTCCACGCCGGGCCAGTCCGCAGCCAGTCCCCGGCCGGCGTCCGAGTTAGGGAAGGCAGACAGTTGCGCGACGGTGCAGGTTGCCGCCAGCTCGATGCCCGCCACCGAGACGGCAATCGGAGTCCAGTCCGTGGCTCCGAGGTCCAGGAGACGCCGGAGCGGTTCCTGTCCGGAGACGGGGCTTCCGGCGGAGAACAGCACGGTGCCCCCTGCGAGCCAGGCGTCCCCCTCGCGCCAGTCGGCCGGATCCGCGGTGCGGACCACGGCCTCGATGGTGTTCATGTCCACTGGGCCTCCTGAGGTTCGGGCATGCCTGAGCTGCTGTCGGGAAGGCTGCTGTGGTGAAGATTGCTGGCGTGATGACCGCTGCTCTGATGAGTCGCGGCGTAGTGGTGGATGGGGCCGCTGGCATCTTTAAGCGACGCGCTGCCCTGAGCCAGGCCGGCGGCCTTGCTCCGGTTGGCCACAAGCTCCGCCGCGATGGACACCGCAACCTCTTCCGGCGTGACGGCGCCGAGGTCCAGGCCGATGGGTGAGTGCAGCCGGGCCAGGTCCTGCTCGGCCACACCGGCCTGCCGCAGGGCATCGACCCGCCCGATGTGGCTGCGCCTGGACCCCATGGCGCCAACATAGGCCACGTTTAGGCTGAGCGCGGCCTGTAGGAGCGGGACATCGAATTTGGGATCGTGCGTGAGCACGCAAATGGCCGTTCGGGCGTCGGTGCCGCCGGCCCGCGCCTGGTCCGCCAGGTATCGGTGCGGCCAGGCCGTGGCCACCTCGTCCGCGGCGCTGAACCGATCCTGCTGCGCGAACGCCGGGCGCGCATCGCACAACGTGACGTGGAAGCCCAGGAGTTTCGCGGCCGGCAGCAGTGCCGCGCCAAAGTCATTGGCGCCGAAGATCAGCAGGCGCGCCGAGGGCAGCCGGCTCTCCACCAGCAGGCTCACGGGCTCCGGCTGGCAGTCCCCCGCGGGCGCGAGCCGGACCAGCCCGGTGCGGCCTCCCCTCAGCAGCGGTTCCAGCTGGGTTGCCGCTGCCAGCAGCATGCGCCCGGCACCGGCGGAACCGACAGCGCCCAGCAGCGCGGCCAGTTCGGTGGACTGCTGTACCTGGAAGGCCGCCGGGTCGGGAACCACGACGGCGCCGCCTCCGCCGGCGTCCATCCTGCGGATCAGCGCCGCCCCGCTGGCCGGATGCCGCCCGGTCAGTCCGTGCAGGCTCTCCAGTCGGAGCCGGCCGGGCCCCGGCCCCAGGGGTTCGATGTGGATTTCCAGCCCGCCGCCGCACGTGAGTCCGGCGGCAAACGCGTCCTCGGCGCTGTAGCCGAAGAACTCGCGGCGCGTCCCGCCGTCGTGCATTGCCTCCATGGCCGACTCCACGACGGCCCCTTCAACGCAGCCGCCGGACAGGCTGCCCAATACCTCGCCGGCCTCTGAGACCAGCATGGACGTGCCCACGGGCCTCGGCACCGATCCGGACGTGCCCACCACGGTGGCCACCGCGCAGCGCTGGCCGGACGCGGCCGGCCGCCAGGTGCCCAGGAGCGGGAGCAGATCCAACATGGCCGCAGTCCCCGGCGCTAGTACTCGGTCCTGGACTCGAGGGAGTTCCAGGCGTTGAAGGGATCCATTGCCCCGGGGGCATCCGGGCCTGTCAGTTCCAGCCTGCCCACCGGCATGAGCGCGTCGCGCTGATCGTTCTCGAAGTATTCGTAGAAGACGGCATCATCGAACCCCGCGGACGCGGCATCGTGCCGGTCCGCGGCGAAAACCACGCGTGACACCCGCGCCCACAGCGCGGACGCCAGGCACATGGGGCACGGCTCGCAACTGCAGTAGAGAGTGGCTCCGCTGAGATCGAAGGTGCCAAGTTCGCTGCAGGCCCGTCGGATGGCCGTGACCTCGGCATGTGCCGTGGGATCGTTGGTGGCGGTGACGCGGTTGACGCCGTCGAACACTTGCCCGTCCGCGGTGACCACCACCGCGCCGAACGGGCCGCCGCTGTTCAGGACGTTGGCCATGGCCAACTCGATGGACCTCGCCAGGAACTTCTGGGCCGTATCGGTTGTCATCACGCTGCCACTCCCTACCTGCGGAAGCCTTTACACCGCCACGGGAACGCAAGGGCCGGATGCGACGGTGACCAGTCTTCAGCATGTGCCTTGAAGGTTGCGCCTGGTAGATAGCGACCCGGAACCGGGCCGCCCGCCGTTGGCAAGATGAGAGTAACACCGGGACGTCCGCCCGGCGCCCCTATTTGGCAGAAGCCCAGTTTCGTTATGTGAATTCTCTATTTCCGGGTCTTCACACCCGCTGCGCCTCCCGCAGTGGCGGCCACCGCCTCAAGGCGCACACCGCCCAAAGAAAGGGCCTACCGCCCGAAGAAGGGCCTACCGCCCGAAGAGCGGCAGCGCGCGGAGCCACCGGGAAAAGCCGCGGTCTCTGCGCTCACACTCGGCCGGAATGTAGAAGTCCGGGTCCGTGCCGCCGAACGGCAGGTACAGCTCCTGGCCTGGCGCCGGAAATTCAACGGCGGTGTCCTTCTCCTTCGAGTCCATGGACTCCCCCTCACTGGTTGTGTGGCCACTTCATCGCGGCGGGACGATCACTCAGGCAAAGTTCCACAATTTGGAAATTATTTATTGTTATGTGGAAAGAATAGTTGGCGCGGGAACCGGCGGTCAAGGGCGCGGCCGGGGCGCGGCCGGGCGCGGGCCTCTGGCAGGGGGCCGGCCAGGAGCCGCCGCGGTCACAATCCGATTTTTCAAAAAGTGATGTACACCACGCCTGGGCCGGGCTACGCTTAATCCCAATTCGTGGCGCAGGTCACGTAACCTGGGAGCAGCAGGCAGGGTCGTAATGAGCTGGCATCAACTGATGTCGGCTCTTTTTTGTGGGCCGACGGATTAAGAAACGCGCGGGAAACAAGCGCTTAATTTCTATGTGGGACTTTGGTGCCACATACCTGAAGTTGGGAATCAGACCATGAGCAACAAGATCGTCCTCGGCCACAACCAGTACGGAAAAGCCGAAGTCCGGGTCGTCAAGATCACCAGGGACACCGAACGCCATGAGATCGAAGACCTGAACGTCACCTCGCAGCTGCGCGGGGACTTCGCAGCAGCCCACCTCGAAGGCGACAACAGCCATGTGGTGGCCACGGACACCCAAAAGAACACGATCTACGCCTTCGCCCGGGACGGCATCGGCTCCCCTGAAGCCTTCCTGCTGCGGCTGGGCAAGCACTTCACCTCGAACTTCGGCTGGGTCACCGGCGGCCGCTGGGCGGCCGAGTCCTACAAATGGGACCGGATCCAGGCCCACGGAGCCGGGCACGACCACTCCTTCGTCCGCAGCGGCCAGGAAATCCGCACCGCGGTCCTTGTCCGCGACGGCGCCACCGAGCACCTCATCGCCGGGCTCAAGGACCTCACCGTGCTCAAGTCGACCCAGTCCGGATTCAGCGGCTTCCCGCGGGACAAGTACACCACGCTCCCGGAGACCGCCGACCGCATCCTCGCCACGGACGTCTCGGCCCGCTGGCGCTTCCGGACCGGCACCGACTTCAGCACGTTCGACTTCAACAAGAGCTACGACGACGTCAAGAGCCTGCTCCTGGAGGGCTTCAGCGAAAAGTACTCCCACGCCCTGCAGCAGACCCTCTTCGAGATGGGCGCCAAGGTCCTGGAAGCGCACACCGAGATCGACGAGATCAAGTTCTCCATGCCCAACAAGCACCATTTCCTCGTCGACCTCTCGCCCTTTGGACTGGACAACCCCAACGAGGTCTTCTTTGCCGCCGACCGCCCCTACGGCCTGATTGAGGCCACGGTCCAACGTGAGGACGCCAGCCCCGCGGAGATCGCCTGGCAGGGGATCGCCGGCTTCTGCTAGGACTCCCGAGCCCGCCGGCCCGGACCGCCGGGCCGGCACACCAGTACCCGTTAGCCAGACATTGTTAGCCGGACGACGACGTCCGCCATGAACCAAGAAGGTCTGCCATGAACGCACGCAAGAAATTGACCGCCCGGCTGCCACGCACCGGCGGCCCCGGCGGTACTCCCCGCCCCGAAGACGAAAGACTCTCCGTCGGAAGCAGCTTCGCCTACGGCTTCCAGCACGTCCTGACCATGTACGGCGGCATCATCGCCGTCCCCCTGATCGTCGGCCAGGCCGCCGGCCTGGCTCCGGCCGACGTCGGGGTCCTGATCGCCGCCGCCCTCTTCATGGGTGGCCTGGCAACACTGCTCCAGACCCTGGGCGTGCCGTTCTTCGGCTCCCAGCTTCCCCTGGTCCAGGGCGTTTCCTTCGCCAGCGTGGCGACCATGGTCGCCATCGTCACCGGCGGAGGCGGCCTCCCGGCCGTCTTCGGCGCCGTGATCGCCTCTGCAGCCGTCGGGCTGCTGATCGCCCCGGTGTTCTCCAAGATTGTCCGGTTCTTCCCCCCGGTAGTCACCGGTACCGTCATCACCACCATCGGCCTCACGCTGATGCCCGTGGCGGCCAACTGGGCCATGGGCGGGAACAAGAAGGCCGCGGACTACGGGAGCGTGGCCAACATCGGGCTGGCGGCCATTACCCTGGCCCTCGTGCTCCTGCTCAGCAAAGTCGGCAGCGCCACCATTTCCCGCCTGTCCATCCTGCTGGCCATGGTGGTCGGAACCGGGATCGCCGTGGTGACCGGCATGGCGGACTTCTCGAAGGTCGGGGACGGCCCGATCGTCGCCTTCCCCGCACCGTTCCACCTCGGCGCCCCCACTTTCGAGGCCGCTGCCATCATCTCCATGCTGATCGTGGTCCTGGTGATCCTGACCGAAACCATGGCCGACATCCTGGCCGTCGGCGAGATCGTGGGCACCCGGGTCGACTCGAAGCGGATCGCCGCAGGCCTGCGGGCCGACATGGTGTCCAGCCTCGTGGCGCCGGTCTTCGGCTCCTTCACGCAGAGCGCCTTCGCCCAGAACGTCGGACTGGTTGCCGTCACCAAGATCAAGAGCCGCTACGTGGTGGCGGCCGGCGGTGTCATCCTGGTGCTGCTCGGCCTGCTGCCAGTGCTCGGCCGCGTGGTCGCGGCGGTTCCCACTGCCGTGCTGGGCGGCGCAGGGATTGTGCTCTTCGGCACCGTGGCCGCGAGTGGCATCCGCACCCTGGCCAAGGTGGAGTACCGGAACAACATGAACCTGATCATCGTCGCCGCCTCCATCGGCTTCGGGATGATCCCGATCGCCGCCCCCACGTTCTATGACAAGTTCCCCAGCTGGTTCGGAACGATCTTCCACTCCGGCATCAGCTCCGCAGCTGTCATGGCCATCTCGCTAAACCTGCTCTTCAACCACCTGAAGAAGGGCAACTCGGAGAACCAGTCGGTCTTCGTGGCCGGGACGGGCCGGGTCATCCGCGAGGAAGACCTTCAGTGCCTGGCCGAGGGCGACCGTTACGAAAACGGCAAACTGATCGACTGCGACGGCAAGGAAGTCCCGGTGGAGTCCGCCGCTACCTCCGAACACTAAACACGACAGCCACCACCGCCTCAGCGTTGCGGCCCCTCCCCCGGACGGAGAAGGGGCCGCAACCTGGCCTCGCAGACTGCAGGATGACGGCGGGCCTCAGCTCTTGTTGAGGTCCTGGGAAATCGCCAGGGCTGCCTCGCGCAGCAACGGCACCGCCCGGTCCGCGAAGGACTCGTCCACGCGGGAAACGGGTCCGGAGACGGAAATCGCCGCGGGGGTCGGCGCGTTGGGGATGGCAATGGCGAAGCAGCGGACGCCGATCTCCTGCTCTTCCTCATCGATGGAATAGCCGCGGCTGCGGATCAGCTTCAAGTCGGCGAACAGAGACTCGACGTCGCCGATGCTCTTGGGCGTGGGCGTGGGCATCCCCTTCCGGGTGACGATGCCACGCACCGCCTCATCGTCCAGCTGGGCCAGGATCGCCTTGCCCATGCCGGTGGCATGCATATAACCGCGGCGGCCCACTTCGGTGATCATCCGCATGGAGTGCAGGGACGGGACCTGGGCCACGTACATCACCATGTCGGAGTCCAGCACGGCCATGTTGGCGGTTTCGCCGAGCCGTTCCACGAGGGACTGGAGCTGCGGCCGGGCGAGCGCACCCAGCTGCTTGTTTGCCGCTTCGCCAAGGCGGATCAGGCGCGGGCCCAGGGCATAGCGGCGGTTCGGCAGCTGCCGGATATAGCCCAGGGAGACGAGCGTGCGCAGCAGCCGGTGGATGGTGGGAAGCGGCAGATCGGTGGAGGCCGACAGTTCACTGAGTGTGACGTCGCCGCCGGCATCTGTAATCAGTTCCAGAAGTTCGAAAACGCGTTCAACGGACTGCACGCCTCCGGGGGCTTTTTCCGCCATAACTTTGCTCTCCTGAGGGTTGCTCACGACAAATTTTATCCACATCGTGAAAAAAGTGCTTAGTAGACCCAAGATACCGTACCGCCGGGCCGTCGTCGACGAAGCCTCAAGGGCTTGTATTTCCACAAAGTAGATAATAATATCCATCATACGAAATAAATGAGCACAGTGAGAGCCCGTCTGCGGGCCGACTAGGAGGAAATTCAATGGCGAATCCCAGCCCCGGAAATTCGATCACCCTGCGCGTGGAGGCGCCGTCCAGCTTCACCGCCACCAGCGAACTGGCCGCCGCCGTCGGTGCCGCCGGCGCCGCGATCACAGCCCTGGACGTCACCGAGTCCCACCACGAGACCCTGGTAGTCGACGTCACCTGCAACACCACGGACGACCGCCACGCCGCCCGCGTCAAGGACGCGCTGAACGCGCTCGACGGCGTCACCGTTCGGAACGTCTCGGACCGCACCTTCCTGATGCACCTTGGCGGCAAGCTGGAGGTTGTCCCGAAGGTCGCCCTGCGAAACCGCGATGATCTCTCCCGTGCCTACACCCCCGGTGTGGCCCGAGTCTGCCTGGCGATCGCGGAAAACCCCGAGGCCGCCCGCAACCTGACCATCAAACGCAACACCATCGCCGTCGTGACCGACGGCTCCGCCGTCCTGGGCCTGGGCAACATCGGTCCGGCGGCCGCGCTGCCGGTCATGGAAGGCAAGGCCGCGCTCTTCAAACAGTTCGCCAACGTCGACGCCTGGCCGGTCTGCCTGGACACCCAGGACACGGAGGAAATCATCCGGATCGTCAAGGCTCTCGCCCCGGTCTACGGCGGCGTCAATCTTGAGGACATCGCCGCGCCTCGCTGCTTCGAGATCGAAACCCGGCTCCGCGAGGAACTCGACATCCCGGTCTTCCATGACGACCAGCACGGAACTGCAATCGTCACCCTGGCCGCCCTGACCAACGCCCTGCGCGTAGTGGACAAGGAACTCGCCGAGGTCCGGATTGTCGTTTCGGGCGTCGGCGCGGCCGGCTCCGCCATCATTCAACTGCTCAAGGCGCAGGGGGCCCGAAACATCATCGCCGCCGGCCGCTCGGGAGCGATCCACTTCGGCGAACAGTACGACGACGAGCACCGCACCTGGATTGCCGAGAACACCAATGAACGGGGCTTCTCCGGCACCCTGCACGAAGCGCTCAAGGGAGCCGACGTCTTCATCGGCGTCAGCGCACCGCACGTGATCGGGGAAGAACACGTGGCATCCATGGCCAAGGACGCTATTGTGTTCGCCATGGCCAACCCCACGCCGGAAATCGACCCGGTGGTTGCATCACGGCATGCCGCCGTGGTGGCGACCGGCCGCAGCGATTTCCCCAACCAGATCAACAACGTCCTGGCCTTCCCGGGGTTCTTCCGCGGGCTGCTGGACGCGGGGGCGGCGGACATCACCCCGGAGATGCTCGTGGCCGCCGCCGAGGCGATCGCCAACCGGGTGGCGGACGATGAGCTCAATGCCAGCTACATCATCCCCAGCGTGTTCGACCCCCACGTTGCCGCCGACGTCGCCGCCGCAGTTGCCGCGGCGGCCCATGCGGCAGCCCCGGCCGCCGCGCTGACCCACGCCTGATTCGCCGCCTGATTCACCAACCAGGAAGGACCACAATGGCCCTCACCATCTCAGCCCACCGCCCCGTTGACCGTGCGGAGGAGATCCTCACTCCCGAGGCGCTGGCCTTCATCGAGCAACTGCACCAGCGTTTCGCCGGCACCCGCGGGGAGCTCCTCAAGGCCCGCGCGGTCAAACGCGACGAGGTGGCCGGCACCGGCCGGCTCGATTTCCTGCCGGAAACCCGCGACATCCGTGAGGGCGACTGGGCGGTGGCCCCCGCCCCCGCTGCCCTGCAGGACCGCCGGGTGGAAATGACGGGCCCCGCCGCCCCGGCCAAGATGGCCATCAACGCCCTGAACTCCGGGGCCAGGGTCTGGCTCGCCGACCTCGAGGACGCCAGCACCCCCACCTGGTCCAACGTGATCGAATCGATCCTGAACCTCCGCGACGCCGCTGCCGGCAACCTGGCCTACACCTCCCCGGAAGGGAAGGAATACACCCTCCGCACCGACGCCCCGCTTGCGGTTGTTGTCGCCCGCCCGCGCGGCTGGCACATGAGCGAGCGCCATCTGCTGATCGACGGCGAACACACCGTGGGCGCCCTGGTGGACTTTGGCCTGCACTTCTTCCACACCGCCAGGCAGCTGCTGGAGAACGGCCATGGCCCGTACTATTACCTGCCCAAGATGGAGAGCCACCTCGAGGCCCGCCTCTGGAACGAGATTTTCGTCTTTGCCCAGGACTACCTCGGCATTCCACAAGGCACCATCCGCGCCACGGTCCTGATCGAGACCATCCCCGCAGCTTTCGAAATGGACGAGATCCTTTACGAACTCCGCGACCACGCGTCAGGCCTGAACGCGGGCCGCTGGGACTACCTGTTCAGCATCATCAAGTATTTCCGCGACGCCGGCTCGCGCTTTGTGCTGCCGGACCGCGCCACCGTGGCCATGACCGCGCCGTTCATGCGCGCGTACACCGAACTGCTGGTCAAGACCTGCCACCACCGCGGCGCCTTCGCCATGGGCGGCATGGCGGCCGTCATTCCCAACCGCCGCGAACCTGATGTGACCGCCCAGGCGTTCGAGAAAGTGCGCGCAGACAAGACCCGCGAGGCTAACGACGGCTTTGACGGTTCCTGGGTGGCCCACCCGGACTTGGTGCCGGTCTGCCGGGACGTCTTCGACGCCGTGCTGGGCGAGCGGCCCAACCAGCTGGACAGGCAGCGCCCTGAAGTCTCGGTCACCGCGGACCAGCTCCTGGACATCGCCTCCGCCCATGGCACGGTCACCGAGGCAGGCATGCGCCTGAACCTCTACGTCGCCGTCGCCTACACAGCGGTGTGGATTTCGGGCAACGGCGCGGTCGCCATCCACAACCTGATGGAGGACGCCGCGACGGCGGAGATCTCCCGCTCGCAGGTCTGGCAGCAGATCCGCAACCAGGTGGTCCTCGCGGACACCGGCAGGACCGTCACGCGCGAGCTGGTCTCCGGGATCCTGACCGAGGAAACCGAAAGGCTCCGCGGCGAGGTGGGCGAGGACGCCTTCGCGAAGCACTACCTGCCCGCCAGCAAGCTCATTGGCGACATCTGCCTGTCCGAGGACTACACGGACTTCCTCACCACGCCGGCCTACGAGCTGGTGGGCTGAGCCATGGCCGCATATCCCTCCGGGTCGCCCACTGGACCTCCCCCCGGGGCGCTCTCCCGCGCCGACCTGAACCGGATCGATGCCCAGCTGGCGGCGACGGATGAACTGCTGGAGCGCAACTATCCGGGCGATGACGGCACCCGCCAGCCGGTACACACCGTCTACGTCCCGGCCGACCGCTTCACCCCGGGCTTCGCCGCCGACTGGGGTGCCCAGGCCCTGGCTGCAGCCGACGCCCACGGCGGGCTGGAGCGGCTCGGCACCCTGCTCGGCCAGGACCCGGCACTGGCCGGCGCCGTCGCACCCCGCGTCGCCGCGAAGCTGGGCAGCGAGCCGATCGAGGACCTACGGCTGGACTTCGAGGACGGCTACGGGGACCGGGGTGACGACGCCGAGGATGCCGACGCTGTCGCCGCCGCGGCCGCCGTTGCCGCCGCTGTGGCGGACGGCAGTGCGCCGCCGTTCATCGGGATCCGGTTCAAGTGCTTCGAGGCACCCACCCGTGCCCGGGGCCTGCGGACCCTGGATCTCTTCGTCTCGCAGCTGGCCGCCGCCGGCGAACTGCCGGACGGGCTCATCCTCACCCTGCCCAAGGTCACCACCGTGGCCCAGGTGCAGGCTATGGACTTCGCCGTTTCCCGGCTGGAGGAATTCCACTCGCTGCCCGCCGGGCGCCTACGGTTTGAAGTCCAGGTGGAAACGCCGCAGCTGATCCTGGGCCCGGACGGCACCTCCCCGGTGGCGCAGCTGCCGCACGCCGTCCCCGGGCGGATCAGCGCCCTGCACTACGGCACCTACGACTACTCGGCGTCCCTGCAGATTTCCGCGGAATACCAGTCCATGGAACATCCGGTGGCTGATTACGCCAAAGAGGTGATGCAGCTTGCCGTGGCCGGCACCGGCATCCGGCTCTCCGACGGCTCCACCAACATCATCCCGGTGGGCGAGAACGTGGAGCAGGCCTGGCGGCTCCACGGCCGGCTGGTCCGCCGATCCCTGGAACGCGGCTACTACCAGGGCTGGGACCTCCACCCCGCCCAGCTGCCCAGCCGGTTCGCCGCGACCTACGCCTTCTACCGGCAGGGGCTTCCCGCCGCCGCCGCCCGGCTCCGCAACTACGTGGAGCGCACCGACGGCGGCGTCATGGATGAACCCGCCACCGCACGCGCCTTGGCAGCCTTCGTGCTGCGTGGCATCCAGTGCGGTGCTGCCGGCGCAGACGAAGTCCGGGAGCTGACCGGCATTGGCTTGCCCCAGCTGACCGTCCTGGCACACCCCCGGCTGGCACAGCCTGCCGCCTCCCACAACCACTGACCCTATTCACTGACCGTTTCACAAAGGAGCGCACCTATGAGCAACTACTTTTCACCCGAAGGCGGCCTGCCGCCCCAGACTCAGCTCCTCACCGACCGCGCCGTGGTCAAAGAGGCCTACACGGTCATCCCGAAGGGGGTGCTGCGCGACATTGTCACGAGCAACCTTCCCGGCTGGACCAAAACGCGCGCGTGGATCATCGCCCGGCCCATCGCCGGCTTCGCCACCACGTTCTCGCAACTGATCGTGGAAGTGGGGCCTGGCGGCGGCAGCGACAAGCCCGAGGCGGAGGCCGGCGTCGAGGGCGTCATCTTCCTCACCAAGGGCGAACTGACTTTGACGCTCGACGGCGAAATCCACCACCTTGAGACCGGCGGCTACGCCTACCTCGCCGCCGGCTCGGACTGGAAGGTCTCCAACGATGGTCCCTCGGAGGTTGCCAGTTTCCAGTGGATACGCAAGGCCTATGAGCCGCTGGAAGGCTTCACGGCGAAGTCATTCGTGACCCGTGACCAGGACGTCGAGCCGCGGCCCATGCCGGACACCAACGGTGCCTGGGCGACCACCCGCTTCGTGGACCCCGACGACCTCGCCCACGACATGCACGTCAACATCGTCACGTTCCAGCCCGGCGGGTCCATCCCGTTCGCCGAAACCCATGTGATGGAACACGGGCTCTTCGTCCTGGAGGGCAAGGCCGTCTACCGCCTCAACGACGACTGGGTGGAAGTCGAGGCCGGCGACTTCATGTGGCTGCGCGCCTTCTGCCCGCAAGCCTGCTACGCCGGCGGGCCAGGGCCGTTCCGCTACCTGCTCTACAAGGATGTCAACCGCCAGATCCGCCTCACGTAAGACCGATCCACACCATGGAGTCCGCCCCGCAGGCCGGGGCGGACCCATTCGTGGTTCCGGGCCGTACGCCGCTCCGGAGCCGTCCTCGGTGCCGGAACCGTGACCCCTTGTGGCCCCCGCGATGCTTGCTAGCCTGAGAGTGTGAAGTACGAATCCCTGTCGATCGGAATGCTCCTTGGCGCGGCCCTCGGCTTCGCCATCGGAGCCGCCACCGTCGACCAGCCGTTCACGGGCCTGTTGATCGGCGTTGGGCTCGGCGCCCTCGTCGGCCTGGCGGCCCGAAAGGACCCCCACAAGGGTAGCTAAGTCCCCTGGCCTGTTTCCCGCACGCCCCGGACTGCCGCCCCCTGAAACGCCGGACCCGAAACACGGGATTCCCACGCGCCTCCCCTGCAGCCCACACCCCGCGTTCACCCGCCACGCTTCCACACACCCCTTGACTCCGCTGCCACACCTTCCCTACACTTTCATAAAGCAGAATCTTAATTCCACAAAGCGGAAATCAACATAGTGGAAATCCTCACAGTGGAAATCAGCACATTGGAATTCATTCAGGAAAGATAACCGGGCAACGACGCCCGGGATCCAGCTCCCGCCCAGACCGGAAAGAAACCCACAATGACGTACTCCGTGAACTGCTCCATCCTCCTGACGGAGCTCCCCCTGCTGGAACGCCCCGCCGCCGCCAAGGCCGCCGGTTTTGACGCCGTCGAATTCTGGTGGCCCTTCGAGACCTCCGTCCCCACCGACGCCCAGATCACCCGGTTTGAAAACGCCATCACCGACGCCGGCGTGCAGCTCACCGGCCTGAACTTCAACGCCGGCGACATGCCCGGCGGCGACCGCGGCCTGGTCTCCTGGCCGGCACGCTCGGCCGAATTCCTGGACAACGTCGACGTCGTCGCCGGGATCGGTGAGCGCCTCGGCTGCAAGGCCTTCAACGCCCTCTACGGCAACCGCATTGACGGCGAATCCGCCCAGCAGCAGGACGCCATCGGCGCCGAAAACCTCGCGACTGCCGCTGCCGGCGTCGCCCGCATCGGCGGCACCGTCCTCCTGGAACCCGTCAGCGGCGCACCCCGCTACCCGCTCCTCAAGGCCCAGGACGCCCTCGACGTCATCGCCCGGGTCAAGAAGGAATCCGGCGCTGAGAACATCAAGCTCCTCGCCGACTTCTACCACCTCGCCGTGAACGGTGACGACGTCGCCGTCGTCATCGAAAAGCACGCCAAAGACTTCGGCCACATCCAGATCGCCGACAACCCCGGCCGCGGGGCTCCCGGAACCGGGCAGCTTCCCCTCGGCGAATGGATCGCCCGCAGCCGCACTCTCGGCTACGAGGGCTACATCGGCCTCGAATACAAGGAACCGGCGGAGACCGCGTTCAGCTGGGCCATCCGCCAGCACGTCTCCCAGTAGTCCCCACCCACCCGCACCCTAGCCTCGCAAGCTCGGCCAGGGAACCCGGCGGGCGTGGGCCCACCCACCCGCACCGACACAGCACACCCGCGCTAAAACCGCATCAAAAGACTTTAGAAAGAGAACCACAATGAGCAACATCGCAGTCATCGGACTCGGCATCATGGGCCTGCCCATGGCCATCAACCTCGTCAAGGCCGGCCACACGGTCACGGGCTTCAACCGCAGCCAGGACAAGATCGACAAGCTCGTCTCCGAAGGCGGCAAGGGCGCCGGCAGTGTCGCGGAGGCCGTCAGGGACGCCGACGTCGTCATCACCATGGTCCCGGACTCCCCCGACGTCGAAGCCGTGGTCAGTGGCCCCGACGGCGTCTTCGCCAACTCCCGCAAAGGCACCCTGTGGGTTGATGCCAGCAGCATCCGCCCCGATGTCGCCAAGCGCCTCGCCGACGACGCCCGGGCCGCAGGGATCCGTCCCCTCGACGCCCCGGTCTCCGGCGGCGAACAAGGCGCCATCGACGCCGCGCTCTCCATCATGGTGGGCGGCGACGCAGCCGACTTCGAGGCCGCCCAGGATGTCCTGAACGCCGTCGGCAAGACCATCGTCCACGTCGGCCCCTCCGGCTCCGGCCAGACCGTCAAGGCGGCCAACCAGCTGATCGTGGCCGTCAACATCGAAGTCCTCGGCGAGGCGATCGCCTTCCTCGAGGCTTACGGCGTGGACACGGACGCCGCCCTCAAAGTCCTCGGCGGCGGACTGGCCGGATCCAAGGTCCTGGAGCAGAAGGGCCAGAAAATGCTGGACCGCAACTTCGATCCCGGCTTCCGCCTCGCCCTGCACCACAAGGACCTCGGCATCGTCACCTCCGCCGCCCGCGAAGCCAACGTCGCCGTCCCCCTCGGCGCCGTCGTCGCGCAGCTTGTCGCCGCCACCGTCAACCAGGGCGACGGCGGCCTGGACCACTCCGGCCTCTTCAAGCAGGTCCTCCAGCTCTCCGGCCGAAAGTAACCCAGGCCTCCAGCAGGGCACCTCCGGCAGCAGACCGGGCAACACCCATAACCGGGCAACCGCCGTCGTACATCAACGACGGCGGCTCCCTCACCACACCCAAAAACAGACTTTCAAGGAGCACACCATGACGAAGATGCGCACCGTAGACGCAGCCGTCGCCATCCTGGAAAAGGAGGGCGCCACCGAGGCGTTCGGCCTGCCAGGCGCGGCGATCAACCCGTTCTACTCGGCAATGAGGGCCCACGGCGGCATCCGCCACACCCTGGCCCGCCACGTTGAAGGCGCCAGCCACATGGCTGACGGCTACAGCCGGGCGAAGAACGGCAACATCGGCATCTGCATCGGCACCTCCGGCCCCGCCGGCACGGACATGATCACCGGCCTGTACGCCGCGTGGGCCGATTCCATCCCGATGCTCTGCATCACCGGGCAGGCCCCCGTTGCCAAGCTGCACAAAGAGGACTTCCAGGCCGTGGACATCGAGTCCATCGCCAAGCCCGTCACCAAGCTGGCCATGACCATCCTGGAACCCGGCCAGGTCCCCGGCGCCTTCCAGAAGGCCTTCCAGCTGATGCGCTCCGGCCGCCCGGGCCCGGTCCTGTTGGACCTGCCGATCGACGTGCAAATGGCCGAGATCGAATTCGACATCGACACCTACGAGCCGCTGACCGTGGAGAAGCCCAAGGCCAGCCGGAAGCAGCTGGAAAAGGCCCTGGACATGCTCACCGCCGGCGAGCGCCCGCTGATCGTGGCCGGCGGCGGCATCATCAACGCCGGCGCCTCCGAACAGCTGGTGGAACTGGCCGAATTGCTGAACATCCCCGTGATCCCCACCCTGATGGGCTGGGGCGCAATCCCGGATGACCACGCCCTGATGGCCGGCATGGTGGGCCTGCAGACCAGCCACCGCTATGGCAACGAGAACTTCCTGCGCAGCGACGCGGTGATCGGCATCGGCAACCGCTGGGCCAACCGCCACACCGGCGGTCTGGACACCTACACCGCCGGCCGCACATTCGTGCACATCGACATCGAGCCCACCCAGATCGGCCGCGTGTTCTCCCCGGACTTCGGCATCGCCTCCGACGCCGGTGCCGCCCTGGACGGCCTGCTGGAACTGGCCCGCGAACGCACCGCCGCCGGCTCGCTGCCGGACTACGCCGACTGGGTTGCCGAATGTTCCGGGCGCAAGGCTACGCTGCACCGCAAGACCCACTTCGACAACGTGCCGATCAAGCCCCAGCGCGTGTACGAGGAAATGAACAAGGCATTCGGCAAGGACACCACCTACGTGTCCACCATTGGACTCTCGCAGATCGCCGGCGCCCAGATGCTGCACGTGTTCGGCCCGCGCAAGTGGATCAACGCCGGGCAGGCTGGTCCGCTGGGCTGGACCGCCCCCGCCGCACTGGGCGTGGTTCGCGGCAAGCCGGACGAGACCGTGGTTGCCCTGTCCGGCGACTACGACTTCCAGTTCATGATCGAGGAACTGGCCGTGGGCGCGCAGTTCAACCTGCCGTACATCCACGTGGTGGTCAACAACTCCTACCTCGGTCTGATCCGCCAGTCCCAGCGCGGGTTCAACATGGAACAGAACGTGTCCCTGGCGTTCGAGAACATCAACTCCACTGATCTCTCGGCGACCGCGAGTGGCTACGGCGTGGATCACGTCAAGGTGGCCGAAGGCCTGGGCTGCAAGGCCATCCGGGTGGAAACGCCGGAGGACCTGCCTGCCGCGTTCGACAAGGCCAAGGCGCTCATGGGCGAGTTCAAGGTTCCCGTGGTGCTGGAAGTGATCCTGGAAAAGATCACCAACATCTCCATGGGCACCGAGATCAACGCCGTCAACGAGTTCGAGGCCCTGGCCGAGACCGCCGAGGACGCCCCCACCGCCATCCTGGCCCTGCAGGCCTGAGATGCGCGTCGTCATAGCGCCGGACAAGTTCAAGGGCTCGCTATCGGCCCCGGATGTTGCCCGGCACCTGGAAGCGGGGCTGCAGCGTGCCTGTGGCGGCAACCTGGAGGTCCTTCGGATTCCCGTGGCCGACGGCGGCGAGGGCACCCTGGATGCCGCCGTCGGCTCCGGCTTCACCCGCCGCAGCGCCGTCGTCAGCGGCCCCACCGGTGCGCCGATACGGGCGGAATTCGCCGTCCGCGGACGCGAGGCCGTCGTTGAGATGGCCGCCGCGTCCGGGCTCGCCGTCCTGCGGGACGGCATCAAGGACGCCAGGGGCGCCACCAGCTTGGGCACCGGGGAACTGATCCGGGCAGCGCTCGACGCCGGATGCCGGCAGATCATTGTGGGCGTCGGCGGCAGCGCCAACACCGACGGCGGCGCCGGGGTCCTGCAGGGACTCGGCGCCAAGTTCCTCGACGCCGACGGCAACGAACTGCCGCCCGGCGGCGCAGCCCTGGCCAGGCTGGACTGGATCGACTTCTCCGGCTTCGATGCCCGCTTGGACAAGGCACGCTTCGTGCTCGCCAGCGACGTCGACAACCCGCTGCTCGGAGCCCAAGGCGCCGCGGCGATCTTCGGCCCGCAGAAGGGCGCCACGCCGGAGGACGTCGCGGTCCTCGACGCCGCCCTGGCCCACTTTGTGGACGTTCTTTCGGCCGAAATCGGGCCGCGCGCACGCAAGGCCGCCGATGCTCCGGGCGCCGGGGCGGCCGGGGGCGTGGGCTACGCTGCGATCGCGGTACTGGCCGCGACCCGCCGGCCGGGCATCGACGTCGTCCTTGAATTCACCGGGCTGGCGGAGCGGCTGGCCGGCGCTGACCTGGTGATCACCGGCGAAGGCAGCCTCGACGAACAGAGCCTGCTGGGCAAGACTCCTGTGGGCGTTGCCCGGGCGGCCCGCCGTGCGGGGGTCCCGGCGGTCGCGGTGTGCGGTCGGTCCGTCCTGACTCCGGAGCAGATCAGCAGTTCCGGATTCCTCGCGGTCCATGCTTTGACGGAGCTGGAAAGCAATGTAGACACATGTATAGCCGAGGCTGCTCCGCTGCTGGAGCGCCTCGGACGGCAACTCGGCGAGCAATTGACCAACGTGGCGTACTCCGCGCAGGGCGCCCGCGCTCTGGACAGTACTCCGGGAAAGGAGACCCTCAGTGTCTGAAGAAACCTACGACCTCGTCTTCCGCGGACGGCGGGTGCTGACCACAGCCGGCATCGCCGCGCGGGAAGTCGGCGTCCGCAACGGCGTGATTGTCGCGATCGAACCGCTGGGCAACGGCCTTTCCGGCCGTGAAGTCATCGAGCTCGCCGACGACGAAACCCTCCTGCCGGGCCTCGTGGACACCCACGTGCACGTCAACGAGCCCGGCCGCACCGAGTGGGAGGGCTTCGCGTCCGCCACCCGGGCGGCCGCCGCCGGCGGCGTCACCACCATCATTGACATGCCGCTGAACAGCATCCCGCCCACCACCACGGTGGAGGGCCTAAAACTCAAGCGCGAGGTGGCCGAGGACCAGGCGTTCGTGGACGTCGGGTTCTGGGGCGGAGCCGTCCCCGGTAACAAACGCGAACTTCGGCCGCTGCACGACGAGGGCGTCTTCGGTTTCAAGTGCTTCCTGCTGCACTCCGGTGTGGACGAGTTCCCGCACCTGGAAGCGGATGAAATGGAGGAGGACATGGCCGAGCTCAAGTCCTTCGACTCGCTCATGATCGTCCACGCCGAGGACTCCCACGCGATCGACCACGCACCCCACCCGGGCGGCGACCACTACTCCACGTTCCTGGCGTCCCGCCCCCGCGGTGCCGAGAACAAGGCCATCGCCGAGGTCATCGAACGGGCCCGCTGGACCGGCGTCCGGGCCCACATCCTGCACCTGTCCTCCTCCGACGCGCTCCCCATGATCGCCAGCGCCAAGCGCGACGGCGTTCGCCTCACCGTCGAGACATGCCCGCACTACCTGACGCTCACGGCCGAGGAAATCCCGGACGGCGCCACAGCCTACAAGTGCTGCCCGCCGATCCGCGAAGCCTCCAACCGCGAACTGCTGTGGGCCGGCCTGCAGGACGGCACCATCGACTGCATCGTCTCGGACCACTCCCCGTCCACCCTGGACCTGAAGGACCTGGAAAACGGTGACTTCGCCGTGGCCTGGGGCGGCGTCTCCTCGCTTCAGCTGGGCTTGTCGCTGATCTGGACCGAGGCCCGGCACCGCGGCATCCCGCTGGAACAGGTTGTCTCGTGGATGGCGGCCAAGCCGGCCCAGCTCGCCCGCCTGGGCAACAAGGGCCAGCTGGCGCTGGGGTACGACGCCGACCTCGCTATCTTTGCCCCGGACGAGGCGTACGTCGTTGATGTCTCCAAGCTCAAGCACAAGAACCCCATCACGCCTTATGACGGCAAGGCGCTTTCCGGCGTCGTCCGGCAGACCTACCTCCGCGGCACCCTGATCGACGGCCGGACTCCGACCGGCAAGCTGATCCGCCGCGGCGGCGTGTGAGCCAGGCGGCCGTGGCCGGCGCCGCCCCCGCCGTTCACGGACGGGTCCAGCACAACGGACAGGCACGGCAGGCCGGCCTCACCGCGAGGGGACTCGCGGTGTGGGTCACCGTACCGGACGACGCCGACGTTGACCCGGCCTGCCTGGCCCGGGCGGCCGAACTCGTGCTCGGCCGCGCCCTCAGATGTGCTCCGGAGGCGGAAGTCCACTTTAGGCCCGCCGCCGGAGCCGCAACGTCCGCCGTCGTCTTCTCCCCCGGTGATGATGGCACCGGCGACGACGGCACCGCGGATGACGGCGGGGCGGGCGCGGCACCGGACCTGGTTCCGGGCCAGGCGCCCGCCCCCGGCACCATCAGCCGGCTCGCCGTCGACCTCGCGGCCGGAGACGCCAGGCTCGACGGCGAGCGCGTGCCCCTGACGGACGTGGAGTTCACCCTCCTGAGATGTCTCGTACAGAACTGCTCCCGCACGGTCAGCCGGCAGGAACTCCAGCAGTGCCTCGACGCGTTTGACACCCCGGGTGCGGCCACCCGGTCCATCGACGTGTACGTCGGCCGGGTGCGCCGCAAACTCAAGGGTTGCCGGCACGCCGTCGTCACCGTCCGCAGCGGCGGCTACCGTTTCGTCCCGGGTCCACTGGTAGTGGTGCGGGGACCGGCGGAATACAGCATCTGAGGTCCGGCTGCCACAACCAACCCCCGCATTCGATCGAAGGAACTGCATGCAATCCGCAAGCGCCACCAATCTGCACAGCACCACCAATCTGCCCGTTACCAGAAAACTGCGTCGCGGAACCCCGGCACCCGGGTTTGCGCTGCCCGACGCCGCGGGCCGCCGGATTTCCCTGGCCGATTACCGCGGCAAGAACGCCATTGTCTACTTCTACCCCCGCGCGGCAACCCCCGGCTGCACTACCGAGGCCTGCGACTTCCGCGACAGCCTTACTGCCCTCCAGGGCACGGGCTTCGAGGTCCTGGGCATCTCGCCCGATTCCCCCGAGGCCCTGGCGGCCTTCGCCGACGAGCATGCGCTGACCTTCCCGCTGCTCGCCGACGAGGACCACGCCGTGGCCCTCGCGTACGGGGCCTGGGGCGAGAAGCTGGTGGACGGCGAGGTCCGCGAAGGAACGGTGCGGTCCACCGTGGTGGTTGGCCCCGACGGAAATGTGGTCCTGGCGCAGTATCAGGTCAGCCCGCAGGGCCACGTCCGGGCATTGCGGGAGGCGCTCGGCATCTAGGTGCCGAGGGGTAGACGCCTCGCTAGAAGAGGACGCCCGCCACCGCCTGCGTCAGCTGATGAATCACTTCGGTGCGTTCCGGGACGTCGGTCAGGTCCTGGCCCTTGGTGTAGATGACCAGGGCGTAGGCGGCGTCGCCTTGCGTGAGGATGGCGGCGTCGTGCAGTTCACCGCCCAGGAGCCCGTACTTGTGGAAGACCGTGATCCCTGCCGGCACTGCGGCGGGAATGAGCGTTTCGTAGTTGGTGTCCTGCATATAGGACAGCAGTTGGGCGGTGTTCCCGGCATTCAGGAGCGTCCCGGAGTAGAGGCGGGAGACGATCGTCGCCATTTCCGCCGGGGTCAGCGTGTTGGTTTTCGGGTCATAGCTCACGCCCAGCGACGCTGCGTAGGCCGTCAGTTCGTCGTGGCCCACGGCATTCATGATCAGCGACCACGAGTCGTTGTCGCTCTGCTGGATCATCTCCCGGAGCTGGAATCCGGCGGTGTAGCTGCCCAAGGGGTCATCGAGGGTGGCCGTGCCGGTCTCGACCTGGTGGTAGTAGGCTGCCGCGGCCAGGACTTTGGCGGTGCTCGCGGCCACGAACTTCTCCCGGACCCCGTACTCGTTAACGTCCGCTGAGCCGGCGTCCTGGGAGAGGTCGACCACCGCCACGCCGATCTGGAACTGGCTGTTGGCATCGAGAATGGCCTGGATGCGGCCGCCCAGTGCCGCGTCGACCGTTCGGGCAGCCGGGGCGGAGGTGGTGGCCGAGGCGGCGGGGCTGGATGAGGGGGAGGCACTGGCGTCCGCAGTGGTCGCCGCAGACGTCTTCGTGAGATTCGCCGCCGTCGAGGTTCGTGCCTCGGCGGCCGAGAAGAAGCCGGCAACCAGCAGGAACGCCACCACCGCGGCACAGGCCGCCAAGATCATGGCACGCGGCCGGAGGGTCGCTCGACGGGGACCGCGGCCGGGAGGGCGTCGGGATCCGAATCGTCGCTGCTGTGGAGGTAGCTGTTCCATAATGGCTTCAGACTAATCATCGCAGCTATGCCGGAGCTATGAAAAACCTGTCAGGGCCTCGAGCCCCCGCTAGGCCACCCCGGGCGGGTCCTTGATAGTCTCAGGCGGCGACTAAAGCCCCGGAATACAGCTTTGGGCCACGATGTTGTGCATCACAGACCCGTTGTCCACTCCCCGAAGGATCATCATGAGCGCAAACATGACCGTCAAGCTGCAGCCCGGCACACCGGCCCCGGATTTCACGCTGCCGGACGCCGAAGGCAAGCCGGTTGCCCTCGCCGATTACCGCGGCAAAAACGTCATTGTGTACTTCTACCCGCAGGCCGCGACCCCGGGCTGCACCACCGAGGCCTGCGATTTCCGCGACAACCTCGCGTCCCTGCAGGGCTCGGGCTACGAAGTCCTGGGCATCTCCCCCGACGGCCCTGAGGCCCTGGCCCACTTCACCGGCGACTTCGCCCTGACCTTCCCGCTCCTGGCCGACGAGGACCACGCCGTCGCCCTGGCCTACGGCGCCTGGGGCGAGAAGCTGGTCCAAGGAGAGGTCACGGAGGGCATCGTCCGCTCCACCGTGGTCCTGGACCCCGAGGG
Source organism: Arthrobacter sp. NPDC056886 (assembly GCF_042788715.1). Lineage (NCBI taxonomy): Bacteria > Bacillati > Actinomycetota > Actinomycetes > Micrococcales > Micrococcaceae > Arthrobacter > Arthrobacter sp. NPDC056886. Next base: position 182,588 of record NZ_JBHUBT010000004.1, read on the forward strand.
CAACGTGAAGCTGGCGCAGTACCAGGTGAAGGCCCAGGGCCACGTGGCGTCGCTGAAGGAAGCGCTGGGCGTCTGACGGGTCACTGCTCGCTCCCAGCAGCGGGCCTCGCCCCGCGCCGGATGGCTCGGTAGGCTCGGTCCATCGGCGCCGGGCATCCGGCCGGACAGAAGGCGGGTACAGCGTGGCAAACGGCACCAAGCAGGATCCCTGGCAGCTCAAGACGGCACCGGGCACTTCGGAGTATTCGATGTACCGCGATGAGGAGTCCGATCCCCCGGCGCTGGTGTGCCAGGTAGGTTCCACCACCCTCAAGTACCACCTCCGGGCACTGGATGATCTGCACCTCTGGCTGATGGAGAAGGTGGACTGGGTGCCGCTGGGCGCCGCCGACGAAAACAAGCCCGCAGCGGAGGGGTCAGTGGAAGCCTGGGGACGCGACCCGGAAAACCCCGTGGGCGGGTGGTACGGGTTGCGCAAAGGCTACCGGGGACGGTTCGGGATGTACCTGCCGCCCCTGCTCGAGGCCCTGGGCCTCGTGGAACTCACCCACGACAAACGCAACAACAGCGTGCGTGCCATCATCGCGGACGCGTCCGGCCCGGCGTCGCCCGCTTAACTACATCTTGGTCCCCGCCACCACCGTCGCGGTGGACCGGAGCCGGATCGCGCCGTCGTGCTCGTAGCGGCCCAGCAGCGCGAACACGTCCTGGCGGATCAGGTCCCGCGATGCCTCGTCCGCCTTCGCCAGCCCCATCGCCACGGTGGTCGCGATGTCGGTCATGAACTCCCAGTAGCTATCCGGGGATTCGCGCACCAGGTCGGTGCTGACCTGGCGCTCCGTCACCTCTGCCAGCCCGGCGTCCTTGAACATCCGGGTCATGAACCCGGTGGGCGCGCAGCGGAACAGTCCGGGCGTGCCAGCGGGCGGGATGGGCAGTTCCCGGTGCCGGGCGATCGTGCCCAGGATCAGGCTGGCCCAGGGGTTGGACGCCGCACGTCCCCAGACGACGGCGCCCACGCGGGCACCGGGCTTGGCGGTGCGAGCCATCTCTGCCATGGCCACGGACATCACCGGAAAGTACATCAGGCCGAAGCGGCAGTACACGGCGTCGAACGTGCTGTCCCCGAAGGGCATGGCGGCAGCGTCGCACACCTCAAAGTCCAGGTTCGTCAGGCGCCGGGCCGATGCCTTTTCCTGGGCCACGCGGAGCATCCCCGCCGAGATGTCGGCCAGGACCACCCTGCCGCCGGGCACTCGCTCGGCCACCGTGAGTCCGGGTTCCCCCGCGCCCGCCGCGACATCCAGCACCCGGGAGTCGGGGCGCAGCGGCAAATCCTCGAGCAATGCGTCCCCGAACGGCCCCTGCCAGCCGAGCAGTTCAGCGTCCCACTTGTTCCAGCCCGCCGAGAACTCATCCCAGATCATGCGCTGCTGGTCGCGAATGCGGGCGGCTGAGGCTAACATGGCGGATCCTTAGCTCGTCTGTATGTAGCCCTAGTCTGCTCCGGGATCCGGGCCCCGGCAATGAGTCCAAGGGCAGTAGGCTTAATGGCATGTCTTCCCACGAAACCCCCGGCACAGCAGGCAACGACCCCCAGCGGGAGTCTGCCCCGGGCAGCGTTCCGGGCAATGTTCCGGAGAACGTTCCGGAGCGCCGCGAGGTCACCGTCCGCCGGGCACCGAAATATGTTCCCTTCCTGATCCTGGGCGGGCTGGTGGGCGTGGCCGCCGCGGCCATCATCGCCTACGCCCTTCCCGGCGACGAGGGCTATGACGCCAGCTCGGTGTTCGGCTTCTTCATGATCCTGTGCGCGGCGGGCGGCGTCATCCTGGGCGCCTTGGCCGCCCTGGTCCTGGACCGGATGAGCGTCCGCCGCGCCGAGCGCGCCGTCGTCGAGTCCGCACCGGACACCGACGACGACCGCGCCTGAACCGCGTCTCAACAGTTCCCCCAACAGGGCGGCAGGTCATAAAACGGCCGCGGGAAAAGTCTTAGCGCACATCGTGAGATAATCGACCAGTGGCACGCGGCGATGGAAAACTTTCTCATGATCTTCTCCCAGGCGAAAAAGGCCCTCAGGACGCATGCGGCGTCTTCGGGGTCTGGGCACCCGGTGAAGAAGTAGCAAAACTCACCTACTACGGGCTGTATGCACTGCAGCACCGCGGCCAGGAGTCGGCTGGTATTGCAACCAGCGACGGCAAGCGGATTAACGTCTACAAGGACATGGGCCTCGTTTCCCAGGTCTTCGACGAGACGACCCTGAATACCCTGACCGGGCACCTGGCCGTCGGCCACTGCCGCTATTCCACTACGGGTGCGAGCCACTGGGCCAACGCCCAGCCCACTCTGGGCGCGACCACCACGGGCACCGTGGCCCTCGCCCACAACGGCAACCTGACCAACACGGCGGAACTCAAGGCAATGATCGAGGACCGCAACGGCGGAAACCTCAGCGGTGAGATGAAGCAGGGCAACACCTCGGACACGGCCCTGGTCACCGCACTCCTGGAGGGCGAAGAGGGCAAGTCCCTTGAGCAGACCGCCATGGAGCTGCTGCCGAAGATCAAGGGCGGCTTCTGCTTCGTCTTCATGGATGAGGGCACCCTCTACGCGGCCCGCGACACCTACGGCATCCGCCCGCTCTGCCTGGGCCGGCTGGAACGCGGCTGGGTGGTGGCCTCCGAGCAGTCCGCCCTCGCCACCGTCGGCGCCAGCTTCATCCGCGAAATCGAACCCGGCGAATTCATCGCGATCGACGAGGACGGCGTCCGCTCGCAGCGCTTCGCCGAGGCGACGCCGGCCGGCTGCGTCTTCGAATACGTTTACCTCGCCCGCCCGGACGCCTCCATTGCGGGCCGTTCGGTGTACGAATCCCGCGTGGAAATGGGCCGCCAGCTGGCCCGCGAAAACACCCAGGAAGCGGACATCGTCATCCCGGTGCCGGAATCGGGCACCCCCGCGGCGGTGGGCTACGCCGAGGAATCCGGCATCCCCTTCGCGCACGGCTTCGTCAAGAACTCCTATGTGGGCCGCACGTTCATCCAGCCCTCGCAGACGCTGCGCCAGCTCGGCATCCGGCTCAAGCTCAACGCCCTCGAATCCGTGATCCGCGGCAAGCGTGTTGTGGTGGTGGATGACTCGATCGTCCGCGGCAACACCCAGCGTGCCATCGTGCGGATGCTCCGGGAAGCCGGCGCCGCAAGCGTCCACATCAAGATTTCCTCCCCGCCGGTCAAATGGCCCTGTTTCTACGGCATCGACTTCGCCTCCCGGGCGGAACTGATCGCCAACGGCGCCACCATCGATGAAATCACCCAGGCCATCGGCGCCGACTCGCTCGCCTACATCTCCGAAGACGGCATGATCGACGCCACCCGGCAGCCGCGCGAGCGTCTTTGCACCGCCTGCTTCACCGGCAAGTACCCGATCGAGCTGCCGGGCGCGGACAAGCTCGGCAAGAACCTGCTCGAGCGCACGGACCTGGGCGGCCTCCCGTCAACCCCCGCTCCGGCCTCCGCCGGCGCGGAGGCCGCGGCCGCGGCTGCCGATGCCAGCATCTCCGCCACCGCGGATCCGGCCGAGAAGGCCGGCGCCACCGGTTGTGATCCGGGGCCGGACTCCGAATTCGAAGAACTGCTCACCGATGCCGACCGCGTCACCACAGCCGACAAGAAAGAGCCAGTATGACTTCCGCCTCCCCGGCCGCTGACATGAACGCCGCCCAGAACACCGGCATCACCTACGCCTCCGCCGGCGTCGACGTCGAAGCGGGAGACCGCGCCGTCGAACTCATGAAGGGCGCCGTCAAGGCAACCCACAATGCCTCGGTGATCGGCGGCGTCGGCGGGTTTGCTGGCCTCTATGACGTCTCCCGGCTGCTCACCTACAAGCGCCCGCTGCTGGCCACCTCCACCGATGGCGTCGGCACCAAGGTGGCAATCGCCCAGGCCATGGACATCCACGACACCATTGGCTTCGACCTCGTCGGCATGGTGGTGGACGACATCGTCGTCGTGGGCGCCGAACCGCTCTACATGACGGACTACATCGCCTGCGGCAAGGTGGTCCCGGAGCGCATCGCCGACATCGTCCGCGGCATCGCGGCCGCCTGCTCGGTCGCCGGCACCGCCCTGGTGGGCGGCGAAACCGCCGAGCACCCGGGCCTGCTCGGTGAGCACGAGTACGACGTCGCCGGTGCCGCCACCGGTGTGGTCGAGGCCGACGCGCTGCTGGGCCCGGACCGTGTCCGCGCCGGCGACGTGGTGATCGGCATGGCCTCCTCCGGCCTGCACTCCAACGGCTACTCCCTGGTCCGCCGCGTCATCAACCACGCCGGCTGGGCCCTGGACCGCCAGGTCTCCGAACTCGGCCGCACCCTGGGCGAGGAGCTCCTCGAGCCCACCCGCGTCTACGCCGCGGACTGCCTGGATCTGGCCCGCACCTTCCCGGTCAACGGCTCCGCAGCCGGCCAGGCCGTGCACGGCTTCAGCCACGTGACCGGCGGGGGCCTCGCGGCGAACCTCGCCCGGGTCCTCCCGCAGGGCCTGCTGGCCACCGTGGACCGCTCCACCTGGGAACTCCCGGCCATCTTCAAGCTGGTCGCGGAGCTCGGCAATGTCCCGCTGGCCGATCTGGAGCGCACCCTGAACCTGGGCGTGGGCATGGTGGCCATCGTTTCGCCGGAAGCGGCCGACGCCGCCGTGAACCGGCTCAACGACCGCGGCCTGCCGTCCTGGATCATGGGCACGGTCAATGAGAACTCGGATTCGGTCATCAAGACGGGCCCGGACTACGTCCAGGGCGCCAAGGGCGTCGACGGCGGCGCCGTCCGGCTGGTCAACGCCTACGCTTAAGGGTTCCTAACCCCTATCGAGTGCTCCACAACTGCCGTTTTGCGACCTGAAAACGGCAGTTGTGGAGCACTCGATGTGGTTAAGCCCTAAACCTCCAGCAGGCTGAAGACGCCGCCCTGCGGGTCCTTAAGCGTGGCGATGGTGCCGGCTTCCTCTACCTCGTCCGGTTCGATCAGCACGACGCCGCCCGCGGCCACCGCGGCCTGCACCGCCTCCGCGACGTCGGAGACGCCGAAATAGACCTGCCACCCCGGCTCAAGGGTGCCCTGCGCATCGCCGGGCACCCGGGCGATGCCGGCCACCTCGGCGCCGCCCACCATGAGCGTGGTGTACGTGCCGCCGTCGTCCTGGGGGTATTCGGTCACTTCGTGCCCGAAGAGCTGCTGGAAGAAGCCGACGGCGGCTTGCGGCTCGGGCGTCAGCAGCTCGGCCCAGGCCAAAGTGCCCGGTTCCTGGCTCAGGCCGGCTCCGAAGTGGCTGCCCGCCTGCCAGGCCCCTGTGGTTCCACCGCCGGGCGGGGCGAAGAAGACCATGACGCCGGTGTCTCCGATCGTCTCGGGGCCGAATTCAAGGTTTCCGGGGGAATGGGCCAGTTCGTCGGCCAGGTCTCCGGCGTCCTCGACCGCGAAATATACGTTCCACCGGCCCGGATCGCCCGAGGCTTCCTGCTGGGGGTTCTGCGGCGCGAGCACGGTGACCAGGGCATCGCCGAGGAAGGCTTTCGCGTAGCTGCGCCCGTCCGGGGTTGGCAGGTCCTCGTACCGCCAGCCGAAAACCTCGGCGTAGAAAGCCTTGGCTGCCTCTACATCGCTGGTCTGGAGGTCCGTCCAGCAGAGCTCACCCTCAGCGAATCCTGTGCGCATGGTCATGGCAGTCCTTCCGGGCATTTGGGTCGCATCCGGGAAAATCCGGCATCAACAACCTAGCCCGGGGCCCCGCCGGTGACAACTGCGCTGGCGAAACCATGGCGCACAGGCGCACAAGGGGAAACGACGGGCCGTTCGATGCGACGGGTTCGCTGCCGAGTCCCACCGTGACGGGCACCGAAGGGACTGACACCAAAGGGGGCGGGCACAAGAAAGGACGGGAACAAGAAAGGCCGCCGGCCACGCCTGAAAGCAGGAGTGGCCGACGGCCTGAAAATCTTTGGCTGGCACCGCAGTGCCGGAAGGATCCCCCCGGAGAAACTGCCGGAAGGAAGCGTCGACTAACCTATACGACGGGAATCAACCTCGTCGTCGTCGTCTTCCACATCGTCCGCGTACTTATCCACATACGCTGAATAATCCGGCTCGACCGGGTCATCCGCGAAGTGGCTCGTGGCACGACTTCCCGGGCCCGTGAGCTCGCGCTGAAGGGCCGAATAGTCAGTGTTCGGGGAGTAGTACTTGATGTCCCGAGCCTGCTTGGTAGCTTTTGCCTTTTGACGGCCGCGCCCCATGGCGTGACCCCCTTTTGTACTTGGACCGGAGGTGGTCACCTTTGGCGATCGGTGAGGCCCCGGAATGTTTGGTCAATTTGTCGTACACCTAGATTACATGCTTTCGGCGTCAACTGCTCGCCGGCCTGCCCCCTGTGGACAGCGTGGCGCCTCCCGCCACGGTGCCCGCGGCCACCGGCACATGCGCCATGCCGCGCATCTTCGATAGAGTTTCGTGATGTGCGCCCAGAAAAGGGCCGCGACGCCGGGCTTCCAACCCCGGCGAAGACGCACGGAAGTGGTGAATTTCTCAGTGACTGAAGAGAATCCAAGGCACGACGCCGGGTCCATCCCGCCGCCGCCTTCGAGGCCGCCGACGTCCGCCCTGCCTGTTCTTACAGCCGACCCCGCGCGGTCCACGAATCGTTCGGCGACGCCCGCAGCGGCGAAGCCCGCGGGCCGCACTTTCGCCGGCAGCATGCGCGCGTTGTCGAAGCGAGCGCGCCCGCTGGCCCGCCGGGCCCGCCCCTTGGCCCGCCGGCTCCGCCCGGCGGTCCGCCGGATCCGCCGGCAAGGGCCAAAGCGACTCGGTGCGGCCGCGGCCATTCTCATCGCACTTGGGCTTCTGGTCTGGTGGGCTGTGGCAGCATTTGCCGGCAGCGGCCAGCCCCCTGCCGAAGGCAGCAGCCCCACCCCCGCAGCAGCATCGGCGTCGGCCCCCGCCAGCCGCGGAGCCCTGCCCCTGGAAGGCGTCAGCCCCCTGGACTTCCAGCTGCGGGACTGCTTCAAGGACTTCGATCCGGATGCGCAACAGTCCACCGTTGTAGACTGCGCCACCGGCCACTCGGCCCAGCTGGTCGCCGTGGAGAAGTACGGGGAAAATGAGTCCTACCCCGGCCGGGACGCGCTCAAGCAGAGAGCGCGCGATGCCTGCAAGGCAGCTCCGCTGACGGATAAGGCCGGCAAATACGACCTGAGCTACAAGTTGGCCTACCCGAGCTCGCGCAGCTGGGAGAGGGCCGACCGCCGAGTCGACTGCTACGCCGTGACGGACGCCGGCAACGTCATCAAGGAATCCCTGCTGCCCTAGCGCTACCCGCCTAAGGCACCGCTGCCGCGCATGGCAGTAGCGCACGGATCTGGCGCGCCGGCACAGCGCATGACGTTAAGCCCCACCGGCAGCCGGGACCAGCCCGGCTGCCGGTGGGGCTTAGCGCTTCTTACCGACGGGGCCTACTCCTTGCGCCGGACCGAGAGCCCGGTGCCGGTGGCCGCGCCGCCGTCGGGCACGTGGCTGTCCTCCAGCCCGCCCATGGTGAGTTCCATCAAATCCGGCGCGGTGTCCACCAGGACGGTGTCGCCGTCGGTGATTTCGCCGGCCAGGATGGCCTTGGCCAGCCGGTCGCCAATCTCGCGCTGCACCAGGCGGCGCAGCGGCCGGGCGCCGTAGGCGGGATCGAAGCCGGATACGGCCAGCCAGGCGCGGGCGCCGTCGGTCACCTCGAGGTTCAGCCGGCGGCCCTTGAGCCGCTCGCCCAGCTCCCTGACCTGCAGTTCCACGATCTCGGACAGTTCCTCCACGGTCAGGGGATCGAACAGCACCACTTCATCGAGCCGGTTCAGGAACTCCGGCTTGAACGAGGCGTTCACCATGGCCATGACCGCGTTCTTCTTGGCCGCGGCGTCGAGGTTGGGGTCCACGAGGAACTGGCTGCCCAGGTTCGAGGTGAGCACCAGGATCACGTTGCGGAAGTCCACGGTGCGGCCCTGACCGTCGGTGAGCCGGCCGTCGTCGAGCACCTGCAGGAGGATGTCGAAGACTTCCGGGTGGGCCTTCTCCACCTCATCCAGCAGCAGCACCGAGTACGGGCGCCGCCGCACGGCCTCGGTGAGCTGACCGCCCTCCTCGTAGCCGACGTACCCGGGAGGCGCCCCGACGAGCCGGGCCACGGAGTGCTTCTCGGAATATTCGGACATGTCGATCCGCACCATGGCGCGCTCGTCGTCGAAGAGGAAGTCCGCGAGGGACTTGGCGAGCTCGGTCTTGCCCACACCGGTGGGGCCGAGGAACAGGAACGAGCCGGTGGGCCGGTTGGGGTCGCTGATCCCGGCGCGGGCGCGGCGTACGGCGTCGGAGACCGCGGCGACGGCCTTCTTCTGGCCGATCAGCCGCTCGCCCAGGACGTGCTCCATGTTCAGCAGTTTCTGGCTCTCGCCCTGCAGCATGCGCCCTGCGGGAATCCCGGTCCAGGCCGAAATCACCTCGGCGATGTCGTCGGCCGTGACCTCGTCGGCCACCATCTGCCTCGACTTGTCGGGCACGGCGGCCTCCGCCTCGGCGGCCGCGTTCAGTTCCCGCTCCAGGGCGGGAATCTCGCCGTAGAGGATCCGCGACGCCGTCTCCAGGTCCCCTTCGCGCTGGGCTTTGTCGGCCGCGGAGCGGAGCTCGTCGAGCTTGGCCCGCAGGTCGCCCACCCGGTTCAGGCCGGCTTTCTCGGCCTCCCACCGGGCGTTCAGGGCCGCGAGCTCCTCCTTCTTGTCCGCCATGTCCGCGCGCAGGGCCGCAAGGCGTTCCATCGAGGCGGGATCGGTCTCGCCGGCCAGGGCCAGTTCCTCCATGGTCAGGCGGTCCACCTGGCGGCGGAGCTGGTCGATCTCCTCCGGAGCGGAATCGATTTCCATGCGCAGCCGGGACGCGGCCTCGTCCACGAGGTCGATTGCCTTGTCCGGCAGCTGCCGGCCGGAGATGTACCGGTTGGAGAGGGTCGCGGCCGCCACGAGGGCGGAGTCGGAGATGGACACCTTGTGGTGGGCCTCGTAGCGTTCCTTCAGGCCGCGGAGAATGCCGATGGTGTCCTCCACGCTGGGTTCGCCGACATAGACCTGCTGGAAACGGCGCTCCAGGGCGGGGTCCTTCTCGATGTTCTCGCGGTACTCGTCCAGCGTGGTCGCGCCGATCAGCCGCAGCTCGCCGCGGGCCAGCATGGGCTTGAGCATGTTGCCAGCGTCCATGGAGCTGTCCCCGGTGGCGCCGGCACCCACCACCGTGTGGAGCTCGTCGATGAACGTGACGATCTGTCCCTCGGAGTTCTTGATCTCCTCCAGCACGGCCTTGAGTCGCTCCTCGAACTCGCCGCGGTACTTGGCCCCCGCCACCATCGAGGCGAGGTCCAAAGCGATCAGGGTCTTGCCGCGCAGGCTTTCGGGCACGTCGCCGGCCACGATCCGCTGGGCGAGGCCCTCGACGACGGCGGTCTTGCCGACGCCGGGCTCACCGATAATGACGGGGTTGTTCTTGGTGCGCCGGCTCAGGACCTGGATGATGCGCCGGATCTCCGCATCGCGGCCAATCACCGGGTCCAGCTTGCCGGAGCGGGCGACCGCCGTAAGGTCCGTGCCGTACTTCTCCAGCGCCTGGAACGCGTTTTCCGGGTCGGCGTTGTCCACTTTGCGGTCGCCCCGAACGCCCGGCAGGGCGGCCAGCAGCGCCTCATGGGAGGCGCCGGCCTCGCGCAGGAGCTTCCCGACGCCGTCGCTCCCGGCGGCAAGGCCCAGCAGCAGGTGTTCGGTGGAAACAAAACTGTCCCCGAGTCGCTCGGCCTCGTTCTGGGCATTCTTGATCGCCTGCAGCCCGGCCCGCGACAACTGCGCCTGCTGCACGCTGCTCCCGGACGACGACGGCAGGGCCTTGATGGCGGTGCTCGCCTGGACGCTGACCGCGTCCGGGTCTGCGCCCGTGGCCCGGAGCAGTGCGACGGCGACACCCTCCCGCTGGTCCATGAGCGCCTTGAGCAGGTGAGCGGGCTCCAGCTGCGGGTTTCCCGCGGTCGAGGCGTTCATGGCGGCGGCGGCAAGAGCCTCCTGGCTCTTGGTGGTGAATTTCGCGTCCAAAGAGGGCTCCTTTCGGAATGGTCCTGATATCGAAGTTGAGTCTACATCGCTCAACTTTGCAATGAGGGACGCTGGCTCCATGTTTGCCGACAGCGAAACGCCTGTCTAGGGGCGGACTGCCCGCGGGGCCGGGGCGCGCGGCGGGCGCCCCGGCCCTGGAGCGGCCCGGCCCGGGGACATGCCCTTCCCCAGGACCGAAGACTGGACATAGTCCACATATGTCCAGCGCCCGGGCCTTGGACTGGACATGCCCCCCCGGCTGGGGCGCGAATACTGAGCATGCCCCTCGGTCTCGATGCGAAGAGTGAGCATGTCCCCTCGGCTGGGCGCGAACAATGAGCATGTCCCGCGGCTCGGCGCGAATAATGAGCATGTCCCGCGGCTCAGCCCATGCGGCCCGCGTGATTCACTTAACGTTGCTTAACGATCGGCGGGCTCCTTACTGTAACTGGGGTCACAGCAACTCGAACCGACGCGAAGGAGGGCCGGACATGCACGAACACGCCACAAGCGCCACCATGGACGGCCCCGTGGCGCCGGTTTCGGCCGCCGCAGTGGCCCGGGCGGCAGGGGTTTCCTCGGCCGCGGTCTCCTATGTTCTTAACGGCAAGGGCGGCGTCTCGCCGGAGACCCGGCGCCACATCATCCACGTGGCGAACGAGCTCGGCTTCAGGCCCCGTAAGCCCTCGCAGTCGACCGACCCGCAGCGGACGCGGGTCATCGGGCTGATCCTGCCGAACATCATCAATCCAATGTTTCCGCGTTGGGCGCAGGGTGTCATCACGGCCGCGGCGGAGTCCGGCTATGAAGTATTCGTTGCCACGACCCAGGACGATCCGGAGGTGCTCGCCCAGGTGACCTCGACGCTCGCGCACCGCAACGTGGATGGCATCATCCTTGCCGCCTCACTCCGAGACGACGCCACCGCGCTCCGCACCCTGAGGGCGGCCCGGATCCCCTACGTATGCCTGTCCCGGCGGGCAGACTTCCTCGATTCGGACTTCGTCGGGATCGACGACGACGCCGCCGCTACCATGCTGATGCAGCACATGCTCGGCCACGGCTTCACCGAAATCGCCACCGTAATCGGCCCCCGCTTCTCCACGGCGTCTCTGGCCCGCGAGCAGGCGTTTGTCCGGACGGCCGCCGCGGCGGGCATCACGATCAGCGGCGACCGAAAGATCAGCACCAGAGTCAACAACGAGGGCGGCCGTCTGGCCGCGGAGCGGCTGTTCTCCGCCGAAACGCCGCCGCAGGCTGTGGTGTGCGGCAGCGACGAACTTGCCATCGGCGTCATGGAATACGCCTTGTCGCGCGGCCTGCGGATCCCGGACGACGTCGCCGTCGCCGGCTGTGACGGCCTGCCCCACAGCCGCTCCGGACTGATTAACCTGACCAGCATTGTCCAACCGCAGCAGGAAATGGCCAACGAGGCGTTCGCGATGCTGCTCAAACGCATAGATTCCCCGTCCGCCACCTACACCTCGAAAGTGTGCCGGCACCGCCTGCATGTCGGGCGGACGTGCGGCTGCACGCCGCCGGACATCTGAGGCCGGGCGCCACACCCCGGCCGGCCCGTCCGCGGCCAGCCCCAGACGTTCACGAAACCTGACGAACCGGGCGCACCGCCGCGGCCGCATACCTTCTGTTTGCCCACTTTCCGCACGCCCGAAAACCACGTATCCCGCCCACCGACCCAAGGACCCCGACCCATGTCAGTTGTATCCGCACCAAAGAAGATGCGCACACCGCAGGAAATCAACGGCCTGATCCTACGCCGCGTCATGCCGCTGCTGATCGGCGCCTACATCATGGCGTTCCTGGACCGCACCAACATCGGCATGGCCAAGGACCGGCTGGAGATCGACCTTGGCATCTCGGCCACCGCGTACGGCGTCGGCGCCGGGCTGTTCTTCCTGACCTACGCCCTGTCCGAAATCCCGTCCAATCTGATCATGCACAAGGTCGGCGCCCGGTTCTGGATCATGCGGATCATGATCACGTGGGGCATCATCTCCGCAGGCATGGCCTTCGTCCAGGGCGAATGGTCGTTCTACATCATGCGGATGCTGCTCGGCGTGGCCGAGGCCGGACTCTTCCCGGGCGTCATGTACTTCCTGACACAGTGGTTCGTCGTCAAGGACCGCGCCAAGGCCAACGGAATGTTCCTGCTCGGCGTCTCCATAGCAAACATTGTCGGGGCCCCGCTGGGCGGTCTGCTGCTGACCCTGGACGGTCTCGGCGGCCTGCACGGCTGGCAATGGATGTTCCTCGTCGAAGGTCTCCCGGCGTGCGTCCTCGCCTACGTCGTCTGGAAGAAACTCCCGGACCGCCCCAGCAAGGCGACGTTCCTCACCGCCGAGGAAGCCGCCGACCTCGAGGCCCGCATCGCCGCCGAGGAAACCGCCGGCGCCGAGGCCTCCGGTAACCACCGGCTCCGCGATGTCCTGAAGGACAAGCAGATCCTCCTCGTCGTCGGCGTCTACTTCACGCACCAGATCGCCGTCTACGCCCTGTCCTATTTCCTGCCTTCCATCATCGGCACCTACGGCAAGCTCAACCCGCTGCAGATCGGCCTGCTGACGGCCATCCCCTGGATCTTCTCCGCGGCCGGCGCCCTGCTGGTCCCCCGCTTCGCCACCGACGGCCGCCGCTCCCGGATGCTGGTCACCGGCACCATGACCGGCATTGTCGCCGGCTTCGCCCTCGGCGCCGTCGGCGGCCCGCTGCTCGGCATGATCGGCTTCTGCCTCGCCGCCTTCAACTTCTTCGCCCTGCAGCCGATTCTCTTCACCTACCCGGCCACCCGCCTCAGCGGCGCCGCCCTCGCCGGCGGCATCGCCTTCGTCAACACCATCGGCCTCTGCGGCGGTTTCCTCGGCCCCTACGTCATGGGCTTCATGCAGGACGCCACCGGCTCCAAGCTCTCCGGCCTGTGGTTCATCGTGGCCATGTGCATAATCGGCGCGCTGCTGTCCCTGCTGCTCAAACGCGGCTCGGAGAAACCCGAGGCTGTCCCGGCCGCCCACTGACCCGTTGCCCCACCGCCCGTTCCGGACAGGCCCCGCCGCGTGTCCGGAACGGGCCCGCAAGCCATCTCACTGCAAGGACTACTCATGGATTTCACCGCCAAGCGCGTTCTGGTCACCGCCGGAGCCAACGGCATCGGCCTGGCCATCGCCAACAAGTTCCGGGAACTCGGCGCCGCCGTCTTCGTCACCGACATTGACCCCGACGCCGTGGATAAGGCCCGCGTCAACGGTCTCCTGGCCGCGGTCAGCGATGTTTCGGACGAGGACCAGATCCGTACGCTGATGAACACCGTCCGGGACGAAATGGGCGGCCTGGACATCCTGGTCAACAATGCCGGCATCGCCGGGCCCACGGGCCCCCTGGAATCCCTCGACGCCGCTGCGTGGAAGGCGACCTTCGACGTCAACATCCATGGCCAGTTCTTCTGCATCAAGCACGCCCTGCCCCTGCTGCGCGAGGGCACCGGCGCCTCCATCGTGAACCTGTCCTCAGCCGCCGGGCGGCTGGGCATGGCCGGCCGCAGCGCCTATTCGGCGTCGAAGTGGGCCGTGGTCGGGCTGACCAAGACCCTCGCGATCGAACTTGGCCCGGACAGGATCCGTGTCAACGCCATCTGCCCCGGCGCCGTCAACGGCCCCCGCATCGACGCCGTCATCGAAGCCAAGGCCCGGATGCTGGACCTGCCGGCGGACGAGGTATCCGCGCTCTACCGCAACCAGTCCTCGCTGGGCCGGCTGATCGAGGCCGAGGACATCGCCAACATGGCCGTTTTCGTGGCCAGCGACATGGCCCGCAACGTCAACGGCCAGGCTCTCGCCGTCGACGGCAACACCGAAAAACTCTACTGACCTGAGCTGAACTGACGACGGATCCCGTCCGCCCCGGGCCGCCGTCCACCCCCACCCCGCCCCACCAAGGAGACATTCCCATGGCTGCTGCCCGCAAGGTCATCATCACCAGCGCTGTCACCGGCGCCATCCACACCCCGTCCATGTCCCCGCACCTTCCGGTCTCCCCGGACGAGATCGCCGACGCCGCCATCGGCGCCGCCGAGGCGGGCGCCGCGATTGTGCACATGCACGCCCGCGACCCGAAGGACGGCCGCCCCTCCCAGGACCCGGAGCACTTCGCCCCGATCCTGGACAAGCTCAAGCGGAACACCGACGCCGTCATCAACATCACCACGGGCGGCTCACCACATATGAGCGTCGAGGAGCGGATGCAGCCGGCGGCGCTGTTCAAGCCCGAGCTCGCCTCGCTCAACATGGGCTCGATGAACTTCGGGCTCTACCCGATGCTGGACCGCTTCACGGAGTTCGGCCACGCCTGGGAGCGCGAAGGACTCGAAAAGAGCCGCGACCTCGTCTTCAAAAACACCTTCCAAGACATCGAGACCATCCTGGGCATCGGCAGCCAGAACGGCACACGCTTCGAGTTCGAGTGCTACGACATCTCGCACTTGAACAACCTCGCGCACTTCCATGGCCGCGGACTGGCCAGGGGCCCGCTGTTCGTCCAATCGGTCTTCGGCCTGCTCGGCGGCATCGGCGCGCACCCCGAGGATCTCATGCACATGCGCCGCACCGCAGACCGACTGCTCGGCGAGGACTACGAATGGTCCATCCTGGGTGCCGGTAAGAACCAGATGCCGCTCGCCACCATCGGCGCAGCCATGGGCTCGCACGTCCGGGTGGGTCTGGAGGATTCCCTGTGGATCGGTCCCGGCCAGCTCGCCGCGTCCAACGCCGAGCAGGTCACCCGGATCCGCACCATCCTGGAAGCCCTCAACTTTGAGATCGCCACCCCCGACGAGGCGCGGCAGATGCTGCAACTCAAGGGCCGGGACAACGTAGGGTTCTGAGCCGATGAGCATCCTGGTGGCCCCGGACAGCTTCAAAGGCACCTTCACGGCGGCCGAGGTCGCCGGGCACATCGCGGCCGGCATCCGCACAGCCGACGCGGCGGCCCGTGAGCTGCCCGTAGCCGACGGCGGCGAGGGCACCTTCGAGGTCCTGGTCCGGGGCCTGGACGCCCGGCCAGTCAGAATCAGCACCGTGGGGCCATGGGGCGACCCCGTCGAAGCGGAGATCGGGCTGGCTGCAGACGGGACCGCCGTCGTCGAACTGGCCTTCGCGAGCGGCCTGAACCTGCCCTCCGGCGGCCGCCGGGACCCATTGACGGCAAGCACGTACGGCACCGGCGTCCTGATTGCGGAGGCCGCCGGGCACGGCGCCCGCCGCATCGTGGTGGCGGCAGGGGGCTCGGCGACCACCGACGGCGGGGTTGGCGCCATCGCCGCGATCGAGGAACGCGGCGGGCTCCGCGGCGCCGAGCTGGTGATCCTCAGCGATGTCACGACCCGATTTTCCGGCGCCGCACGTGTTTTCGGGCCGCAGAAGGGCGCCGGGCCGGCCGCGGTTGAGCTGCTTACACGCAGACTCGAGCTGCTCGCGGCGGAGTTCGCCCGGGACTACGGCCGCGATCCCCGACTGGTGGACCGGACCGGCGCGGCCGGCGGCTTCTCTGGCGGCATGTGGGCCCGTTACGGCGCCAGCCTGGTGTCAGGGGCGGACTATGTGCTGGATTTGCTGGGCTTCGACGCGCTGCTGGCCGCAAGCAGAGCGGTGGTGGTTGGCGAGGGCCGGCTGGATTCACAGACCGGCCAGGGGAAGATCATTGCCGCCATCCTGGCCCGCGCCGGCGCCAAACCGGTGTACGCGGTGGTGGGATCGGTGGATCCGGACCTCGGCGACGACGCGAACAGCTTTGCCGGCATCATCGTGGCTGGAAACCCGGCAGCTATGCGGGCTGCAGGGGCCGAACTGGCCCGAGCGCTGGCCGGAGCGGCATCGGCGGCTGCCCCTGCTGCTACTGCGGCTCGTGCTTGCACGTGAATCCACGGGACATGCCCTATCTTGGCGCGCACCGGTGGGCATACACCCCTGAGCACCCCTGCCCACGATCGAAGTCTGGGCATGTCCCCCGCCGCCACCTATGACCATGGGACATGCCCTACCTTGGCGCGCACCAGTGGGCATACTCTCCATGTGCCCATTCCTGGGCCCGACGACTGGACATGCCCAATGCTGCCAGATGTTGCCCGGGGACATTCTCTCGGTTGGCCCGCACAGCTGGACATGTCCGCCAGAAAGGATCTGGCTAACGTCAGCCCGATGAAGCTCGGCCCGGAAAGTCTGGCTTGGCGGAGGTCAATGGAGCGAGGCCCGGCCCGGCTCCGCTCGGAAGGGGCCGTTCCGAAGGACCTGTTCGGAAGGAGTGGTCCGGCGGCTGGGTCCCCCAAGGAACCGGCCGCCGGACCAAACACTCCCACGCCCAAAGCTTGTCACATGTTTGACAAAATTGTCACACGCCGCTCCGGGCCGCGCCGAAACTCGTCGGTATTGTGGAATCCATGACTGAGACGGCGGCACCGCAGAATCCCCAGCAGCAGAATCCTGAGCAGCGGAATGTATTCCTCGACAAGGCACACCCTGCCGCCTGGCGCGCACTCAACGGGCTGGGTCTAAAGGCCAAGGAAGCCGCCACCGATGCCGGGCTGGACGAGACTCTGATCGAGTTGCTCAATGTCCGCATTTCGCAGATCAACGGCTGCGCCTACTGTCTGGACATGCACGTGGGCGATGCCGTCAAGAACGGCGAGTCGGCCCAGCGACTGGCCGTTCTCCCCGCATGGCGGGACACCACTCTCTTCTCCGAAAAGGAACGCGCAGCCCTGACGCTGGCCGAGGCCATCACCACCATCTCTGACGCCCAAGCCCGCGACCATGAAGGCGCACAGGCCCGCCGGCACCTGACGGCAGACGAATTTTCCGCCGTGAGCTGGCTGGCGATCACGATGAACGCTTTCAACCGGGTTTCCATCGTCAGCCAGCACCCGATCCGCGAGGCCCGCGGCTAGCCCGCGACTGCCGCGGCCAACCCGCGGCTGACCCGCGACACCCACGTCCAACCCGCCGCCCGGTCCGCACCCGCCCGCGGCTAACTGGCCAGGCAACGGGCCGTAGCCACCGCCGGCGCCCTGTCGGTAAGCTCTAAAAGTGGGGTGGAGCCGCGGTCACCGAGGAGCACTGCCATGAAGTGGGTCAGGCCGGGTCACCCGGAATACGACGAAACTCGAAGACTCTTCAACGCGATGATCGACCGCCATCCAGCGGTCATTGCCCCGTGCGCCGACCCCGAAGAGGTGGCCGAGGCGTTGGCGTACGGGAAGACACACGGCTTCGATGTCGCCGTCCGCGCCGGCGGCCATTCCGTGGCCGGCATGTCCATGAACGACGGCGGCCTTGTGATCGACGTTCGCCCGATGAAATCCGCCCGGGTGGACCCGGAGGCCCGCACTGCCACGGTGGGCGCAGGCCTCACCTGCGGCGAGTTTGACCGCGCCACCCAGGAGCACGGCCTCGCCCTCACCGGCGGACGGGTTTCCACGACAGGTCTCGCCGGATTCACGCTCGGGGGCGGTTCCGGCTGGCTCGAGCGGGCCTTCGGCTTCGCCTGCGACGACCTCGTCTCCGTGGATCTGGTCACGGCCGGCGGCGAGCAGGTAACGGCCAGCGCCCAGGAGAATCCCGAGCTGTTCTGGGCCCTGCACGGAGGCGGCGGAAACTTCGGCGTCGCCACGTCTTTCACCTTCCGCCTCCACCAGCTCGGGCCAAAGGTACATGCCGGGGTGCTGATGTGGCCGGGGGACGCGGCGCCGGAACTCAGCCGCGCGTACCGGGACCTGGCCGTCGCGGCCCCCAACGAAGAGTCCGCCACACTCATCTACGGGATTGCACCGGAGGAACCCTTCGTGCCCCCGAACATGGTGGGCAAGATGGCGGTGTATGTCGTCTACGTCTTCGCCGGGGACGCCGAGGAAGGCAAAGAACACGCCAAGGCCTACCGGGAGCTTGGCCCTGTTGTGGACCTGGTGGGAGATACCGACTACGCCGACTTCCAGTGCTCCCTGGACGACCCGCCGGGCAAGTACAACTACTGGAGCGCTGACTATCACGACGAACTTTCCGACGGCGCCTTGGATGTCATCATCGAATCGGCCCGGAACCTCCCGGGACCCAGTTCCCAGCAGCTGATCGCCCATTGGGGCGGGGCCGTGAGCGGGCCTGCCGCCGCGGCCACCCCGCTGCTGAACCGGAGCGCCAGCTGGGTGAGCCACCCGTTCGGCCTGGGCGACACTCCGCAGGGAGGGCTGGACGCGAAGGCCTGGGTCAAGCGCTTCCGCCAGGACATATCCCCCTACGCCACCGGAGGCGTCTGGCTGAACTTCATCGGCGACGAAGGACAAGCCCGGATCCGCGCGGCCTACGGCGACGAAAACTACAACCGGCTGGCAGAAGTGAAACGCGACTTTGATCCCGGGAACGTTTTCCGCGGCAACCAGAACATTCACCCCGCCGTCGCGGTGTGACCACCGCCTGAGCCCGCCCGACGCCGGCGCGACCCGCCGTCGCGGTGTGGCCCCCGCCAGAGCCCGCCTGACGGCCGCTGGGATGTCCGACGGCGGCCCGTGCCGGTGCCCGGACGGGACTAGACTGCCACCATGGCCGTCTACGTCGATCCGCCGCTCTGGCCTGCCCATGGAACCCACTTTTCCCACCTTGTCTCGGACACCTCGCTCGAGGAGCTGCACGCCTTCGCCGCGGCCGCCGGCATCTCCGAGCGGGCGTTCGACGGCGACCACTATGACGTCGCCGAGGCCCGGTATGAGGCCCTGGTGGCGGCCGGCGCCATCCCGGTTGAGGGCAGGGTCCTGGTCCGCAAACTGATCGGCAGCGGGCTGCGGATCCCGGCCCGCCGGCGCGGCAAGGCCCTCCGGGTCCCGCTCCTGAACCGCTGGAACGAGGCATTGCCCGGCCACGATGCCCTCTTCCTGGACCTGATGGACCGCTGGGGCGAGGAGCACCGGAAGTACCACGGCCGCACCCATCTGCTGGCGGTGCTGGAGGCCCTGGACCTGCTGTGTGATCCGGCCGATCCGCCCCGGACAGTGGTGCTGGCCGCCTGGTTCCACGACGCCGTCTACCGCGGCGTGGCGGGACAGGACGAGGAGGAATCGGCGCGGCTCGCCGAAAACCGGCTCGGGCATGCCGGGCTCCCGGCCGCCGAGGTGGACGAAGTGGTCCGCCTGGTGCTGCTCACGGCAGACCACCGTCCGGAGCCCGGTGACGACGGCGGCGCCTTGCTCTGTGACGCCGATCTCTCCGTCCTCGGCGGGGAACCGGAGGCCTACGCCCGCTACCTGGCCGCCGTCCGGGAAGACTTCGCGCATATCGGCGACGCCGACTTCGCCGCCGGCCGTGCCGCCGTCGTCCGCGGGCTGCTGCGGCTTGAGCCGCTCTTCCATACGGACCGCGCGCGCGGTCTGTGGCTGGAGCGGGCCCGCCGGAACCTGCAGGGCGAACTCGCCTGACGGTGACCCGTCAGGCCCACCAGCAGCCCACCGGCGGCCGGTGAGGATCAGGCGGCGACGCTGAGGTGATTCGCCAGCCGATCGAACGACTCACGCCACCCTTCGCCGTGGCGGTCGCGGCTGGCCGCGGAATCAAACGGCCCCTGGGTGAACGTCATCTGCGTGCCGCCGTCGACCTCTTCCAACCGGATGCTCACCTCGGTCTCGAAGCCGCGGGTACCGTCGGGCCTGTCCCAGGCATGGGTGAACACGAACAGGTGCGGCGGCTCGACATCGGTATGCACCCCGCTCCACCAGAATTGCTGCCCGGTGCTGTCCTGGATCATGCAGGCGCGGTACAGGCCGCCGACTTCGAGGTCCGCGTCGACGCTCTCCCGCGGGACATGGAAGCCGCGCGGGCCCCACCACTGCGGAGCCTGGTCCGGGTCCGTCAACGCGGACCACACACCTTGGATAGGGGCCCTGAACTCGCGGACAATGACCAGCATGAGGTCCGTGTCCCCGGACGCCGGTTCGCTCATGATCCTCTCCCTCGGATTTCTCGGACTAACAGGGGAAGCGCCCCTCACCCCCGGATTGCGCTGCAGCCCTAGCGCCGGCTGGGGGTGTACGCGGTCACATAACGCGAATTGCTCGGAACAATCTGTTTGCCGAGCGGCATCAGCGAGACGGGGATGAGCTTGAGGTTGGCGATCGCCAGCGGGATGCCGACAATCGTGATGGCCATGGCGAAGGCCGTGACGACGTGCCCGATCGCGATCCAGATCCCTGCCACAAGCAGCCAGATCACGTTTCCCAGCAGGGCAAAGATGCCGGTTCCGCCCGGCTTGTCCACCACCATGCGGCCGAACGGCCACAGTGCATAGGACGCGATGCGGAACGAAGCCAGCCCCCACGGAATGGTGACGACCAGCAGGCAGCAGACGACGCCGGCCAGGAAATATCCAATGGCCAGCCACAATCCGCCAAAGAGCAGCCAGATGATGTTCAGGAGTGTCTTCATGGATTCATTCTCGCCCGTAGGAGTGACATTCGGATGAGTGGTTCACCCGGAAAAATCCCTGACTTTCGCGCCCCGCCCGTCTCCGGCGCGGGACAACCGACTTCCGGGTGCCGGTAACCCGCTTCCCAGGTGCCGGCCCCGCCTCTTCAGCGTTTAGGTATCGGCCTGTTTGACCATGGCGGCCTCAACGTTGATCTTGACCTTGTCGCTGACCAGCAGCCCGCCTGCTTCGAGGGCGGCATTCCAGGTCAGGCCGAATTCCTTCCGGCTGATGTCCGCCTCAGCACTGAATCCGGCCCGGGTGGCGCCGAAGGGGTCCACCGCCACGCCGGTGTACTCGACTTCGAGATCCACGGGCTTGGTGACGCCGCGGATGGTGAGGTCGCCGGTCAGCACGTAGTCCTCCCCGTCACCGCGGATGCTGGTGGCCCGAAACGTCATGTCGGGGTACTTCTCGACATCGAAGAAATCGGGGCCGCGGACGTGGGCATCGCGATTGGCGTCCCCCGAATCGAAGCTAGCGGTCTTGACCGTGGCGTGCAGGCTGGCGTCCGCCAGCGACTCGCGCACCCGGGCCTCGGCGGAGGCCTCGTTGAACCGGCCACGGACCTTGCTGATGCCCGCATGACGGACGCTGAAGCCGATTTCGCTGTGGGACATGTCCAGTGTCCACACTCCGGGGGTCAAACCTTCGGGCAGAGTCACAACGGTCTCCTTCGAGCGATGGCGGACCTGTTCCGCCGGGGGTGGTCGGGGTGTTCCCCACTCTGCATGCTAACGAGGAAGCCCGTCCCGGGCTAGGTCCGGCCGGCCTTTGACGGGGAGCAGTGAGCGGGGCAGAGAGGCGGGCACGTTGGCATGTGACTTCAGGATTTCCGACGGCGGATTCCGCGATCCGGGCCCGACGCGCTCTCTGGCCATCCCTCGGCGGCCGCGTTACTCTGGCCTGTAAATGCCGGGCATTCACCGAATTTCGCAGAACTATTCGCACAGTCCTGATCAACCAAGTGATGTGAGGAATCGTGGCCGGGTCCCTGGGGAAACGTGGCAAGGCGGGCATCGGTGCTTTCTTGCTGAGCCTGGGTTTATTGCTGTCGGCCTGCCTGCCCGGTCCGCCGGAACCCGCCCCGAGCCCGGGCACACCCTCGTCCGCCCCGCCATCCTCGTCCCCGCCGTCGTCCGCGCCGCCGTCCTCCGCCGCACCCCCGGCCGGCGAGTCCGTGCACTTCACCGCGCAGGGGGACATCGGTGTCGGCTCGGGCGCCGAAAAGGTGCTCGACGTCGTTGCCGGCCTCAATCCGCATCTGAACCTCACCCTCGGCGACTTCGCCTACGAGGCAGGGCTCGAACAGCAGTTCTGCGACATGGTCACCGCCCGCCTCGGCGAGGACTTCCCCTACCAGCTCGTGACCGGCAACCACGAGAGTGACGGCCATGACGGCGACATCGACAAATATGTCCGGTGCCTGCCCAACAAGCTGCCGGGCCTCCAGGGCCAGTACGGCATCCAGTGGCGGGTCGATGTCCCCGAGCAGAATCCCGTTGTCCGCTTCATCCTGGTCTCCCCCGGCATCGACTTCCGGGGCGGGGAGCCGCTGGACTACTCAAGGGGCAGCGAGCGCTGGCGCTGGACCGCGGACGCCATCGACGAAGCCAAATCGCAGAACATCCCCTGGACGGTGGTGGGGATGCACACCCCCTGCCTGAGCGTGGGCAACTATGACTGCCAGGCGGGGCAGGACTTCACGAACATGCTGATCGAAAAGGAGGTGGACCTGGTGCTGTCCGGCCATGACCACGTCTATCAGCGGACGCATCAGCTGGCCACGGGCGGCAGCTGCGCGGAACTCGTTCCTGCCAGCTTCACCTCCGGGTGCCTGGCCGATACCGACGGCGCCATGGCCCAGGGCTCGGGGACCGTGTTCGCCACGGTCGGCGTTGGCGGCGTGGGACTCTACAACGTGAGATCCGATGACCCGGAAATGCGTTATTTCGCCAGCACATCCGGAAAGAACCAGGAACCGGCCTTTGGGACCCTGGACGTCACGGCCACGGTGGATGAACTTGCCGCCCGGTTCGTTCCTGCCGACGGCTACACCTTCTCGGATTCCTTCACGCTCCGGCGCAAGTGATGCGCCACCGGTCTTCGGACCCCGGCAGTCCTTCGAGTAATCCGCTAGGGGCTTCCTAGGGCCTCAAGCCGGCACCCAAATGCTGATCCAGTCGAGCGAGACGTGGCCACGGGTCGCCGGGGCCGGGCACCCGGTCAGGCAGGATTCGGTCTGCAGGATCAGGTGCATGGGCGACGTCGGCGCCTTGGCGCTGACGCCCAGGGACCGCCCGTCGAGGAAGAACTCGACCCGCCCGGGGCTCCATTCCATCGTGGCCACATGCCACGAGGTGACGAACTGGTCGGAATCGAATTTCTCCCAGGCATCGGCGCCGTTCCGGTCAAAGTGGACGGCGCCGTAAATGATCTTGGCCAGGTCCCCTTCGGGGAAGTCCACCTCGCCGTCCCGGGGCCAGACGCCGCTGTCCGGCCAGAGCAGCCAGGCCGTCTTGAATCCGGGCAGCGCGTCAGCCCTGTAGCGGACCGAATACCGGCCATGGAGGAGACTGTTGGCACGCGGCGGGTTGGAGCTGGCGTTGGGGATCCTGGGCGTCGGCGCCGCCCCCATCGAGATCCCGTTCTCCGTGTGCAGGTACCAATCCAGCGAGCCGTTGCGGACACTAAGCACCTTGGACGGGTAGTAGCCGGACTTGCCGCCGCTGCGTTGCCCGGCAGTGTCCGGGGTCCCGTCCTTGTAGCCGGCGCTCCACCGCGCGCTGTAGAGCGGACCGGGGAAGCGGCCCAGCGGGACGTCGCCGGCGGAGAAGTCCTCGACAAAGACCTGCTTCCAGCCGGGCAGGTCACCGGTCTTTGTCACATCCGTGGTCCGGACCGGAGCCGGGGCGCGTACGGCTTGGGGCGCGGACGGATTTACCGATGCCGGGGCGGGCCCAGCTGCGGCACCACCTTCGGGAGCTCCCGTCGGCGTTCCCGACGTGGAGCCGGTGTCCGTAGAGCCAGCGCCCGGGGCGCCCGACGGCCCGGCCGGCGACGCCGAAACGGACGTGAAGAGCGGCCGCCCGCTCCCGGGGGCGCCTTCCCCGCTGCATGCAGCCAGGGCCAGGACTGGGCCCAGGACCATGGCGGGAACTGCCACAAAACGGAAGGTGGGGAGACGCCGGCGGCCTGCCGGCACGCGCCCCCGTACAACGCGTGTCCGCATCCGGCCAGTGTCGCATGGAGGTCAACGGGCATCAACAGTTTTCCCTCATTTTTGATTGAATCTTCAACTTAATCCAAGGTTAATGCAAGGTGGCGTGACCCAAACTTTAACCCTGGGGTACATCAATAAGTTGTCGACAACCGTACAGCGTCAGCTCGGGTCTATTTTCCGGCTGGAGGAGTCGGAAAGCGCTGCAGTTGAGACGAGCAGAAAACGTTATTGAGTGGTGAGGCCAGTGTCCATCCCGAATCTCAAGCCAAACGTGCGCCCCCAAACGACGCCCCCGCCGGCAAATCCCTCCGTCAGCGTGGTGATCCCCACCTTGAACGAGGCAATGAACCTGCCATGGGTGCTCCGGCGCATGCCCTCCTATGTGGATGAGGTGGTAATTGTCGATGGCCGTTCCCTGGACGGCACAGTCGAAGTGGCCCGGGCCTTGCGCCTGGACGTCGTGGTGGTGGCTGAACCCCGCCCCGGCAAAGGAAACGCCGTGCGGGCCGGGTTTGCCGCGGCCTCCGGGGACATCATCGTCATGCTGGACGGTGACGGCAGCATGGACCCCCAGGAGATCGGCTGGCTGGTGACTCCGCTCCAGCATGAGTACGACTTCGTCAAAGGCTCGCGCTATGTGACGGGTGGCGGCTCGGACGATCTCACCTTGCTGCGCAGCGGGGGAAACAGGATGCTCACCTGGCTCGCCAACGCCGTCCTCCACAGTGACTACTCGGATCTTTGCTACGGCTACATCGCCCTGCGCCGCGAATGCGTTGACATTCTGGAGCTGAAGTCGGACGGATTCGAGATCGAAACTGAACTGATTGTCCGGGCCTCACGGGCCGGCCTCCGCATTGCCGAGGTTCCCAGCCATGAACTGTCCCGCATCTCGGGCCAGTCGAACCTGCACACGTTCCGGGACGGCTGGCGGGTCCTCCGCACCCTTGCCCGCGAGCGCGTGAGCTGGGAGGCTCCGACCGCCGGTGCCCGTCCCGAAGCCCTGCGCCGAGTCAAGTACAAGTATCCCAGCGTGGTGTTCCCCCACGTTCCCACCGATCCCAGCAGCGTTCTGGGCGGACGGGCAGGCGAATAGGATGTCCGAGGACCCCAGCATTCCGGAAGTATCCGTGGTCATTTGCTCCTACTCGGAGGACCGGTGGGACAGGCTGATGGGCGCCCTGGATTCGGTCCGCACCCAGACCGTCCCGCCCAAGCAGACGATTGTCGTCGTCGACTACAACGTCGACTTGTACAAGCGCCTGATCTTTACCGTCCCGGACGCCGTAATTGTCGAGAACAC
The DNA here is from genome assembly GCF_042788715.1 of Arthrobacter sp. NPDC056886. Taxonomy (NCBI): domain Bacteria; kingdom Bacillati; phylum Actinomycetota; class Actinomycetes; order Micrococcales; family Micrococcaceae; genus Arthrobacter; species Arthrobacter sp. NPDC056886. The sequence continues at coordinate 207,793 of NZ_JBHUBT010000004.1, forward strand.
CGGACCCAAGGGCCTCTCCGGCGCCCGCAACACCGGGGCGGGCATCGCCAAGGCGGAGGTCGTGGCCTACCTCGATGACGATGCCGAAGCCGAGCCGGATTGGCTCGAACGGCTCGCGGCCCTGTATGACGATCCCGACGTTCTGGCTGTGGGCGGCCGGGTGGAGCCGCTCTGGGAAGCCGGGCGCCCGGGCCACTTCGCCAATGAGCTCGACTGGATTGTCGGCTGCACGTACCGGGGAATGCCCAAAGTCGCCGCCGAAGTCCGCAATGTCATTGGCGCGAACATGTCCTTCCGCGCCGAAGTCCTGGACCGGGTGGGCGGTTTCAACACAGCTTTGGGACGCCAGGGCGCCGTCCCGCTGGGATGCGAAGAGACCGAACTGTGCATCCGTGCAGTGCTGGGAGCGCCCGGATCCCGGGTGGTCTATGAGCCCGCTGCCCTGGTGCACCACCACGTTCCGGCCGAGCGCGGCACCCTGCGCTACATGCTCGCGCGGTCCTGGGGCGAAGGGCTCTCCAAGGCGCAGGTCAGCAGTGTGGTCGGCCACAAACGGGCACTGGGTCCCGAACGCCGGTACGTCCGGCAGGTCCTGCCACGTGCAGTGTATGCCGGAATCCGCGGCTGGCTCGGCGGCGGGGACCGCGCCGGGCTCGGCCGGGCGGCAACCATCGTGGCCGTGCTCGCGGCCACCGCGACCGGCTATGTACGCGGCCGCCGCCTGCCTACCGCGGCCACACCGCTGAAAGCGGCCGGGGAGTCGACGGAAGAGCCATGGAGGGAAGTCCAGTGAACCGCGCAGCTTGGGTGCCTGTACACCGCCCTGTGAAACGCCCAGCGCAGCCCCTGCATCCGGAACCACCTGACCGCAGGAACCCGACCCGAGAAAGCCTGGATCATGAGCCAACCTGAACGCGACGTGAAACAGCCGATCGGCGCCTCTGCCGGAGCCTCCTTCGATGTCCACGGGATCGTGGGCATCGAGGTCGAGGCCGGCACGCCAGGCGAACCGCAGCTAAGGGACATGCTCGCCCCGTTCCTTGGGGACTCCGCAGCGCCACGGCGGATCACCATCGGCGCCAAAATAACACCGATCTCCAGCCAGTCGCACGCGGAGGATGCCTACCGGTTCACCGGGGAGTCCCTCTATATTCCGGCGGACCGCGTCCAGATTATCGCGACGAAGGACGGGTACCGGATCGAAGGCGCCGGCGAGCTCCTGACTTCCGTGATTCCGTTGCTGGACCGGTTGTGCGTCGAGGAGGATGCGGCGATGATCCATGCCGCGGTGGTGGACTTCCGCGGCTCCGGGGTACTCCTGCCAGCCTGGGGAGGAGTAGGAAAGACCAGCACGGTGGCGAAGCTGGTGGCCATGCGCGACGTTCGGTTCATGGCAGACGACTGGGCATTCATGGGCGCCGGCGGAATGCTCATGGGCTACGCCAAGCCGATGTTTATCAAACCCCACCACCGCGCCATCTACCCTGACATGTTCCGCGGCACGCGCAAGCCCCTGGCCCCCGGATGGCTGACGACGCCCGTCGCCCATCTGGCCACGGCGGTCCATCCGGTCATTGTCCGGTACCCGAAAACAGCGGCCTTCACCCGGCGCTGGTCCCCCGAACACCGCATGGTCCAGCCAGAGCATGTCTTCGGCGCGCAGCGGATTTCGTCTGCGGCGCCGGCACAGCTGGCCATCTTCCTAGAGCGCTTCGACGGCGCGGACGCACGGCTGGAGGCACGAAGCGCGGAGTGGATGACGTCACGGATCGTCGGCAACTTCCATTCGGAACTGCCCATGGTGTCGCGGCGGCTCGTCGAGGCCCTCGGCGCCACCAGCCTCGTCCCCTTGGAGGAGCATTTCGGCCAGAAGGCGGCCGTGGTGCGCCGGGCTCTGGAAGATGTTCCCTGCTGGCTGCTCCGGCTGCCCGCCGCCTGGTCAGCGGACCAGGCCTCTGACTTCATTGCGAATCTGGTTCGTTCAAAACTGGATGAGTGAGGCGAGGCCACGTGAGCGATCTGAGGGTGTCGGTTGTCGTTCCAGCGCGGAATGCCGCAGCCTGGCTGGGCGAGTGCCTGGAGTCGATCCGCAGCCAGCACCCGCACGAAATGATCGTGGTGGATGGCTGCTCCACGGATGACACCGCAGCGATCGCCCGGGACTGCGGGGCAACCGTTATCTCCGATGAGGGACGCGGCCTGCCGGCCGCACGAATGCTCGGCGCCCGGAGTGCCACCGGCGAGGTAGTCGCCCTGATCGACGCCGACGTCGTCCTTCCGTCGAGGAGCCTGCCCCGGCTACTGACCGAATTCGAAGCCGGCGGTTACGACGGCCTGCAATTCGGGCTGGCCAGCGAAGCCGACGGACCCGGGTACTGGGGCGCCGCTCTGGCGTGGCACCACAACCACAGCCGGGTGCGGAAATGGTTCGGCGTCAGTGCCACGCTGATGCGTCGCGACGTGCTGCTCGACGTCGGGTTCGACGACGACTTCCGCTCCGGGGAAGATGTGGAGCTCAGGATCCGGCTGGAGCAGGCAGGGTACCGGCTCGGCGTCTCCGACTCGGTAGTGGTCAGGCACAGGTTCGACGACACGTTCGATTACGCCCGCGACCAGTGGCTCCAGGACGGGGCCGGAATGGCCCGCACCGTCCGCAAGCACACGGGCCGTGCCGGCTGGCTGGTGATGCTGCCCCTACTGGCCACCGTCCGGGGCGTGGGCCTGTCCCTGGTCCGCGCACCCCGCTTCCTGCCGTATTGGATGGGCTTCCTGCTTTACAACTACCGCGCCATGGCCGGCGAGCTACTGCGGCCGGCCCACAAGCCCATCTCGGTCGGAGGGAACGCGGCCTGGCTGGCCGCTGCGAGGATCGCCCCTATGGTGACGGGCTTCCTGTTCTGGGCGCTTGCGGCCCTCGTGCTCCCGCCGGAGCAATTGGGGCTCGGCTCCGCGGTGGTGTCGGCCGCCCTCCTGACCGTGCAGCTGGGGATGCTCGGTGTCGGGCCGGCCACGCTGACCCTGCTTCCCGCGGAAAATGACGGCGGCCGGCGGCTCATCGCCGCCAGCCTGCTTGCTGTCGCGACCTTCGCCCTGCTGGGCGCGGGCCTGTTGGTGATCGTCACAAGTTGGCTCGGCACAGGTGTGGGCGAGGCCTGGATCCCGCTGGTCACAGTCCTTTTCCTGTCCACGTCGCTCCTCGCCGCCAGCGCCTACCAGCTTGACTACGTGGGCGTGGCCCAGGAGCGGGCGGACCGAACGCTGGTCAGAAGCCTCGTGCAGAGCCTCGTGCAGCTCGCCTTCCTGGCCGCCGCGTTCGCCGTCGGACTCCGTGACCTGGCGGTGATTGTGGCCGCAGTGGCCGCCGGCGCGCTGGCCAGCGTCCTCGTGGGACTGCGCCAGCTTGCCCGGGCCCAGGTCTCCCCCGATTGGAAGCATGGCCTCCGGCCGCGTCCGGCCCTAAAACTCCTGAAGCCCGGGCTTCCCAACCACGTCCTCATGCTCGCCGACCGCGCGCCCGGCTACCTGCTTCCGCTCATCGTTGCAGCAACTCTGGGGCCCGCCCCGACTGCCGCCTGGTTCGTGGTGTGGATGATGGCCTCGGCGGTGTTCTTCGTGCCGCAGTCCGCCGGTTTTACGCTGCAAACGGCCCTCGCGGGAAAGCGGGCGCGGCCGGGACTCCTCGGCTCCGCCCTGCGGGCCAGCTTCCTGTTGACTCTCGTGGCCGGGTTGATATTGATGCTGGCCGGGCCATTGCTTTTGGGGTTCCTCGGCTCGCAGTACGCATCCGCGTGGGTCCTTCTTCCTGTACTCGTTCCGGCACTGCTCTTGAGTTGTGTGACCCAGGTCTACTACGGGCTGTGCCGGGCCCACGGGCGGCTTTTCGAATCCACGGTAGTCGCCACCTTGGCCGCCATCCTGATCGTGGCCCCCGCAGCGGCCGTGGCCCAGCAATATGGTCTCACCGGCGTCTCCGTCCTCTGGGCCCTTGCCCAGGCGACGGCTTCGCTGATTGCTGCTTGGCGTCTGATCACCCTGACCCGAGCGAACCCCGCCCCAGCCGCAGGCGAGATTCCTTCAGCGCGCCACCAGCCGAGTTGAATCGAGGAAATGATGACACACGAAACGGCAACAAGCCCCGTGCACACCGCGCACCGGCATGAAGCGCATGCGCACGTCGGCGGTGCCAAGCCGCCCACCCACCGCAACCTGGGGCTGACCCCGTCGTGGCACATCGGCGTCTTGGCCGCGACGGCCGCGGCCGCCCTCGCCCTCGGCGTTTGGAGCATGACCCAGGTCGATCCTCTTCGGATCGGCGGGGCCGGACTTATTGGCGTCCTCCCGCCTGCCTATTTCGTGGCGCTCGGGCTCAGCCTGACAGGATTTGTCGCCTCGTTGAGCCTCCGCCGCCTTGTTCCGGCCCTCCTGACCTGGCAGCTTCTGGTGACAGTGGTTCTCCTTGCTGGAGCTGACCCCATCATCCATGGCCTGCCCCGGCTCGAGGCCAGCTTCCGCCATCTGGGCATTGCCGACACCATGGGCCAATCGGGCCAGCTCGACCCGACCCTGGACGCGTACTTCGACTGGCCCGGATTCTTCAGCATGCTGGGAATGCTCTCCGGGGCGACAGGCGCCAAGGACCTTTTCGGCATCGCGACCTGGGCGCCGGTGGGGATCAACTTCCTCTTGCTCGCACCGTTGCTGGCCCTGGCGAGGCGGTTGACGGCGAATCCGCGCCAGGCGTGGGCGGCTGTCTGGATCTTCTACGTGGCCAGCTGGATCGGACAGGACTATCTCTCGCCGCAGGCGCATTCGTTCGTCCTCCTCCTCACCCTGGTTGCCTGCCTGCTCAGCGTCTTTGCCGGCTGGGCTTGGCCCACGGAGCGCACCGGGTTCTCCCGGTGGCTTGCCCGCAGTGTCGGCAAGCTTGACAGCGCGGTGCCCGGATACGGCGCCGTGGAGCCACGCCGGACGGACACGGCGGTGCTTGTGGTGGTCTGCGGGCTGATCCTGCTTGCCATGACGGCTTCCCATCAGCTCAGCCCCTTCGCAGCGATCCCCATCCTGGCCGCGCTGCTTCTGACCGGCCATCTCCGGCTGCGCTTCTTGCCTGTCCTGGCCGTGGTCCTGCCGGTCGGCTGGCTGATCTTTGCGGCTTCAACCTTCTTGTCTGGGCACTTTGGCCAACTGCTCGGCTCTTTCGGTGACATTGGCGCGAACAGCCTCGGCGCGCTGAGCACAAGGGTCTCAGGCAGCGATGCCCACGTGTTGGTGGTCTACACGCGCATCGCCGAGGTCGCGCTGGTCTGGATTCTTGCCGTTGCCGGCGCCATCGTTGGCTACCGGCGGAAGGCACCGTGGTTGGCGGCCGCGGCCGCGGCGCTTGCGCCGCTGGTCCTGATTCCGCTCCAGCCATATGGCGGCGAACTGCTTCTGCGCCTGTATCTCTTTAGCCTTCCGTTTGCTGTGTGCCTGGCGGTGCTGCCAGTGATGTCAGAGAGTACTGCCGGGCTGAGCCTGCGCCGGGCCCTGGCGCTGCTGCTGATGGGCGCGGTACTGGCCACGGCTACGGTGGTTTCCCGCTACGGAAACGACGGCATGGAGAGCTTCAACGACGACGAAATCGCCTTAGTGAACCGCCTCTATTCGACTGCGCCCACCGGCGCTGTCCTCATTGAGGCAGTTCGCAATACCCCGTGGAGATACCAGCACTACGCGGACTATGACTACCGGGCGCTCGTTGCTGCCGAGCCCATTCCCAACGCCGCGCCGCTCAGCTGTGACGCGGCCAACCAGATCGCCCATAAAGCGGGCGCGTACCTCATCGTTACCGAAAGCCAGCGGGAGGCGGCCGAACTCCGCGGTTCGACACCCACCGGCGATCTTCAACGTTTTACCGCCACCTGCGCCACCAGTCCGGGCTGGACGAAGGTTTATGAAAACGCGGGCGGCGTGATTTTTCACATCGAAGGAGTTCCCAATGGCAACTGAACGCAGCTACGTGAGCTATGCGACGGCAGCCGTCGCCCTAGCCGCCATACCGCTCTCGTTTGTCGGCCCTGAGGGCCTGCGCCTGGCGGTGATCGGCCTGCTGATGCTGGCCGGGCCTGGAACAGCGCTGGTGCTGCTCCTCCGCTTCGGCCCCACGCGCTCGGGCACGGCCGCGGGCGCGCTCCCCCTCATCATCGCCATCGCAATTGCCTTCAGCCTCACGATGTCCACCCTCGTGGCGACGGCGATGATCTATGCACGGCTCTGGTCACCGCCGGCGGGCGTATGCGTCCTGTCGATAATGACCCTCGCTTTCCTGGGCCTTGAGCTCAAGAGGCCACAGCGTGCCCTGGTGCGTGCGAAATGATCATCTTCCTGACAGGACTGGCCACAGTGACAGCACTCGTGAGCTGCGATGTCCTCCGCGTGTTGAATCCGGGCAAGGCACTGCCGCGCCCCGTGGTGATCACCACGGCAGCCCTTCTGGCCATAGTCGGCGTCGCGGCGGTTGTGCAGTTAGTGCATCTGGCGCAGTTGGCATGACAGAAGCCGCCCGCCCGGCGCGGCTCAAGCGCACCTCATCAAGTCGAACCAATCACGGAAAGTATCTGCAATGAGAACACTTAGAACACTCAGCATGGTTGGGACGCTCGGATTATTTGTAGCCGGTTCCCTTGTCTTCGGTTCCGCCCAGGTTGCTACGGCCGCAACGTGCAGCCCCGCACCGACAAACTCCTTTTCTGGGTCCGTCGTGCTGGCCACAAGTTTTGAATCGGGCAGCTTTTGCGGCCTCACCCCGAAAGTGTCGGGCACCGGCACTGCCACAATGTCCAGTTCGCGGGCCAAGACCGGGACGCATTCAGCCAAGCTGCATGTGACCACGGATTCCGGTTCGCTCGCAAACCTTTCCTCCCCGGCGTTCAGCTCGGGGACCAAGACCTCGTACGCAGACGGCTGGTTCAATATCACCGTGGCCGGCGTATCCGGCAATGACGTACCGTACTTCCGCTTCTTCTCCGGCTCCACCCGCGTCGCGGACATCTACCGCTACAACAGCAACGGGCAGCTGTGGCTCCGGGTCACCTCACCAAGCGGCACCTTTGTCTACACGAAACTGATCTCAGGGAGCATCTCCCTGAACGCGTGGCACCACGTCAGCATGCGGGTGACCGCCAACGGCAGCGCGTCAACAATCCAGGTATGGTTCGACGGCGTGCAGCGATACAGCAGCACGAGTGTCAAAATGCTGGGGAGCAGCCTGAGCAAAGTTCAGCTCGGGGCCGAGCACAACCGGCAAAAGGGCGACGAATACATCGATGATGTCATCATCAAACGCTCCTAGCTCCCTCCGATAGCCCGCTAGCGGCCCGGCCTCATTCCGGCTCCTTGGCCGCCCTCACGAAGTCCCCAATCTTGGCAAGGTCCTTGATGCCTCGCGAGGACTCGACCCCGGAAGACACATCGACGCCCCACGCCCCGGCCTCGGCCGCTGCCCGGGCCACGTTGGCGGGATCCAGGCCGCCGGCGAGCAACCACTTGCGTCCAGCCAGGGCCTTGGCCCGGACGGAGCCGTAGTCCCAGGCTTCGCCGGAGCCGGGGACAGCGGCGTCGATTAGGAGCAGCTCTTCACCCCAGTTGTCGAAGGCGTCCGCGGCGGCGGCCATGGTGACGGCCCGGATCAGCTTCATCCCGGCGTCGTGCACAGTGCGGACGTCCGCCGGTGAGCGGTTCCCGTGGAGCTGGACCCAGACCAGGCCCGCCGCACGGGCGACGGCGACGGCGTCGGCGGCCGGTTCGTGCCGGAACACCCCCACCGCGGGCAACCCTCTCGGGACGTGGGTGAGAAGCTTCCTGACCTGTTCCGGGGTGACCTCCCGGGGACTACGGGTCAGGACGAAGCCGACGGCGTCGGCGCCGGCATCGGCCGCGACGCGGACCGCGTCCGGGGTGCTAAGGCCGCACACTTTGACAAACATTCGGGCTCCTCTTGCACGTTTCCTGCCTCTGACGTTAGCAAGACAGGACCGCCGCCGCCGACTTTGCGTCGGCATCGGCAGAAGCGCCGGCATCGGCAGAAGCGCCGGCATCGGCAGAAACCCCGGCATCGGCAGAAGCGCCGGCATCGCACCCGGGCAGGCGGCAAGTGGCCCAGGACCGGCCGATAGGCTGGTGCCATGGAGATCATCCGCTATGCCGAGCTCAAAGCCCACCCTTGGCGCAACGGCGGCGGGGTGACCCGCGAAGTGGCCCGCCATCCCCGGACCCCATCCGGGCAGACCGCCCTGCAGACCGCCCTGCAAAAAACAGCGCAGGACTCATGGGACTGGCGCATCAGCATTGCCGAGGTATCCAAGGCCGGCCCCTTCTCTGCCTTCGCAGGGATGGACCGTGTGCTGACGGTGATTGACGGGGAGTTGTTGCTCCTGAGCGTGGACGGCGCCGAGCACCCGCTCGAGAAGTACCGGCCGTTCCGGTTCTCCGGCGACGCCGCCGCGGCGGGGGCGCTGCCCACCGGCGACATCCGGGACCTGAACGTCATCACCCGCAACGGCGCCTTCAAGGGCTACACGTCCATCATTGAGCTGTCCAAGAAGCGCGCCCATCCGGTGTTCGGGGGCCAGTTCGGCATCCTCCTGCACGGCCAGGGGACCGTCAGCCCCGGCACTGCGGGCGATGCCGCGCCCGACGCCGGCAGCCCTGTCGGCACGCCCACAGTCACCTCGGAGCCGGAGCGCGTCGAGCTGAACCGCTATGACGCCGTCGTCGGCGCTGACACCGGGACGCCGGAAATCGTGGGGCGCGGATTCTTGGCGGTCGTCTCCATCGATCCTACGGAACCCGGTACTGATTAGCTCTCGGCCGCCTTCAGACGGGCGCCGCTGACACGCACGGAGTCCCCGGACAGCTTCTGCGCGAGCCAGATCGGAACGATCGAGACCACGATCAGCACGACGGCCACGACGTTGACTACGGGCGCCTGGTTCGGACGGAAGAGGTTCTGCAGGATCCAGATCGGCAGCGTGGTTTCACCGGCCCCGATCGTGAACGTGGTGACGATGATCTCGTCGAAGCTGAGCGCGAAGGCCAGGAGGCCGCCGGCCAGCAGGGCAGAGCGCAGTTGCGGGAACGTCACCAGATTGAAAGTGGTGAAGACACCCGCGCCGAGATCGGAGGAGGCTTCCTCCAGTCCGGGGCTCATTCGGCGGAGCCGCGCTATGACGTTGTTGAATACGGTCACCATGCAGAACGTCGCATGGGCGATCACCACCGTCCACAGGCTCAGCGAAACGCCCATGATGGTGGTGAACATGTTGTTCAGGGCAATGCCTGTGACAACTCCGGGCAGCGCGATCGGCAAGATCACCAGCAGGTTGATGACGTCGCGGCCAAAGAACTCATAGCGCTGCAATGACAGTGCCAGCAGCGTCCCTAGCAGCAGCGAGATGACGGTCGCGACCACCGCCACCCACAGCGAGGACAGGACAGCCTCCCGGACGCCGGGAGAGTCAAAAGCCTTGCCCCACCATTCCAAGGTGAAACCCTTGGGCGGCCAGCCGAACGTCCGGTCCGCGTTGAATGAGTTCACCACCACGAGCATTAGCGGGGTGTAGATGAACAACAGCACCAGCGCGGTAACGACGCCCAGGACCACCTTGGCGCTACGGGAAAGCCTCATGATGCGCCTTTCGCTACAGGTTATTCAGGGCGCCGGTGCGGCGGACGATGAAGAGGTAGAACATGATGATGGCGATAGGAACCAGCGACACCGCGGCGGCAAAGGGCAGGTTGTTCGCGGCTCCGACGTTTGCGTAGACCACGGTGCCCAACATCTGCGTGGTCCCGCCAACGATCTGCGCGGTGATGTAGTCGCCCAGGGATAGGGAGAACGTAAAGATGGTGCCCGCAATGATGGACGGGACCAGCAGCGGAAGCATGACCAGGCGCATGGTGGTCAGCGGTTTCGCGCCCAGGTCCCCGGAGGCTTCCAGCAGGGAGTCGGGCACCCGGTCAAAGCCCGCGTAGATCGGCAGGATCATGTACGGCAGCCAGATGTAGGACAGGGTCAGGATGACGGCGGTCTCGCCGTAGCCCGGGGACGAGAGGCCGATCGGAGCCCCCAGCCACTCCAGCAGCCCGCCCTCGGCCAGGACATTCCGCCAGGCGTAGGCCTTGACGAGGTAGCTGGCCCACAGCGGCATCAGCACGGCCACCACGAGCAATTTCTCCCAGCGGGCGCTGGCCACCTTGGCGATGAAGAACGCGATGGGCAGGGCGAGGATCATGTCGATCACGGTGACCGCCACCGCGATCCACAATGTCCGCAGCGTGATCCGCTGATACACCGGGTCGGTCAGGACCGTGACGATGTTCTCCGTGGTCCAGACCGTGGAGACCTCTCCCGTGAAGGTGTCCACGGTCCAGAACGCGGTGATCAGCAGTGCCGCCAGGGCGGCGATGTACACAAGCACCAGCCAGCCCGCCGGGGCCGTGAGCAGCGCGGCAAGCCTTAGCCGGGGTGATCGGTGAAGCAACGCCGAGAAGGCGTTGGTTTTCGCCCTGGGCACAGCCCCGGCATCACGGGGTGGGCCGGGCGGCAACTGTTGTATCTGTTGTGCCATCTCGCCTTAGTCTCTGCCGGCCGCGGGGCCGGCTTGTTCTTGCGGCTTGGGTTCGGCAGTGCCTGAATCAGCCCTTGATTTCCGTCCAGGCCTTGGTCCATTCCGAATAGTCGGTGCACTTGACGTCCGTGCGGCCATCGAGGCACTCCGCCACCGGGGTGGTCCAGTACCAGATCTTTTCGGCGTAGGCCGTATCACCGGAGTGGTAGGTCTCGCAGTGCTTGGGATCCTTGGTCAGCTCGCAGGATTTGGCGTTGGCCGGGGATTCGCCAAAGTACTCCGCCACCTGGGCGTTCGCCTTGGGGCTGGCGATGTAGTCGAGCCACTTGTAGGCGCAGTTCGGGTTTTTGGTCTTGGATCCGATCATCCAGGTGTCCGACCAGCCGGTGGCACCCTCTTCGGGGAGAAGGGTTGCAACCTTGGCGCCCTCGCCTGTCGCGATGTTGGCCCCCACCTGCCAGGTGGTGCCAACCACGGTGTTCCCGGACGTAAACGCCTGGACCTCCTTGACGACGTCGCTCCAGTACTCGCCGATGTGCGTTCGCTGCTGCTTGAGCAGGTCGACGGCGGCGGCCAGTTGGTCCTTGTCGAGGGCATAGGGGTTCTTGATGCCCAGCTCCGGCTTATGGGCCATGAGGTACATGGCGGCATCCGCGATGTAGATGGGCGAATCGTAGGCTGTCACCTTGCCGGTGTGCTTGGCGGCGTCGTCAAACACCGCGCTCCAGGAGGCGGGCGCCGGGGTGACCTTGTCCGTGGAGTACATCAGCAGGTTGGCGCCCCAGCCGTGGGGCATTCCGTAGTTGACGCCGTTGACGGTGTTCCAGGCCTTGTCCTTCAGGAACGGATAGATGTCCGAATAGTTCTTCAGGAGGCTCATGTTGACCGGTTGCACATCTTTGCCGGCGACCAACCGCAGCGAAGCATCCCCGGAGGCCGAGACGACGTCGTACTGTCCGGTGCGCATCAGCGTTACGGCCTCGTCCGAAGTGCCGAACGGCTTGAAGCTGACCTTGCAGCCGGTCTCTTGTTCGAACGGATGCACCCAGTCGGCCGCAGGGTCGTTGCTGCCGTCCTCGACATAGCCGGGCCATCCGAGGATGGACACCTGGCCTTCACCGGCGCCGATCTCGGTCTTGACCGGCTGCGCCGACGGCGCAGTACCCGATCCGCCGCTGGTTCCGCAGGCTGACAGCGCGAGGGCTGCCGCCGCAACCACCCCGACAACGAGGGCGGCCTTAGTTTTTGGTGCCATGATCCTTACCTTTTCGATGTGGAGAAAATCTCTGGAGCGGGAAGTCCGCCCGGCGTCAGGTGCCGCGGCCCGGAAGCCAAACGACGACGTCGTCGTCCCAGCTGACCGTGACGGGCTGGTTCACCAGTTCCGCATCGCCGCCGGGCAGCTTTTCCGGCACCAGCGCGACGACGGCGGGCCCGCCGTCGAGCTGCACCCGCACCTGGGTGGCGTGCCCGACATAGACGAACGACGTCACCGTCCCGGGCCGGGACGTGGTGCCGGAACGCCGCTCCGGTTCCCCGGTCCAGGCGACACGCAGCCGCTCGGGACGGATGCACAGGGGCTCTGGCCGGCCATAGAGCGCTTGGGCTTGGGCGGCGTCGAAAATGTTGGAGGTGCCGACGAAGTTGGCCACGAAGATGCCGCCGGGGCGCTCGTAGATTTCGTGCGCGGTACCGATCTGTTCGATGCTGCCGTTGTTGAAGACACCGATCCTGTCACTCATGGTCAGGGCCTCCTCCTGGTCGTGGGTGACGAAGATGAAGGTGATGCCCAGCGAGCGCTGCAATTCCTTGAGTTCCACCTGCATCTGCTGCCGGAGCTTGAGGTCCAAGGCACCGAGCGGCTCATCCAGCAGGAGGACCTTCGGCTCGACCACCAGTGCCCGGGCCAGGGCCACCCGCTGCCGCTGGCCGCCGGAGAGCTGGGCGGGTTTGCGGCCGAGGAATTTTCCGAGCTGGACGCGGTCCAGGGCCTCCCTGGCCCGCTCCCGCCGCTTGTTCCCGGCCATGCCGCGCACCCGGAGCCCGTAGGCGACGTTGTCCACGAGGGACATGTGCGGGAACAGTGCGTAGTCCTGAAAGACGGTGTTGACGTCCCGCTGGAAGGGCGCCATTGCCGTGACGTCCTTGCCCTCGAGTTCGATGCTTCCGGACGTCGGCAGTTCGAAGCCGGCGATCAACCGCAGGACCGTGGTCTTGCCGGAGCCGGACGGGCCAAGCATGGAGAAGAACTCTCCGTGGCGGATGTCCAGGTCCACGCCATCTACCGCGACGGTATCCCCGAAGACCTTGGTGAGCTTGCGTAGGCGGATCGCCGGAATCTCCTCGGTTCCGGTCGAGGTGCCGGCGGCCAGTGTTTCGGTCATGGGGTGCGCCTTACTCCGTTGCCGGATCGTCCACGAGAGAGCCACGCAGCGGAATGTGATCCAGTCCACACAGGGCTGCTGGGCCAAATGCTATTACTTCATAGGTTTTATGTATAGACCCTCCGGCAAAGCCCGGATTAGGATGACATCAGCCCGGGCGACGCACGGCGGCGCCGCCTGCGGAAGCTGTATGGATGCCCCGGAAGGTAACGCCGGAACGGCCGGAACGGCCGGAGGGAAGGGAGGCCCGGATGTTGTTGTCGCCGAATGGCGCCTCCCGGAGCCTCGCGGCGGTGTTCACGCCGATCAAATCACGCGGGCTCGTGGATGAAGTGTGCGGCCGGATCGAGCAGGCGGTGGAGACCGGGCTGCTGACCAGCGGCCAGCGGCTACCGAACGAAACGGAGCTGGCCGCGGCCCTCGGAGTGTCCGCAGTAACGGCGCGGGAGGCCCTTTCCCAGCTGCGTGCCTCGGGAATCATCCGGACCGCACGCGGCCGGAGCGGCGGAAGCTTCATCGCCGACAACGTGCTGCCCTCCCGGGAACGGGCACTGGCGCAGCTGCAGGAGTTGAGCCGGCTGCAGATCAGGGACCTCGCGCTGCACTACCAGGCGATCGCCGCGGCCTGCGCGGGGGTGGCGGCCCGGCGCTCCGACGCCGCCGACATCGCCACCCTGCGCTCGTTCATCCCCTCAGCCAACGACGACTCCGCGAGCTGGCGCCTGGCCCTCTCGGAGTTCCTGCTGGAAGTCGCGGCCATTGCCCGCTCCGCCCGGCTGGCCCGGGAGCTCATCCGATTACAGGCGGATCTTGGCACCCTCACGCTGCTGCCCTGCGCCGACGCCGGCTACCGCGGGCGCACCGCCGTGATCCTCGAGGACGTGGCAGCCGCCATCGAAGCCCACGATCCAGGAGCCGCCGAATCCGGGGTCAAGGACCTGATCTCCGCCACCACCGACTGGCTGCTGACCGAGCAGGCCAAACGCTATTGACCGCACCCGAACGTTTAAGCCACGATCTTCATCGACCAATCTTGACCCTCCAACTTTGACCGCAAATGTCCCGGCAGCTTCGAGCTAAGGCAGCAACCGTGTCCGAAACCACCTCCACCGCAGGCCACTCCGCAGGCACTTCTGCAGGCCCGTCCGCTGGTCCCTCCGCAGACTCCTCCACGACACCCGCCGGACCCGGCCCTGCCGAGCGGGCTGCCGCCGACCTCGACGCCACCATCGCAGGCATCGAGCACCGCCTGGCGGCCTGGGCTGCCGACGCCGGCGCGGCCCTTGCCGCCATGTCCGGGAAAGTCACCGGCACGGCCGTGGACAAGCTCATCCGGCCGGTGGTCGAGGAACTGGTGCAATTGCCCGGCGGTTACGCGGCCGGAGCTGGGTTCATCGCCAACGCCGGGCTGCTCGGGCCCGAGCGCAGCTATATCGCCTGGTGGCAGGGCCCGGACCTGGAACACGTCGACGCGCTGGCCAACTTCAGCCCCAACTCCATCAGCCGCTACGTCAAGGCCGAGTGGTTCCGGATCCCCGTGGAAACGGGCCAGGCCCATGTCACCGGGCCCTACGTGGATTTCCTCTGCACCGACGAGTACGTCCTGACCTTCACGCACCCGGTGTTCACCCGCCCGGACGCCCCGGTGGCGGGAATCGTGGGCATCGACGTCACGGTTCAGCGCCTGGAACGCGGGGCCATGCCGGCCCTGCGGCGGATCGGCGGCCGGGCCACCCTGGCCAACGCCGACGGCCGCGCCGTGGTCTCGGCGGCGCCCGATATCGACGCCGGAGACCTGATCTCGCCGGACGAACCGTGCGCGCACTACCCCGTGGGGCGTACCTTCACGGTCTGGAGCAACGCAGCAGGGCTGTGAGCTGAGCCAGGCCGGCTGTGACGCGGCTTTGCTAGAATTGGAGGCCAAGGCCCCCACTTGCGGGCCTCCGGACGACGGTTCAGTACCCGGCACGCGACAAGACTGGCCACAGGAGCTGTCATGTCGTGGTTAATACTCATTCTCTTCGGGGCGCTGGAGGCCGTCTGGGCCGCCGCCCTACACCGGACCGCCCAAGCCACCGGCCGCCGCCGGCTGGTCCCGGCATTCGTTTTCCTCGTTTCGGTCCTCGCCAGCACCGGGGGCCTCGCCGTCGCCATGCAATCCATCCCCACCGGAACGGCCTACGCCGTGTGGGTGGGGGTCGGCGTCGTCCTGACGTCCGGCTACGCGATGATCGCCAAAGTTGAGCGCGCGACGGCAGCGCGGATCCTGCTGCTCGGCGGGATTGCCGCGAGCGTCGTCGGCCTGAAGCTGGTGGCATAACCATGGCCGCGAACCGCACACTGAAAACGACAAGCAAGGCGCCGGCAGCCACGCTGGCCTGGCTCATCTTGCTCGCCTCCGCCGTGCTGGAGGCGGTCTGGGCCACGGCCCTGGGCCTCTCCGACGGCTTCACCCGGCCGCTGCCCACCCTCGTGTTCGCCGTGACGGCAACCCTCAGCATGGTGGGGCTGGGCATGGCCGTGAAACGGATTCCGCTCGGCACGGCCTACGCCGTCTGGGTGGGGATCGGCGCCGCACTGACGGTCGGCTGGGCGATGGCCACCGGCGTCGAACCGGCCAGCCCGCTCAAACTGATCTTCATCGCGGGGATCGTCGGCTGCGCAGCGGGCCTGAAGCTCCTGCCGGCCGGGAAATCCGGGGCGTCCCCGACGCTCCCGCCCAGTTAGTCCGCCCCCGGGCCGCTAATCTGGGCCGACACGCCGTGGCTGGGGCCCGGTAGCGAGAAGCAACCGGGCAGGAGCGTCGGAATACCCGGGCGCGGGCTGAGGTTGGGGCTAGAAACAGCGAATGGAGACCCCCGTGGCTACAACAGTGAACGCAGCAACAGTCCGGCTCGGCGACGGCCTCACGGTCAGCCCCCTGGGGTTTGGCGGCGTGGCCTTGACCCCTGTGTACGGCGAGGTGGACCCGGCCGAGGCCCTGCGGACCCTGCATCACGCGGTGGATGCCGGCGTCAGCTTCATCGACACGGCGGACATCTACGGCGGCGGCAGCAACGAAGAGCTGATTGCCCGGCTGCTCAAGGAACGCCGCGGCGAAGTCCAGCTGGCCACCAAGTTCGGCCTCGTGGGCACCCCCTCGGCTGGCTATACGGACATCCGCGGCGACGCCGCCTACGTGAAACAGGCGGTGGACCGCAGCCTGCAACGGCTGGGTACCGACTCGATCGACCTGTATTACATGCACCGCCGTGACCTCCGCGTTCCGATAGTGGAAACCGTGGAGGCCATGGCGGGGCTGGTGCAGGCCGGCAAGGTGCGGCACCTGGGCCTGTCAGAGGTGACGGCCGAGGAGCTGCGCGAGGCCAGCAGCATCCATCCGATCGCCGCGGTTCAGAGCGAATGGTCCATCTGGAGCCGCGACGTGGAACGCAACGTGGTTCCTGCCGCCGCCGAACTCGGGGTGGGTTTTGTGCCCTATTCGCCGCTGGGCCGGGGATTCCTCACCGGCACCGTGGACGCCTCCACGCTGGGCAGCAACGACTTCCGCCGCAACATCCCGCGCTTCGCCGCGGACGCTGCGGACGCCAACCAGAGTGTGGTGGCCGCCGTGCGGGCGGTCGCCGCTGAACTGAGCGTTGCCGGGCGGGCTGCATCTCCCGCCCAGGTGGCGCTGGCCTGGCTGCTCGCGCAGGGCCGGAGGCTGGGGCTGCCTGTGGTCCCCATCCCCGGCACGCGCAAGGCGGACCGGATCGACGAAAACCTGGGCGCCCTGGCGCTCGACTTCACCGCAGCGCAACTGAAGACCCTCGACGCCGCCGCGGACGCCGTCGTCGGCTCCCGTTCTGCGGACCCCAACTGGGTGTCCCAGGGCCGTGAATAGCGCCTCCGTAGACTGAAGCCCATGGACTCGCTCATTCACTCGTTACGTGACATCACCATCCGCCGGATTTCGGTCAGCGAGATGGACAACAATGTTTACCTGCTCACGGCCAAGGCGTCCGGCGCGCAGCTCCTGATCGATGCGGCCGATGATCTGGCCGCCATCCAGGGGCTGCTCGCGGACGCCGCCGCGGATACTTCCGCGACGCCGAAGCTGGCGCTGATTGCCACCACCCACCAGCACTGGGACCACGTCCGGGCGCTGCCGGGCCTGGTGGAAGCCACGGGTGTGAAAACCGCGGCCGGGACAGAGGATGCCCCGGAGCTTCCGGTGCCGGTGGATGTGCTGCTGGATCACGGGGACGTCGGCAACTTCGACGGCTTCGACGTGACGGCAGTGCATCTGCGCGGCCATACTCCGGGTTCGATCGCCCTCGTGTACCAGGACCCCGCGGGGCCGGCACACATCTTTTCCGGCGATTCGCTGTTCCCAGGAGGGGTAGGCAACACGCAGAAGGATCCGGCGCGGTTTGCCCAGCTGATCACCGATGTCAGCGAGCGGCTGTTCGATGTGTATCCGGATGACACCGTGGTGCACCCGGGCCACGGCAAGCCCACCACCCTCGGTGCGGAACGCCCGCACCTGGAAGAGTGGCGCGCCCGCGGCTGGTAGCTGGCGCTGCACTTCGCGGATTGCGCTGCGCATAATGCCGGGGGCGGGGGGGGTAAACCCCCCGACCCGCCCTATACGGGGGACCACCAACATAGTTGTTCGGGGGGGCGCAAACAGAA
>NZ_JBHUBT010000004.1:225467-384603 GCF_042788715.1 Arthrobacter sp. NPDC056886
TCCCTCCCCCCTCCTGCGGGCGCTGCTGCTACTCCCCACGGACCCCGGCATTATGCGCGTCACCAGCTACTTTGAGTAGCGGGCAAGCGAAACCTTAGCGGCTGCGGCGTTCGTTCGAGGCCGGAGCCGACGCGCGGCGCGGGCCGGACCCGCGGGCCGGACGGCCTTCGCTGGAGCGGCCGTTGCCGCCGCCTGCGTAGGATCCGCCCGAGGTGCCACCGGTGTTGGAGGACCAGACAGCCGCGCTGCCTCCGGCTTTGCTTCCGCCGGACTTGGCGCCGGCAGCTGCACGCTGGCCGGTTGCCGGGCGGCCGTTACGCTGGCCACCCGCCGATGCGCCGGAGCGGGGTGCGCCGCCGGTGCGGGGTGCTCCGCTGCGGGGAGCCGAAGCGCCCCGGGCGTCGCTGCGTCCCTCAGCGGCGCGTCCGTCCGAACCGCGGCCGGCCGCGGCACGGCCGCCGGCTGCCGGAACATCGTTGTGGTGCGCGTAGGCGGTGGTGCGGCCACGGCCACGCGCATTCCGGCGCTCGGCGCGCTCGGCCTCGGCCCGGTCCTCGTTCTTCTCCGCGACGCGCTCTGCAGCGTTGCGGGCAGCAGCCTGGCCTTCATAGGCCACGGCGCGGCGCTCGGCGCGCGGCAGATCGGTGCGGGGGGCCTCGGCTCCGACGCGTCCGCGTCCGCCACGTCCACCACGGCCACCCGCGGTGGGTGCAGCCTGGGTGGTGCGGCGGGCGCGCTTGCGCTCGGCGTTGGCACCGGTGGAGCTACCGCCGCCGTGCTGTGCCGCCTTGGCCGCCAGCAGCGCGGCGCGGGTACGCGGATCGATCTTGTCGGCCATTTCGCCGACCAGTTCAGCAACCAGCGGGGAGTTGGCGGTGACGCGCTCGAAGTTGACCTCGACGCCGGCGGCCTTCATCAGCTTCTTGACGTCGGACTGCTGCTCGGGCAGGGTCAGCGTGACCACAGTACCGTCGGAACCGGCGCGGGCCGTACGGCCTGAGCGGTGGAGGTACGCTTTGTGCTCTGTGGGCGGATCCACGTGGATGACCAGTTCGACGTCGTCGACGTGGACGCCGCGGGCTGCGACGTCGGTGGCCACCAGGACGCGGACGTCGCCGGAGGAGAACTCGGCCAGGTTGCGGTCACGGGCGTTCTGCGAGAGGTTGCCGTGGAGATCGACGGCGGGGATGCCGGCGTCGGTCAGGGTCTTGGCCAGCTTGCGGGCGTGGTGCTTGGTGCGCATGAAGAGCACGCGGCGGCCGGCACCGGAAGCGAGCTCGACGATCAGCTGCTTCTTGACGGTCTGGTCGTTGACCACCAGCACGTGGTGTTCCATGGTGGTCACCGCGGCCTGCGGGTCGTCCACGGAGTGGGTCAGCGGGTTGGACAGGTAGCGCTGGACGATCTTATCCACGCCGTTGTCCAGGGTGGCGGAGAACAGCAGGCGCTGGCCCTGGGTGGGGGTCATGTCCATGAGCTTCTTGACCACCGGGAGGAAGCCAAGGTCAGCCATGTGGTCGGCCTCGTCCAGGACGGTGATCTCGACGGCTTCGAGGGTCAGGATGCGCTGGCGGATCAGGTCCTCCAGGCGGCCCGGGCAGGCGATGACAATGTCGACGCCGGCGCGCAGGGCCTTTTCCTGGCGGGCCTGGGAGATGCCGCCGTAGATCACGGTGGTGGTCAGGCCCATGGCCTTGGCCATCGGCTCGATGGTCGCGTTGATCTGCGTGGCCAGCTCGCGGGTCGGAGCCAGGACCAGGCCCATCGGGCGGCCGGGCTTGCGGAAGTGCTTGGCTTCCCGCTCGGCGAGTCGTGCCACAAGCGGGATGGCGAATGCGATGGTCTTGCCGGAGCCGGTGCGGCCGCGGCCCAGGACGTCGCGTCCGGAAAGGGTGTCAGGGAGTGTCTTGACCTGGATCGGGAAGGGCTCCACGATCCCCTGGGCGGTCAGGGTGTCGGCAAGTGCTTTGGGCGTGCCGAGGGCAGCGAATGTAGTCATGTGTTTCAAGGTCTTTCAGGCGGTATCCGTGTGGATATCGGCCCCCGATGCCGGTTGGCTCAAGGGTTCGCCGAAGAAAAGTCAGGTGATCAACCGGGCTGCTGCCAAACTTCAGCAAGCGGCCGCCGGGACCAAATGGAACGCGTTCATCGACGCAGGATGTGCCTCTCACATGAAAAAATCCCACTGCCTGCGTGGGAGTTCCCAAAGGAATCCGGCAGGGATTCGGATGACGGACCGAAGCCGGTCAACCGAATCAAAGTGGGCATCACTGCACATCAAGTACTAGTACTCTACCACCTGGCAGGGCCGGGTCCCGTATCCGCGGCCGCGGGCCCAGCCCCTAGCCCGCCAGGCTGGGTGCTTGGAACAACGGCATATGAGACGGTCCGGCTGCCGCGTGAGTGGCTGTGTGGACCGGCTGCCGTGACGCTTCCGGTGACTTGCCTGCGGCCGGGCCCGGGCCGGCCGGCCGCAGGATCACGAGCGCCTCGGCGTCGATGAGGCGGCGGGTTCCCGTGCGCGCGTCCAGGATCCAGAACAGGTCCACGCCGGTGACGGTCTGGGTTACCGGGCCCCGATGGAAGAGCTTCCCGTTGTGCCAGGCCTCGACCTCGTCCCCCACGTTCAACTCGGCGGAGCTGTGGATTTTCCGTGCTTCGTCAACGTCCATGATCATTGCCCTTCCCCCATGTACAACTTCTTGTGCCCAGCATTCACGACACAGGTTTCGGATTCGTTTCCGGGGCGTGATTTCTGCGTGTCCCTCCGCCTCGCGGCGTTCCAGGGGAAGCCCAGAGCGTGTATTGACCACCATTGCGTCCCGGAGGAGCATGGTGGGCGGGCACGGCGGCGAGAAGAGACGGGACCGGATGAGCCCTGCGGCCCGACTCATGGCGGTCATGCCGAATGTGTCCCAGGAAGGCTTCCGGCCGGAATACCGCGATGAGGGGAAACCATGACAAAACACAGCCAGAGCCAGCGCCACACCCACGAGCACGACGCCGACGGGCAGGCGGCGCCCGGCACCGCGGCCCAGATGTGGGATGAAAAATACAGCAGCCGGCCCAAGATGTGGAGCGGAGATCCGAATCCGCAACTCGTCGCGGAGGTGGCGGACCTGGCTCCGGGCGACGCTCTGGATCTGGGGTGCGGCGAGGGTGCGGACGCCATTTGGCTCGCTGCCCGCGGCTGGGCTGTGACCGGCCTGGACGTTTCGGCCGTCGCCCTGGAGCGTGCGGCCGCCCACGCCCGGGAGAGGGGCCAGGACGCCACCATCGAGTGGGTGCAGCAGGATCTTGCCACGTGGGTCCCGGACCGATTGTTCGACCTCGTCACGGCCCAGTTCCTGCATTCCACCCAGATGCCGTGGCAGCAGGCGCTGCAGCTCGCCGCCGCCGCGGTCCGGACCGGCGGGACGCTGCTGATCGTCGGCCATCACCCCGACGGGCTGCCTCCGTGGGGCGCGCACCATACGCCGGAGAAGTTCTTCACCGCCGAAGACCTTGCCCGGGAGCTCAGGATCGAGGAGCCACTGTGGCACGTCGAGGTCCTGGACAGCCGGCAACGCAGCGCCATCGGACCCGAGGGCGAGGCCGTGACCCTCGCCGATGCCGTGCTGCGGGCCACCCGCCTGGCCGCCCAGTAGCCTGCCGTGCAATCGGTCGAGGCAGCGACCCCGGAAATCACGGACGCCGCCGAACCGGTCCTCGGAATCGATCCATTGCCGGGCCATCCACTTCCGGTTCGGCTCCGAATCACCAGTGGCACCAGGGCTACGTGGCTGGACCCCGACCGCGCCCGTTGGCCCGGTTGGACGAACAGCAACAGCGCATGACCTAGGAATCATCGGAAGGGAACATCATGGGAATCGACGACAAGGCCCACCTCACGGTCATCCACCACATCGGCGCAGCCAAGGAAGGTACCGGCAAGGTGACGGGCGATGAGGACCTCCAGCGCGAAGGCCGGCATGAGCAGGCCCAGGCCGAGCTGCTGGAGACCGGCGAAGGGATCGAGGACAGCTTCGCCAAGGAGTAGCGGGCCCAACTGGGCTGCCCAACTGACCTGTGCAACGCAACTGAACCGCGCAGTGGAACGGCGCAACTGAACTGCAGAACTGAAATGTGCGACGCGACGGCCCCGCCCACGGCGGGGCCGTTTCCGTCGCCGTCGTCGCACCGTTGCCGAGCAAAAAATGTGACAAAAGACAGCGGACGACAACTGAAGCTAAGATGGTCGACAGTTGTCGAACCCGTCCCCGGGTGGCTGATTCGCGGAAACGCGGTACCGGAGCGGGCAGCGGGCGGACCTGCCGGCGTCGCATTTTTCCCCTAGAGCCCGCGAAGGATGCGGGTTCCGGACCCACTCCCCCGACTTCCGGGAGTTCCGTTCCGCCGGCAGCGCCACGGCACATCACCGGCCGGCCGGTCCGCCTGCGGGGGCCGTCGCGACACCAGGGACCACGAATTACCGGCCCTAACCTTGATTTACCCGCCAAAACTGTTACCTCCGTCACACCCTGACGGATCCGTGCGGCCCGCACTGCGGAACCCCCGCCCGCTGCGGCCGCCTGTGACAAGGAAGAAGCCTCATGTCTGAACGCACCACCTCGGCCGCTCCGGCCATTTCAGAATCTGACACTGCCGCCCCCGCCAATGGGGGCGCCGGGAACCGCGAACCGCACCTCGCCCGGGCCCTCGGCAACCGCCACATCCAATTGCTCGCCATCGGTGGCGCAATTGGCACCGGGCTGTTCATGGGGTCCGGCAAGACCATCTCGCTCGCCGGGCCGTCCGTCATCTTCGTCTACATGATCATCGGCTTCATGCTGTTTTTCGTGATGCGTGCGATGGGCGAAATCCTGCTCTCCAACCTGAACTACAAATCCTTCAGTGACTTCGCCGGCGACCTGCTCGGCCCCTGGGCCAGCTTCTTCACCGGCTGGTCCTACTGGTTCTTCTGGGTGGTCACCGGCGTGGCAGACATCGTCGCCATTTCCGGATACGTGGACAAGCTCGCGCCCGGCACGCCCCTGTGGATCCCGGCGCTGCTCACGCCCGTGGTATTGATCCTCCTGAATCTCCCCACCGTGAAGGCGTTCGGTGAAGCGGAGTTCTGGTTTGCCATCATCAAGGTGGTCGCCATCGTGGCCCTGATCATCACCGGCGCGGTCATGATCGCCACCCATTTCACGTCCCCGAGCGGCGCGGAAGCCAACCTCGCCAACATGTGGAACGACGGCGGCATGTTCCCGCACGGCATGTTCGGCTTCGTCCTCGGCTTCCAGATCGCCATCTTCGCCTTCGCCGGGATCGAACTGGTGGGCACCGCCGCCGCCGAAACCAAGGACCCGGAGAAGAACCTGCCGCGGGCCATCAACTCCATCCCGGTCCGCGTCCTCCTCTTCTACGTGGGCGCCCTGGTGGTCATCATGGCGGTCAATCCGTGGCGCACCATCGACCCCGCCAGCAGCCCGTTCATCGGCATGTTCACGCTGGCCGGGCTGGGGATCGCCGCAGTGGTCATCAACCTTGTGGTCCTGACCTCCGCCGCCTCCAGCGCCAACTCCGGTATCTACTCAACGTCCCGGATGGTCTACGGCCTCGCCCAGGACGGGAACGCACCCAAGGCATTCGGAAAGCTCAGCATCCGCAAGGTGCCGCAGAACGCGCTGCTATTCTCCTGCATCTTCCTGCTGGCCGGCCTGATCCTGCTCTATTCCGGCGACTCCGTGATCGGCGCGTTCACCATCGTCACTTCAGTGGCCTCCGTGCTGACGATGTTTGTGTGGTCCATGATCCTGATCAGCTACATCGCCTTCCGCCGCCGTCGGCCTGCCCTGCACGAGAGTTCGGCCTTCAAGATGCCCGGCTCCGCCTTCATGCCGTACGTGGTGCTCGCGTTCTTCGTCTTCATGCTGGTGGCGCTGGCGCAGGCCGATGACACCCGCCTGGCACTCTTCGTGGCCCCCGTGTGGTTCCTGCTGCTGGGTGCAGCCTGGCACTTCAACCGGAAGACCCCACTGCAGCAGGCCCGGATTGTGGAATGGAAGGCTGTCCGCTCACAGGAGGAAGCCCGCGCAGCTGCCTGATCCTTGCGCTGATACAAAGGAGCGCTGTTACGACAGAGCGCTGAGACCAAGGTGAGCTGATGCAAAGGAGCCCCGGCCGGATCATCCGGCCGGGGCTCTTTTTCCGTGCTGGACCGCTCCAGTGCTGGGCCGCTACGCGGGTGTCCTGATGGCGGCCGGGACGACGGCGACGCGGGGCGCGACGGCCACGGCACCGATCCCGATCACCGCCGTCAGCGCGAAGACTCCGGCAAACGACGCCGAAGGAGCCGCCGTCGCGAACGCGGCGAACACGATCCCAGTGCCGGCGAGGGCCAGGGCACCGCCGAGGGAATCCGAAATGGACATCGCCGAGCTGTTGAAGCCCTCGGTGTCCTTGGTGGAGAGGGCAAGCGTCATGACGCTCAGGCGCGGATACATCAGGCCCATGCCGCCTCCGGCGAAGATCCAACCAGCGATCGCGACGGCGGCCGGCCACGCCAACACCGTTGTCACGAGGGCAAGCACGACGGCGCCAAGGACGAGGACCGAACCGATCCGCACCGCCCTCCGGTGCCCCAGCCGGGTCCCCAGCTTCCCCTGGATGGCCGAGGCCCCCGCCCAGGCGATGGCGCCGCCGGTGAGCGTGAGGCCCGCAAACGTCGGGGGAAAAGCGTAGCGTTCCACGAGCAGGTACGGCAGGTAGACCTCGGCGCCGAAGAAAGCTGCGGACGCGAGCCCGCGGGTGAGGATCACGCTCGGCAGGCCGCGCCGGGCGGTCAGCGTGCCGCGCGGCATGAGGGGACGGACGGCCAGAAGTGCGACGGCGACGGCGGCCGCCGCCAGCACCGCCCCGGCCCCCGGTACCGTGGCGGACAGGTTCAGGCCCAGCACGGCGAGCGCGGCCAGCGCCGCCAGCCCCAACTTGGCCAGGCCGCCCGGCGGACGGCCGCCGGCTGCGGTCTCCACGTTTGCCGGCGGATCTCCGGCGGCGCCGCGTCTTCCGTTCAGGCCGCGCAGGGCCGGGGCCGTCAGGAGCAGGGCCGGGATCACGAGTCCGACCACGCCGAGAAAGACCCATTGCCAGCCGGCCAGCTCCGCCACGGCTCCGGCCGCGAACGGGCCCACCAGGGACGGGATGACCCAGGCCGCGGAGAAGGCGGCGAAGATTTTCGGATGCAGGACCGGCGGGTAGACCCGGGCGATGACCACGTACAGTGCCACGGTGAGCCCGCCCCCGCCGAGTCCCTGCACCAGCCGTCCGGACACCAGGACCGGCATGGTTCCGGCGGTTCCGGCGATGAGCAGGCCAAGCACGAACATGCCCACTGCGGCCAGGAGCGGCGCCACGGGCCCTTTGCGGTCCGACCAACTGCCTGCGGCCACCATCCCGATCACCCCCGTGGCCAGCGGCCCGGCGAAGGCCAGGGCGTAGAGGCCAGCGCCCTCCAGCTCCCGGCTGACGAGCGGCATGATGGTGGTCACCGCCAAGGACTCGAAGGCCGCCAGGAACACCAGCGCGCAGGCGCCGAGTGTCACCAGCAGGTAGCTGCGGTGAAAAATACCGGCCGATTCCGGGACGGACTTCGGACGGGCGGGCGGGTCGGTTCGGGACACGGGCGGGACCTGATCGGGAGACATGGACGCAACCCTAGAACCTCAACTCGGCATGAGGTCAAGGCCGGTCCGGGCGGGACGGGGCTGGCGGCGCGGCTCCTGGCGTAGCAAATCGGAGGCTGAAGCAGGTGCAGCGTGTCTAGTGGAAGCATCCCACAGCTTAGAACCGCGGCACGCCGTGCCCCGGTCCTGACCTGTCAGTCCGCCCGTCCGCCGCATCAGTCCGCCGCGTCGAACCCTTGGGCTGGAACCACGACGGCGCCGCTGGCCCTGGAGTCCGGGTTTAGCATCCAGCCCACGCGCTTAACGGTACTCAGCATGACGACGCTTTCCACGAGCACGATCCCGGGCACCTTCTGCTGCAGCGCCACCTCGATGTTCATGACGTCCGCCAAGGACTGCAGCCACATGATGATCACGAAGTTCGTGGGCCCCGTGGTGGAGGCGCTGAGCCGCACGTTCCGCATGGTCCTCAGCTCGGCGGCGGCCGCCTCGTGCCGCCCCGCGGGGACGTTGACGAACCACTGGCAAGTCACGGGAAAGGCCGATAGCTTCTGGGCCACCTCGCACCGGAATGAGAGGATGCCGCTGGCGAGCACCCGGTTGAGCTGACGTTGGACGGTGGCAGGGTGCCTGCCCAGCCCGCGGGCAATGTCCGCTGCCGAGGCCCGTCCGTCCCTGGCCAGGAACGGTAGGAGCGCCAGGTGGCTTTCCGGCAGCGCTTCGCGGGCGGCTGCCTGGGCAACCCCTGTGGCCTCGGGGCCGGCCATAGCCCGCACGGCGGCCTGCTGTGCGCGGCTCAACACATTGAGCCGCCAGGAGCCGCCACTCGTGTGCAACCTGGTGCACAGAGCGGTCTGATATTTGAGGAGGCCGTCGATCTCCTTCAGCCGCGAGATGACCTTCAGGCTGAAATCGTCCAGGGAGGGCGTAATGACGGTCAGCATGAGGTCCCGGTTGCTGGCAGCCTCCTCCACTGTGACGATTTCCGGCATCTCGGCGAGCCTGGCGGTGACCTCCTCGCGACGGTTCATCTCGCAGTCCACGGCAACGAAAGCCAGGCACATCTGCTGGGGGTCGCCGATCAGGTGGGCCGTGATCCAGGAAACGCCGGAGGCCAGCAGCCGCTCCCAACGGGCGGCGAGCGTGGTGGCATGAACGCCCAGCACCTGGGCCGCATCAGCCCAGCTCAGGCGCGGGGCAATCTGCAGGACGTTGATCAGGGCGAGGTCGTCCTCGCTAAGTTCCATCATTCTTCCCTTCATTCATGCACAAAACCTGCGGTAGCAGCACTTTTTTGCATTTTTTCTGGCCTTCAACGGCATGTGAACCATGTCACTTGAGAATAGACGCAGGACGTCCTCAGCGGACGCGAACCAAGCCAAATCACCAGCAAAAGCCACACCCCAGCGATTTCAACGAACAAGGAGAACACGTGCCGATCACCGCAGACGCCCGGGAAATGCAGGCGGACCTTGCCCGGCTCCGCCATGAACTGCACCGGGAACCCGAGATCGGCCTGACGCTGCCTCGCACTCAGGAAAAGGTGCTCAAAGCCCTGGACGGGCTGCCCTATGAGATCACCCTGGGCAAGGACACGACGTCGGTCACCGCGGTACTGCGCGGCCAGTCGTCCGGAACCGGAGAGGGCTCCGGCCCGGCTGTGCTGCTGCGCGCGGACATGGACGGCCTGCCGGTGCAGGAGAAAACGGGCGTGGACTACACGTCCCGGATTGACGGCGCCATGCACGCCTGCGGTCACGACCTCCACACTTCCATGCTGGCAGGAGCCGCCACGCTCTTGGCCGAACGGCGGCACCAACTCGCAGGCGACGTCGTCCTGATGTTCCAGCCGGGCGAAGAAGGCTTCGACGGTGCCAGCCACATGATCCGCGAAGGCGTGCTGGATGCCGCCGGCCGGCGTGTCGACGCCGCCTACGGTATGCACGTGTTCTCCGCACTGGAACCGCACGGCAGATTCTGCACCAAGCCCGGCGTCATGCTCAGCTCCTCCGACGGCCTGATGGTCACCGTCCTCGGCGCCGGCGGCCACGGGTCGGCCCCGCACTCGGCCAAGGACCCCGTGACGGCGGCCGCCGAAATGGTCACCGCCCTCCAGGTGATGATCACCCGCCAGTTCAACATGTTCGATCCCGTGGTCCTCTCCGTGGGGGTCCTCCAGGCCGGCACCAAGCGCAACATCATCCCGGAAACCGCGCGCATCGAGGCCACCATCAGGACCTTCTCCGAGGAGGCCCGGCAGAAGATGATGGAGGCCGTGCCGCGCCTGCTGAAGGGAATCGCCGCGGCGCACGGCCTCGAGGTCGACGTCGACTACCAGCAGGAGTATCCGCTCACCATCACGGACGAGGACGAGACGCACACTGCGGAGAACGTCATCGAGGGCCTGTTCGGCGATTCCCGGCTGGCCCGCTGGGCCACCCCGCTCAGCGGCTCCGAAGATTTCTCGAGGGTTCTCGCCGAGGTCCCCGGCACGTTCATCGGGCTGAGCGCCGTCCCGCGAGGCGCCGACCACGCCACCTCCGCGTTCAATCACTCCCCTTACGCCACGTTCGACGACGGCGTGCTGGCTGACGGCGCCGCACTCTACGCGGAACTCGCCATTTCGAGGTTGGCCGCGCTTGCGGCAGCCGACGCTCCCGCCGCGGCCAACCTGGCCGCCACCGCCACCCTTTCCTAGCCGCCACCCCCGAGGGAGAAGACCATGACTGCAACCGCAATTACACCGGCGGCAACCCGAACATCCACCCGCAAAACGCTCATCGGCACGGGCATCGGCAACGCCGTCGAATGGTACGACTGGGCCATCTACGCCACGTTCACGCCGTTCATCGCCAGCCAGCTTTTCAGCAAGTCGGACCCAGCGTCCGCGGTGCTGGCCACGCTGGCGATTTTCGCCGTCGGCTTCGTTGCCCGCCCCTTCGGCGGCTTCCTGTTCGGCTGGATCGGCGACCGGATCGGCCGCAAGGCCTCCATGACCCTGGCCGTGGGGCTCGCGTCGGTGGGCAGCCTGATGATCGGCATCGCGCCGACCTTCGCGGCGGTGGGCGTATGGGCGTCGCTCACGCTGCTGGTTGCGCGACTGATCCAGGGCCTGGCGCACGGCGGTGAGCTGCCGTCGTCGCAGACGTACCTGTCCGAAATGGCGCCGAAGGAACACCGCGGCTTCTGGGCCACCCTGATCTACACCTCCGGCACCGTGGGCATCCTGTTCGGAACCCTGCTGGGCGCCGTGCTGAACATGGCCCTGAGCACCGAAGTGATGAACGCGTGGGGCTGGCGCATCCCGTTCCTGATCGGCGCGGCCATGGGCCTCTACGCGCTGATCATGCGGTCCCGGCTGCACGAAACAGACGTCTTCGAGGGCGAGGCCGCAGCGGAGAAGCGCGCGCCGATCTGGCCGCAGATCGTCCGCCACCGCAAGCAGGCCCTGCAGGTGATCGGCCTGACCGTCGGCCTGACCGTCATTTACTACATCTGGGGTGTCGTCGCCCCCAGCTATGCCACCACCGCCCTGAAGATCGACCGCGGCGAGGCCCTGTGGGCCGGCGTGATCGGCAACATCGTGTTTATCGCGGCGCTGCCCTTCTGGGGCAAACTGTCGGACCGCATCGGCCGCAAGAAGGTGCTGTGGTCCGGCGCGATCGGCGCAGGCGTCATGCACTTTCCGATGACCGCCCTACTCAAGGATTCCGCCTGGCAGCTGGCCGTCAGCATGTCGGTCATGCTGATCTTCATCGCCGCCAGCGCCGCGATCGTCCCGGCCGTGTACGCGGAGCTGTTCCCCACGAGCATCCGCACAGTCGGCGTCGGGGTGCCTTACTCAATCTGCGTGGCACTCTTTGGCGGAACCGCGCCCTACCTGCAGCAGTGGCTCGGCACCACTGTGCAGATGCCGCAACTGTTCAACGTCTACGCCGTGCTGCTGCTCGCCATCTCGGCGGTCTTCGTCTTCACCATCCCGGAAACGAAGGGCAAGGATCTCACCCTCTGATCCCGTCCCGCCCGGTTGAGCTATCAGTTGTTGCTGTTCTGGACGCTCAGAACAGCAACAACTGATAGCTCAACCTGTTTAAACGAAGCGGTCCCGGCCGGCCCGGTACCCGAACACGGCGGCGAGCGAGCCCACCAGCAGGAACAGCACGCCCGCCGCGGCAAAGGACCCGGTGGACTGGTGGAGTTGGCCGACCAGGAGGGTGCCGCTGGAGCCAACTCCGTAGCCAACGCCCTGCATCATCCCGGAGAGGTGGGCCGCTGTGTGCCCGTCGCGGGTGCGGACCATGATCAGGGTCAGCGCCGCGGCAGTCAGGCTCCCCTGGCCCAGGCCCAGCAGCCCGGTCCACAGCCAGATCAAGTCCAGGGGCCCGAAGATGCTGAGAGCAAAGCCTCCGCCGGTCATGAGCGCCACCACCGTGTTGATGGCGCGCTGGTCCCGGAACCGGGTGGCCAGGGCCGGCGCGAACAGCGAGCCCAGCATCTGCAGAACAATCGAGGCCGAGACGATCAGGCCGGCCGTGCCGCCGTCCACGCCGCGTTCGCGCAGGATCGGGGCCAGCCAGGCAAAGACGCTGAAGGACATCATGGCCTGCAGGACCATGAACGCAGTCACCTGCCAGGCCACCGCGGAGCGCCAGACGCTGACGTCGCCGGCCGGCCGCGTCGGAGCGCCGGGACCTGCCCGGAGCGCCAGCGGCAGGAACAAGAGAAGGACGACGCCGGCCGGCAGCGCCCAGAACCAGAGCGCCGCCGTCCACTGCCCGGTCGCCCGGAAGACCGGGAACGTGAAGCCGGCGCCAAGGGCTGCCGAGGCGCAGATCGCGGTGGTGTACAGGCCGCCCATGAGGCCCAGCCGGTGCGGGAAGTCACGCTTGACGACGCCGGGCAGCAGCACGTTGCACAGTGAAATCGCGGCGCCGCACGCGGCGGTTCCGGCCAGCAGGGCCGGCAGAGGGCCGGCCGCGGGCAGCTCCACAGGCCGCAGCAGCAGCCCGGCCGTGAGCACAGCCATGGCACCGAGCAGCACCCGTTCGGCGCCGAACCGGCGTGCCAGCGCCGGGGCCAGCGGGGCAAACACGCCGAGCAGCGTCACCGGCACGGTGGTGAGCACCATGACCGCCCAGGCCGGAAGCCCGGCGTCGGCCGTCACCTCGGGCAGTACCGCCGCGAAGCTCGAAAACACGGTGCGGAGATTCAGCCCGATCAGGACCAGGCAGATGCCCATGTACGCGAGCATGCGGCGGCCACCGGCCCGCGGCGGTCCGGACGCGTCCCGGACAGCGACGCTGGCCGAAAGGTCCTGCTCGTCAGTTTTTCCAGCTGAGGTCACCCGCCCCATTCTTGCAGTCGCCCGCCCCCGCAGTCCCCTTCTTCGGGGGACCGCGGGATCCGCCGGGGCGCCCCGGTCCTGCAAACTCAACTATTCTGGAAGGGATGAGCGAATCCCCAGAATCCCCCGGCACGCCGGCAGACCCGGAGTCCGGCGCCCCTGAAGAGACCCGGCTGCCGCGCCCCGTCACCCCCGGCAGCCAGGCTTCGTTCGGCACGTACGGAGGCCGTCCGGTGAGCTTTGTGCGCCGCGGCACGCGCCTCCAGGGCCGCCGCCAGGCAGCCTGGGAGGAGCACTCGGACCGCTGGGCGGTTGAGGTCCCCCGCCATATCGCCAACACCTCCGTACACCCGGACTACGTGTTCGACGCGGAAGCCGAATTCGGCCGGACCGCCCCGCTGGTTGTGGAGATCGGCTCCGGCCTGGGCGACGCCGTCTGCCATGCCGCGGAAGAAAACCCGGACACGGACTTCCTGGCGGTGGAGGTTTACACCCCCGGCCTGGCCAACACTTTGATCAAGATCAACAGCCGCAAACTGCGCAACGTGCGGGTAGTGGAGGCGAATGCCCCCGAGGTGCTCGCGACCATGCTCCCGGCCGGCTCGGTTACGGAACTCTGGGTGTTCTTCCCGGATCCGTGGCACAAGTCCCGGCACCACAAGCGCCGCCTCATTCAGCCGGCCTTCGTGGATCTCGCCGCCCGGGCCATCAAGCCCGGCGGCATCTTCCGGATCGCGACCGACTGGTCCAACTACGCCGTTCACGTCCGTGAGGTCATGGCGGGCTCGGCGGAGTTCGAGAACCTGCACGAGGGCGAGCGCGCCGGTGCGGACAGCCCCCTGACCCAGGTGTGGGAATCCGGCGTCGAGTCCCGCGTGGGCGGTGCGCCCGTCAAGGAAGGCCGGGCGCCGGTCAGCACCGAACACACCGGACCCAACGAGGGCATCGACGGGACCGGCGGTTGGGCGCCGCGGTTTGAGGGCCGGATTCTGACCAGCTTCGAAAACAAGGCGCACGAAGCCGGACGCCTGATCTTCGACCTCAGCTACCGCAGAATCTAGGCACGCCGGGCCCGCGGGCATCTGTTCCTGAGCCGTTTGGCGTGACACGATTACGGAACAAACCGCGCTGGGTAGCACTAAGGACACGATCATCAAACGAGAAATGAAGGACGCCGCTGACGTCGCCGAGGACGTCACCAATTCCAAGCCGCTCGAAGTGGTGGCACGGGCCGGATTCGCCGTGTCGGGGCTGTTGCACTTCCTCATCGGGCTGGTCGCGATCCGGCTCGCCATGGGTGGCAAGGGCCAGGCCGATGTCAGCGGCGCGGTGCAAGAGCTCGCCAAGCAGCCGGCCGGGCCGCTGCTGCTTTGGACCTCTTTTGCCGCCTGCGTTGCGCTGGCCATCTGGCAGACGTCCGACGCCATCTTCGACTTCGAGCACCTGCCGGCTAAGAAAAAGGTCGGGAAGAAGCTCAAGGCAGCCCTGCAGGCCGTTGTGTACGCCGCGTTCGCGCTGACGCTCGCGTCGGTGGCCACCGGGGCCGGCTCTAACAACCGCGAGTCAACGTCCGATATGACGGTACACCTCATGAAGGCACCGGGCGGTGTTGCGCTCCTGGTGGTCATCGGCCTCGCGATAGCCGTCACGGGAATCATCTACGCGATCCGCGGCTTCAAGAAGTCATTCATCAAGTACCTGCGCATGCCGTCCCAGCCGCAGGCACGCACCGCAGTGACGGTCATCGGCGTGGTGGGCTACGTGGCCAAGGGCTTCGCCCTGCTGCTGGTGGGCCTGCTCATCATCATCGCCACGGTGACGGCACACCCCGAAGAGTCAACCGGGCTCGACGGCAGCCTGAAAGCCCTGCGGGAGCAGCCGTTCGGCGTGTATTTGCTGGCCGCAGTGGGTGCCGGGCTGATCTGCTACGGCATCTACATGGTGGTGCGGGCCAAGCTCGCGAAGATGTAGGCTCGCGCGGACTGTGGGGCGCACCCCGCCTGATGCGCCCGCCTGCACTGCGATACACTGCGCTACCTGGACTGCGCTAACCCTGCGGCACGGCGATAACAGCCACGGTCTTCTGCTGCTCGTCGCGCAGCGCGACGCTGGCGATCTTGGTCAGCTGCACAGGCGTCGCCCCGGTAATCCGGACCCTGCCGGAGGGCGTGGCCGTCCACGAGCAGGCGCGGTCCTCGCCGCCGTCGCGGTCCTTCACCCAGAGCGAGAGGGTACCGGCAACGGGCAGGCTGCGTCCGTCCACCGCCAGCTCGGTGCCCCAGGTTTTCTTGACCAGGCCCACCGTGACCTGCATCCCGCTGCTGGCCGCAACGGAATAGCTCGCGTCCGGTTTGGCGGGTTGGTTCAGCAGCGGAGCGGCCATGATCCCCAGCGCCAGGCATGCGGCGGCGGCTGCGGCTACCGCCGCCGTCCACCGGCGCCGCACTTTCCGGCGGCGGGCGGCGAGCTCGTCCAGAAGCCGGCGCGGGACGGGAACGGGTTCCGGCGGAACCAGGGTCCGCTCGTGGGCGGCAGCAGCCGCCGCGGTGAGCGCGACGGCGTCGGACACCGGGATCGCGTCGAGCAGCGCGGGGAGGCTGGCGAGATCGTCCAACTCCCGGCGGCACTCGGCACACACGGCAAGGTGCTGGTCGAAGGCTGCGGCCTCGGCCGGCTCCAGCCCGCCGAGCAAGTACGCGCCGAGGAGGTGATGCAGCTCGGTCCCGTTCACCGCTGCACCCCCATTTCGTCGAGGATTGACCGAAGGGCCCGCACGGCGTAGAACGCCCGGGACTTCACCGTGCCGCTGGGGATCTTCAATTGGGCGGATGCCTCCTGGACTGTGTAGCGGCGGTAATGGAGCGCAACAAGGACTTCGCGGTGCTCCGAACTGAGCCGCAGCAGCGCCTCTTCCATCAGGACCTTGTTGAGCAGGTCATCGATACGTCCGGCGCCGTCCGTTAGATCCGGGACATCGCGTTCGCCGGCTTCCTGCGGGCGCCGTTGGGCCTTGCGGTAGTTGTCGATCATGATGTTGCGGGCCGTCCGAAACAGATAGCTGCGCAGGCTGCCGGTGATCTGCGGCGCCTGCTGCCAGACCCGCAACACGGTCTCTTGGACGACGTCGTCGGCGAGTTGCGGATCCCGGGAGGCTCTGAGGACGAACCGCTTCAAAGCCGTCCCATGGTCGCGGTAAATCGCAGCCACGACGTCTTCATCCAGCGGCATTTCCCACCTCCCGGGGTTTCCTGTCCTGCCCCTGTATGACGTATAGGCGGACCCAATAGTTCAGTGTGCCTCAGGACAGCCCCAACACGAACAGGTCGACTCCGCCTTGAACCATTCCGCGCTCCCCGCCGTCGTATCGGGTAGCGCCGGCCTCTGAGTTGGGCTGGCTCGAGCCTAGGAGCAGCAATGAAGAAGCACCTCAGCATTGGCTTGTCCGCTTTCGCCCTTGCCGCGCTACTGTCCGGCTGCGGCGGCGGAGCGACCACCACGACGCCGACATCGGCCGCGCCGGCCACCTCCGCTCCCGCAGAGACCAGCGCGCCAGCCACCTCGGCGCCCGCGTCCATGGGCGCTGCGGTGCTTTCGGTGGCCCAGTCCAAGGCGGGCCAGATCGTGGTGGCCGACCAAGGACTGAGCGTCTACTACTTCACCAAGGACACGAAAGACTCCGGGACCAGCGCCTGCACCGGCGACTGCCTCGTGGCGTGGCCTCCGGTCACCTCGACAACGGCCACCCCCACCGTGAACGGCGTCACCGGCAAGATCGGAACCATTCAGACGGCTGACGGAAAGATGCAGGTGACCATCAACGGGATGCCAATCTACTACTACGCCAAAGACCAGGGCCCCGGAGACATCACGGGCCAGGGCGTCGGCGGGGTCTGGTACCTCGTGTCGCCCTCCGGAACGATGATCACCGCACCGCCCGCAGGCTAGGCCCAGAGGCTGGGGGTCCGGGCAATACGGACGGCGAACCGGGCGGGCCAGACTGTGGGGTACCGCCGGCGCCTGCTTTTTGGGGGGAGGCGCCGGCGGTACCAGGGAAAGCTGGTTACGCGCGGGCTTCTTGGACCTCTTCGAACTCCGCTGTGTCTTCGAACTCCACGGCCGCGAGGATTTCCTGGGTCCGGGGGTTGAGCATGAAGGCCTCGTCATCGTCTTCCAGCATGAGGAATTCGCCCTGTTCGGTGGTGAAGTGCCAGGCCAGGGTGGTTTGCCCGTTGTGCTCGTAGTTGGGATCGCCCATGGTGATCCGCTCTAGGCTGTGGCCGGCAATGTCGCACAGCTCCCGGATGATCTGTTCGAACTCCGGCGCGTCCAGGAGGGCTTCCTCGGCGGCGGCCGCCTGGCGCTCCGCGAGGTCGGAAAGCCGGGCCACCCGCCCCGCAATGTGGGCGTCGAGGTCGTCGTCGGCAAGGACCAGCAAGTCCGGCTGTCCGCGCAGCCAGGCGGCGTTCAGCGCCACAATGTCCTCTGTCTCGAGAACCGACCCGAATTCCCCGTCCAGTTCTTCAATGCCGCGAACCGCGTCGGAGACAGCGTCCCCCGGTTCGTCGCCCTCGGAGTCGGCTTCGGCGGTCCAGCCGCTGCCGCCGTCGAGGTACGTGTCGACGTCGGTGTCGGTCAGGGCACCGAAGGCGGCCACTGTCCGGTTGAAGAGGTCCAGGTGCGCGGCGGCACCCATGGCGGCCAGCCCTTCCCGGACGTAGGGATCGACTTCCTCGCGTTCGGGCGCAGTGAAAACGTACTGCGCGAAGCCGCCGGCCAGGGCCTGCGTCAGGTAGAAGTCCACGTAGTAGCTGCGCAGCGCGGCCGGGGAGATCTCGTCCGCATCCAGCAACTCCTCGAACATGGAGTTGACCACGTTGACGTTCGCATCGACAACGTCGTCGTTTCTGCCGTTGAGGCTTTCCGTGGTCAGCACGGTCGGGTAGCTGTGGGCGGACTGGGTGGTGGGCTCACCGTTGGTCATGGGGAATCCTTACTGCTGGCACTGCTGAAACTCCGGACGTCTCCACGGTAGGTCCGTCTTCACGGCGGGCAGCCCAGCCCCAGTTGAACGTCAGGCGAAGTTTGGGCGGCGGCTGCGCGGCCGCCGGCGAAGTTCCGGGGCCTGCGAAGGCTCGGTAAGATGGATCAGATGACCACCTGCCGAAAGTAGCGCGCACATGCCATCCCATCCGGACGAGAGTGCGGCACTGGCGATTCAGACCCCCGCGATTAACGACCGCTCCCTCGCGGCCGGGCTCGCCTACGCCATGGGGAGCCGCGTTTCCGGGATCTCCTTCGATGCCGCCACCGGCCTGCTGCTGGGCAAGGTGCGGGGCGGTTCCGACGTGCCTTATTCCACGACGGCGAAGCTTGTCCGGAAGGCGGGCGGCTGGAGCTGCACGGTGGGAGTCTGCAGCTGCCCGGTCCGCAAGGACTGCAAGCACGTGGCGGCCCTGCTCTTCTCGGCCGAAGACAACCCGGCCACCCGGCTGCAGCTGCTGGCCCCCGCCGAGGGCACTCGGCTGGCCCGCCAGAGCGCACCGCCGGAAATGGCCGACTGGGAGCAGGCCCTTAGCTCCCTGATCGCCCACCCGGGGATCACGCCGTCCGCCAACGGCACCCCGCTGGCGCTCCAGTTCGACATCGAGGAACCCGCCCCGCACTTCTCCTATACGGGCCGCCGCGATCCGCTCCGCAGCGTCCGCCAGCTCAAGGCACGCCCCGTCATCATGGGGGCCAAGGGCAAGTGGATCCGCGGCGACGTCTCCTGGAGCACGCTGAGCTACCTGAACTACCGACGCGAATGCAACGAGGCGCATGTGGAGTGGATGCAGGAATTCCTCGCCTCGCACACCGCCATGGCGAACCGCCAGCATTCCGGCACCGGCTTGTGGCTGGGGCTGAACACCTACGCCGGCAAGAATCTGTGGAGCCTGCTGTCCCAGGCCAAGAAGATCGGCGTCGCGCTGGTGCACAGCCGCGGCGATGAGCCGGTGCGGCTGGTTGAGCAGCCTGCCGCCGTCGGGCTGAACCTGGCGCGGCTCGGCGCCGAAGGGGAGGACGGCGGGCTCGAGCTCGCGCCGACCATCACGGTCGAAGGCGAGGTGGTGGATCCGGCGTCGGTCGGGACCATCGGCCGCCCGGCGCACGGGATCTTCCTGGCGTCCGACGGCGACAGCCTGCCCGGCGTCGCCCCTGCCGACCCCGTCATCACCCTTGCCCCGCTGGAGAGCGGTCTCAGCGAGGAACTGCTGACCTTCGTCACGGGCGGGACCACGCTGCATATCCCCGCGCGGGACGAAAGCCGCTTCCTGACCGGCTTCTACCCCAAACTGAAGCAGACCGCCCGGGTAACCGCCTCCGACGAGTCGGTGGAACTGCCCACCCTTGCCGTCCCCACCCTGTCCCTGCTGGCCAACTACGGGGCGGACCACCGGGTCCGGCTGCACTGGGAATGGCACTACAAGTCCGGGAACCTCGTCACGGCGCAGCCGCTGTGGCGGCATCCGGGCGATCATGGCTACCGGGACGACCCCGCCGAGGCACGCATCCTCGAGGAGGTCGGCCAGCCCTGGGACGTGGTCCCGGCCCTGGGCGAATCCGCGACCGGCGGCTGGGGCACGCCGCGCCTGGCGGCCTCGGCAGAACTGGCCGGTCTTGACACGCTCGCCTTCACCGAGGACGTGCTTCCCCGGCTCCGCGACCTCCGCGACGTCTCCGTGGATACCTCCGGCGAGATTGCGGACTACCGCGAAGCCGAAGAAGCCCCGGTGGTGGCAATCTCCACGAAGGCGACGGACAGCCGCGACTGGTTCGACTTGGGCATCGTCATCACCCTGGAAGGCCAGCCGGTTTCCTTCGCGGCGCTGTTTTCCGCACTCGCTTCCGGTCAGACCCGCATGCTGCTGCCCAGCGGGGCGTACTTCTCGCTGGACCTGCCGGAGCTGCACCAGTTGCGGGCGCTGATCGACGAGGCCCGCTCCCTGCAGGACAACCCCGGCGATAAAGATGCCCCGCTGCAGATCAGCCGTTTCCAGGCCGGGCTGTGGGACGAGCTCGCACGCCTCGGGATCGTCGACGAGCAGGCGGCGGCGTGGCGCGAGTCCGTGGGGGGCCTGCTCGAAGGAGACATCAAGGGCCTCCCCCTGCCCGAATCGCTGAACGCCGAGCTGCGCCCGTACCAGCTGGAGGGCTTCAACTGGCTGAGCTTCCTTTACCGCCACGGCCTCGGTGGTGTGCTGGCCGACGACATGGGCCTGGGCAAGACCGTGCAGGCCCTGGCCCTGATGTGCGCCGCGAA
Source organism: Arthrobacter sp. NPDC056886 (assembly GCF_042788715.1). Classification (NCBI taxonomy): domain Bacteria; kingdom Bacillati; phylum Actinomycetota; class Actinomycetes; order Micrococcales; family Micrococcaceae; genus Arthrobacter; species Arthrobacter sp. NPDC056886. Next base: position 245,782 of record NZ_JBHUBT010000004.1, read on the forward strand.
AGACGCCGCTGCCACCCCTGATGCACAACCCGCTGCCCCCTCCGAGGCACAGGCCGCCGGCCCATCCGCGGCCGGCCCCGCCGCCGGAACGGCCCCGTTCCTCGTCGTCGCCCCCACCAGTGTGGTGGGCAACTGGGAGGCGGAGACGGCACGGTTCGCGCCGGGGCTGAGCGTACGCGCCATCGGCGAAACCTTCGCCAAGAGCGGCTCGCAGCCGGCCGAGGCGATGGCCGGCGCGGACATCATCATCACCTCCTATGCCCTGTTCCGGATCGACTACGAGGCCTACGCCTCCCAGACCTGGGCCGGCCTGGTCCTGGACGAAGCCCAGTTCGTCAAGAACCACCAGTCCAAGGCCTACCAGTGCGCCCGCAAACTGCCTGCCGCCTTCAAACTCGCCATCACCGGAACCCCGCTGGAGAACAACCTGATGGAGTTCTGGGCGCTGACCTCGATTGTGGCCCCAGGGCTCTTTTCCAGCCCCAAGCGGTTCGCCGAGTATTACCAGAAGCCGGTGGAGAAGAACGGCGACAAGGGGCAGCTGGACAAGCTCCGGCGGCGGGTCCGGCCGCTCATGATGCGGCGCACCAAGGAGCAAGTCATCCGGGACCTGCCACCCAAGCAGGAGCAGATTCTGGAAGTCGTGCTGAATCCGCGGCACCAGAAGGTGTACCAGACGCACCTGCAGCGGGAACGCCAGAAGATCCTGGGCCTGATCGAGGACGTCAACAAGAACCGGTTCACCATCTTCCAGTCGCTGACCCTGCTCCGGCAGCTGAGCCTGGACCCGTCGCTGATCGATCCATCCCTGTCCGGGGTGCGCTCCAGCAAGCTCGATGTCCTCTTCGAGCAGCTCGCGGACCTGGTGGCCGAAGGACACCGGGCCCTGATCTTCAGCCAGTTCACCGGCTTCCTGGGCAAGGTCCGGGAACGGCTGGTCGAGGAGAACATCGAGTTCTGCTACCTTGACGGCGGCACGCGCAACCGCACCGACGTCGTGAACGAGTTCAAGAACGGCGCCGCGCCGGTGTTCCTCATCAGCCTCAAGGCCGGCGGCTTCGGCCTGAACCTGACCGAGGCCGACTATGTGTTCCTGCTGGACCCGTGGTGGAATCCGGCGTCGGAGGCCCAGGCCGTGGACCGGACGCACCGGATCGGCCAGGCCCGGAACGTCATGGTCTACCGGCTCGTCGCCAAGGACACGATCGAGGAGAAGGTCATGGCGCTCAAAGCAAAGAAATCCCAGCTCTTCGCCGACGTGATGGAAGGCGACGCGCTCACCGGCTCCGCACTGACGGCGGAGGACCTGGCGGGGCTGTTCAACAACTGACGCCTTTTGGCCTCCCGACGGACGCCGTTCAGACGTGGGCCCGGCCGCTCAGATCAGCATCGCCTCACGTACCTCCCCCGCGGATTCGACGCCGCCATGTCCGGAGGAGCTGACCCGGCCCGCGGCCAGCACGTAGTAGCCGTCGGCGGCCCTGAGGGCAAAGCCGATGTGCTGTTCCACCAGCAGGACCTGCATGCCTTTGCGCTGGGACAGCTGGATGATGGTGTCCTGGATTTCGGCCACGACGTTGGGCTGGATTCCTTCCGTGGGTTCATCCAGGATGAGGAGCCGGGGCTCCGTAATCAGCGCGCGGGCGATCGCCAGCTGCTGGCGCTGGCCGCCGGAGAGGAGACCGGCGCGCCGGGCCAGCAGCGGCCGGAGCGCCGGAAACATGTCCAGCGCCTCCGCCACCCGTTCCTTCCCGTTCTTCCGCCCGTCGGCTACCAGCTGCAGGTTTTCCAGGGCAGTAAGCTGCCCAAAGGACTGCTGGCCCTGCGGAACATAGGCCATCCCGCGCGCCACCCGCTGGTGGGGTGGGAGCGTCGTGATGTCCTCTCCGTCCAGGCGGATGCTGCCGCGGGTGGGCTTGAGGAGCCCGACGACGGCGCGCAGCAGCGTGGTTTTCCCGGCCCCGTTGTGCCCCAGGATGGAGACGAGGGCATTGTCGGGGACGGCGATACTGACCCCGGAGATGACCTGGGTGCGGCCGTAGCCGGTCTGCACGTCGGTGATTTCAAGCATCAGCGACCCTCCATTCCTGCAGCGCCCAGATACACGTCTTGCACATTTGTGTCGGCCTGAACCTGGGCTACGCTGCCTTCGCTGAGCACCTTGCCGGCGGCGAGCACAGTCACGGAGGTGGCGAACTCCCGGACAAACTCAATATCGTGTTCCACCACGATGGTGATGCGGCTGGCCGCGATCCGACGAAGCAGCTGCCCCGTTTCGTCGCGCTCGTCCTGGCTCATCCCTGCGATCGGCTCATCGAGGAGCAGCACATTCGAGTTCTGGACCAGCAGCATGCCGATCTCCAGCCATTGCTTCTGCCCGTGCGCCAGGGTTCCGGCCCGGCTGTCCGCCGCCTTTTCCAGCCCGATGATTTCCAGCGCCTCCTGCACGGCAGGGTCCACGCCCTTGCGCCGCCGCAGCAGCTCGCCGGCTTTCCGGCGTGAGCCGGCAGCGATGTCCAGGTTCTGGAGGACAGAGAGGTTTTCGAAGACGCTGGCCGTCTGGAATGTCCGCCCCACGCCCAGGCGGGCGATCTGGTGCACCTTGCGACCTAGGATTTCCGTGCCGGTGTGGTTGACGGACCCGGTTGCCGGAACCAGCCCGGTGATCGCATCGATGATGGTGGTTTTTCCGGCGCCGTTCGGTCCGATGAGGAACCTCAGGTCGCCCTGGACGACGCTGATGTCAACGTTGTCCACCGCCACGACGCCGTCAAACGCAACGGTGAGCCCGCGCACCTCAAGGTACTTGGGCCGGCCGTGCCGGTGCCCGCCCGCGCGGGGCACGCCGTCGGGCAGCAGGGTAGCTCTGGTCATCGGCTCGCCTCTTCCGGAATAGTCGTGGGGACCGCGGGGCCGGGCACCGGGGACCCCTCGGGTCCTGGGCCTGCGGGGTTTTGCCGTGCAGAACCGCCGGTCTCAGGATCCGGAACTGCTCGCTGCCCGGAAGGCCCGCGGCCCCGCAGCCGCGCGATCAGGCCCGGCAGGGAGGCCAGCCCGCCGGGCATGAACCCAATGACCAGGACAAAGAGGAGACCTTGGAAGTAGATCCAGAAGGACGGGAAGGTGGAGGACAGGCTGGTCTGGGCGATTGCCACGCTGAGTGCGCCGAGCACCGGTCCCAGCAGGGTGGCTCTGCCGCCGATGGCCACACCGATCAGGAAGGCGATGGACGGTATGACTCCCACGTCCGCCGGAGAGATGATCCCCACGAGGGGAACAAACAACGCCCCGGCGATCCCGGCCATCACCGCGGCAATCACGTAGGTGACAGTCTTGATGATGGCCGGGTCATAGCCGAGGAACCGGACCCTTTCCTCCTGGTCGCGTACGGCAACGAGCAGTTCTCCGAATCGGCTGTGCATCAGCTGCCGTACCGCCGCCAGCGCCAGCAGCAGGACCACCGCCGCGATCGAGTAGAGCATCAGTTTGTTGGACGGGTCCAACAGGTCGAAGCCGAAGAAGGACCGGAATCCGCTCAACCCGTTAGAGCCCCCGGTGGTGGCCTGCTGGCCGATCAGGAATACGGCGAAAGCCGCCGCGAGGGCCTGACTGAGGATCGCGAAGTAGGCGCCCTTGACGCGGCGTTTGAACACGGCCAGGCCAAGAATCAGCGCCACCAGTCCCGGCACCAGAACGACGGCGAACAGGGTCACCACGGGGTCTCGGAACGGCTCCCACCACGCCGGAACGTTGCCGGTGCCGTACAGGGACATGAAATCCGGGACGCCGGAACCGCCGAAGAGGGAGGCGTCCGCGAGCTTCAGGTGCATGGCCATGATGTAGGCGCCCAGGCCGAAGAAGACCCCCTGGCCCAAGGTCAGCATCCCGCCGCGGCCCCAGGCCAGACCGATTCCCACAGCCACGATCGCGAAGCAGATGAATTTCCCCAAGAGGGCGAGGTTGAAGACGGACAGCGCAGCGGGCGCCACCACCAGCAGGGCCACTGCGCCCAGGGCGAAGCCGGCCAGCACCCGCCAGCGGCTGGAAAGGAATTTGCTCATGCCAGGCTCCTTGTCTTGAGGCTGAAGATGCCCTGCGGCCGAAGCTGAAGGAACACCACCACGAGAACGAGGATCAGCACTTTCCCGATGCTGGCCGTCGTCGAAAATTCAAAGACGGATTGCAGCACGCCCAGCGCGAACGCGGCGATGACCGCGCCTTTGACCTGGCCGACGCCCCCGGCCACCACCACCAGGAAGGCGTCGACAATGTAGTTCGTTCCCAGGTACGGGCTCGTGGACCCGATCAGGGTGACGGCCACCCCCGCGACACCGGCAAGACCGGACCCGATGAAGAACGTCAACTGGTCGGTGCGGCGGGTGGAAACGCCGCTCGTCTCAGCGAGGTCCCGGTTCAGCACTACTGCCCTGATTCGACGTCCCAGCGGGGTCCCCTTCAAAACCGCCACCAGCGCGGCCACGCAGACGAGGGAAAGCAGCAGGATGAACAGCCGGGTCATCGGAATCGGTGCACCCAGCAGTTCGATATTGCCCTGTAGCCACTTTGGTGCCCGGACGTCCACGCTGGGCGCCCCGAAGATGTCCCGGGCGGCCTGCTGGAGGATCAGCGACACCCCGAACGTAACCAGCAGGGTGTCCAGGGGGCGGTGGTACATCCTGCGCAGCAGGACTGCCTCGAGGACCAGCCCCAGAAGCCCGCCCACGAGGAAGCCCACCGGGACGGATACGAGCAGCGAGAGGCCGGCGTCGGAGATGCTCCGCTGCACCACGAAGGCCGTGTATGCACCGGCCATCATGAACTCGCCGTGGGCCATGTTGATGACCCCCATCTGGCCAAAGGTCAACGACAGCCCGAGCGCCGCAAGCAGCAGCACTGAGCCGAGACTGAGTCCGGCGAACATCTGTCCAATCAGCACTTCCATTCCGGCGGGCCTTTCCTCGGATTTCCTGCAGGGATGACAGCAGCTATTTGGCCAGGTCCTTGGCCCAGTCGTAGCTGGTGAGGAACGGGTCAGGCTCCACCGCGGCCGGCGAGGACCAGACCGTTTCGATCAGGCCGTTGGAGGTGATCTTCCCGATCCGGGGGGTTTTGGTGATGTGGTTATTCTCCGCGTCCACCGTGACCTTGCCCTCAGGCGCATCAAACGTCACTCCGCCCGCGGCAGCCTGGACTTTATCCACCTCGAAGGATCCGGCCTTTTCCACCATGGCCTTCCACAGGTAAAGCGAGGTGTAGGCCGCTTCCATAGGGTCGCTCGTCACCCTGTCTGCCCCGAACTTCGCCTTGAATGCCGCCACGAATTTCTTATTGGCCGGAGTATCCAGAGTCTGGTAGTAATCCCAAGCGGTCAGTTGGCCCTCAACGTTTTCGAGTCCGACGCCGGGAACTTCCTCTTCGGCGATGGATACCGACACCACTGGCATCGACTCAGCTGTCAGCCCCACGCTCTTGTACTGCCGGAAGAATGCCACGTTGCTGTCACCGTTGAGGGTGTTGAACACAGCATCGGCTTTGGAATCGCGGACTTTGTTGACGATCGTTGAAAACTCCGTGGAACCCAGCGGAGCGTATTCCTCCCCCAGGACCTTCATGCCGTGTGCGGTGGCGTAGGCCTGGATGATCTTGTTGGCCGTGCGGGGGAATACGTAGTCGCTGCCTACCAGGAAGATCGACTTGGTGCCCTGTTCAGCGAGGTAATCCAGGGCCGGGATGATCTGCTGGTTGGTGGTTGCCCCGGTGTAGAAGATGTTCTTGGATGCTTCCAGCCCCTCGTACTGCACCGGGTAGAACAGCAGGGCATCGTTGGCTTCGAAGACCGGGAGCATCGCCTTGCGGCTGGACGATGTCCACCCTCCGAACACCGCCGCCGTGCAGTCCTGTTGGATCAGCTTCCCGGCGCGTTCGGCGAATTTCGTGGGTTCGCTGGCGCCGTCTTCACTGATGACCTGGAGCTGTTTGCCCAGCACACCGCCCGCCGCGTTGATCTCCTCGGCGGCCAAGCTGAGGGAGTCGAATACCGTGCTCTCGCTGATGGCCATCGTGCCGGACAGCGAGTTGATGAATCCGACTTTGACGTTACTGCCTGAAGTGTCGACGCAGGAACTGCCGCCGCTGGCGGAGGAACCGGCGGAGGCTTGATTCGAAATCTGACTGCCGCAGCCCGCGAGGGCCGTCGCCACGGCTGCCGCGGTCAAAGGGATGAAAGCGCGCTTTAATACCGAAACCTTCATGTTTACCTGCTTCTCGCTCCGCGCTACCTCAAGGCAGCGCATGGTCTCCAAGTCCGGGTGCCGGACCCAGCGAGCTCAATGTACGTGCGCAATGTTTCAGGTGGCGTTCGCATTGTTTCCGCTCAGTTTCAGCAGGTCCCCGCCCAGCGCGCCGCCGGGTTCGAGAAGCAAAGTTCACTGACAAAACCGCGGAAAACAGCCGCATAAAAGTTAACCTGTAGGAAACTTCGTGCCCGTCATTTTCACGTTCAGGGCGACATGAAAGTCACGGCTCGCCGCTCGGCCCCGGGTGAGGCCACGGCAGGAGACCCTGGAAGCGGTTCAATCCGGGCGGTGCACCCGGAGCCGGGCCAGAAGCGTCGCGGCGACCATCGCCGTCGTCAATTCCAGGGCGATGACCGCCAGCATCGCCGCAGAGCCTGCCGACGCCGATGCGGCCGCTGCGGGAGCGGCCGCATCGCCATGGTGGGCGTGGCCCGCGGCGCTTGCTCCGGCGCCCAGGAGCAGGACCGCGTGCACCCCCGTCATCACCAGGGCCGAGGCCATGATCTGGCGGACGGCACCCATCCTGGGAAAGACGCTGACCCGGCCAACGATGCTGACCTGGCGAACGGCGCAGACCCGCCCGTGGCGCCAGATGTGCACGGCGCACGGCAGACACACAGCCACCATGGCGAGCATGAGCAGGTTCAGCCATGTCCCGTGCTGGTTTCCGGCGGCAAGCCCCAGATGGGTGAGGCACGACGCCGCCGTCACGGCGGCGCAGATCCGCGGATGAAGCACGCTGCCGCCCCGCCGGCCCACGCCGCCTGCAATGCTCACGGCGCCGGACTAGCTGTGGCAGTGGCCGCCGGCCGGCTGTGCACTCGCTGGCACATCCAGCACGGGGCTGCGGTCAAAGAATCCCTCGGGCCGGAGCTTGAAGCCCACCGTGTCCACCGGCATGATGGGCCAGTCCTCGGGACGCGGGAAATGGGTCAGGCCGAAGGTATGCCACAGAACGATGTCCTGGCCGTCCAGCTCCCGGTCCTGTGCCGCAAACTGCGGCAGCCCGGCTCCCCCGGCGTGCTGGTTCACGAAGTCGCCGGTGGGGTACCGCTCGTCCTCCGCGAACCGGGTCACCCACAGGTCCTTGGTGGCAAAGGCGGCGCGCCGGGCGATCGAGGACTCCGGGTCTGCCAGCAGCGTGGGCTGGCCCTCGGCGTGGAGCTTGTATCCCACGGCTTCGCCGAGGCGGTTGCGTGAGCTCGGGTTGGAGATGACCCAGGTCCGGCCGCTGCGGGCATCGGCCTCGCGGGCACCCTCGGATTCGCGGGCGATCACTGTGCGCTTCCGGGAGAAGGCATTGCCGCGTTCATTGCCCTCGCCCATCGCCTGCCGGACCACGTCCTCTTCCTCCACCCGGTTGGTGAAGCCGTCGATCGCCATGTCCAGCCGGGCGCTGAACAGGTGCTGGTGGTACGGGGCGCCCAGGCCCGGGGCGAGCTGGGAGATGTTGGCCGAGCCGCCTTCCGGGTAGGCGGAGGTGAAGACGACGCCGGTGGCTTTGGCCTCGAACTCGATGGTGCCGTCGAGGTAGAGGTACCAGTAGAAGCCGTAGTCGTAATTGCCGATGGTGGTGAAGAAGGAGATCACCAGGCGGCGGTTGCGGCGGGTGTAATTGATGCCCGTCCAGAGGTCGCTGTGCTTGGCCAGGATGCCCCAGTCTTCCTCGTGCATGCAGATGCCGTTGCGGATTTCCCGGGGGTTGCCGAAGGCGTCGCTGATGACGGGGCTGAGGTAGGTGATCTCGCCGAGGCAGTCGCAGCCCAGTTCCAGCGAGTTGGCGTACTGGCCCACGAGGTATTCGCCGGTGTCGAAGTAGTTCTGCCAGGACCGAATCGGCGACGGGTCCCCGTAGGGAACCACCATTTCGGCGATGGATGCGCGGTTGATGATGGGCCGCTTGCGGCCGCCATCCCGGAAGGCAAGGTTGTGCAGCACCACGCCTTCGCGGACGTCGAAGCCGACGTCGACGCTCCACTTTTCCCACTCGACATGGTTCCCGCCGGTGACGGTGAAGCTGGGTCCGTCCGGCTGGGTGATGCTGATAGGTTTCTGCGTGGTGCGCAGCGGGCCGGTGAGCTCCGGATCGGTGTAGTTGCCGTGTTCGGCGGGAATCGGGACGGCTCCGGTGTCCAGCACTTGCGTGACTTCCTGGCTGACGACGTCGACGTATGCCACTAGCCCGTCCACGGGGTGCGCCCAGGCACTGTCTTCCGGGAAATCCTGCACGAAGGCCAGGCCGCGCAGGATCCGGCGGCCCTTTTCCTCCGGGTACTCGAACACTCCGGCGGACAGCGGGGCGACGCGGACCTTGCTGACGTCCAGGCCCCGGTCAGCCAGCGCCTTGAGCCAGCGTTCGTCGGTGGCCAAGAGCTGTTCGACGACCTCGAACTCCTCCTCCAGGACAGGAAGCTCGCCGGTCAGCGCGGTGTCCAGCTCGACGGCGGAAATCACCGTGCCGCTGGAAACCGAGACGGTCACGTCGGCCGGACGTCCTCCGGAGACGTCGTGCAGGAAGACCCGGAACCGCCGGTCCTCGCTTCCGGCCGGCGCGTTCCTGGCGGGGTCCACCAGGCCGAGGTAAGCGATGCGCTGCGTCTCGCCCAGCAGGCCCGCGGCACGCAGGATGACTTGGACTGCGGTGATTTCGGCGTCCGTGGCCAGACTGTACGGGCTGCACGGACTAAACGAGGTGCGGATGTCGGTTTGTGCGGTCATCATGACGGCCTTCGTTCGGGGACCCTGGCGGGTCGGAACTTTATTTTCTATAGTTGTAGAGAATACGGAAATGTAAGCTGTGCCACAAGAGTCCGACGAAAGAAAATTGGGGAGCTGCCCGGTGCCAAAGATTGTCGACCACGACCAGCGGCGGCTTGAACTCGTCGACGCGACGTGGCGGACCATCGCCCGGCTCGGCATTGAAAGCGCCACTATGCGCGAAATCGCCCTCGAGGCCGGCTTCGCGAACGGGGCGCTCAAGCCGTACTTCCCCACAAAGGATGACCTGTTGACGTTCGCGTTCGGGCACGTCTTCAACCGCACCAACGAACGCATCGCGGAGGTCACCGCCGGGCAGTCCGGACTCGTGGCCCTGAGGTCGTTTTGCGTCGAGGTGCTGCCCCTGGATGAGGAGCGGATCAACGAGGCCCGGATTGTCATTCCGTTCTGGCAAAAGGCCATCAACGATCCCGGCAAGGCCCGGATCCACAGGGATTCGATGGAGCAGTGGCTTGCGGCAATCCGCAGGCATCTTGCCGAGGCGCGGCAATCCGGCGCCGTCAGCACCGCCGTCGCCGACGCCGCGCTGGCCGGGCAGCTGCTCAACTTCCTTCTCGGCGCGCAGATCGCGGCCGCGCTGGCCCCCGAGGGCCAGGTGGAGCTCGGGCTGAACGAGCAGCTGGAGGGGCTCCTGGCCCTGCTGGGCAGCTAGGCGTCGGCACATTCTTTTTTCGCCGGTTGTCGAAAAAAGATGACAACGGCGGGCGTCGCCGCTACCCTGAAATGACTGTGTTCCACGGCACAGTCTCCGGAAACGGCACAGTCCCCGAATTACGACGGCGTCAGGATCTTTCGATGACCGCAGTTGCAGCCCGCCCATCCCTCAGCCCCACAGGGCAGGACGTCCGCACCAGCACGGCGGACTCGTTCGAGCACTGGAGGCACCTCGTCGCGGAGTCCTTCGTTCCCCTGGCCGCCTCAAGCGCAGATGCGGACAACTTCCGCGGCCGCATGCGGGCACGCAGGCTGGACCGTGTGGCGGTGGTCGAAGTCTCCTCCACCAGCCATGAGGTCCACCGCACGCCGGCACTGATCGCGCAGTCCAACCAGCGCTATTTCAAGCTCAATCTCCAACTGCAAGGCACCGGTCTCCTCATCCAGGACAACCGCGAGGCCCTCCTGCGCCCCGGCGACCTCTCCATCTACGACACCAGCCGCCCCTACACACTCGCGTTCGAGGGCGACGCCCGGCTCATGGTGGTGATGTTCCCCTGGGATGCGCTGTCGCTGCCGCCGGACTGCATCGCGCAGCTTTCGGCCGTGCGGATGGCTTCCGACGGCGGCCTCGCCGCGATCGTCGGGCCGTTCATCGCCCACCTCGCTGAGAATCTGGACGCGCTGAGCGGCCCCAGCGGATCCCGCCTCGCCACTAACGCCCTCGATCTCGTGTCCACCATGCTGCATTCGGAACTGGACATGTCCCCGGACCGGATGAGGCCGCAGGCCCTCCTGGCGGCCTCGGTCCGCGAGTACATTGACGCCAACCTGGCCGATCCGCTGCTCTCGCCCGCCTCCATCGCGGCGGCCCACTTCATTTCCACCCGGCACCTTCACAACGTGTTCCATGAATCCGGGACCACCGTGGCGAGCTGGATCCGGGCCCAGCGGCTGGAAGGGGCGCGCCGCGAGCTGCGGGATCCGCTCCTGGCCGGCATGCCGGTGGGGGCCGTGGCCGGGCGCTGGGGCTTCCTGGATGCGGCCCATTTCAGCCGCTCCTTCCGTGATGCCTTCGGCGAATCCCCCAGCGACTGGCGGCGCGGCGCCTGAGGATGACTGTCATCCGCGGCTGAACGCACCTGCTGTTGTCAGCACCTTCGATGGTCTTCGCCGCAGCCCGGCAGGGTTGCCGGGCTGCGGCGCGGACTAGTTTCGCCGGCGGGATTCCGGGCTTCAGATTGCGGCTCCCGCGGGGACCTCACTTTGTGATCAGATCCGCATGGTGAACTGCGGCGACGTTCGGGTGGGCCCGGAGCCGGTAGCGAAGGGCGTTGTCCCCGTACGTTTCCAGAATCGGGCTGTTGGTCGGGTCAACAGACAGTCCGCGGGCTTTGGCCTGAAACTCCGGGCTCACCGCGAGCTTGGGCATGGTCGCGTCCAACGCAGGATTGTAGAAGAACGGAAGAGAGATCCTGTCAGTGCCGCGCAGGGGCGAGATGACGCGGTGCAGAGTCGCCTTGAGGTAGCCGTTCGTGGCCAGCTCGAGCATCTCGCCGATGTTGACCACGAATGTTCCGGGCACCTGGGGTGCGTCGATCCACTTCCCCTGGTACTCGACCTGGAGTCCGCCCTTTCCGGGTTCGACCAGGAGGAGCGTCAGGACGCCGCCGTCGCGGTGGGACCCGACACCCTGCTTCGGCTCCGGGTTGGACTCCCCTGGATAACGCACCACCTTGAGCAGCGGGAAAGCCCGTGCGGCAAACGCCGCGTCGAAGGTGTCCTCGGGCGCCCCGAGGGACACGGCAAGCGCCCTCAGAAGAGCGAGGGAAATGGCGCTCAGACGCTCGGTCCATTCAGCAACAATCTCCCGCATTTCAGGCAGAGCATCCGGCCACAGGTTGGCCCCCTCCAGGCGCCAGTAATCAGCGACGCCGGCCCCCGGCTCCACAGCGTCACGCTCGACGCCGATGTCGATCTGCTCGCGCCAGTCGACCGCCCCGTCCGTGAGTTCGCCGCCGACGCGGGTGTAGCCGCGGAACTGCGGGCTGTGGACGTTCTCGACGGCGAGCTTCTGCTCCTCGGGCAGTTCGAAGAAGCGGCGTGAGACGTCGAGGATGGCGTCAGTGAGCTCCTGCGGAATGCCATGGCCCGTCAGATAGAGGAACCCGACTTCATGCATGGCGTTACGCAGTTCGTCCCGAAACTGGGAGGCCTCCTCCGGCCCTGCATTCAGTCGAGAGAAGTCCAGGACGGGCAATGATTCAAGTGACAATGCGTCTAGTCCTTTACAGCTAATTTGGCAAGCCAAAGCATCTATTGGCTCTAATGTTACGGACGGAGCTGCCGCGATGAGGACAAACGTGTCGAAATAAGACATCCGGAGCAGGACAGCGCACTCAGGCGGTGCCGGATCTGTCCGGCACCGCCTTCTGCTCCTTGGACGGGGTCCTTAGCCGGGGAGTCCCGCGAGGGCGGCCCTGCGTTCCACAGCGATTTCCACGAGCACGCCGGCCGCAAACACGATGGGGACAGCCACCAGCAGACCCACGGCCGTTTCTGCGCTGCCGCCGATCAGCGCCGTGAAGTTGCTGACCACGAGGTACAGCACCCAGGCAAGCAGCGCGGTGGCAAGCACCGGCGCCACTGCGGTCTGCCAGAGCTGTCCGGCCACTTTTTCGCGCCGGAAGTAAGCCACTACGGCCAGGGAACAAAGGATATACAGCACCAGCAGCGCCGCCACGGCAAGCCCGCTGAACCAGGAAAAGAGGGTCAGGACAGGATCCAGGGACAGCACGGCGAACGGCGCCACCAGCAGGAACGCGATCACGGTCTGGATCCGCGCGGCCACGGCGGGCGCCCGGTGCCTGTTGGTCCGGGCCACAACGCCGGGCATCGATCCGCGCAGGGCCAGCGAATGGAGGTAACGGTTGATCCCGTTATGGAAGGCAATGATGCCGGCCAGCAGGGATGTCACCAGCAGGATGCCGGTGGCAGTTCCGGCCCACGGCCCGAACAGTTCCACCATCGGTGTCAGTACGAAGGAGGTGGAGTCTCCTGATTCGAGGGCCGCGCCCGCAGCGTCCATAACGTGGGAGGGGCCGTAGTAGCTGACCAGCATCCACGAGATGAAGGAGAAGAACGCTGAGATGACCCCCACCGAAAGATACGTGGCGCGGGCTACGGTGCGGTGGGCGTCCTTGGCCTCGGCCGAGTAGATGGCCGTGGATTCGAAGCCGAACATGGACGCGACAGCGAACATGATGGCCACGCCCGGGGCTCCGGTGGCGATTGCCCCGGGAGAGAAGGACGCCGCCAGGCTGATTCCTTCCGGTCCGCCGCCACGGAACAGCACGGTGAACCCGAACAGAAGCAGGATTGCGACCTCCAGGCCGACGAGCAGCGCCAGAACCCGCGCCCCGAGTTCGATGTTGAGGGATCCCAGCACCTGTACGCCCGCCATGGTGATTACGGCCAGCAGCCACCAGGGAACCCCGATGCCGGCGGATCCGAGGACCCCCGAGAAGGCCGCACCGTACAGCCCGTACATCGCGGCCTGGATGGTGCTGTACGCGAGGAGCGCGAGCCAGGCGGCACCGGCGCCGGTCTTTCGCCCAAAGGAGGCGGTTATGTAAGCGTAGAAGGCGCCGTTGGCCTGGATCTTGCGGCTCATCGCGACGAACCCGACGGCGAAGATCACGATGACGATGCCCACCACCAGATACGCCCCGGGCGCCCCGGCACCGTTGCCGAGGGCCGCAGCCAGCGGTGATGCCCCGACGATACCGGTCAACGGCGCCTGGGCGGACAAGACAAAGAAGAGAATGCCCATGACGCCGACACTGCCGGCGCGCAGCGCGGTGGAGTGCTCCGTGCGGGGACGGGCTTCCGCGGTCCGGGACTCGGAATTTGAAATACTCATCGGATCCTTCTTAACGGTCATGAGTCTGGGAAATGGATGTCTGAGAAATGGGGGTGCTTTGCACCGTGAAATCCAGCATGGCAGGTGACGCCCGTCACTCTCTTGTCGATCCGTGATCGGTTGTTGATCCCTAGCGCAATCGAACACCGCGCAATCGAACACCGCGCAATCGAACACCGCGCAACGGCGGTCCGGGCCCCTGGCGATCATTCGCACCGGGTCAACTGCAGTTCGCGCAAAGACAAGACTGCGCCTCAGGCACCGGAGGACACTCGGACATGTGTCTCAACGACGCAGCGCCTCAACTACTCGATGTGGAGTACCCATGGAAACCTACGACGCCCTTCTCGCCTCGATCACCCCGGTGTCCGGTGAGACCCGCACAATTCTTGATCCGGCCACCGGTGAGCCGGTCGGCGAAGCCGCGGTCCATACTGTCGAGGACCTCGAACAGGCCATCGCCGCCGCGGCCGCCGCGCAGCCGGCCTGGGCTGCCCTGGGCCACGACGCCCGGTCCGCCGCGCTGCTCAGGGCCGCGGACGCCGTCGAACGCTCCGCCGAGGAACTGGCCCGGCTGCTCTCCCGTGAGCAGGGCAAGCCGCTCAACGGCCCGAACGCCCGCTTCGAGGTCGGCGCCTGCGCCGCCTGGCTCCGCGCAGCGGCCGCCACGCCCTTGGACCCGGAAACCGTGGTGGACGACGGCGAAACCCGCGCCGAACTGCACTACCGGCCCATCGGCGTCGTCGGCGCGATTGGCCCCTGGAACTGGCCCATGATGATCACCGTGTGGCAGGTTGCTCCCGCCCTGCGGATGGGGAACGCCGTGGTGGTCAAACCCTCCGAATTCACCCCGCTGTCTGTCCTGGCCCTCGTCGAAATCCTCAACCAGGAACTCCCGGAGGGCCTCCTCACGGCGGTCTCCGGCGGCCGCGAGGTCGGCGCCCGGCTGGCCGAACACCCGGCGATTGGCAAGATCATGTTCACCGGCTCCACGGCCACCGGCAAGGCCATCATCAAATCTTCCGCGGACACCGTCAAGCGCCTCACCCTGGAGCTCGGCGGGAACGACGCCGGCATCGTCCTGCCCGACGCAGACCCGAAGGCGATCGCCGAGGGCCTGTTCTGGGGCGCCTTCATCAACACCGGCCAGACCTGCGCGGCGCTCAAGCGCCTCTACGTGCACGACGCCATTTACGAGGCCGTCTGCGAGGAACTCACCAGCGTGGCCCGTGCCATGCCGATGGGCAACGGCCTGGACGAGGCCAACGTCTTGGGCCCGCTGCAGAACCGCCAGCAGTTCGACATCGTCGCCCGGCTGGTTGAAGATGCCCGCGAATCCGGGGCAAGGATTCTGCTCGGCGGCAACCCGGATCCGGACCAGCCGGGCCACTTCTACCCCGCCACGCTCGTGGCGGACATCGACAACAGCAACCCGCTCGTCGCCGAGGAGCAGTTCGGCCCCGCCCTGCCCATCATCCGCTACAGCACCGTGGACGAGGCGGTCGCCCTGGCCAACGCCCTCGACGTCGGACTCGGCGCCTCCGTCTGGTCCTCCGACACTGCGCAAGCCCGGAAGGTGGCGGCCCGGATCGAGGCCGGAACCGTCTGGATCAACAAGCACGGCGCCGTGGACCCCCGCGTCCCCTTCGGCGGGGCCAAGCAGTCCGGCTATGGCCTCGAATTCGGCGTCGAAGGCCTCAAGGCCCTCGGCGTGCCGCAGGTGATCAACGGCTGACACCGGCCGGCGCAGCTGTTGCGGGCACGGGTTCGTGCCGTAGATAGCTGCGCCGGAACCGGCCGCTGCCGGCGGTCAGTGCCCGTAACTCCACCGAGTACTTCAACAGTTCCTGGTCGGGAACCTCGGCGCTGATCTCGGTGCCGGCGGCCCCGGCGGAGGTGGTTCCGGTCAGGCGTGCCCGCCTGGAGGACAAGTCGCTCATCACCGCGCCCACATGATCCTCCGAAACGCTGATGGTCACGGACGAGACCGGTTCCAGGAATTGAATGCGGGTTGCAGCCGCCGCCTCCCGGAGGGCCAGCGCGCCGGCAGCCTGGAACGCCGCGTCGGAGGAGTCCACGCTGTGCGTCTTGCCGCCGATCAGCGTGACCTTGATGTCCACCACGGGGAACCCGGCGGAGACGCCTTTCTGCATCTGGGCCCGCACGCCCTTTTCCACCGAGGTGATGAACGGCCCGGGAATCACCCCGCCCACCGTCTTGTCGACAAACTCGAAACCGGCGCCGCGGTCAAGGGGTTCCACCTCGATGTCGCAGACGGCGTACTGGCCGTGGCCGCCGGATTGCTTGACATAGCGCCCATGCCCGGCCGCCGGCGCGGCAAACGTCTCCCGCAGCGGCGTGATCACCGGGACGGTCTGCAGGTTCACGCCCTGGTCCCGCAGCCTGCCCAGGACGACGTCGGCGTGCGCCTCGCCCATGCACCACAGGATCAGCTGGTGGGTTTCGGAGTTGCGTTCCACGCGCAGCGTGGGGTCCCCGGCGGTGACCTTCCCCAGGTTCCTGGCCAGGGCGTCCTCGTCGCCGTGCGTGGCAGCTTCGATGGCAACCGGCATGAGCGGGTCCGGCATGTCCCAGGGGGCCACCAGCAGCGGCAGTTCCTTGGCCGAAATCGTGTCCCCGGTCTCGGCGGTGCCCAGTTTGGTCAGCGCGCAGATGTCCCCGGCGACGCAGAACGGCACCGGCCGCAGTCCCGATCCCAGCGGTGAATACAGGTGTGTGACCCGCTCGTCGCTGTCGTGGTCCTCGTGGCCGCGGTCCGCCATCCCGCGGCCGCCCACATGGATGGCGGCGTCCTCGCGCACAACGCCGGAGAAGACGCGCACCAGGCAGACCCGGCCAAGGAACGGATCGATCGTCGTGCGGACCACTTCACCGAGCAGCGGGCCCTCGGGATCGCAGGCGACCGGGCCGGCCGGCACCCCGTCGAGGTCCGTCGCCGCGGGAACGCCGTGCTCCGCTGGCGTCGGAAACGCGCGCACCAGAACCTCGAGCAGCTCCGCCATGCCCAGCCCGGATTCCGCCGACGTCGCCAGCACCGGATGGAAGGACCCGCGGGCCACGGCCGTCTCGAGATCGCCGATCAGGACATCGGGGGCGATTTCTTCACCGCCGAGGTAGCGATCCATGAGCGTCTCGTCCTCGCTCTCGGCAATGATCCCTTCGATCAGCGCGTCCCGTGCGGCCTCCGCCGCGGCAAGTTCGGCGCCGGTCGCGGCCCGGGTGGCCGGCGCCGTTTCCGCCGGACCGTAATCGGACACCGTCCCGGTCAGCAGCCCCAGCAACCCGGTTACGGCACCGTCCGCGCGGACCGGCAGATAGAGCGGAACGATCGCGTCGCCGAATGCCAGCCGGCAACGGGCGACGGCGGCGTCGAAATCCGCGCGCGGATGATCCAGGCGGCTGATAACCACGGCCCGCGGCATTCCGAGCCGTTGGCATTCACTCCAGAGCGCAGTGGTGGCGGCGTCGACGTCGTCCGTGGCCGAGACGACAAACAGCACCGCATCCGCCGCACGAAGGCCGGCCCGCAGCTCGCCGATGAAATCCGTATAGCCCGGAGTGTCCAGCAGGTTCACCTTGGTCTCCCCCACCGTCACGGGCACCACCGCCAGGGCCACGGAGCGCTGCTGTGCGATGGCGGAGGGGTCCGAGTCGCTCACCGTGGTGCCCTCGGCGATCGAGCCTTTACGGGTGATGGCCCCCGTGGCTGCAAGCAAGGCCTCGGTAAGCATTGTTTTTCCGGAACCGGAATGCCCCACGAGGGCCACGTTGCGGATCTTGTCCGGCTGCTCCGGCGGCGCGGCGCCGTTGGTGTCGGCCCGCCGGAGGTCAGATGTACCCCGGGCCGGACCCCGTGACGGGGTCTTGGCGCCTTTCGACGGCATGAGAACCTCCCGGCGTCGCATCCACTCGTGCCCTGCAGGGCCTTGTGTTAAGGATTGGACACCCTGGGACGCCCGGACAGCAAGGGCTTTTTCACGCCGTGGCCGGAGCAGCCATGGAGCCGGAGGCTGCCCGGTTCCGGAGCCAGCGGCCCAAGGCCTGGCCTTTGCCCTTCCACCAGCTGTCCTCGTCGGTGTCATGGTGCCACCGGAAGATCACGGCGACCAGGATGAACATCCCTGCGCCAACGTCCTGCCAGGAGCCGGAGGCGGCATCGACGAGCACGCTGAACGCCATGACCAGGATGGAAGGAAGGGCCAGTGTCCGGAACGCGGTGTTGGCCACGTACCGGCGGTGGGACCGCGGCACGGACACCGCGCGGATGAAGTCGAAGCACAGGCATATGACCACCAGGGTCTGCCCCAGGGACATTAGGACGTGCCCCGGCAGCGAGCCGGCAAACAGGACGGCCGCCTGGAGCCCGGGGCTCACGGCGTGCCCGTCAATGTCGCCGGCCGCCAGGAATCGACAATGGACGGATCAAGCTGGACTGAATCATGCATGCGATGCCCCCCGGCGTCTACGCTGCTCCTGCGCTGGCTCTGCGCCCGTGCTTCCCGTGGGAGCTGTGAGCGTGTCATGCCAGCCTTTTCTGACACTCCAATTCAACGCGCGGCCCGGGCCTGAAGTCACGCAAATCAGGTACCCGACTATCGGATGGTCGGTTACCTGTTTGCCTTCCGGTGTACTCAGTTCGCCCTTGCGGCTACTTGCCCAAGAACCCGATGTCACCAAATACGTGATGGTTGACACATTCCCTCCGGCCGTGTCATGGTTACAACACCAGATGGTCTGACCAACTGACCACACAGAAAACTCCAGCGATACTACGAGGAAGTAGCCACATGAATCTCTACTCGCTTATGCAGAAGCGAACCGCAACGCACGGACCCATTAGGGTCGGCGTCATTGGCGCCGGAAAATTCGCCTCCATGTTCCTCACCCAGGCACTCAACACTGAAGGGATCCACGTTGTGGGCGTCGCCGACATCGACGTTCCCAAGGCCAGGGGCGCACTCCAGCGCACAGGCTGGCCGGCCGAGCGCTACGCCGCCAAGAACTTCGCCGAGGCGCTCCGCAACGGCACCACCTTCGTCACGGAAAGCTCCGCTGACCTGATCCGGCTCCCGGAAGTTGAGGTCATCCTCGAGGTGACCGGAAACCCGATTGTCGGCACCGCCCACGCCGTGCAGAGCATCGACAACGGCAAGCACATCATCATGGTCAACGTAGAGGCCGACTGCATGGTGGGCCCGATTCTCCAGCGCCGCGCCGAAGCCGCCGGCGTGGTCTACTCCATGGCCTACGGCGACCAGCCCGCCTTGATCTGCGAAATGGTCGACTGGTGCCGGACGGTCGGATTCGACGTCGTCGCCGCCGGCAAGGGCACCAAATACCTCCCCGAGTACAACTACTCCACCCCGGACACGGTCTGGAACTACTACGGCTTCAGCGACGAGCAGCTCGCCTCCGGCGACTTCAACCCCAAGATGTTCAACTCTTTCCTCGACGGCACCAAGTCGGCGATCGAGATGGCGGCAGTTGCCAACGGCACGGGACTCACTCCGCAGGACGAGGGACTCTTCTTCCCGCCAGCCGGGGTGGACGACCTGCCGCACGTTTACCGCGAGAAGTCGGCGGGCGGGATCTTGACCCGCCGGGGCACGGTGGAAATCGCATCCAGCCTCAACCGGGACGGCACTGAAGTAGAGCGGGACCTGCGCTGGGGCGTCTATGTCACGTTCGAGGCGAAGACCGACTATGCCGTGCAGTGCTTTGCCGAGTACGGGGTGAAGACCGACGCCTCCGGCCGCTACGGATCGCTGTACCGGCCGTATCACATGATCGGTTTGGAGCTGGGAGTCAGCATCGCCTCGGCAGTCTTGCGGGGCGAAGCCACCGGCGCGCCGACGGGTTTCCGCGGGGACGTCGTAACCACGGCCAAGAAGGACCTCAAGGCCGGCGAGGTCCTTGACGGGGAAGGCGGCTACACCGCTTTCGGGAAGCTGGCCCCGGCCCGGATCTCTCTGGAACGCAACGCCCTGCCACTGGGGCTCGCCCACGGCATGAAGCTCAAGCGGGACGTGCCGAAAGACGGCACCGTTTCTTGGGACGACGTCGACGCCGACGAAACGCTTCTCGCTGTACAGCTTCGTCGGCAGCTGGAATCGGAAGCCCGTGCAGAGTTGCTGCAGCCGACGTAGGTCAGACCTTCAGGCCGCTATTACGATGGAACTGCCGCCCGCGTCCAGCGACGGCAAACGATCAAGAGGTGGTCAGCATGAGCGCAGAAGCATGGGAACCGGTCCAGCGGGTCCGGACCTACGAACAGGTGATGGCCCAGATAGAGGACCGGATCCTCGACGGCCGGCTGAAGGCCGGAGACAAACTTCCCAGCGAGAGGGATCTGTCAGCCCTACTGGGCGTCTCCAGGCCCTCACTCCGGGAATCACTGAGAGTCCTGGAAGCCCTCGGAATCGTGGACATTCGGCCCGGCGGCGGGGCTGAAGGAGGAGCCGTCCTGGTGGGCGAGCCAGGATCCGGCTTCGTCAACCTGCTGAAACTCCAGCTCGCGCTGGGACAGTTCGACCAGACCGATGTACTCGAAACCCGGGTCGCGCTGGAAACCTGGTGCTGCGACGAAGCCGCAGTCCGGTCCACCGAGAAGGACCACCAGGACCTGGAACTGATTTTGGACCAGATGGATGACCCAAACATTTCCACCGCCGATTTCAACCGCCTGGATGCCGCCTTCCACGTCAGGATCGCTGAATCCACTGGCAATACGTTGACCTCCCACCTGATGGGCTCCCTCCGGACCGCCATCAACCGCCAGATGATCGAAGCCTACGCACGCCTGGCGGACTGGAGAGCGACGGCGAAAGTCGTTCGCAGCGAACACCGGCACATCCTCGAAGCCATCCGGCAGCGGGACGCAGATGAGGCCAGGCGCGCGGTGGGCGAGCACATCCACAGCTTTTACAACATTCAAAACGCCAAGGACCTGAACCAAACGCACTGATGCCGGCAGCCGGCGTCGGGCGGTGCAGAGCCTGGGCACCCCGGGACAGGGAAGACTTCCCGTCCCATATCGAAGGAGATATGGACGCTGATGAGCACCATGACGCAATCACACGCCAAGCAGGCCGAGCAGGGCTCGCCGGACAAACTTAAGGTCGCGATCGGCAGCGCCGTGGGAACGACCATCGAGAACTACGACTTTCTGGCCTATGGCACGGCCGCCGCACTGTATTTCGGCACAGCGTTCTTTCCCGGCCAGGACCCCGTCGCCGCCACCCTGCTTGCTTTCGCCACCCTCGCTGTTGGCTTTGCCATGCGGCCGCTGGGCGGACTGATCGGCGGCTACCTCGGCGACAAGTACGGCCGCAAACCGGTCCTGGTCGGTGCGCTGCTGGTGATGGGTGCCGCGACCTTCCTGATCGGCGTCCTGCCCACCTACCAGCAGGTGGGCGTCCTGGCACCGATCCTGCTCGTCGCGATCCGGATCATCCAGGGCCTGGCCTTCGGCGCCGAATGGGGCGGCGCCATCATGATGACCTTTGAGCATGCACCGTGGCGACAGCGCGGCCGCTACACCGGCATCCCGCAGGCCGGTGTCCCGCTCGGACTCCTGCTGGCCAACCTCGTCTTCCTTGCCACCACCGGCTGGAACAACGAATGGTCCTGGCGCGTACCGTTCCTCGCCAGCTCAATCCTGATCATCGCCGGCATCATCATCCGAATGAAGGTCAGCGAATCCCCCGAGTTCGAGGAAACGAAAGCCAAGGGCGAGCTCGTCAAGAACCCGCTCCTGACCGTCATCAAGAATGACTGGCGCACGATCCTGCGCGTCATCGGCCTTCGGCTGGCAGAGTCCGGCGGCTTCTACGTCATCGTCACCTACCTGCTCTCCTACATCGTCGCCAACAAGCTAGTGGACCGCCAGACGGGCCTGACCGGCCTGGTGCTCGCCGCAGCACTGGGCGTGGTGACCACCATCCTCTGGGGCCGGCTCACGGACAAGATCGGACGCCGGAAGCTCTACCTCGTCGGCACTGCCGGCATTATTCTCTTCGGCTTCCCGATGTTCCTCATGGTCAACACCGGCGTCCCGTTCCTGGTTATCCTCGTGTACATCATCGGGCTGCCGATCCTGCACGATATGCTCGCCGGTTCCCAGGGCGCATGGTTCTCCGAGCTGTTCCCCGCCAACACCCGGACCTCCGGCGCCTCGATCGGCTACCAGTTCTCGGCCGCGATCTCCGGCTTCATCCCCCTCATCGCAGCAGCCACGGCGGCCGCCTGGGGCTGGAGCGGCGTGGCAATCGTCTACATGGCATGCGGAGCCATAGGACTCATCGCGGCCCTGGTCACCCGGGAAACCTGGGGAAAGCGCGAGAGGGCCAGCGTCGACGAGCTCATCGCAGCCGGCAAGTAGGCGCCACCGGCAGCACCCGACCGCCAGCACCAACGACACTGCCCGGGACCATTGGTCCCGGGCAGTGTCGTTTATCCTGTTGTTTGTCCCAGAGCTTTCCTGGGGCCTGTCCTAGTCGAGGCCCCGCGGCCGCCACACCACCAGCGCCTGCGACCGCGCCTGCGGGCGCTTGCCGCGGGCCAGACTGACGACGTCGCCGGCAGTTCCGGCGGCAAAGATCCGCGAATCGGCGGCCTGGCGACGCCGGCCCACCTCCTCAGTCAGTTCGCTGACCCGGCGCTGCAGGGCGGCCACCTGGTTCTCCAGCTGCAGGATCCGCTTGATGCCCTCCAGCGAGACACCCTCCTGGGAGAGCCGCTGGACCTCGCGGAGCATGTTCACATCCCGCTGCGAGTAGCGCCTTGACTTGCCCGGGGCACGGCTGGGCGAGACGATGCCCAGCCGGTCGTACTGGCGCAGTGTTTGCGGGTGCATGTCCGCCAGCTCTGCGGCAACGGAGATGACGAAGATCGGCTGATCGAAGTCGATGGCCATGGCTGGATCCCGTTCCTAGAGCCGGGCCTTGGCTGCCAGGCCCGCGCGGACGTCCTCATCGGTGGTGGCCGCGGCGAAAGCCTTCACGGCCTCCTCCGCTTCCTTGTTCAGCCTCCGCGGAACAGCGACGTCGATTGTCACCAGCAGATCGCCGGTGGCTTTGGCGTGCTTGACGCCCCGGCCCTTGACGCGCAGCGTGCGGCCCGAGGGGGTCCCTGCGGGAACCCTGACCTTGACCTTGTCGCCGTCGATTGTCGGAACCTCGATGTCCGCGCCCAGGGCCGCCTCCGGGAAGGAGACCGGAACGTGGATCCGGAGGTTGTCGCCGTCGCGGACGTAGAACTCGTGGGGCTTCACCGAGACGGTGACCATGAGGTCGCCGTTGCCGGCGGCAGCGTACTGTCCCTTGCCGCGGACACGGACCTTTTGGCCATCCTTGATTCCAGCCGGGATGCGGACGTCGATGACCTCACCGTCCGGTTCACGCAGGCCGATCGTGGTGCCGCGGATTGACCCGGCAAACGAGATCGAGGTGGACGCGGTGCGGTCCGCGCCCTTCTGCGGAGCCCGCTGGAACGTCTGGCCCCCGCCGCCGAACCCGCCGCCGCCGAAGAGATCTGCGAACTCGGGCGGAATGCCGCCGGCCGTGCTGTAGCTTCCGGAATGGCGCCCCCCGCCGCCGGTGAAGAGCCCGCCGAAGAGGTCCTCGAAGCCAGCTCCGCCAGGGGCGCCGCCGCTTCCGCCGGGAGCAAAGCGTGCCCCGCCACCCATGGCCCGGATGGCATCGTACTGCTGGCGCTCATCGGGATCCGAGAGCACGGAATAGGCCTCGGAGATGTCCTTAAACTTCTTCTCCGACGCGACATCACCGGCATTCCTGTCCGGGTGGTGCTGCCGGGCAAGCTTGCGGTAGGCCTTCTTGATGTCGGCGTCGGAAGCGTCCTTGGCGACACCAAGGATCTTGTAGAAGTCCTTGTCCACCCAGTCCTGGCTAGCCAATGGCGTTTCCTCTCTAATTCTTTGTGTTGCGGGCTCTGAGCGATACATGGGCCCCCGCCCCTTCGCCGGATGGCTTGGGATCTGCGATCCCCCAGGCATCCGGCTCCGACAGGCCCGATGCCACTCCCGGGGCCCATGTATCGCTCCGAGCTTGTGATCATCTCACCTTAGGCGACGCGAACGCTGAACGCCGGAGCGGATGAGGGGCCCGGGAGTGGCATCGGGCCTGCCGGAGCGTGGAGGCAAAGTCCGTTAGGACTTTGCCTCCACGCGTAGGGGCGGGGCCCCTCATCAGCGAAGGCGTCGAGGCGCAGGGCCGAAGGTGACTACGCCGGAACCGCCACAATCACCTGGGCCGCGCGGAGGACGCGGTCACCGGACTTGTAACCCGAGCGCAGCACCTGGCTGACGGTGTCGATTTCGATGTCCGTGCCGGGCTGCTGGATGAGGGCCTCGTGGATGGTCGGATCGAACTCCACGCCGGTCTCATCAATGCGGACCAGTCCGTACGTCTTCAGCGCAGCCTCCAGCTTGGCGGCGATCGCGGCGAAAGGACCATCCGCGAGATCACCATGCTGGCGGGCGGCGTCGACGTCGTCCAGCACCGGAAGCAAGGAGTTCAGGACGCCGATGACGGCCATCTCCCCCGCCACGGCACGGTCACGTTCGACGCGCTTGCGGTAGTTGACGTACTCAGCCTGCAGGCGGCGGAGGTCATTCCTGAGCTCCTCCGCCTCAGCGGCACCCACGCCCTGGGCCACGGATTCCTCCGCAGGCACCTCGACGCTGTTCAGGATGTCCTCCGCCTGGGAGAGCGCGTCCCCCGAGTCGGACTCTGCCGCGGCTGCGCGCTCCTGGTCCGGGTGGCGGGCCTGGCCGGTCTTCGGGTCAACCTTGCGGTTGTCGTGGATGACCGGTTTCTGCGGCTCGCTCTCCTGCTCGTTGCCCTGGCTCCGGCTCTCGGAAGAACCGTGCTCTTCTTCGTTACCGTGGTGCGGCATGATTACTTCTTCTCGTCTTCGTCAACGATTTCGGCGTCGACGATGTCCTCGTCGGAGCTGGAGCTGGAGCCTGCTGCCGGCTCGCCTGCCGGGGCACCCTGAGCGCCGGCATGGCCGTCGGGGGAACCGGCGTGGGCGTAGATGGCTTCGCCGAGCTTGGTCTGGGAAGCCTGCAGCTTCTCAAACGCAGTCTTCACGGCGGCGTCATCGGTGCCTTCGAGGGCCTTCTTGAGGGCATCGACGTCGGCCTTGACCTCGGTCTTGACCTCTTCGGGCAGCTTGTCCGCGTTGTCCGCGATCAGCTTGTCCACGGAGTAGGCGAGCTGCTCGGCCGTGTTGCGGGTGTCGGTCGCCTCGCGGCGTGCCTTGTCCTCGGCTGCGTGCTCTTCGGCGTCGCGGACCATGCGGTCGATGTCTTCCTTGGACAGCGCGGTGCCGCCGGTGATGGTCATGGACTGTTCCTTGCCGGTGCCCTTGTCCTTCGCCGAAACGTGCACGATGCCGTTGGCGTCGATGTCGAAGGTGACCTCGACCTGCGGGACGCCGCGGGGAGCCGGAGCGATGCCTGTCAGCTCGAACGTGCCCAGCGGCTTGTTGTCGCGGGTAAACTCACGCTCACCCTGGAAGACCTGGATGGCCACGGACGGCTGGTTGTCATCCGCCGTCGTGAAGGTCTCGCTCCGCTTGGTGGGGATGGCGGTGTTGCGCTCGATCAGGTGCGTCATGATGCCGCCCTTGGTTTCGATGCCAAGGGACAACGGGGTGACGTCGATCAGCAGCACGTCCTTGCGCTCACCCTTGAGGACACCGGCCTGCAGGGCTGCACCGACGGCGACTACCTCATCGGGGTTGACGCCCTTGTTCGGTTCCTTGCCTCCGGCCAGTTCCTTGACGAGGTCGTAGACGGCCGGCATGCGGGTGGAACCGCCGACGAGCACGATGTGGTCGATCTCGGAGAGCTTGATGCCGGCTTCCTTGATGACGTCCTGGAACGGCTTCTTGGTGCGGCCCAGCAGGTCCTTGGTGAGGTCCTGGAACTTGGCGCGGGTCAGCTGCTCGTCCAGGTGGACCGGGCCGTCCGGGGTGACGGACAGGTACTGGAGGGAGACGTTGGTGCTCGAGGAGGAGGAGAGTTCCTTCTTGGCCTGTTCCGCAGCTTCACGGAGACGCTGCAGGGCGATCTTGTCCTTCGTGAGGTCGATGCCCTTGACCTTGAGCTGGTTCAGCAGGTACTCCACGACGCGCTGGTCCCAGTCGTCGCCGCCGAGGTGGTTGTCACCGGCGGTGGCGCGGACCTGGATGGTGGAGAAGTTGTCTTCGTCCTTGCCGACCTCAAGGAGGGAGACGTCGAACGTGCCGCCGCCGAGGTCGAAGACCAGGATGAGTTCATCTTCCTTGCCCTTGTCCAGACCGTAGGCCAGAGCGGCCGCGGTGGGCTCGTTGACGATGCGCAGGACGTTCAGGCCGGCGATTTCTCCGGCCTCCTTGGTGGCCTGGCGCTGGGCGTCGTTGAAGTAGGCCGGGACGGTGACTACGGCGTCCGTGACCTTTTCGCCAAGGTAGGACTCGGCGTCGTTCTTGAGCTTCATGAGGATACGGGCGGAAATTTCCTGCGCCGTGTACTTCTTGTCGTCAATGGCGACGGTCCAGTCAGTGCCCATGTGGCGCTTGACGGAGGCGATGGTGCGGTCAATGTTGTTGACGGCCTGGCGCTTGGCGATCTCGCCGACCAGGACCTCGCCGGACTTGGAGAAGGCAACAACCGACGGCGTGGTGCGGCCACCCTCGGCGTTGGCAATGACGGTGGGCTCGCCACCTTCGAGAACGGAGACGACGGAGTTAGTGGTTCCGAGGTCAATACCTACTGCACGTGACATGGATTGCTTCCTTACTTTCCTGGGAATCTTGCGGAGATGGCCGCGGACCACAGCAGCATCAACCGCATGGTCCGACCGTTATTGAGCGATCTAGACTCAACTTTACCGAGACGCCAACATAAGTCAATTCAAAGTTGAGCGACATTGACTCAACTTTGTTTCCGCATTCGGCCCGCGACCCCTCATCGCAGCCTAGATTCCCCGGATCACAGCCCCTGTGCGGCACTTCCCGGTAAGTGTTTCGCCCTGCGCGAACCTGTGCAGAGACCACACCGCAGGCCAGCCGGCGCCCGCGGCGGCTGGCCGCCTCCGCTTCATTCGCGCTAGTTGTCGCCCCGGGCGGTGTCGTCGCCGCCGTCGTCTCGGGCAGGCTCGCCCGCGGCGGGCCGGCCGGCCTGCTGGGGACGGGACGTTCCGGCGGTCCCGTAGTCGCCTTCGGGGTATTCCCCCTCCTCGGCCAGGGCCGGCTCACCGGAGACCCCACCCTCGCCGTAGTTACCCTCGGGATAGTCGCCTTCCACGTCGCCGACGGCGGCCGCTCCGGCCACGCCTGCGTTGCCGTAGTCCCCCGCCGCATACTCTCCCTCGACGGCCGTGGGCGGGACTTCGCCTGCCGTGCCGGCGGAGCCGTAGTCGCCCTCGACGTACTGCCCTTCTGGTGCCGCGGCCTCCGCTTCATCCTCTGCGGGACCCGCATCGGCGTTTCGGGACGCCGCTTTTCCGGACACGTTCGCTTCAGACATGCTCTCTTCAGGCCTGTTGTTTTCGGGCCTGTTCTGTTCAGACATGGATGGATCCTTCCTGGACGCATCGGGCGCGCCCGTGCGGGCGCAGGGGCAGTCTATCGAGCGCCACCGCGGGGCAACAGGGGAACCCGGTTCACGGGGCGGAGCCGGCCGGTGGCAGCCCGGCGACGTCGGCCAGCACGGCGAGGTGGTGGCCAAAGAGCTCCTCCCGGGCAGTGAACGTGCCGGCGCCGTACTGGCCGAAGACTTCGAAGCTGACGGCGCCGAAGAGCGACGTCCAGGCCAGGGCGCCGCGGGCCAGGAGGTCATCCGGCACCGCCAGGCCGAACTCGGTCCGGATTTTCGCCAGATCCCCGGCCAGCCCGGCGGCCACGGCAGGACTCCGCCCGCCCGTCGCGGCAAGCCGCCCGGCCCGGAAGGCGCCGTCGAGGATGCCAATGAGGGCAGTAATCACCCTGGTGCCGGGACCGGTGGTCCGCTCGGCCGGGGCCTGGTATCCGGGCACCGGACTGCCGAAGAGCAAGGCGTAGCGGGAGGGTTCGCGCAAGGCCCAGTCCCGCACCGCGCCGCCCAGCGCCGCAAAGCGTCCGCCGAAATCGGCTTCCGGCACCGCGGCGACGGCAGCATCGACTTCATCGCCAAGCTCGTTGTACGCATCGATCAGGAGAAGGGTCAGCAACTCCTCCCGGTTCTCCACGTAGCGGTAGACCGCCGAGGAGACGACGCCGAGATCGCGGGCGACGGCCCGGAGGGAGAGTGCGGCGGCGCCGTGCAGTGCCAGGTGCTCCCGGCCCAACCGGAGGATATCGGCGACGGTCTGGGCCCGGGCACGCTCGCGCGGGGTGCGGGGCCGGGAAGCCGCGGCCGCCGGGAGCGCATCAGCGTCCGCTTCAACACCTACATCAGCTTCATCCCCGGCTTCAATCCTGTCTTCTGGCATGAGTCCAGCATTTCACAAACAAGAGCACTGTCAACAAATGTGAGCACCGCTCTTGACTTTTTAACATCGCGAGTAGCATTCTGAATGGGAGAGCACTGCTCTCTACAATTCAAAGGAGATCGAAATGTCCCAACCCGTTGCCTCCGGGGGCCAACCATCCAGGCTCTATGCCGTCACCGGGGCCGGCCCGGTGGGCTGGACCGTCGCGGAACAACTGGCTACCGCGGGCCACCGAGTACGCATTCTGACGAGGTCCGGAAGCGGACCTACACGCCCGCTGGTCGAGAAGATGTCGATCGATGTGTCGGATCCTGCCCGCCTCGGTGAGGCATTCCACGGCGCCGCCGCCGTCTTCCACTGCATTCACGCTTCGCGGTACAACGCCGGCGTGTGGGCGAGGGAACTGCCGGGCGCCGAGCAGAACGTGCTCGCCGCGGCCGGGGCGGCGGGCGCCGTCGTGGTCTTCCCGGAAAGCCTGTATTCCTACAGCGCACCGGAACGGCCGATGACCGAGGAAGGCCCGCGGGAGGCGCAGGGCGGCAAGCGCGGTGTCCGGACTGCACTTCTGAAGGCCCGCGCGGCATCCGCCACGGACACGGTGAGCGTGGTGGCGAGCGACTTCTTCGGCCCTAGGGTCCGCGGCGCGCACTCCGGCGAGCGCATGGTGAAACCGGTACTGGCGGGCAAATCCCTGATGGTGATCGGAAGAACCGACCAGCCGCATTCCTTTACATACGTTCCGGACCTCGCGGCCGCCATGATCGCGGCGGCGGACAAGCCGCAGGTGTGGAACCGGGTGTGGCATGCACCCACCGGGCCCGCCCTGACCCAGCGCGAGATCGCGGGCGCATTCGCCACTGCGGCCGGCGCACGGGCGCCGCGTGTCACGGCACTACCCGGCTGGGTGCTGCGGACGATGGGGGTCTTTTCCGCCGACATGCGGGAACTGGCAGAGACCCTGTACCAGTTCCAGCGGCCGTTCGTGATGAAGTCCGCCGCAAGCCAGGCCGCTCTGGGGCTGGCGCCGACCCCGCTGCACGAAGCAGCCGCCGCCACCGTCGCCTGGTGGGGGGACCAGGGAAGGTGACGGCATCACCACACGAGCGCGGCGCTGAGGGATTCCATTCGATGGTTGAATGAGGCGATGACTGAGGCAGTGAACTTCTGGGGGATGCATTTCGCGGACTGGGTTTCGTTGGCACCTGCGGCGATAGCCGTCTACGCCGTCTACAGCGCATGGCGGGCCCAGCCGGCCTGGTTGATTCTACGCAGGCGCCACGCAGCCTTTAAGGCCCTGGGGATCACCCACCGCTCCTCAAAACGCCGAGTCCGGCAAATCATCCACGGCGGTCCAAACGCTCCTGCCGACGAACTCAATTGGCTCAGCACCGATTTCCCGGCCAACGCTTCCGGAGCCCCCCGGGGGACCGGCAAACCCATGCCGATTTCGTTCGCTGCTCCGGCCGCGGAATTGATCAGCTTGTCCCAGGCTTATTCGGCATATGCCGCGGATCTTCAGCGCGGGTCGTTTCTCGGGACGACCTCGGTTCCTGTCATTGAACGTGAAACCGACATGGCCCTCATGACGTCACGGCTCCTGGCCGAGGCTGCAGCGGGTGGCGGTTACGGCATCGAACGGAACTCCCGCCATGTCCGGATCAATTCACCGGCGATTGGCCGGGAGTTGGACTGGTGGCAATTGCCGGACACCAAGACCGGCACTCTCGCCTACGACACTTTCGTCAGCTATCGCAGGCACCGACTCAGGCCGGTGTACGAAACTCCGCAGAATGCGGCGCCCACACCGCCTGCACCGCTTGAACTGGCTGGGCTGGAAATAGAAGACCTCGCCGCTTCCGAGGCCGAGAAACGGTTCCTCCGGGAGAAATTCGCAACGCAGCATTCATTCGATGGTGTCCTGCCCCGGCTGGTCGGCTGGCGGACAGAGAGGGACAGCGGCAACGGAAGGCTCCGACTCCACCTCGCAATGGCCGAGACAACTTACGGCGCCGTGTTGCTCGATCACTATCCCCAGACGCTCGCCGAGGCCGACGGGACTCCTCCGGGGGCAACATCCGACTCCGCGGACCGCGAAGTTCAAGGAATGCAGGCACAGCTCCTGACCCTTTCCGCCATTGTCGTTACAACCGACCGTATGATGCTCTTCGCCGGCCGATCAAAACTTGCCGGCTCACACCCCGAGCAGTTTGGACCCGCGGTGAACGGGAATCTGGAGCTTAGGCGCCGCAAGGGAATTCTGGGGGACAGCGATGAGTTCGGCCTGCCGGACCCCCGGCGCGCTCTGGCTCGAGAATCTTCGGAAGAGCTCGGCTTGCAGTTGGATCCGGACAGGATCCACCCCCTAGGCATAGGCCGGTTCAGCGTCGAGGACAAGGAGCGCGGAACCCACGTATTCCTAGCCCTCGCCCAGCCGTCTCTCACAGCGGAGGAGGTTGTTGCCGGCGTCCGGAACGCCGACCCGATGGAAGGCCGTTGGGAACTCGGAGGCGAGATCTTGGCGGCCCCGCTGCCGACTGATCAGGAAAGGGTGAACGCCGTGCTCTCCTGGCTGCTGCACGATCCCACGCTCACGCCCCACGCGGTGCTTGCCGGAATCGCCACCGTGGCCCGGTTCTTCCATGTCACCCCTGAGCGGCTTCAGCAGGCGGCAGCTTCCCGGCAGGACACCAGCTACGTCCCCCTCAAGATCCGGCTCAACCACTGACCCACAGCCGGGCGACGGCGGCTGCAGCTGGGCACCCGGTTCATGACCTCGTTGATCGACTCGACGGTCAGGACCGGGCAGGCAGAGACCCTGTACCAGTTCCAGCGGCCATTCGTGATGGAGGCCGCCGCAAGCCAGGCCGCCCTGGGGCTTACGCCGACCCCGCTGCACGAAGCAGCCGCAGCCACCGTCGCCTGGTGGGGGGACCAGCGAAGGTGACGGCGGCTGCGGCATTCGGTTCCGCCTAGCGGACTCCGGCCTCCTCATTTGCCGCCGGCCGGGAGGACTTTGGGGAGGACAGGGCACCGCCACTGGCCGCGGCATCGTTCCCGGGCCGGCCCAGCCTGCCGGGCCACCAAATCCGCGGGCCGATGTCGTACGCCAGAGCCGGCACCAGGAGGGAACGGACCAGCACCGTATCCAGCAAGACGCCGAACGCGACGATGAAGGCCAACTGCACCAGGAACATAATCGGGATGACGCCCAGGGCCGCGAAGGTGGCGGCGAGGACCACCCCGGCCGAGGTAATGACCCCACCAGTCAGGCCGAGGCCGCGCAGGATGCCGGGCCGGGTGCCGTGCTTGAGGGATTCCTCCCGGACCCGGCTCATCAGGAAGATGTTGTAGTCAACGCCCAGCGCCACGAGGAAGACGAAGCCGAACAGGGGCACCGTTGCATCCGCCCCCGGGAAGCCGAAGACGTTGTTGAACACGAACGCCGAGACGCCCATCGCCGCCGCGTAGGACAGCACCACCGAGGCGACCAGCAAAACCGGCGCGAGCACCGAGCGCAGCAGCAGTATGAGGATCACCAGAATCACGCCCAGGACCACCGGGATGATGGTGACAAGGTCACGCTGGGCCGTGGTGTTCGTGTCCAGGGCCGTCGCCGTCACGCCACCGACCAACACGCCACCGTCAATCTCCTTCAGTTCCTGGCGGAGCGACACCACAACGTCTTCGGCTTGGATGGAGTCCGCGGCGTAGTTCAGGGTCGCGTTGATCAGGACCCTCCCGTCCCGGGCCGCCGGGACACTGGGGTTGCCCTGGTTGGCAGGGTTGGCCGGGCCGGTCATGATGGGGACGCCGCCATCGGCCAGCAGGTAGGCGTCCCCGACGCCGTCGCTCGCCCTGAGCCAATCCAGCACGTCTTGGGCCTTTGCCTGATCGGCCACGATCACCGCCGGGCTGCCGGACCCGGCGTCGAAGTGCCGGCCCAGGGCATCTTGCCCGTCGACGGCATTGGAGGCGGTGAGTATGACGTCAGTCTGGTCCACGCCGTTGGCCTTGAGCTGCAGGACGCCGGCACCGGCAACAAGGAGAAGCAGGACCGAGGCAACCCAGACGGTGCGCGGCCGGCGGGCCACCAGCGAACCGGTGGCCCGCCACAGTCCCTTCTGGCCCTCCAGCCCGGTGACCAGTTCCGGTTCACGCTGGGTTTCGGGCAGGAGCTTCGGCCGGAACGGCCAGAACGCCGCCCGGCCCAGCAGCGCCATCAGGGCCGGCAGCAGGGTCAGGGCCGCGAACAGCGCGCAGAGGATGCCCGCCGCCGCCACGGGGCCGAGGGCCTTGTTGGAATTGAGGTCGGAGAAGAGCAGGCAGAGCAGCGCGATGATCACGGTGGCGCCGGAGGCCAGGATCGGTTCCCAGGCCGCCTTCCATGCGGTGAGGGCGGCGGCCGTCCGGTCGGCGGTGTGGGGCAGGGCTTCGCGGAACCGTGCCACGTACAGCAGGGCGTAGTCGGTGGCCGCGCCGATCACCAGGATGGACAGAATGCCCTGGCTTTGGCCGTTCAGCTGGATCCAGCCGGCCTTCGCCATGCCGAACACCAGCAGGATCGCCGCGCACAGCGCGAACACGGACGTGAACAGCACCACGACGGGCAACAGCAGGGAACGGTAGACGATCAGCAGGATCAGGAACACGGCCCCGAGGGCCACGAGCAGCAGGATGCCGTCAATTCCGGCAAAGGCGCTCACCAGGTCCGCCGTGAGCCCGGCCGGTCCGGTAACGAAGGTCTGCATTCCTGCCGGCGCGGCCGCCTGAACCGCGGCGCGCAGTTCCTTGACCACCGCCTTCACTTCCGCCGAGGACGGAATGGGCACCACGAACTGGACTGCCTTGGCGTCCCCGGAGGGGAGGGGGCCGATCACCGTGCTGCCGACCTGCAGAGCCTCCAGCCTTTCCTTGAGTGCCGCGGCCTCGCGGAGCTGGGCCGGAGTGAAGGCGGAGCTGCTCTCAACCACGATCACCGCGGGGATCTCCTTGGAGTCCCGGAATTTGGCCTGCCAGTCCGCAGCCTCGGTCGCCTCCGCACCGGCGGGAAGGAACGATGCCTGATCGTTTGTTGTCACCTCACTCAACCGGCCGAATGTCGGGCCGCCGACGCCGGCAATCGCCAGCCAGGCCACGACGAGCACCGCGGGAACCAGCCACCGCAGCCAGAAAGGGACGCGCGTCTTGGGCGAAGTCGTTTTCATGTGTCCTTCCACGGTGGGCATCGGCACGAGGCCAACAATCAACTCCATAGTAGACTATCTCCACCATAGAGATAGCTGATGGGACGAAATACTGGAGGAGAATGGGGTAACGCCCGGTGTCAGACGGCTTCAGAAGACACTGAAGTAGACTCCGGGAGTCGCGTCGACAGCGCCGACCGGCCGAGGTCAGACCATAGCGGCCGCATCAAGGGATGAAGGAGGTCCACAGTGTCAGTCGAATCCCCTGGCCTGCCCGAACGCGCAGGCCGATCCGAGGGCGCAGGGCCGCCCGAAGCGGCCGGCCCGCCGCCGCTAGTCAGGCTCCTGCAGGAATTCACCCTCGAAGCCAACCGCTATGTGGATTCCGCCGGCGGACGCAATGACATGCACCGCACGGATCTCAACGCCCTCGCCGTGATCATGCGGCATACCGCGCGCCACCAGATCGTCACTCCGGGAGTGCTCCGGAAAGAGCTGAACCTCAGCTCCCCTGCCACCACCGCACTGATCGACCGGCTCCACAGTTCCGGCCACGTGGTCCGCGAGCGCGAGGGCGCGGACCGTCGCCAGGTGCAGCTGCGAATGACCCCCACGGCCTACCGCGACGGCAGCGCCATGTTCCTCCCGCTGGCCCGCCATATGGGCGCGGCGATGGAAAGCTTCACCCCGGACGAACTGGAGATTGTCACCCGGTTCATGAACTCAATGATCGATGCCACTGTCCGGGCCGCCGAGGAAGCCGCCCGCGGTCCGGCACCGGAGCACCGCCCCGGCTGATCCGCAGCGCGCCGTCACAGGCGCGCAGCAGCCTGCGGGTGGCCAAGAGCCGCCGCCTCCGGCTGCACAGGTTTCAGTGCCGCCTCCGGCAGCAGTACGTTCGGCGTCGCCTCCGGTTGCGGGCTCCTGCCGAAGCGCCCGCCGACGCCGACGGCGGCCGCAGCCAGTGCCAGCGGGACCCCGAGCGCCCAGCCGCTAAAGAGCAGGACGGCCACCATGACGGCCGCCGCCACGATCACGCCGTACCAGGCGACGGTCCGCGGCTGCAGCAGCCGGATGCCGGCGGCCAGGCCAAACGCGGTGACGGCCGTGAAGCACGCAGAGGCGGCCCCGATCTGGAACTGCATATCGGTGAGTCCGGCGACGGCCGCGGCGAAGGACAGCAGGGTCAGGGCGGCCAGTGTTGCCAGGCTTCCGGCGGGCACCTGACCGCGCCCGGCGCCGCGGGCGAGGGCGGGCGGGAGCACGCCGTCGGACGCCAGGGCGGCACCGAGCCGGCTGGCACCGGCCACGAAAGTGTTGATGGGCCCGAAAGTCAGCGCGGCGGCGGCGATCGCGGTGAGCGGGGCCGCCAGTGAGCCCAACCCTTTCTCCAGCAATGCCGCGACAGGCACCGCCGTAGCGGGCAGTTCCGGGCCGAGGACCGCCACCGAGGCGGCGACAACGCCGATGTAGACCGCGCCCACAACAATCAGGGTGAGCCACGTGGCCCGCCGGAGGTCGCGCCCGGGGTTGCGGAACTCCCCGGCCAGGTGGGAGACCGCTTCCCAGCCGGCGAAGCAGAAGAACAGCAGACTCGCGGCGCCGCCGACCGCCCAGTAGCCGTGCGGGGCAAAGGGCTGGAAATTTTCCGTCTTGGCGTGCGGGGCCGCCAGCACGACGGCGAGCGCGAGCAGTGCCACCAGCAGCACCATGAGCGCCAGTTGCATGCGGCTGGAAACCCTGATGCCGACGGCGTTGCTTGCGAAGGCGGCCAGCAGGATCACTGCCGCCGCGAGGACCGCCGCTTCCCGGCCGCCGCCGACGGCGTGGGCGATGTAATTGCCGCCGATCACGGCCGTTGCCGGGGCGCCGAAGGGGATCGAAAAGTAGAAGAGGTACCCGGCCACCACCGAGGCGCGGCGCCCGAAGGCGCGCTTGACGAAGTGGGCGATCCCGCCGGCGTCGGGCTGCTGGCGGCTCATTTCGGCGAAGCTGAAGGCCACCGGAATGCAGAACACCAGCAGGACGGCCCATGCCAGGAGCGATGCCGGGCCTGCCTCCTTGGCCGCGATGGCGGGAAGCACCAGGACACCCGAGCCCAGGATCGCCCCGACATAGATCCCGGTGGCCCGGAACAGGCCCAGTCCGCTGCCGCTGGTGTCATTGCTGCTGTTGTTTTTCACTCCTCCATTCATCCGCAGAAACTCCGGCGCCGGAAGCGGCAAAACTGACGGCCAGCCGCTAAATACTGCCTGCCGGCGGAGCCGACCCAAACGGCGAGCACACTGCGAGGGTCTGCACTTTTCCGATCGCGGGAGGGTAGCGTTCCACTATGAGTGCGCAGCAGCCTGACGACGTGTACACACACGGCCACCACGAGTCGGTGGTCCGTGCCCATGCCGCCCGCACGGCGGAGAACTCGGCAGCGTTCGTGATCCCGTATCTCATGCCCGGGGCGAACGTCCTCGACGTCGGCTGCGGGCCGGGCAGCATCACGTGCGACTTCGCAGAGCTAGTGGCACCGGGCAGGGTCACGGGCCTGGACCGCTCCGCCGACGTCATCGCCCAGGCCGGGGCCCTCGCCGTCGAGCGCGGCGTGGACAATGTCGGCTTTGCCGCCGGCAACATCTATGACCTCGACTTTCCGGACGAGTCGTTTGACGTCGTCCACGCCCACCAGGTCCTCCAGCACCTCACGGACCCAGTCGCGGCCCTGCGGGAGATGCGCCGGGCGGCCAAGGCCGGCGGGATCGTGGCGGTGCGCGACGCCGATTTTCACGGCATGAGCTGGTACCCGGCCATCCCCGAGCTGGACGACTGGATGGAGTTGTACCAGCGGATCGCCCGCCGCAACGGTGCCGAGCCCGACGCCGGCCGCCGGCTCGTGTCCTGGGCGCAGGCCGCCGGCTTCACGGACGTGGCACCGTCCAGCAGCAACTGGCTCTACGCCACCGGGCATGAGCGGCGCTGGCAGGCCCGGGTGTGGGGCGAGCGGGTGCTGCATTCGTCCTTTGCCGACCAGGCGCTCGAGTACGGCCTGGCCAGCGAGGCTGACCTCGCCCGGATTTCCGCGGGCTGGCACCGATGGGGCTCCACCGACGACGGCTGGTTCCTGATCCCCAACGGCGAGGTGATCGCCCGGGCGTGAGCGGACGCCGGCGGTCACAGCACCGGCACAGCCTGCCGAAAGTGCAGCCATAACTCCGCGGCTGAGGCTGGGTCCAGGCCGAAAACTCGGCCGGTCCGGCATCCGGGCCTCAGCAAAAGGAGTTCCACAATGGCAAAGACCAACAAAACCACCGCGGGCATCATGCTCGCCGCGGTGATCGGCGGCGGCGCGATCGGCGCGTCGGCCATCCCCGCGATGGCTGCCGATTCCACCAGCGGCTCGTCCTCGACCCAGGCCACCGACGGCTACGGCACCGGCGGCCAGCGCGGGCCCCACCAGGCCAACGGGAAGACGGAGGAGGTCCTCACCGGCGACACCGCGACGAAGGTCGAGGCGGCGGTGAAGGCCGCCCAGCCGAACGCGACGATCGAGCGGATGGAGACTGACGCCGACGGCGCCACCTACGAAGCCCACATCACGAAGGCGGACGGCACCCGCGCCACCGTCCTGCTGGATGCGAACTTCACCGTGACCGCAACCGAGGAAGGCCAGGGCGGACCCGGCGGAGGCCACGGCGGCCCGGGCGGCACAGCCACGGATGGCTACACGTCCAACGGCTAGACCCTAGCGGGCCTTGGGCGCGCCCCGGGCACGCCCAAGGCTCGCGGTACTGGCGGCACAGCCATCCTCCGGGGCAGCGGCTAACGAGTTTTCGGCAGCCATTCCCTGCTTCCGGGTCAGCGGATAGGGTGCACTGGAGACCTCACTCAAGACCCCCGTAAGGAGAACCCCATGCGCAAATTGACGGCCGGCCTTTTCTGCTCTGTGGACGGCGTGGTTGAAGACCCCTTCCTGTGGCAATTCGACAGCTTCGACGAAGAACTCGGTGCCGGGATGGGCGAGATGATGGGCCGGATCGACACCGCGCTCCTGGGACGCATCGGGTACCAGCAGTGGGCACAGTACTGGCCCAACGCCGAAAGCGATGCCGACTTCGCGGGGTTCATCAATCCGCTGCCGAAGTTTGTCGCGTCCCGGACCCTGACCGGGGAGCTGGAGTGGCAGAATTCGCGTCTGATCGAGGGCCCGCTGGAGGACTTCGTTGCAGGCCTGAAGGACAGGGACGGCGGCGAAATAGGCGTCTTCAGCAGCATCTCGCTGGTCCACCAGCTGCTGTTCGCCGGATTGCTCGACACCCTGATGCTGATCGTCCATCCCGTGATCGCGGGCGGCGGGCGGCGGCTGTTCAACGACGGCGATCCCCTCACCCGGCTGGAGCTGCAGTCGTCCCAGCAGACCAGCAAAGGCAACATGATCCTCAGCTACGGCCTGCGCCGCCACTGATCCCCGCCGGTTGTCCCGGCGTCCCGCCAGGTTGGCCACGCCCGGGCCGTAAACTTGGCTGGTGCAACCCTCCCTTTGGCTGGCCCTGGCCGGCGCCGGCGTCCTGATCAGCTTCACTCCCGGCGCGGGCGCCATCAACACCATGAGCAACTCCCTGAACTCGGGATTCCGCCGTTCCCTCTGGGGCATCCTGGGCCAGCAGGCCGCCCTCGTCGTGCACATCCTGGTCGTGGCCCTCGGCGTCGGGGTGCTCGTGGCGAGCTCGCCGGTCGCCTTCAACGTGATCCGCTACGCCGGCGCCGCCTACTTGGTCTACCTGGGCATCCGGCAGTTCCTGCACAAACCGGACCTGGACCAGGAGAAGGCCGCCGCCCTGCGCAACGAGCCGGGTTTCTCCATGTTCCGCCGCGGCCTCTGGGTCAATCTGCTCAACCCTAAAGCCGTGGTCTTCTTCCTGGCCTTCATGCCCCAGTTCATCCGGCCGGAGCAGCCGCTGCTGCCGCAATACGTCGTCCTGGCGGCCACGGTGATCGTGATCGACGTCCTGGTCATGTGGTTCTTCTTCGCGGCAGCAGCCCGGTCCTTCCAGCGCTTCACCCGCGACGCCGGCGGACAGAAGGTCCTGAACCGGACATTCGGCGGGCTCTTTGTCGGCGTCGGCATCCTGCTGGCCGCGATCCACTAGACGCCGCGGCCAGCCTCCGGCCAGCCCGGCAGCCCAGACCCCTTCCCGGTCAGAGCCCGGGTATTACCGATAACGCCCGCGCCGTGCCTGCCAGTTCGGGGGCTTCCCGGGCCACGACTTCCTCGACATAGGCAGTGGCAGCGTCCGCGAGCCCGTCGTAGAGCCGGACAAGGAGCTTCCTGGCCTCGGTCCGGGGCCAGGCCTCCGGCAGGAGCTCGGCGGGAAGGTCCGGGTCACTCCAAGGGAAGGCCCGCCACGCGTCCATGAGTTCGGTCCTGACCCTGAAGGCCTCCGCCGGAGTCAGAGTTCCGGCGTCGAGGCGTTCCGACCAGGGCGTGAATCTTTCAGTAAACGGCCGGTATTGTTCCTTGAACTCCTGCGGCGACCAAGCCTCGACGAGCCGTTTGCCGCGGAGACTGGACTCCGCGGTGCGGAAGATGACATAGTCGTCCACGCCAAACCCCCTGCAGGTCTCTTCGAGTTCTTCGGTGTGGTTGCGCGGAGAGACCCACAGCGCCCCGAACAGTGGCGCGAATCCGCGCCAGCGCAAGCGTGAGCGGAACATTTCGCGGACATCCCGCGACGTCTCCGGAATCGAAAAAGCGATGACCGTCCAGTGGCCATCCCATTGGCGGGACTCCTCGCCGAAGACGGAGACCTGCTCGAGGCCGTGGCGGAGCCGGTTGCGCGCCCCCTGCGTGATGCGGTAGCGCGATGTGCGTCCGGCACTGGACTGTTCGAGGACCCCCCGGGACGCCAGGCGGCTCAGCGCCGTCGCCGTCGCCGAGGCCGTGATCCCCAGGCCCGCAGCCAAGGCGGCGATAAGCCGGGACGGCAGCCATTCCTCGCTCTTGAACCAGTAGTCAACCAGCAGGGTGAGCAGCTGGTGCTGGGTGGACGGCCCCTTCAAGGGCCGCGGAAAGTCGATAGCCAGGTCCGGGTCCATGCCGGGTACCGAGGCCGGCCGCTCGCTCATCACGCCTCCATCATGCCAGTCGCGTCCGCCAAAATTTTTAGTTTGCACATAGATTGACGGACGCACGACTAAGTGCATACCATTGCATCCAGAGTGACGGAGGCCACAGCCGACCCCGCCGCCCTGCTCAGCATGCGAGCCCCAGATCTTCCCAGCCTCACCTTTCCCCGCTAGTTCCCTGCCCACCTAGGAGATCCGCAATGACCGCTGGTCCCATTGTTCCGCCGACGCCGTTGACGCCGCCCGCGGATCAGGCCCGCCCCGTTTCCATTGAGGGAACCAAACATGCCCGCCGCGCCGCGACCGCCAGCTTCATCGGCAGCACCCTGGAGTACTACGACTTCTTCATCTACGGTTCGGCGTCCGCCCTGATCTTCAACAAGATCTTCTTCCCCGGAATTGACCCCGCCCTCGGCACCATCTTGTCTATGGCCACCATCGGCATCGGCTACGTCGTCCGGCCCCTCGCGGCCAGCGTCATCGGCCACTACGGCGACCGCGTCGGACGGCGCCAGATGCTGGTCCTGACGCTCGTGGTGATGGGCGTGGCTACCTTCCTCATCGGCTGCCTGCCGCCGGCATCCGCCATCGGCGCGGCTGCCCCGGTCCTCCTGATCGTCCTGCGCGCCCTTCAGGGCGCCTCCGCCGCCGGTGAATCCGTCGGCGCCGTCACCATGACCATGGAACATGCCCCCAGCAACAAAAGGGCCTTCTACAGCAGCTGGGTCAACACCGGCGCCGTCGCCGGAATCATGCTCGCCTCCTTGGCGTTCCTCGCAGTGTCCCTCCTCCCGCAGGAGGACCTGCTCAGCTGGGGATGGCGGCTGCCATTCCTGGCCAGCATCCTGGTTGTTGCCGTGGGCCTCTACATCCGCCTCCGGCTGCCCGAATCCGAGGTGTTCGAAGCCGCGAAAGAAGCGGAAACCGAGAAGGAACTGCCCATCAAGGTGGTCCTCCGGGACCACTGGCGCACCATCGTCAAAGTCATCTTCTTCGGGCTCTGGAGCGTGGTCTCTTCGGTCTTCGCGGCCTTCGGGCTCGCCTACGCGACCGGAAAATTCGGCATCCCGTCCGCTGCCATGCTCGGTGTCACCATCGCCACGGCAGCCCTGGGCATCATCGCCCAGCCTTACGCCGGCATCCTGGCCGACCGCATCGGCCGCAAACCGGTCTTCATCACCGGCAACATCATCTGCGCAGTAGCCGCCTTCGCGTACTTCTGGTCCATCAGCACCGCGTCCATACCGCTGATTTTTGCCAGCGGCATCCTGTTCATGACCGTGGGCTACGGAATGGTCAACCCGCTGGGGCCGGCCATGACGGCCGAAATGTTCCCGACGAAGATCCGCTACTCCGGCGCAGCCACGGCCTCGCAACTTGGCCTCGTTGTCACCGGCTTCGCGCCGGCCATCGCCGCGGCCATCGTCCAGCCCGGCCCCACCGGATGGATTCCCGTGGCTGCCTTCACCGCGGCCTGCTGCCTTGCTTCGGCCGCCGTCACCGCCATCTGGGTCAAGGAAACCTACAACGTCCCCACCGAGGCGCTGGGGACCAAGGAATCCGCGAACGCCTAGATCCTGATTTCCGGACACGGCGTTGGGGAGCGGCCGGGCCGCACCTGGCCGCTCCCCCTCCGCACTGTCCCTGGACAACCCACAAGTCTTGAACAAACTACAGATCCTGAACAAAACTCGTAAGGAATCTTTCCGTGACACCCCGCCCCGTGCTAATTGAACAAGACATCGAAACCCAGATGCAGGATGGCACCATTCTGCGATCCACGGTGTACCGCCCGGCGGACGGGGAACCGTGCCCGGTACTGTTGACCAGGACACCCTACGGACGCGATCTCTCCGTCAACTCCGCCTATTTCAACCCCGTAACCGTCGCGGCCGCGGGCTACGTGGTTATCATGCAGGACTGCCGCGGGCGCTTCGGCTCCGACGGGGACTTCGACCCGTCCGCCAATGAAGCGTCCGACGGCGCCGCGACCGTCGAGTGGGCCGCATTGCTGCCGTACTCCAACGGTGCCGTGGGGATGTGGGGCCGGTCCTACTTCGCGGAGACGCAGTGGCGGGCCGCGTCCCTGGCCCCGACCGGCCTCGCCGCCCTCTCGCCCGGCATCTCCGCCGGGGCCAACGCCAACAACGGCTCCCTCTACCGCGGCGGCGCCTACGAGCTCGGCAGCCGGTTCAGCTGGGGCCACGCCTCTATCTCAGCCAACGAACTCCTCCGCGAATTTGCGGGCGACCCGGAACTGCAGGGCAAGGAATTCCAGACGTGGCTGGATCTGGACCGCTCATTTTCCGATGGCAGCGCCTTCGGCACCCTGCCCCTGCGGGGACTCTCCGCACGGCTCGGCACGTTCATGAACCGCCACGTTCTTCCCTCGGCCGGAGAATCGCCGGGGAACAGCTTCACGCGCCTGTGGGACGAGGCCTCCATCAAGCCAGTGCCGCTGCCCACGCTGCACATCGGCGGCTGGTTCGACATCTTCTGCCCCAGCACCCTGTCCCAGTACGCGATGCAGCTCCAGCACAGCCGCGCGGGGGCCGCGCCTGCGCCCCGGCTGATCGTGGGCCCTTGGGCCCACACGAACTTCTCCGGCGGCTACCCCGAGGTGAGCTTCGGACTGAACGCGGCAGGCGGCATGGTGAACGGCCTCGGTGACCTGTCCGGGCTCCAGACCGCCTGGTTCGATGCCGTGCTCAAGGACGAACCCGAGCGGCTCCTCAACGTCCCGGCCGTGCTGCTCTATTTCATGGGCGAAAACCAGTGGCGCGGTTTTGATGAGCTGCCCTCGCCGCGC
Source organism: Arthrobacter sp. NPDC056886 (assembly GCF_042788715.1). Lineage (NCBI taxonomy): Bacteria > Bacillati > Actinomycetota > Actinomycetes > Micrococcales > Micrococcaceae > Arthrobacter > Arthrobacter sp. NPDC056886. The sequence continues at coordinate 288,036 of NZ_JBHUBT010000004.1, forward strand.
AGCCACCGCTCCTGGTTCCTCGGTGCGGACGGATTGCTGCAGGACACGCCGGGATCGGCCGGCACGACCGAATACGACTACGACCCCCTGGACCCAGTCCCCACCGTGGGCGGCGCCACCATGATCCACGGCGCCTTTCCCGCGGGGCCGGCCTTGCAGCCTGCCGTGGAGGATCGCGCCGACGTCCTCACCTTTACCTCAGAGTCGTTCGAGGAGCCGGTCACGCTGTTCGGCGAGGTCAGCGCCACGTTCTTCGCTGCCTCCACCGCCGTGGACACGGACTTCGTAGTGCGGCTGTGCCGGGTCGCCCCGGACGGAACATCCCTGAGTATTGCCGACGGCATTATCCGCGCGTCCTGGCGGGAAAGCCATGCCCGGACGGGGCTGTACCAGCCGGACCACGCGCCGTCACTGATCGAACCCGGCAGACCTTATGAGTACACCGTGAGCCTCTGGCACACCGCCTACACTTTTGCCCCCGGCGAGCGGCTCCGCGTCCAGGTCACGTCCAGCTCCCACCCGCGCTGGGATCGGAACCTCAACACGGGCAACCTGGCCTATGACTCCGCGGAAGCGGTTGTGGCCACACAGACCATACTTTTCGGCGCCGACTACCCCAGCCGGCTGACGGCTGGAATTCTGTGAGCGCGGCATCCTCTGAAGTCCCGGAAGCTCCGGGGCTGACCTTCCTCGCGGAACTCTCGGTCACCGTCGGCGAGCCGATCGACGTCGGACCCACACCCGAGGGCCACCGGCGCGTCATCCCCATCACCGGCGGAACCGTCCTCGGGCCGGCCTTCAACGGGCGTGTCCTCCCGGGTGGCGCGGACTACCAGCTCCTCCGGAGCGCCACCCTGACGGAACTGGACGCCCGGTACGTCCTCGAAACCGACGACGGCCACCGGATCTTCGTGCACAACACCGCCCTCCGGCATGGCTCGGCCCGGGACATCGAACTGCTGAACTCCGGCGCCGCCGTCGATCCGGCAAAGATCTATTTCCGCTGCTGGCCACGGCTCACTACCGCCTCCCCGGCACTGGAATGGCTGAATACATGCCTCACAATCGGGACGGGCGAACGGCAGCCCGGCCGGGTGGTCATCAGGATCTTCACGATCGACTAGCGGCCGCCCGCTTCCCTGCACAAGGCCTACCGGGCACAACGAAGGCCGGAGGCCGCGTCACGCGGCCCCCGGCTTTCCTTGTGCCTGCTGTTGTCCGGTTCGTACTCCCGTGCCGGAAGTGTCCCGCTCCCGTCAGACGTGGCCTGGCGTGAGCTTCCTCAGGTCCGCCTTCCTGATCTTGCCGCTCGCCGTCCGGGGCATCTCGTCCACGAAGACCACCGACTTGGGAATCTTGTACCGTGCGAGTCTTCCCTCCAGGTGGGACCGCAGCTGCTCTTCGGTGAGCCGGGCCCCCTCCCGTAGCAACACCACGGCCCGCGGCACCTCGCCCCATTTCTCGTCCGGCATGCCGATCACCGCGACACTGCCGACGGCGTCGAGCTCGGCGATCGCCTGCTCCACCTCGGCCGGGTAGATGTTCTCCCCGCCGGAGATGATCATGTCCTTGAGTCGGTCAGAAATGAACACGAATCCGTCCGGGTCCTTGTAGCCCATGTCACCGGACTTGAACCAGCCGTCAGCGGTGTAGGAATCCGCGGAGGCCTCGGGCCGGTTCCAGTACTGGTGGATGACATTGGGGCCCTTGATCTGGATCTCCCCCACGGTCCCGGGCGCGGTGGGGCCCGCCGCCGGGTCCAGGGGATCGGCCACCCGGACATCGGTGAAGAAGTGCGGCAGCCCCGAGGATCCGGCCTTGTCCCGGGACCTGGCCGCTGGCAACGTGGTGGCGCCCGGCGCCGTCTCGGTCATGCCGTATCCGTTGGAGAACCGCAGCCCTCGCCGTTCGTAGGCTTCCAGAACCCGCATGGGCACGGCGGAGCCGCCGCACGTCAGTTTGTTCAGCGAACTGAGGTCCGTGCCGTCCCAGTCCGGATGCTCGCACAACATCTGGTACGTGGTTGGCACCCCGCTGATGGTGGTGGCACGGTGCCGTTCGATCAGCTCCAGCGTCCGGCGGGGATCGAACTTGGCTTCCAGCACCACGGTGCCGCCCTTCAGGAGCGTCGGCAGGACGCCCATGTCAAGGGAGGCGACGTGGAACATCGGGGAGATCATGAGCGCCACATCCGTGGAGGCAAAATCGAAATCGACCAGCACGTTGACGCAGTTCCACGTGATGTTGCCGTGTGTCAGGAGCGCCCCCTTGGGGTTTCCCGTGGTTCCGGACGTGTAAAGGACCATGGCGGCGTCGTCCAGGCCCACAGGTTCGTCCGGCGGAAGCGTCGAACCGGAGGCGATCACCGCCTCAAACGCCTCCACGTCGGGTCCCCCGGCCGCGGCGCCGGCGTCAACGCCGCCGTCGGACCCTCTTGTGTCAGGCACTGATGAATCGCCGACGACGATCCGGGAACCTACCGAGGTCTGCGCCGAACCACGTGCCGCGAGCACCGCGAGCGCAGCCGAGTGGACCAGCAGGACAGCGCCGCTGTCCCGGAGCTGGAACTGGACTTCGGGCGGTGCGAGCCGCGTGTTCAGCGGGACGAAAACCGCCCCGGTCAGGCCCGCGGCGAAGAGGGTCTCCAGGAAGGAGGGATCGTTTTCGCCCAGGTAGGCCACCCTGTCGCCCTTGGCCACGCCGCGGTCCCGGAAGGCGTTGGCGAGCCGGGTTGAACGTTCCGCGAGTTGGACGTAGCTGAGCTCCCGGTCCCCTGCGATGACGGCGATGCTGGTGCCGGACTTCGGGCGGCGCCGTTGCAGCCACGAGCCGATGCCAAAATTCTCCACGGCGAATCCTTTCTAGTTAGACGGTAGCGCTTGCGGGCCGGTCAGGACCCGACAGCCTGCAGATCGTTGTTCTTGGGCTCCCGCGTCAGCAGGATGAAGACGATCGACACGACGGACATGACGGCCAGGTACCAGACCACAGAGGCAGTGTTTTGTCCGGAATCCTTGAAGATCTGCGCCACGATGCCCGGCGTGAAGCCCGCGCCGAGAAGCGTGGCGAGCTGATAGCCCAGCGAGGCGCCTGTGTAGCGCGAGGTGGTGCCGAACTGCTCGGACACGAAGGCCGCGAGCGGGCCGAACAGGGTGGAGTGGATCATCAGGCCGACGGCGAAAGCGACGAAGATCAGCCCGATGTTGTTCGAGGACAGGAGCTGGAACATCGGCGTGAGGTAAACGATAAAGAGCACCAGGCCGCCGATCATCACGGGCCGCCGTCCCAGCTTGTCGGAGAGCCGCCCGCCCATGATCACGAAGGCGATGGACACGAAGGACGCTGCCGCGAAGGCGTAAAGCACGCCCTGCCGGTCCGCACCCTTGGACACGGCATAGGTCACGGAGAACGTCGCCAGCACCACCTGGAGCGCAAACCCGGCCGCACCGGCCAGCATGGTGAAGATCAGGGTCTTGGGCCGGCGAAGGACCTGCAGGAGGGGAATCTCGCGGCGCACGGGCGCGCTGCCCGGCACTGCCTGCCGCAGCCGGGCGTTGTCCCGTCCGGCTTGCTCCTGCTCGGCCTTCTCTTGTTCCAGCGCCGCCTTGAAGATGGGGCTTTCGGAGACCTTGAGCCGGACGAACATCCCGACGCCCAGGAGGACGAAGGACAGCAGGAACGGCACGCGCCAGCCCCAGGCGAGAAACTGCGCGTTGGGCAGGGCCGCGAAAGCGCCCATGACCAGGGTGCCCAGCACGGCGCCGGTCGGGGCGCCGGCGTTGACGAACGAGGCCGCGAAGCCGCGCTTGCCCGATTCCGAGTGCTCCAGCGCCATGAGGGCGGCGCCGCCCCACTCCCCGCCGACGGCAATGCCCTGGCAGACGCGGAGGATCACGAGCATCACGGCACCCCAGGCACCGGCGACCGAGGCGTCGGGCACCAGCCCGATCAAGGTGGAGGCGATGCCCATGACCAGCATCGACACAATCAGCATGTTCTTGCGTCCGAGCCTGTCGCCGAAGTGGCCGAAAATGATGCCGCCGAGGGGCCGCGCCACATAGCCGGCCGCGAACGTCCCGTAGGCGGCCACCACGCCCACCCACTCGTCCGTGCCGGAGAAGAACACCTTGGGAAAGACCACGGCGGCGGCTGTGGCATAGAGCAGGAAGTCGTAATACTCGATGGTGCTGCCGAGGTAGCTGGAGGCAATGACGGTCCGTGCTTCACGGCGACGCGTACCTGCGTCCATGGCCTGCAACTGCGAAATTTGGGACATCGTTGTTCCTTATGGCAGAGGGATGTGGCAGAGGGAGGGGCGGTCGGCGCGGCTTACTTGTAGAAGCGGGCGAGGAACTCGGCCACAACGGCAGGGCGCTCCTGGCCTTCGATCTCAATCGTGTTGGCCACCTTGATCTGGGCGCCGCCCTTGACCTCGGTGACCTCTGCGATGGTGGCCCGCATGCGGATGCGTGAACCCACTTTGACCGGGGAGGTGAAGCGGACCTTGTCGAGGCCGTAGTTGACCTTGGTGGTAACGCCGTCGACGTCGAATAGCTCGCCCCAGAACGGGATGATGAGCGAGAGGGTGAGGAAGCCGTGGGCGATCGGGGCGCCGAAGGGGCCGTCCTTGGCGCGTTCCGGGTCCACGTGGATCCACTGGTCGTCCCCCGTGGCGTCGGCGAATTTGTTGATCTGTTCCTGGGTGATTTCCCGGTAGTCGGTAGCACCGAGGTCGGTGCCGGCGAGGGTGAGCAGTTTGTCGAAATCGACGACGAGGTTGGGCATCGTTGGCTCCTGTGATGGTTTGGATGAAATCGAGCGACGGCGGCGGGACGCGCCGTCGGGGGGGTCAGCGGGTGAAGGCGCTTTCGCCGGTGAGGGCGCGGCCGACGATCAGGGCGTTGATCTCGTGGGTGCCCTCGTAGGAGTAGACGGCCTCGGCATCGGCATGGAACCGCGCGACGTCGGTCGCGAGCGTGATGCCGTTGCCGCCCACCACTTCGCGGGCCAGGGCTACGGTCTCGCGCATCAGCAGGGACGTCTGCATCTTGGCCAGGGCGGAGTCCTGGTCGCGATAGGTGCCCTTGGCCTGCTGTTCCGTCAGCCGGACCACGAGGGACAGTGACGCGGTGACGTTGCCGAGCATCCGGGCGAGCTTTTCCTGGACCAGCTGGAAGGAGCCCAACGGACGGCCGAACTGCTGCCGCTCCGCGACATACTTCAGCGCGGCTTCGAAGGCCCCGGCCTGGATGCCGGTGGCGATCCACGCGACGTCCGAGCGCATGGCCCGCAGCATCGCGGCCACGTCCCTGAACGAGTTCACGTTGTGCAGCCGCCAGGCCTCGGGAACGCGGACGCCGTCGAGGGTGATGTGGGCGTTCTGCATCATCCGCAGCGATGTCTTGCCGCCGATCTTCTCCAAGGTCACGCCGGCCGCCTCGCGGTCCACGAGGAAGGCCTTGACCTGCCCGTCGGCCGCGTCGCGGGCGAAGACGGCCAGGACGTCGGCCGTTGCCGCACCGCCGATCCAGCGCTTGGCGCCGTCCAGGACCCACGTTCCGCCGTCCGGGCCAGACTCACTCCCCCTTTCCCTGCGGGCTGTGGTCGCCAGACCCCCGGCGATGTCCGATCCCGACTCCGGTTCGGTCAGCGAGAAGACGCCCTTGAGCGAGAAGTTGATCACCCTGGGCATCCACTCGGCCTGCTGTTCGGCGGAGGCGCCGACCCGGATGGCGGTCCGGAACAGTCCCGCCTGGGCCGTGTAATAGGTGGCCAGGGAGGCGTCCGTCCGGGCGAGTTCGAAGATCCGGAACCCCTGGTAGATTCCCCGGGCGGGCACCCACCCGGCGCCCGGGGCGCCGGTCAGTTCTGCCGGTTCCATGAGGTCCAGATCGATCAGCGGGCGGGCCAGCTGGTCCGGGAACTCGCCGCGCTCCCAGTATTCGGCCAGGAGCGGACGGGCCTGGGTGTCCAGGAACTCCCGCAGCCGGCCCAGCACCCTCCGCTCCCCGTCCGTGAGGAGGGACTCGGCATCGTAGTAGTCGCACACGCTGTAGAGGCGCCCCTGCGCGGCGGGCGTGGCCTGGGCACCCTGCTTGGCGGTGTCCCCAGCGGGCGAACCCTTGGCCTGGGCTGCGCTAACGCTCACCTCAACCACCCAGCCCGAGCAGGCGGACGGCGTTGTCCTTGAGGATCTTGGGCCGGACCTCGTCCTTGAGCGGCAGGTCCGCGAAGGCGCCGAGCCATTTCTGCGGGGTGATCAGGGGGAAGTCGGTGCCGAAGAGGACTTTGTCCTGCAGGACCGAGTTGGCCGCGCGGACCAGGGACTCCGGGAAGTACTTGGGCGACCAACCGGAGAGATCGATGAACACATTGGACTTGTGCGTCGCGATCGAGTTGGCCTCGTCCTGCCATGGCACCGAGGGGTGGGCCATGATGATCTGCAGTTCCGGGAAGTCAGCGGCCACGGCGTCGAGCAGGAGCGGGTTGGAATAGGCCAGCTTGATGCCGTACCCGCCGGGGAGGCCGGCGCCCATGCCGTTCTGGCCGGTGTGAAAGACGGCCGGCAGGCCCAGCTCCTGCAGGGTTTCCCAGAGCGGGTAGAACCGTTCGTTGGACGGGTCGAAGCCCTGCAGGCTGGGGTGGAACTTGAAGCCGCGCGCGCCGAGGTCGATGGCCTGGTGCTTGGCGCCCTGGATCGCCGCGGCGCCGGTGCGCGGGTCCACGCTGCCGAAGGGGATCAGGACGTCGTTGTTGCGGGCGGCGCCGGCGATGAGTTCGGGGATGCTGTTGGGTTCGTGCTTGAGCTGGGTCCGGGCGTCAACGGTGAAGACGACGGCGGCCATGTTCAGTTCGCGGTAGAGCTCGGCGATCCGGTCCAGGGACGGCGTCCGGTCCTCTGCCTTGAAGTATTTGGCCGAGGCCTCGGTCAGGGCCGCGGGCAAGGACCCGTGGCCGTGGCCGTCCACCTCGAGGTGGACGTGCATGTCGATCGCATCCAGGGCGGCGGCGCCGATGCCAAGTTCGTAGCGCTGCGCGGGCATGGCTAGCCGACCTCCGCCGGTTCGGGCTTCAGTTCTTCCGGCAGCGGCAGGAAGTCCTCCCCCACGCTCTGCAGCTTGTCACCGAAGAGCCCGCCGAAGTTCTCGACGAGGTCCTGGTAGCCCCAGCCGCCGTCGCGGTATTCGGTGGCGGCTGCCTCGGGGTGGCTCCAGAGCTGCAGCCGGTCACCGCCGGCGCCGATCGCCTGGCCGGTGACTGAAGACGCCGCATCCGAGGCCAGGAACGCCACCAGCCCGGCGACGTCGCCGGCCGTGCCGAAGCCGAGGTCGTGGCGGAAGAAGGCCGGCATGGCCTCGCCGTGCTCGTCGGCCTCGACGGCCTTCTGGAAGTACGGGACGGTCTTGGTCATCGCGGTGGCGGCCACCGGGATGACAGCGTTGACCGTGACGCCGGCCTTCTTCATTTCCAGTGCCCACGTGCGGACCATGCCCACAATTCCGGCCTTCGCGGCGGCGTAGTTGGTCTGGCCGAAGTTGCCGCGCTGCCCGGTCGGGGAGCCGATGGTGATGATCCGGCCGGGAATGCCATGCTCCTTGAAGTAGCCGAAGGCCTCCCGGGCGCAGGTGAACGTGCCCTTCAGGTGGACGTTGATGACGGCGTCGAAGTCCTCGTCGGTCATCTTCAGCAGACTCTTGTCCCGCAGGATGCCCGCATTGGTGACCAGGATATCCAGCCGGCCGAACTCCGTGACGGCTGCCTGCACCAGCTGCCGGGCGACCTCGGTGCTGCCGACGGCGGCAACGACGGCGGCGGCCCGGCCGCCGTCGGACTCGATGGTCCGGACCGCTTCCGCAGCGACGTCGGCGTCCACATCGTTGACGATGACGGCGGCACCCTGGCGGGCAAGTTCCCGGGCGTAGGCCAGGCCGAGGCCCCGGCCGCTTCCGGTGACGATTGCTACTTTTCCTGACAGGCTCATTGCCGCTCCTTTGCTAGCTGCCGTGTGCATCCGGCCCTGCGGCGTGGGATGCTGTTCTACATCCATGAAAATATGGATAGTTGAAAAAGTCAATGATTTATTTTTTGGACTATTGGAGTGGGCATGGCGACCGAGGCAGACGAACAGCTGGGCACCGAACCGGCAGCAAAGCTCAAGGCGGCGACCATCAGCCGGGATGCGGGCTTCCTGCTGGCCAAACTCCATGCCGCCGGCTCGGTCCTGAACAACCGCGCGCTGGCCCGGTTCGGCCTCAAGGAGCGCTCCTACTCGGTGCTCGCCCTGGCCAACAGCGAGCTGGAGCCCACCCAGCGGGAGATGGCCGAATTCCTCAGCCTGGATCCCAGCCAGATTGTCGCCTTGATTGACGAGCTCGAAAAGCGCGGGCTGGTGATCCGGGCGCCCGGGAAGCAGGACCGGCGCGCCAAGATCGTCTCAGCTACAGCGGAAGGGGCAACCATTTTCCGGCAGGCCGAGGCCGCGGCGCGGGAGGCGGAATCCGCCGCGCTGGCCGGACTCAGCGGCCGCGAGATCGCGGCACTCAAAGGGCTGCTCCGCAAGGCGCTGTGGGGTTCGGAGGGAATAGCCTTGGGGCAGGAGGAGCCATGACCGTTCGGAGCGCCGGCATTCTGCTGTACCGGCTGAGGAGTACATCCCGGCCCAGCAACGCGCCGCCCCAACCCGGCGCCGCGCCGCAGCTGGAGGTCTGGATAGCCCACATGGGCGGGCCGTTCTGGGCGCGCAAGGAGGCCCAGGGCTGGTCCATCCCCAAGGGTGAATACCCGGCCGACGAGGACCCGCTGGCGGCGGCGCTCCGCGAATTCGCGGAGGAAATCGGCACCCCGGCACCTGCCGCGGACTACCACCGGCTCGGCGACTTCCGCCAGCCCTCCGGCAAGATCATTACGGTCTTTACGGCCGAGTCGGACTTTCAGCCCGAACAAGTCGTGAGCAACACCTTCACGCTGGAGTGGCCGCGAGGATCCGGCACTATCAGCAGTTTCCCCGAAATCGACCGCGCCGAATGGACCGCCGAGCCCGAAGCCCGGTCCAGGCTGGTGAAGGGCCAGCTGCCCGCCCTCGACGCGCTGGTCCGGCACCTTGGGCTGGGCCCGGCAGCAGCACACGACAAATCCGGTCATGACAAAAACTAAATGTCGGTTGACATTTTTTGTAATACTTCGCGGGGGCCAGCTAGCCAAGAGGACCGGGATCGTTCATGCTTAGCTATGATCTCAATGTCGAGCCAGTACCGGATCATCGCGGTCTGCACCGGGAACATCTGCCGGTCTCCGATGGCCGAACTCATGCTGGCGGAGGCATTCCGGGCCGAGCGACTCACCCGGGCCGTGGTCGATTCCGCCGGGACCACAGCGTATGAGGCCGGCCGGCCCATCGATCCCCGGGCCGAGCGCAAACTCACAGCCCACAACATCGCATCGGACCGCCACGTGGCGCGCGAATGGCGGCCCGAATGGTTCGCCAGCCGGGAGTTGATCCTGGCCCTCGACGTCGACCACTACGGCTGGCTCCGGCAGGCAGCGCCGGACCAGGACTCCCTGGCCAAGATCCGCATGCTCCGCAGCTTCGACCCCGCCGTGGCGGACAAGGACCCGCTGGAGCAGGGGATCGAGGACCCGTGGTACGGCGGCCACACCGACTTCGACGCCACCTGGAACCTCATCAGGGCGTCGATTCCGGGGATTGTGCAGCACGTTCGCACAGAGCTTGAGCGGCGGGACGGGCAACATCACGGCAGCGAAGGTCAGCGGGTACGCTCTATTTCATGAGCCCCGCACCCGTCATCATCGCAATCGACGGGCGGTCCGGCTCCGGCAAGACCACCCTGGCCATCGAACTGGCGGCGCGGCTCAGGGAACACCGCAAAGTCTCACTGTTCCACCTCGAGGACATCTATCCCGGCTGGAACGGGCTCGCCGCCGGGATTGAACGCTACGTCACCACCGTGCTTTCTCCCCTGCGGCGCGGGGAGAGCGCGGAGTGGGTCAGCTGGGACTGGGAGCGGCACTACGACGGCGACGCCCGCATCACACGCCCGGCCGAAATCGTCCTGGTGGAGGGCGTCGGCGCCGCCGCAGCAGCGGCACTCCCCCTGCTGGACGCAGTGATCTGGGCGGACTCCTCCGACGCCGACCGCCGCGCCAGGGCGCTGGCCCGGGACGGCAACACCTACGAACCGTTTTGGGACCAGTGGGCTGCCCAGGAAGCGGAGTGGCTGGCGGCCGACGACGTCCCGGCCCGCGCCGATGTGCACGTGTTCAACCGTGCCGACGGCACCGCCCCCGACGACGTCCTGCAGGCCCTCCAGTACATCCCGGCAGTGGCCCCCGCCCTGCTGCCCGAACTCGCTGCCCGGCTTGGCCTGCAGTTGCTGGCAGAACGGATCGATGCCCAGCCCGAGGCCGGGCAGCTGTTTGCGGAACTCTTCGGTGGGTCCGCCAACGCCGTGTGGCTCGACTCCTCCCTCGACCCCGCGGGCCTTGCCCCGGAGGCCGCGGAGCGCAGCCGCTTCAGCATCCTGGCCGACGACGGCGGCCGCTTCGGCCAGGCCGTCCGGCACAGTTCCGGACGGACCCGTGTCAGTACGGGCCAGGCCAGCGTGACCACCGACGGCCCGTTCTTCCGCTGGCTCGACGGCGTGTGGGGGCGCCGGGCGCTCCGGGCGCCGGAGGCCTACCCGTGCGAGTTCACCCTGGGCTGGCTCGGGTACCTCGGCTATGAGCTCAAACGCGAAACCGGCGGCAATGACGTGGCCGCCGCCACCCCGGACGCCTGCCTGCTCTTCGCCGGCCGCGCCGTGGTCCTTGACCATGCCGAGGGCACCACCTGGCTGCTGAGCCTGGACGCGCCCGACGCCGGGGACTGGCTCGAGATGGCCCGCGCGGCCGTCGCTGCGGCCGCCTCGGCGCCCGGGTCCGCGCCACAGGGCAATGCTCCCGGGCAACCGACTGCCCCCCGCTTCACTGCCCGGGACACGGAGGCAGGCTACAAGGCCAAGGTCACCGAAGCCCAGCGGGAGATTGCGGAAGGCAACACGTACGAGGTCTGCCTGACCACGGCGCTCACCGCCGCCTCGCCCGCTGGCCCCCAGGGCACGGATCCGTGGCCCACCTACCTGGACCTGCGGCGCCGCAATCCGGCCCCCTTCGCCAGCTTTCTGCGCTTCGGCGAACTCGCCGTGGCCAGCACGTCCCCGGAGCGCTTCCTGCAGATTGCCGCGGATGGCAGGATGCGGGCGGAACCGATCAAGGGCACGCGTCCCCGGGATACGGAACCGGACGTGGACGCTGCCCTGCGGCAGGAACTGGAGTCCTCGGCCAAGGACCGTGCGGAAAACATCATGATCGTGGACCTGCTGCGCAATGACCTCAGCCATTTCGCCGTGCCGGGATCGGTGGCCGTCAGCCGGCTGTGTGCGATCGAGAGCTACGCCACCGTGCACCAAATGGTGAGCACCATCGATGCCCGGCTGCGGCCCGGACTGCCGCGGGCCGAGGCGGTGGCCGCCTGCTTCCCCGCCGGCTCGATGACCGGCGCCCCGAAGGTCAGCACCATGGCCATCCTGGAGCGGCTGGAGGCCGCGCCGCGGGGCGTGTACTCCGGGGCAATCGGCTACTTCTCCCTGAACGGGGCCGCCGACCTTTCGGTGGCGATCCGGACCCTCGTGATCAGCGCGCTGGACGACGGCGCGGCGGACCTGAGCCTCGGCGTCGGCGGCGCCGTCACCGCCGACTCGTCCCCGCAGGAGGAGTACGAGGAAGTCCGGACCAAAGCGTTCGGCGTCCTCTCGGCGCTCGGCGCCCAGTTTCCCAGCGCCTGAGTTCCCCAGGCCGACGTTCCCGGCCGACGTTCCCGGTCGCTGTACCGCGAGCGGCGAGGCTACTGCAAGGTTGCGCTCAGCCTCGCCACATTGTCCACGTATTTGACCTGCATGGGCCGTTTCATCCAGTCTTCAAGCACAAGCTCGTGCGAGATGGTGCGGTAGGTGTCCTCCACGGCACGGATCCGCTGCACGATGTCCTCACCGAGGAGCATGACGGAGACCTCGAGGTTCAGCGAGAAGGAGCGCATGTCCATGTTGCTGGAGCCCAGCACGGCAACCTCGTCGTCAATGGTGAAGTGCTTGGCGTGCAGCACGAACGGCGCCTTGTACAGGTAAATCCGCACCCCGGCCTCGAGCAGAGCCTGGTAGTAGGACTGCTGCGCGTGGTGGACCAGGAACTGGTCGCCCTTTTCCGAGACGAAGAGTTCCACCTCGACGCCGCGCTGCGCCGCCGTGGTCACCGCATAGAGCAGCGAGTCGTCCGGGACGAAGTAGGGGCTGCAGAGCGACACCTTGTGCTGCGCCGAGTAGATCAGGGTGTTGAAGAGCCGCAGGTTGTTCTCGGTAATGAACCCGGGGCCGCTGGGGACCACCTGCGCCGTGATGTTTCCGGGGTGGGACTCCGGCTGGTGCTCGAGCTGCTCTTCCAGGGATTCGTCGGTTTCGCTGAGCCAGTCGGTCGCGAAGACCACGTTCAGGGTGGTGACAATCGGCCCCCGCATGCAGGCCATGAGCTCCACCCATTCGCGGCCCACCTTGCGGTGCTTGGGATTGTTGTAGGACGGCTCGATCAGGTTCTGGGATCCGGTGAACGCGATTTCGCCGTCGATCACCATGATCTTGCGGTGATTGCGGAGATCCGGCCGGCGCCACTGGCCGTGCACCGGGCTTAGCGGCAGCATGGGCCGCCAGCGGATCTTGCTGGCATTGAGCCGTGCCTTCAAGCCGCGGTAGCCCTTGATCCGGAGCGTGCCCAGGTGGTCGAACAGGACGCGGACCTCGACGCCGCGCTCCGCCGCCTCCTCCAGTGCGGAGAGCAGATCGTCCGTGACGTGGTCCGAGCTCATGATGTAGAACTCGGCATTGACGAAGGACTTGGCACCGCGGACCGCCGCGGCCATCGCTTTCATGGAATCGGGGTAGCCGGGCAGCAGCTCCACGCTGTTGCCATCCACCATCGGCAGCGATCCCAGCGTCTTGTTCAGTTCAGCGGCAGACGCCACCCATTCGGGACCGGCGTAGCGGCTTTCTACAGCCTGCAGCTCCGAGGTTCCGGCCCGGATGCGGGTGTTGACCGCATCCTGCTGGGCACGGCGGCGGCGGGAGAGACGGAAGTTGCCAAACAGCAGGAACAATACCAGGCCCAGGACGGGCACGATGAAGATGCCCAGCAGCCACGCCATTGCCGTGGTGGGCCGCCGGTTTCCGGGGATGATGCCCAGGGCAAGCACCCGGATGGCGAAGTCGATCACGGTCAGGATCATCATTGCCCAGGACGGTAAAGTTTCCGCCAGCGGAAATGGCCACAGCACAGGCGAACCCCTCAAAGTACAAGGCCCGCGGAACAGTTCCGGAACGGGCAACCAGCAAATCCTATCCCGCGACCACCGAGACTAAGCTGTAGCCATGACCACTCCTGCCTCTGTTCCTGCGCCCGCGACCGTGCTGGTCTTCCTGGACCCGGCGTTCGAAGGCGGCCGGGTTGCCGACCCGGCGCAGCCTCAATTGATGGCCACGGACCTGGGCGCCACCCGAGGCGACGGCGTTTTTGAATCGCTGCTGGCCGTCGGCGGCCGGCCCCGCAAGATCCAGGCACACCTGACCCGGCTGGCCGGTTCGGCGCGGCTGCTGGAACTGGACATCCCCGCAGAGGACGCCTGGCGGCGCGCGGTGGACACCGCCATCGGCGAGTTCCGGCGCCAGGACCCGGCCACGGCGCCAGGGGGCGGCACGGACGAGGTTGTGGTGAAGCTGCTGGTCACCCGTGGGCCGGAGGGCGCCGCCGCCCCCACGTGCTGGGTCCAGGCCTCCCCACCCGCGGCCGCAGGCCGACGGCAGCGCGAGACCGGGATCGACGTCATCCTGCTGGACCGCGGCTATGACAGCGAAGTCGGCGAGCGCGCGCCGTGGCTCCTGCTCGGCGCCAAAACCCTCTCCTACGCCGTGAACATGGCAGCGCTGCGCTACGCCCACCGGCACGGCGCCGACGACGTCATCTTCACGTCCGCGGACGGCCGCGTCTTGGAGGGGCCGACGTCGACCGTTCTGCTGGCCCACCTGGAAACCGCAGACGACGGCGCAGGCGGCGTCCGCACCATCCGGCGGCTCATCACGCCGCAGCTGGACAGCGGCATCCTGCCCGGCACCTCACAGGGTGCCCTGTTCACAGCCGCCAAGGCTGCCGGCTGGGAGCTGGGCTACGGCCCGTTGGAGCCGAAGGACCTGCTGGACGCCGACGCGGTCTGGCTGATCTCCAGCATCCGCCTCCTGGCCCCGGTGAACCACATCGACGGACAGGAAATCGGTACCCCGGAACTGCGACGCCAGCTCACGGCCGAACTCAACGCCTTGTTCTCCACGATCGAATAGTTCGCCACGATCGAGTAGGTCGCCCTGCCCAATAGTTCGACCCCGCCTAGTAGCAACCGTGGCTTGCAGGAAGGCCTGAAGACCCTGTCCGCCGCAGTGGCCAAGTGGGACGATCCATCCATGAGCGTGAGCCAGGAACCGTCCGCGCGGAACAGTGCGCGCGGCGCGGCAGCCAAGAATTTTCCGGAGGCGGCACCGACCACCCGGCAGTTGAGGACCTTTGATCAGCGGCGCCGGGAAGCTGAATTGAAAACCGAGCAAGTCCTGCAGGGGCCCCGGCATAGACGCGAACCGCACAGCGGGGCGCGCGGGCCCTCGCCGTTCTGTCTTTAGGGCACGTGGTTGACGGGCCGGCTCCGGGAGGAGCTGACCCCGTAACAGCCGACGGCGCGGGATCTTGCTTGGCCCAAAGCTGTCCGGAACCGCGGAAGTGGCCCGGGGCCACATGCCGCACAGCTGCCGCAGGTATCGGCAGAATTCAGGGAATCGGCCCTATCGCTACGAACGGCAGTCCAATGGATCAGGCAACCCTTGTTGGCTACGCATTCGGCTATGTTGTTACCCTCGTCGCCGTTTTCATGTTGTGTTTGCCCCTCATTTTCGGATTAGTGCTGCTCATGCTCCTGGCAGGTGCCGTGCGGCTGATCCTCCTCCTGGCGACTGCCCTGACCGTTGGGCTGATCCGCTTGCTAAGGAGCCCCGCTGGCAGCCCACCCAGGCCCCGACATGGATCCCATCTCATCACGCACTGACCGGACCGTGGCGGACATTTTCATCTACGCTGGCGCCTCACCCCAGGGCGTCCGCGGGAATTGCCGGGCACCGCCGGAACGAGGCGGGGTTGAACGCCGGGAGCATGAACGTTGCCAGCACGGCGTCGAGCATTTCCGGGGCCCACGTGCTGTTCTCCCCGAGGGTCGCGCAGACGCCCAGCACCACGGGGGTTCCGTCCGCGCGGCGGCGGATCTGGACCTGGACTGGCCCGGTCAGCCCGAGCGTGCGGACGGCGGCCAGGCCCAGCTTGCGCACGTCCCCGGCCTCGCTGGCCGGCACCCTGCGGCTTACCTCGTCGCTGCCGGCGCGTCCATACGGAGTCCTGGTCTTCTCCAGGACCACCGCTACTGGCGCCATCGCGTTGCGTGCCGGGGTGCCGAACACCAGGCAGACGTAGTCGGCGCCCGGGATAAACTCCTGGACAAGCTGCCCTGTGGGCATGTTCTTCCAGGTGACGGAGGCGGTTCCGGCCAGCACGTGGACCCCACGGGAGCCTTCGAAGACCCGCGGCTTGACCACCACGGGGCCGCTGAGGCCGGCGAGGGATGCCGGCGCGGCGGCGAGGTCGCCCGGAACGCCGAACCGCGGCACTGGAATGCCGGCTGCCTGCAACGCCCAGGTGGTAAACAGGTGGTCGTTGGCGAGCGCCACCGCAGCAGGGTCGCCCACGATAATTCGCACGTCCTGGGCGAATCCGGCACGGGCCGCGGCCAGGGCCGGAAGTTCCACGGTGAGGGTCGGAATGATGACGTTGATGGCTTCGCGATCCACCACCCGGCGCAGGTCCAGGATCATGTCCGGGTCCGTCGCGGGCAAGAGCCTGACCGCGGCTGCGGAGGGAGCAGGCTCCGCGTGGCGTGTGTCGGCGCGGGCGTCGGAGCCGAGATACGGAAGGCCGCGGGCTTCGAGTTGCGCCGCGACCGTCCGGCCGGCGGCGCTTGCTATCCCGGTAACCAGTATGCGCGGGCCCACAGTTGCTCCATTCCGCCGTCACCGGCCGGGCCGCGGCTGCGGCTCCGACGGTTCCGGCCACCGATTCACGGACTTGGTGACGGACAGACGACTCGTTTTACGGACTGCTTGATTGACGGACTGCTTGATTGACGGACTGCTCGAGTCAGCCGCGACTCCGGCCGACACGCACGACCATTCCCCTAGTAGACGGCGAAACGTCGGCGCACACACGAGTGGGCAATACCCGAAGTTGGAGCCCGCTACTACTTGCTTGAGGTGCACGCATACGATCCGCCAGCCCGTTGGGCGTGACCCGGTTACGGAACATGACGACGGCGGCCGTGCGGGCCGGCGTCGTTGGTGTTACGTTTTTGGGGAGTAATGAGAACCGGTGCCAAGCCCTGACTGGCCGGTCGGCAACCCTCCCTTTTCGCGGCGGGGTGCCTCAGGTGAATACTCGGCATATCGACCATTCGAGCTGCAAGCGTGAAAGAGGAGATCCGTCGTGCCCGACACGTCAACACCCGCTGTACCCGAAATACTCAGTACCTCAGCCGCCCCCGCTGCAGCCCCCAGTGCGGCGACCGGCGGCGAGGAAAGACTGGCTTACCGCCTGTTCACCGGCGCAGATGACCGCGCCTTTTGTGAGCGCGTGTCGGCCGCCTTGGCCGAGGGCTATGTCCTGCATGGAAGCCCCGCCGCCAGCTTCAACGGCAGCACCGTGATCGTGGCGCAGGCGCTGGTCCTGCCGGCTGCCATTGCGAGCGCGGACGCCGCCGTGGCCAATGCGGTTGATGAGCTCGACGCCGACGAGTTTGACGCTGTTGGGGCATTCGAGGGCCACGCATGAGCTACGCAGGAGACCTCAGCCCCGCTGAGGCGTGGACCAAGCTTGAGGCTGGAGCCATTCTGGTGGATGTCCGGACCGAGGGCGAATGGGCCCATATCGGCATCCCGGACACGAAAGCGACGGAAAACGATCCGCTCTTCATCCAGTGGACCCTCGCCGGCGGCGCGCCGAATCCGCACTTCGTGGAACAGCTAAAGCGGCAGGCACCGGAGGACACCGCCGTCGAGCTGGTGTTCCTTTGCCGCTCCGGTGCCCGCTCGATCGCCGCCGCGACGGCCGCGACAGCCGCCGGCTACACCTCGTACAACGTTCTTGAGGGCTTCGAAGGCGAGACCGACCGCTTTGGCGAACGCACTGTCAACGGCTGGAAGAACCGCGGCCTGCCCACCAACCTCGGAAAGATCTAAGTGACTTTCAATCCCGACGCCGCCGGCTGGGCCGCCGACACCCAGGCCGTCCGCGGCGGCCTGGACCGCACCGGCTTCCAGGAAACCACCGAGCCAATCTTCCTCAACTCGGGATTCGTCTACGAGTCCGCGGCCGCCGCCGAGCGCGCCTTCACCGGGGAGGACGAGCGCTTCGTCTACTCCCGCTACGGCAACCCGTCCGTCGCGACGTTCCAGGAGCGGCTCCGGCTGCTCGAGGGAACCGAGGCGTGTTTTGCGACCGCGTCCGGCATGTCCGCCGTCTTCACCGCCCTGGGCGCGCTGTTGGCTGCCGGCGACCGCGTGGTTGCAGCCCGCTCGCTGTTCGGCTCGTGCTTTGTGATCCTCAACGAAATCCTGCCGCGCTGGGGTGTCGAGACGGTCTTCGTGGACGGACCGGACCTGGAGCAGTGGCAGGCCGCGCTGTCCGAGCCGACCACGGCGGTGTTCTTCGAGTCGCCGTCGAACCCCATGCAGGAAATCGTGGACATCGCCGCCGTGAGCAAACTGGCGCATGCGGCCGGCGCCACCGTGGTGGTCGACAACGTCTTCGCTACCCCGCTGCTGCAGCGCTGCGGAGACCTCGGCGCGGACGTGGTGGTCTACTCCGGCACGAAGCACATCGACGGCCAGGGCAGGGTCCTGGGCGGGGCCATCCTGGGCACCAAGGAATTCATTGACGGGCCCGTCAAGCAGCTCATGCGGCACACCGGTCCCGCGCTGTCGGCCTTCAATGCCTGGGTGCTCACCAAGGGCCTGGAGACCATGGCCCTGCGCGTCAACCATTCCTCGGCCTCGGCCCTGCGGCTGGCTGAATGGCTCGAGGGACAGCCTGCGGTCGGCTCGGTGTTGTACCCGCTGCTGCCCTCCCACCCGCAGTACCCGCTCGCGGTGAAGCAGATGAAGGCCGGCGGGACCGTGCTCACGCTGGAGCTTTCGCCTTCGCCGGGACGCACTGCGAAGCAGGCCGCCTTCGCGCTGCTGGACGCGCTGCGGATCATCGACATCTCCAACAATCTTGGCGACGCCAAGACGCTCATCACGCACCCGGCCACCACCACGCACCGCGCGATGGGCCCGGAAGGCCGTGCGGCGATCGGGCTCAGCGACGGCGTGGTCCGGCTTTCGGTGGGCCTGGAGGACGTCGAGGACTTGATCCGCGACCTCGGCCAGGCGCTCAAGCAGGTCTAGCGGGCAGGTCTGGCGCTCAGGTCTACCCCCCGAGCGGAACTGACGCTGCCGGCTCCCGTCAGCCCCTGCGCACCGGGCCCAGGGGCGAGCCCTCGTCGGCTCGCCCCTTGGGGGCGGTACCCCGCGCGGGCCCCTGAGCCGTCAGTTCGATGGCCCGTTCGACGACGGCGGGCAGTCCGCCCGCCCGGAACGGCCCGCGCTGCAGCTGCGAACCGGTGCCCTCCGCCAGGATCCGTTCGACGCCCGCGCGCACCAGCTCCAGCTCGCCCTGCTCCTCAAGCACCGGGGCCACGAAATCCACCAGCGCCCTGGCCACGTCGGCGGCCGGGGCAGGGGTGAAGGTTCCAAAGTCCAGGAGCTCCCCGCGCAGTCCGCAGTTGCTGGCCTGCCAGGCGGCCATCCGCAGCAGCAGCGTGGGCACCGGGGCCGGGTCGACGCCTTCGTCCCACTCCCGCGCCGCCGACTCCACGAGGGCGCGCACCAGGACGGCAATCAGGGCAGCGTCCTCGGCCCGCAGGCACACATCGGCGACCCGGATCTCCACGGTGGGATGCTGCCGGCACAGCCGCGCGTCAAAATAGACCATGCCCTCATCCATCAGGACCCCGCTTTGCACCAGCCGGGTCACCACCCGGCGGTAGACGGGCAGGCTGCCGAAGATCATCGTGGGACCGGACCCCGGCCAGCGGTTCCACGCCTGGGTGCGGTAGCTCTCGAATCCGGTCTCGGCCCCGTTCCAGAACGGGGAATTCGCGCTGAGTGCTATCAGCACGGCAAGCTTGTCGCGGATCCGGTCCATCACGGCCACGCCCTCCTCCGGGGACTGCACAAAGGTGTGCACGTGGAGGCCGCAGGTCAGTTGGTTCCGGACGGTGAGCCCGAAGCGTTGCTGCATGGTCATATAGCGCGGATTCGGCGTCAGGTGCGTGGCGGAGCCTTGGGGCGACGTGGCCAGGGCTGCGACGCGGCCGCCGTGCGCCCGCGCCGCCTGGTCCGCCAGGTCCCGGCCCCGCCTGAGCTGCCGGAGCAGCTCGGTGTAGTCAAGGCACGGATGCGTCTGGGTCTCGATCTGCTCGAGCTTGAGCTCATAGCTGAAGTCTGCGCCCTCGTGGACCGGTTTCTCCGTCGCGTGAATCCTGGCGGCGTCCGGCTCCTTCGGCGGCACCAGGCTGGGCAGCATCAGGTCGGCGAGGGCAAGCAGCATCCCCGATTCGGGGTCAACTATCAGCAGTTCTTCCTCCACGCCGAACGTGCGCATGAATCTATTGTGCGTCAGGATCGGCAGAAACGCCCCTCGCCCAACGGGCTCACTCCGCACCCAGCTCACCCTTTTGGATGGGCGCGGAGTGACCCCGCATTACTTGGGCTCAGTGGAATTAGTCTTGGAAATACTCGATCTTCGCGCCGATGGTGTTGAGCCGTTCGGCCAGGTCCTCATAGCCGCGCTCAATGACATAAATGTTGCGCAGCTCCGAGACGCCACGGGCCGCCAGCATGGCCAGCAGGAGGCAGGCGGCGGGGCGGAGTGCCGGCGGGCAGCCCACCTCGGCGGCACGCCACTTGGTGGGCCCGTTGACGTAAATCCGGTGGGGATCGAGCAGCTGGACCTGGGCGCCCAGTTTGTTCAGTTCCGTCAGGTAGATGGCCCGGTTCTCGTAGACCCAGTCATGGATCATGGTCTGGCCGTGGGCGTTGGCGGCGATCACCGCGAAGAAGGGCAGGTTGTCGATGTTCAGGCCGGGGAAAGGCATCGGGTGGATTTTGTCCTCCGGCGCCCGCAGCTCCGAAGGCTTGGTGGTAACGTCCACCAGGCGGGTGCGGCCGTTGCGGGCAAAGTATTCCCCGGAGACCTCGAGCCGCTGGCCCATCTGCTCGAGCGTGGCGAGTTCGATTTCCATGAACTCGATCGGGACCCGGCGGATGGTGACTTCCGAGTTCGTCACGATGCCGGCGGTGATGAGGCTCATCGCCTCGATCGGGTCCTCGGACGGGAAGTATTCGACGTCGGCGTCGATCGACGGGCGGCCGGTGATCTCCAGCGTGGTGGTGCCCACCCCAGCGATCTCCACCCCGAGCATCTGCAGGTAGAAGCAGAGATCCTGCACCATGTAGTTGGGACTGGCGTTGCGGATGATGGTGGTGCCGCGGCGGTGGGCTGCGGCCATGATGGCGTTCTCGGTGACGGTGTCGCCGCGTTCGCTCAGCACGAAGGAGCGGTCATGGGCGTCCGACGGCGGCGCCTGTACCGCGTAGAATCCGGACTTCGCCTCCACGCTCAGGCCGAACTGGCGCAGTGCCTGCATGTGCGGCTGCACTGTGCGGGTGCCGAGGTCGCAGCCGCCGGCGTATGGCAGCCGGTAGATGTCGGTCTCGTCCAGCAGCGGGCCTAGGAGCATGATGACGCTGCGGGTCCGGCGGGCCGCCTCCACATCCATAGATGCCAGGTCCAGGACCGCGGGGCGGCGGATCTGGAGGTCGTTCGCGTTGAGCCAGGTGCATTCGACGCCGATGCTGGTCAGCACCTCCACGATCCGGTTGACTTCCTCGATCCGGGCCAGCCGGCGCAGGGTGGTGGTGCCGCGGTTGATGAGGCTGGCGCACAACAGCGCGACGCCGGCATTCTTGCTGCTGTTGACCTCCACCGCACCGGCGAGCGTGCGGCCGCCCTCTACCCGGAGGTGGGTCATCTGGGGCCGGCCCACCTTGACGATGCTGTGCCCGACGATCGCCTCCAGTCGCTGGATCATTTTCAGGCTCAGGTTCTGCTTGCCCTGTTCCATCCGGGCTATGGCGCTCTGGCTGGTGCCCAGCTCGGCGGCGAGTTGTCCCTGGGTCCAGCCCTTCGCCCCGCGGGCTTCGCGGAGCAGGAGGCCTACATGTTCAGCAGTCGGTTGAGTCATGTCCCGAAAATATCACGGATGATCTATTGGCGCCCGGCTTTCCGGCCGGAATGCCGTTAATCTCACAGGGATACCCGCATCATGCGATAACCCGCGGACTGCGGTGCGCAATGGCGCGTTGACTCGGTGGCGTCGGTAGTTGCGCCGACAGTGGCGGCGCCGGCTACTGGCGCGTGAGGAAGACGAGGTTCCAGGTGCCCGCACCGATGGCGGCGGCGGCGGCGACGGCCGCGATGCCGAGCCCGCCCAGCAGCACCCAGGCGTCGAGTCCGCTGAAAGTAGACGGCCTGGCCCAGGTTCGCGCGGCGCCGCCGAAGCCGCGGGCCTCCATGGTCACCGCGAGCCGTGAGGCGCTCCGGATCGCCTGCACCAGCAGGCCGAAACTCTGGCCCAGGGTGGCACGGAACCGCTGATAGGGGTTGCCGCTCGAGCCCACCCCGCGGGCCCGCCGGGCCATGCCGATCGTCTGCCATTGCTCGGCCATGATCCCGACCAGCCGCATGGCGGCCAATGTGCCCAGGACGAACCGGTGCGGCAGTTTTGCGTTCTGGGCGAGGGCGTCGGCCAAGTCTGTGGGGTCGGTGCAGCTCATCAGCAGCACCGCAGGCAGCGCGATGGCAAGCCCGCGGAGCATGAACCCGATCCCCAGCTGCAGGGAGCCGGCGCTGATGGACCAGATCCCGGCGTCCACCAGGATGGAGCCGGCGTCGGGCGCCAGAATGGCGGTGCTCCACCCGCCCAGCGCCGCCGCGAGGATCAGCGGCCAGCCCCGCTGCCACAGCAGTGCCAGGGTCAGCCCCGCCAGCGGCAGGAGCAGCAGTTCGAAGGCCAGCGCCACTGACGCCGAGACCCAGTCAATGGACAGCGCCAGGACCAGCGTGATCAGGGTGACCGCCGTGAACTTGGCGAGCGGGTTGGCGCGGGTCAGCAGCGCGTGGTTGCCGCGCAGGCTCAGTGCGGCCCTCATGGCGAGGCCCCTTCCGGCAGCTCAAGTTCCGGGCCGGGAACAGCGGCTGCACTTTCCCGTGGCCGGAGGCGGAGTTCGGTGCCGCCGAGGACGGCGCTGAATTCGGCGTCGTGCGTCACGGAGACGACGGCGGTGCCGGCGTCCAGGAGCTCGGACAGGAACGAGGCGAGTTCGGCCCAGGTGTTGGCATCCTGGCCGAAGGTAGGCTCGTCCAGGACCAGAACCTGCGGGTGCGCCGCCAGCACCGTGGCTACCGAAAGGCGGCGCTTCTCGCCGCCGGAGAGCGTGTAGGGGTTGGCGTCCACGAGCTCTGTCAGCCGCAGCCGCTCCAGCAGCTCGTCCACGCGGTCTTCGCCGTAGCCGAGGTGGCGGGGGCCGAACATGAGCTCGTCCAGGACCCTGCCGGTGACGAACTGGTGCTCGGGTTCCTGGAACACGGCGCCTATCCTGGCGATCAGCTGCTTAGCCTTCCACCGGTACGGATCGGTCCCGGCGGCGCTGCCTCCGCGGCCAGGGGCATGGCCAGTGGCGCCACCGCTGAGCTCCGGCGCGGCGGAGACCGTCCCGGCGACGGGCCGCAGGAGACCCGCCAGCGTCAGCGCCAGGGTGGACTTCCCCGCGCCGTTCGGTCCGGTAATGGTCAGGGCCTCGCCGGCGCGGACCTGGACCGAAACCCCGGCCTGGACCGGGCGCGGCGCGATCGTGCGGAAGCCGCCGCGCAGCCCGGCACGCCGCGGCCGCTCGCGGGACACCGCGAGCCCGTCGGCCGAGAGCAGGAGCTGCCCCAAGTCCCGCGCCGGCCGCCGCGTCCGGGTCGCCGGGACGTGGCCCGGCACCCACACGCCCGCACCGATGAGCATGTCCCGCGCCTCGGCCAGGACCCGGTCCGGCGGCCCGTCAATGAGTACGGCGGAGTTAAATGCCGCGGAGCCTGCGGCGGAGCCGGGCTGCAGCACCACAATCCTGTCCACCAGGTCTTTCCAGACCCCCACCCGGTGCTCCACGACCACCAGGGTGCCGCCGGTCTTGTCCAGGCAGCGGCCCACGGCGTCGCGGACCTCCAGGACGCCGGCGGGGTCGAGGTTGGCGGTCGGCTCGTCGAGCAGCAGCAGCCCCGGCCGCATCGCGAGGATCCCGGCGAGCGCCAGCCGCTGCTTTTGTCCGCCGGAGAGGGCCGAGGTCGGGTGGTCCAGCGGCAGCCGGCCCAGCCCGACGTCGTCGAGCGCCTCGCGCACGCGCGGCCAGATCTCCGCCGCCGGGACGGCGAGGTTCTCCGCCCCGAAGGCGACGTCGTCGCCGAGCCGGGAAAGCACCACCTGGGTTTCCGGGTCCTGCTGCACAAGCCCGGCGCGGCCGCGCTGCGCCCGTGGCGGGGCGCCGTCGATTAGCAGGCTTCCGGTCTCGTCAGCGTCCTCGGCGTCGCCGGCTGTCCCGGAGGCGCCTGCCGCGCCGTCGCCCAACACGCCGGCCAGGGCGTGAAGCAGCGTGGATTTGCCGGCGCCGGAGGGACCCAGCAGAAGCACGCGCTCCCCCGGCCGAATGTCCAGGTCAAGGCCGCTGACTGCGGGCCGGGGCCGTCCGGCATGCCGCCAGCCCCAGCCGCGTGCCGTGACGGCGGCCGGCCGGACGCCTGGTGAAGATCTCATAGGTTCTCTGCAGGATTCAGGGTGAGAGGTTCAGGATGTGAGATCAGGAGAACACGGGCTCCGTGGCGGCCTTGCGGGAGGCAAAGGAAGCCAGCACTCCGGTCTTGGCCAGGCCGCGGGTGGCGAGCCAGGCCAGCCCGCCGGCAATAATTGCGCCCGAGATTGTGGTGAAGACGATGTAGGCGAGCTTGTCACCGGCCGCGTAAGCGATGTTCCAGCCCCACGGCAGGAAGGAATCGTTCAGGCCGCAGAAGAGGCCAGCGCCGGCTCCGGCCAGCAGCGAGACCGGAAGGTTGAACTTCTTGTAGAGGAAGGCCGCGAAGACCAGTTCCGCGCCGAGGCCCTGCAGGATGCCGGAGATCAGCACCGTGGTGCCGTACTGCGAACCCATGATGAGCTCGCCCGTGGCCGCGACGGTTTCGCAAAAGAGCGCTGCGCCCGGCTTGCGGATGATGAGCATGCCCAGCACCGCCGGGATCATCCAGCCGCCGGCGTAGAGTCCGCTCAGCGGCGGGTAGAGCGCGTTCACGGGGGCCGAAATCAGGTTCGCGCCCTGGGACCAGGCCCAGAAGATGACGCCGCCGGCAACGGCGATCAACGCGGCCACCACTATGTCCACCACACGCCAGCTGTAGTTGCGCCGGGCGGATGAACGGCTGGCGGAACCATGCTGCGCTGAAATATCTGTCATGTCGTCCTCCTGAGGAACAGGAGGGGAGGGTGCTCCGGCCGGCCGGCTTCCGCCGCCCTCCGCGCACCCTGAGAACTCGACTCCCTTGCGCCGGTACTAACCGGATCAGGTTCGAGGGTCTGCGGCTGTCCGCACTCTCAGCGCCCACCAACGGTTTCCCCGGATTTTTCCGGCGATGCCCGGCGGCGGCGCTCCCCTGTCGTAAATTATTTCGCCCTTGTGGGCTGGCTCAGTTTACACCCGGGCGGCCGGGTTTTCAGTGCTGTGCCGTCACAATCGGGGACCTGGCAGAGCCAGCCGCCGCGGCCGGGAAAAGCCGCTTGGTAGAGTCGACGTGTCGGACACCCGGACCCGCCAGCGGGCGGCCGCGTCACCTACGGGAAAGCTGGATTATTTTGACGCAGACACCAGCCACACATGGTCCCTCCGGGGACTACGACCCAGACTCGGGCGAGCCGCAGCCGCCGGGGTCACTGGCGGCGCTCATCGGCCGCGTGCTGGCCGAGATGGAGGCGCTCCAGTTCGCGTCGTTCAGCAAGGACGACGCCCTGGACCTGGGCCTCCTCCTGGTCGAGCTGGGCAGGCAACGCACGCTGCCCATCGCCGTCGACATCACCAAAGGCGAGCAGGTGCTCTTCCACGCCGCGCTGGACGGCGCCACGCCGGACAACGAGCGCTGGATCAACGCCAAGAAGCGCACCGCCCTGCGGTACGAGGTCCCGTCCCTGCTGGTGGGCCTCCGGGCCCGGGCTGCCGGCGGAAGGATCGAAGACAACGCCTGGTGGGATCAGACGGAGTTCGCCGCCCACGGCGGGGCGTTCCCGATTTACGTGCGCGGCACGGGCGCCGTCGCCGTCGTCACCGTGTCCGGCCTGCCCCAGAAGGCGGACCACGACCTCGTGGTCGAGGCCCTGCGGATGGTCCTGACACCGGAACGCTAGGCTAGGGGAAATCCGTTCCCGTCCCAAGGAGACCGAAGAATGAACATCGTCATCAAGCTGCTCGGCACCGGCATCAGCCTCGTGGCCGGCTTTGCCGGCACCAAGCTGGTGGACGCCATCTGGGAGAAGTCCACGGGCAACAAGCCGCCCACGGGCCACGACGACGATGTCCCCACCACGCTGCGCTCG
Source organism: Arthrobacter sp. NPDC056886 (assembly GCF_042788715.1). Taxonomy (NCBI): domain Bacteria; kingdom Bacillati; phylum Actinomycetota; class Actinomycetes; order Micrococcales; family Micrococcaceae; genus Arthrobacter; species Arthrobacter sp. NPDC056886. Next base: position 313,996 of record NZ_JBHUBT010000004.1, read on the forward strand.
GCCCTGACGTTCGCCCTGATCTCCGCATCGGTCAGCGCCATCATCCAGGTGCTCGCCAACCGCGGTACCCAGCGCGCGATCACCCGCTTCGCCAAGACCCAGGACATCGTCTGACCAGATTCGGCTAGCCGCGGCTCCGGTCGCGGTATGGCCGACAGCGCCGGCCGCCGTCAGCCCCGCACGGGCTCAACGGCCGGCGTCGTCGTCCGCCCCGTGGTTGGCCGCCTGCTGGGCGGCCTTTTGGGCCGCCTTCTGGACTACGGCCTCAAGCTCGTCGGAGCTCAGCAGCTCCGGGTGCAGGTGCTTGGTCCGGTAGCCGGCCCGGCCCACCATGTGGGCGGACACCGGGACGGTGAGCAGCTGGAAGAGCCAGGCCACCACCAGGACGGGCCACACCCACCAGGTGCGCATCTGCAGGCCCAGGGCCGCCAGCAGCAGGAACAGGCCCAGGACCTGCGGCTTGGTGGCGGCGTGCATCCTGCTCATGAGGTCCGGGAACCGCAACAGCCCGATCGCGGCGCCGAGGGACATGAGCGCGCCGACCACCATGAACACGGCGGAGACGGCATCGATCACTGTTTCAGGATTCACGGATGCCCTCCCTCCGCTCAGCCACGAACCGGGCCACGGTGACCGAGCCAACGAAGCCGATGAGGGAAATCGCAACGAGCAGCATCAGGTTGTTGAGGTGCCGGTTGACGGCCATGTCGATGCACAGGGCCGCCCCGAAAATGGCCAGCAGCACGTCGGCGGCGAGCACCCGGTCCAGCAGCGAGGGGCCCCGCCCGATCCGGATGATCGCCCCCGCCGCGGCCAGGGAAAGTACGACGGCGGTCACCGTCAGGACGGTCTGCATCATGCGACGGTCTCCTGTGTAAGGGCGGACAGTTCGTCTTTGGTCCCCATGATCCTGATCAGCCCGGCCTCAGTGTCCCGGACCTCCTTGCGCAGCTTGGCCGCGTCCTCGGCATTGCGGACGTTGATGCCGTGGATGTAGAGCGTGGACGTTGACCTGTCCACCTCCACCACGAGGGATCCCGGAATCAGCGAGATCACATGACCGGTGGCCGTGACCAGCAGGTCGGAGTGGCTCCGCAGCGGCACGGCGACGATGGCGCTGACCACGTTGGGGCCGCGGACCACGGCGAGGTACAGGACCTGGAAGCTTGCCGCGACCACCTTTCCTAGGAAGATAAGGGCGAAGGGCGCGGCGCGGAGCACGTTGAAGCGGCCGCCGAGCTCCACCGGGGGCAGGTAAAAGATGCGCGCCACGAGCACGGCGATCAGGGCCCCGAAGAGGAGATTGCCCGGGCTGAAGTTCTGCCACAGCGCACCCCAGACAAAAACGAGCCACACCAGCAGCGGCAGCTCCTGGCGCAGCGAGATCCTTTTCCGGTTCATTTGCCGCCGCCCTGCTGCTGGGCCTGCCCGGGCTGGGCCGCCGGAGGCACGGGCGGCACCGGTGCGTCCTCGCCCAGCACAGCCTGGATGTACGAGGACCTGTCCAGCATCTCCTCGGCAGACTGGTCGGCCACCCTGAACAGCGGCCCGGCGAAGACCGTCAGGGCCACGCCAAAGACCACCAGGCCCAGGGTGGAGCCCACCATGGTGCGGGGCAGCAGGGTCACGTTGGTCTTCCCGGCCCGGTCCCCGGTGGCGGAATCCGCCGGTGCCGCCAGGAGCACCGGATCGGGGTGCTCAGCGTCCTCGGGCTTGCGCCAGAACGCCCGGTTCCAGACCCTCGCGATGGCCAGCAGGGTCAGCAGGCTGGTCAGCACGCCGCCGATCACCAGGGCGTAGGCCAGCGGCGTGCCCAGTTCGACGCCTGCCTGAAGCAGCCCCAGCTTGCCCAGGAAACCCGAGAACGGCGGGATTCCGGCCAGGTTCATGGCGGGGACGAAGAACAGGACCCCCAGCACCGGGGAGAGCTTGGCCAGCCCGGCCACGCGGTCCATGGACGAGCTGCCGCCGCGGCGTTCAATCAGGCCGGTCACCAGGAACAGGCTGGTCTGGATGGTGATGTGGTGGGCCACGTAGAACACCGCGGCGCCCAGGCCGGCCACCGTGGACATGGCCAGGCCGAATACCATGTAGCCAATGTGGCTGACCAGGGTGAAGGACAGGAGCCTCTTGATGTCGCTTTGGGCCAGGGCGCCCAGGATGCCCACCACCATGGTCAGCAGCGCCGCGACCATGAGCGGGGCGTTAAGCGCATCCCCCGGGAACAGCAGCGTCTCCGTGCGGACCATGGCGTAGACGCCCACCTTGGTCAGCAGCCCGGCAAACACCGCGGTGACCGGGGCCGGTGCGGTGGGATAGGAGTCCGGGAGCCAGAAGGACAGCGGGAAGACGGCGGCCTTGATGCCGAAGGCCACCAGCAGCATGACGTGCAGCAGCGTCCGGGTGCCCTGGTCCAGGTCCCCGAGCTTGATGGCGAGGTCCGCCATGTTGATGGTTCCGGTGGCGCCGTAGATCATGGCGATCGCGATCAGGAACAGCACCGAGGACACAACCGAAACCACCACGTAGGTCACGCCGGCCCGGATGCGCGGGCCCGTTCCGCCGAGAGTGATGAGCACGTAGCTGGCCGTCAGCAGGATCTCAAAGCCGACGTAGAGGTTGAAGAGGTCTCCGGAGAGGAAAGCGTTGGACACCCCGGCCACGAGGATCAGGTACGTCGGGTGGAAGATCGAGACTGGCGCGTCCCGGTCGCCGTCGGCCATACCCTGTCCTGTTGCGTAGATCAGCACCGCAAGGCTCACGGTCGAGGACACCACCAGCATGAGCGAGGAGAACTGGTCCACCACCAGCACGACGCCCCAGGGCGGCAGCCAGCCGCCGATGTCCACCGCGGCGGTCCCGCCTTCCCAGACCGAGGCCAGCAGCCAGCATTCCAGCAGCAGGGTCAGGGTCAGGACGGCGATGCTGATCGCGCGCTGGGCCCGGGGGTAGTGGATCAGGAGGAAGGTCAGGGCGGCGCCCATGATGGGGAGTACGACGGCGAGCGGGGCAAAGCTGGTGATGTTCACTCTTCGCCTCCTTCCGGTCTGGGGTCAACGTTCAGGGAGCCGGGCTGTTCTTCAGAGGCGGCTTTGTCGGCCCGCATGGGGCGGCCACCGGTCATGACCGCGGCCGTGCCGTTGGTTACTGCGCCCTTGGTTTCTGCGCCCTTGGTTACTGAGCCGTCGGAGCCGACCATGGCCAGCGGGAATTCTGATGTCTCCACCGGGATGATGGAGTCGTCCTCGGCGTCGAAGCTGGGTGTTTCCGCGACGCGGCGGTCCTCGGCGTCGTCCTGGATTTCGTCCTGGCGGGCCAGGACCCAGGTGCGGTAGATGATGCCCAGCATGAACGCCGTCACGGCGAAGGAGATCACGATCGAGGTCAGGATCAGGGCCTGCGGCAGGGGGTCGTTGTAGTCCTCCGCCGGGGTGGCCTTGTCGAAAATGGGCGCCAGCCCGGCGTAGCCGCCGGTGGCGAGGATCAGCAGGTTGGTGGCGTTGGCCAGCAGCATGAGGCCGAGCAGCACCCGGGTGAGGCTGCGCTCAAGGATCAGGTAGATGCCGCAGGCGTAGAGGGCGCCCATCACCGTCAGCAGGGTCAGGTTGACGCTCATGTTCTCCCCTTGGAAGTGGTTTCGGCGTCCTCGGCCTCGACCGTGGCTTCGGCGGGGATTCCGCCGCTGTCCTCGTCTTCGGAGGGGCCGTCCTCTTCTTCGGAGGGCTCTTCGAAGTGCTCGTCGATTTCCGCACCGAGGCTGCGCAGCACGTCCAGGGCCAGGCCGACCACCACGATGTACACGCCGATGTCGAAGATGGTCGAGGTGACGAACTTGATGTCGCCGAAGACCGGCAGCCACAGCTCCACGATGGCGCTCTGGAACACCTGGCCGCCCAGCAGCAGCGGCGTCATTCCGGCAGCCGCCGCCGTGGCCAGGCCGATCCCCAGCAGGGTGCCGGCGCCGACGGGGGTGGCTTCGCGGAGTTCGAAGCGGCCGCCGGCCAGGTAGCGGATGGTCAGGGCGAGGCCGGCGGTGAGGCCACCGGCGAAGCCTCCGCCGGGCAGGTTGTGGCCGGCGAGGAGCAGATAGAGGGAGAAGACGATGATCGAGTGGAAGATCAGGCGGGTGACCACCTCGAAGATGATCGAGCGGCGCTCGGGTGCCAGAGTCCGGCCGGCCACCAGCCAGGCGTCGCTCGTGGCGGCAGCAAACCGCCGGGACATCGCCAGGGCGGCGTCGTCCCGGGTGGTGCCCCTGGCCCCGGTCCGCCGGCCCACGGTCCCTTCCGCGACAGTCGCGGACGTCCGGATGCGGTCGCCGCGGCCCCGGACGAAGATGAGGCTGGCCACGCCGGTGGCGGCCAGGGCCAGGACGGAGATCTCGCCGAAGGTGTCCCAGGCCCGGATGTCCACCAGGGTCACGTTGACGACGTTGAGGCCGCCGCCGCCCTCATAGGCCAGCTGCGGGAACTGCAGGGAGACCGGCGTTGCCACCCGGGCGCCGAGAGCGTAGATGGCCACGAAGATCATGGTGACGCCGAAGGCCAGGCCGATCACGACCCGGATGACCCGGTATTTGCCCCCGGTGCGGTCCCGAAGCCCCGGCGGAAGGCTCCGCATGGCCAGCACGAACGCCACCAGGATGATGGTTTCGACCAGCATCTGGGTCAGGGCTAGGTCCGGGGCCCCCTGCAGCGCGAACATCATGGCGATCCCGTAGCCGGTGACCGACACCATCAGGACGGCCAGGAACCGCTTGTTGGCGCGGACCGCGGCCAGCGCCCCGATCACGATCCCGGCGCCGGCCACCAGTTGCAGCGGCGCTCCGGGATCGATGAAATAGAGACCGTCCGGCAGCGGCTTGTTGGCCAGCAGCAGGGCCGTCAGCGGCAGGACGAACGCCACGGTCAGGATGACGGAGAGGTAGAAGAACAGCGAGCCTCGCTGGGTCCGGCCGGTGATCCAGACAGCGGTGTCGTCCAGGGCGCCGATCGTGTTCTGGTACGCGCGGTCGCTGTCGATCCAGCCCGGCACCAGTGCCTGCAGCCGGGCCACGGCGTTGCGGCCATAGAACATGGCCAGGCCCAGGACGAACGTCACCGCGGTCAGCCCCAGGGCCGGGGTGAGGCCGTGCCACAGCGCCAGGTGCCCGGGCGCGGACTCGGAGCTGTCCACAAAGAGCTCCGCATACGGCTGGATCCAGCCGTCAACGGGGGCGGGCCACAGTCCGTACAGGACCGTGAGGAGGCTCAGGATCGCCGGCGCGGCAAGGAAGGCGGGCTTGACCGGCTTGAAGTCGGTGGGTTCCACGCCGGGCTTGACGGCGAAGGCGCCCCACATGAAGCGGGCGCTGTAGGCGAAGGTCAGGATGGAGCCCAGGACCACACCTCCCAGCAGCCAGGGCCCGGTTCCGGACGCCGAGGTGTACTGGATGAAGGCCTCGAACACAGATTCCTTGGCGACGTAGCCGGCCAGCGGGGGTACGCCGGCCATCGAGGCCGCGCCGATCGCCGCTACGATCGCCAGTGCCCGGGCCGAGCCGTAGACGCCGGAGAGCTCGCGGATGTCGCGGGTCCCGGCCTGGTGGTCGATGATGCCCACCACCAGGAAGAGCGTGGCCTTGAACAGCCCGTGCGCCAGGAGGAAGGCCAGCCCGGCGAGCGCAGCCTCGGGGGTGCCCAGGCCCACCACCATGGTCATGAAGCCCAGCTGGCTCACGGTGCCGTAGGCGAGGATGAGCTTGATGTCGGTCTGCCGCAGGGCGCGGTAGCCGCCCACAAGCATGGTGGCCAGGCCCAGGCCGAGCACGATCGGCAGCCACGGCGGTGTTTCGGCGAATCCGGGGGCCAGCCGGGCAACCAGGTAGATCCCGGCCTTCACCATAGCCGCGGCGTGCAGGTAGGCGCTCACGGGCGTGGGGGCAGCCATCGCGCCGGGGAGCCAGAAGTGGAACGGCACCAGGGCGGACTTGGTGATCGCGCCGATCAGGATGAGGACGACGGCGGCGTTCACTGCCCCGCCCGCGGGGCCGGCGATCAGGGCGGGCGCCAGGTCCAAGATGGCCTGGATCCGGTAGGTTCCGGCCGCCGCACCGAGGATGATGAGCCCCACAAGCATGGCCAGCCCGCCGGCGGTGGTCACCACCAGCGCCTGCAGCGCCGAGCGCCGCGCCGACAGCCGGGTGCGGGCGTAGCCGATCAGCAGGTAGGACAGCACCGTGGTCAGTTCCCAGAAGATGAACATCAGCAGGAGGTCATCAGCGGTAACGAGGCCGAACATCGCACCGGCGAAGGCCAGGAGCTGCGCCCCAAAACCGCCGAGGTAGTCGTCCTTGTCCTCGAAGTAGCGGGCGCAGTAGACCAGCACCAGCGCCCCCACCCCCAGCACCAGCAAGGACATGACCCAGGCCAGGGCATCCATCCGGAATGCGAGGTCGAGCTGCAGCCCGGGAATCCAGGGCACTACTTCGGTGATCGCCCCGTCTGTATAGACGGCGTCGTGCTGCAGCAGCAGCCAGACAAAGGAGGCCGCGGGGACCGCGGCCAGGGCAAAGAACGAATTCCTGCCAAACTTTCGGAACAGCAGCGGGGCCACAGCAGCCACCGCAAAGTGCACGGCAAGGACTGTGATCACTGGTATCTCCGCAACGTCAGAAAGTCGATTGTCAGCAAGTTGGAGCAGGCGGGTCATTTGTTAGGTTCGGTGCCGACAGTTTACCAAGCGTGTACAAATTCTTTTGGCAGGGACCCTAGCCGCTGCACAATTCGAAGCCAAAGCGATGCCGAAGCTTAACAAAGCCCGGCAAAACCCGCCGGAGACCCCGCACGCTGCCCCGCCAAGGACACCCTGGGCGGTTACCATTCAGGCTATGAATACTGCCGCCGCCCCAGAGGCCATGCGCCCCTCGGAACTGGAATCGGGAAGTCCTGTCACGCACAGGGGCCGGATCCTCGCGTGGGCCGCGTGGGACTGGGGTTCGGCAGCCTTCAACGCCGTCATGACAACGTTTGTCTTCACCGTCTATCTGACCTCCAAGGCCTTCGGCGGGGAGGACCAGGCCTCGGCGGTCCTGGGCGCCGCGCTGGCCGTCGCCGGCGCGGCCGTTGCGCTTCTGGCCCCGGTCACCGGGCAACGCTCGGACACCGGCGGCCGGCGCAAGCTGTGGCTGGGGGTCAACACGGCCGCCGTCGCGCTCCTGACCGGGCTGTGCTTCTTTGTCTTCCCGCGGCCGGATTTCCTGATTCTCGGCGTCACGCTGATAGCACTGGGCAACGTTTTCTTCGAATTTGCCGGGGTCAACTACAACGCCATGCTCGCCCAGATCTCCATCCCGCGGAACATCGGCAAGGTCAGCGGATTCGGCTGGGGAATGGGGTATCTCGGCGGCATTGTGGCGCTGCTGATTGTGCTCCAGCTCTTTGTCCAGCCCAGCTTCGAGTGGTTTGGCGGCTCCACCGCGGACAGCCTGAATATCCGGCTGGTGGCAGTGTTCTCGGCCCTGTGGTTCTTCATCTTTGCCTTGCCCGTGCTGTTCGCGGTGCCGGAGCTGCCACGCTCCGAGCGGGGTGCGGGCATTGGCTTCCTCGCCTCCTACGGCCTGCTGGTCCGGCGCATCAAGGCGATCTACCGGACCAGCCCGCACACCATCTACTTCCTTCTCGCGAGCGCCATCTTCCGGGACGGGCTGGCCGCCGTTTTCACCTTTGGCGGGGTGATCGCGGCCGGCACCTTTGGCTTTGAACTCAAGGACGTTATCTTCTTCGCGATCTTCGGAAATGTCGTGGCCGCCGTCGGCGCCATTCTCGGAGGCTTCCTGGATGACAAGATCGGGCCCAAGGCCGTGATTATCGCGTCCCTCGCGGGCCTGCTGGTGGCGGGCACCGCAATCCTGGTCCTCGGCAACGGCAGCTACGAGTTCTTTGGCAGGGACTGGGCCGGGACCACCACCTTCTGGATTTTCGGCCTGCTGCTGTGCCTCTTCGTGGGACCGGCCCAGTCGTCGTCCCGCGCCTACCTCGCCCGGCTCGCCCCCAACGGCGAATCCGGCGAGCTCTTCGGCCTCTACGCCACCACCGGCCGGGCCGTGAGCTTCCTCGCTCCCGCCCTGTTCACGCTGTGCATCACCGTCGCCACCCCCTTCGTGGCAACAGGCGAGGCCCAGCGCTGGGGCATCCTCGGCATCATGGTGGTGCTGCTCGCGGGCCTGCTGGTGCTCTTGCCGGTCAAAGCCCCGGACCAGACCGAAATCGCGGTGGTCCCGGACGCCTGAGGCGGCCGAAAATCCGGTTCGCGCACTAGGCTGATGATATGAACGTGGATGAGACGGACCTCCCCGGCCTCGGCCGGCGCAAGGACTTCATGACTGCCTCCGGACGCCGGATCGGCGTGGTGGAATACCGGGAGGGCCAGACGGAACTCATCGTCTCCACCTGGGACGATCCCGACACCTGCCAGGCCTCTGTGCCGCTGACCGCGGACGAGGCCGCCACGCTGGGCAACCTTCTGGGCGGCCAGCGCCTTGCCATGAAACTCTCCGAAGAGCACCGGGAAATCCCCGGGATCGTCACGCGCCAGTTTTCGATCAGCGCGGAGTCCCCCTTCCAGAACCAGCCGATGGGCAAGGCGTGCATCCGGACCCGCAGCGGGGTCTCGATTGTGGCCATCATGCGTGAAGGCGAGGTCCTGCCCTCCCCGGGGCCCGACGTCGTCCTTCACCCGGGTGACCTCCTCGTTGCGGTGGGAACACAAGAAGGCCTGGACACGGCGGCCAGCATCCTGCGCAACGGATAAGCGGCATGGATCCGCTCGCCCTGACCCTGATCGAGCTGGGGGCCGTCGTCTTCTGTCTCGGCCTGCTGGCCAGACTGGCCGGGCGGATCGGCATGTCTCCCATCCCGCTTTATCTGGTGGGCGGGCTGTTCTTCGGGGCCGGCGGGCTCGTCAAACTCGAAGGCATGCACGAGTTCGCCCATCTTTCCGCCGAGATCGGCGTGATCCTGCTCCTGCTTATGCTTGGACTGGAATATACGGCAGCCGAGCTGGTGACCGGGCTGCGGAGGTCCTGGCAGGCCGGCATCCTGGACCTGCTGCTCAATTTCCTGCCCGGGGCGTTGCTTGCCGTGATGCTGGGATGGGGCGGCGTGGGGGCGATGGTGATGGGCGGCGTCACCTACATTTCATCCTCCGGGATCGCGGCCAAGGTGATTACCGATCTCGGCCGGATCGGCAACCGGGAAACCCCGGTGGTCCTTTCCATCCTGGTCTTCGAGGACCTGGCCATGGCCATATACCTGCCGGTCCTGACCGCCACGCTTGCCGGCGTCAGCTTGCTGATGGGCCTGCAGACCGTGGGCATCTCCCTGGCCGTCGTCACCCTGGTCCTGGTGGTGGCCCTGCGGCACGGCCATCACGTGTCCAAGGCCGTGCACAGCGAGAACTCCGAGGTCTTCCTGCTCAACCTGCTGGGCGCGGCGCTTCTCGTGGCGGGGCTCGCCGCCGCCATGCAGGTTTCCGCGGCTGTCGGAGCGTTCATGCTCGGCATTGCCATTTCCGGCGCCACGGCCCACAGCGCCACCCGCGTCCTGGAACCCCTCCGTGACCTCTTCGCGGCGATCTTCTTCGTTGTTTTTGGCCTCAACACCGATCCCCGGTCCATCCCTCCGGTCCTCGGCTGGGCCCTGTTGCTTGCGGTGGTGACGGCAGCCACCAAGATGATCACCGGGTTCTGGGCGGCCAAACGGGCCGGGATTGGCGTTCCCGGCCGCTACCGTGCGGGGGCTGCCCTGATCGCGCGTGGCGAGTTCTCCATTGTGATCGCCGGACTGGCCGTCGCCTCCGGCGTGGTGCCCACGGATCTGGCAGCCCTCGCCACCGCCTATGTCCTGATCATGGCGATCGTGGGGCCGCTGGCGGCCCGCTTGGTGGAGCCGCTCGTCCGGGCCCTGCGCCGGCCCGTGCGGGGACCCGCTTTCCGGACCTCCGGCCCGGCGTAAGCCTGCCGCCGGTACGAGCCGCGGCGCTGGATCCGGGGCCTACCCGCCAGGGCGCTAAGTGTCTGCCTAGATGTCGGTGAGGTGGAAATTCAGATGGCTGCGGCTGGCAGTGGGGCCGCGCTGGCCCTGGTAGCGGTTGCCGTATTCCCCCGAACCGTAGGGGTGCTCCGCGGCCGAGGACAGCCGGAAGAAACACAGCTGGCCGATCTTCATGCCGGGCCACAGCTTGATGGGCAGCGTGGCCATGTTGGACAGTTCCAGCGTGACGTGGCCGGAGAATCCGGGATCGATGAAGCCTGCCGTCGAGTGCGTCAGCAGGCCGAGCCGGCCAAGTGAGGACTTGCCCTCGAGGCGGGCCGCGATGTCATCCGGCAGCGTCACGGTCTCATAGGTGGAGCCAAGAACGAACTCACCCGGGTGCAGGATAAACGGTTCGCCGGACTCCACTTCCACCAGGCGGGTCAGCTCGGGCTGTTCCTCGGCCGGGTCAATGTGGGCGTATTTGTGGTTGTCGAACAGCCGGAAGAACCTGTCGATCCTGACGTCCACGGAGGACGGCTGGACCATGGCGGGGTCGAACGGTTCGAGGACAATACGCTCGGAGTCAATTTCGCTTCGAATGTCGCGGTCAGAGATCAGCACAGGTTCAAAAATACCGTACGGCGCCCGGCCGGGCCGCATGAACGGGCGCAGCCGCCCAGTGTGACTTCACCGGCGTCTTCACTGGCATCTTCACCGCGGGGTCTTCAGCCATGCGTCTATTCCGCGGCGGGCATATCTTCGAGGAGGGACTTGAGCCGCCCCACCTCGGCCTTCGTCCGCCGGCGGAACGGGTTAGTCATCCGGACCATGTAGCCCTTGGGCTAGTAGCTCAGGGCGAGGCGGACAATATCAGGATAGACAGCGGGGCCCGCCCCGCGCGGTGGCGGGACGGGCCTATATCGAAGAGTTATGGGCCTCCCCGCGCCGGTGCTACTTCGCAGGGGCTACTTTTCGGTCAGTTTCGGCACCGAGAACACCACGATGGCCCCGACCACGGCGAACGCCGCGAACATGTAGAAGTTGAGCTGCCAGCCGAAGGCCATCCCGGCAATCAGCCCGCCGATCAGCGGCCCGCAGATGGCGCCGATGCGTCCGATGCCGAGAGACCAGCTCAGGGCGGTGGCGCTCAGGGACTGCGGGTAGTGGGTGGCGCAGTAGCCGCCCACCAAGATCTGGGTGCCCACCGAGCCGAGGCCGGCGAACGCGACGATCACGAGCAGCATGGCCAGCGGCAGCTGGAGGCTCAGCATGAGGATCGCCGCGAAGGCCAGGACGAAGGAACCGGTGACCACCTTGCGGATGCCGATCTTGTCCGCCAGCACGGAGGCGCTGATGGAGCCGACGATTGCGCCGGCGTTGAGGACCAGCAGGAACGTCAGGGCATCCCCGAGCTGGAAGCCTGCCTGGCGCATGATCTGCGGGAGCCAGGTGTTCAGCCCGTAGACCAGCAGCAGTCCGCAGAAGTTCGCGAGCGCAAACAGGACGGTGGAGCGGACCCACTTGCGGGTAAACAGGGTCTTCATGGCTGATTTCGGCGCCTCGGCGCCGGTCTTGACGTCCTCGGCGGTGACGATGTCCGAGTACACCAGGCCGTAGCGGTCCGCGGTGGCCTTGGCTTCTTCGATGCGCTGCTTGCGGGCCAGGTACGCCACCGATTCCGGCAGGACCTTCCAGGCGATGGGGAGCAGGGTCACCAGGGGCAGGGCGCCGATGGCGTACATCCAGCGGAAGTCGATGTGCTGCAGGAGGTTGATGGCGAGCAGCGAGGCGCCGACGCCGCCCACCGAGTACCCGCTGAACATCACGGCGTTGGCGATCTGGCGGCGCTCCTTGCGGGCGTATTCGACCGTCAGCGCAATGCAGGTCGGCACAATGCCGCCCAGGCCCAGACCGGTCAGGAACCGCAGGAAGCCGAACACCTCGGCGGACGGCGCGAACGCCGTGAGCAGCATGCAGATGGAGAACCACGCGATGCAGGCGAGCATGATGCGGCGGCGGCCCAGCTTGTCCGTCAGGATGCCGACCGAGAGCGTGCCGACCAGCATGCCGACCAGGGCGAGGCTGCCGATCAGGCCGGCCTGCGCGGGGGTGACGCCCCACTCCTGGAATTTCAGGATCGTCGGGACGGTGGATCCGTAGACCACCAGGTCGTAGCCATCAAAGACGATGGCCAGGAAACACAGGATGAGGACAGAGTGGCCCTTCCAGTGAGTTGTGGCCTCGTTGCGCAACTCAGTCGACATTGACTGCGTCATGGATGTACCTCTCGTTGAGATTTCGTGGGGGATTTGTGCGGTGGCTCACATGCTGTGCCCACCGTGTCACGCTTTGTTTCCGACAGTAAACAAATCAGCATATATCGTTTATGTAACGATCGTCAGCGATTCGGGTGGACGGCGTCAGTGGCCCTTGAACGCCTCTGCGAGCCACCAGGCGCCGCCGTCGGACGCGATCTTGGCATCGATGACCAGCGGGCGGGGCGGACTCTCGCGGACCCAGGCGCGGACCTCCTCGAGATCCGCCACGCTGCGGACCGTCACTGCGTCCGCGCCGAAGCCGCGGGCGATCGCGGCGACATCCGTATCCGGGAAGGTAACGGTACTCAGATCAACGGCAGGGCCAACGAAGGGGTCGACGGCGGACCCGCCGTCCGCGGCTCCCGCGCCGAAGTGGTGGACTTCCGCCCCGTAGCCGGCGTCGTTGTAGATAATGCAGACCAGCGGCAGCTCCAGCCGGACAGCGGTCTCCAGTTCACTGATGCCCATCAGGAAGCCGCCGTCCCCGGCGCCAAGCACGGCCAGCCGGTCCGGCCGGGCGAGCGCGGCCCCGATCGCGGTGGAAAGCCCGAGGCCGATCGATTGGAAGGCCTGAGTGAAGCAGAACCCGAACTCGTCCGGGACCTTCAAATAGGTGCTGGGATAGCCCATGAAATTGCCGGAATCGATCGAGACGATCCTTTCCGCAGGCAAAATGGCGTCCAGTTCGCGGCTCAGCACCCGCGGATCGATCCGTCCGCCACCGGAGAGGTCCGGTGTTTCGACGTCATTCCAGCGGGAGCGTTCTGCGATGGCCGCCGCGTTCCGCGCGGTGCGGTATTTGTCCTCCGGGGCCGGCTGGAGTGTCCGCAGTTCCGTTAGGACATCCGACGCCGTCAGCGCGGCATCCCCCACCACGCCCAGGCCAATCGGCCGGTTGGCACCAAGCGCGGAGTCCTCGACGTCGACCTGGACCACGGCGGTCCCGTCCGAGATCAGGTGGCCGTGCCGCATGGTCCACATGTTCAGGGCGCAGCCCCAGCCGACGATCAGGTCCGCGCCCTGGATCAGCTCGGCGCTGAGCGGTGAGGAGAATCCGCCCGAGATCCCGAGGGCGAATTCCTCGTCCTGGAACAGTCCGTTCGCCACCGCGGACGTGGCCAGGAGGGCACCGGCGTGGGCGGCGAGGCTGAGCAATTCCTCCCGCGCATTCCGTGCCCCGCGGCCTGCCACAAAGACCGGGCGCTCCGCGGCGTTGATCAGGTGAGCCAGGCGCCGGACGCTCGGGGCGGCGGGGCGGACCGGCTGGGCTTCGGCGACAGTGGCCGGCTGGGCTGCCGCGGCCCGTACGGATGCAGGGGACGGGGCGGACTGGACGTCCAGGGGCAGGTTCAGCACCACGGTGCGGCGTTCGTTCCGGGCCGTGCGGAAGGCCCGGAGGGTGTCCGCGACGGCGGTGGCCGGGGAATGGATCCGCTCACTCACGGCTCCGACGCTGCGGGCGAGGGCATCCTGGTCGATCTTGAAGTTGGAGCGGACCGCGGAGGCCTGGGTGTCGGCCGTCAGCACGATCAGCGGTGTACGGCTCTTGGCGGCTTCCCCGATCCCGGTGACGGCGTTGCTCAGCCCGCATCCCTGGTGTGTGCTCACCACGCCCACCCGGCCGGACATCCGGGCGTAGGCGTCGGCCATTGTGGCAGCGCCGCCCTCGTGCCGGGCGGCGGTGAAGGGCACCCCGGCCAGGCGGAGGGCGTTGGTCACCTCGAAGTTGCCGCTGCCGACGACGCCGAAGACATGCCCGACGCCGAGCTCCGCCAGGGTCCGGCCGACCAGCTGGGCGACTGTCCCGGCTGCCTGCTGCGCCAGGCCGCCCGCGGCGTCCCGGCCCGCGTCGGCGGGCACGGCGGATGCCTCCGGGGCGCCGGGGGAAACGTGTGAAGCTACTACCATGGACTTACCTTCCATTGAGTAATGCATCGGTTGAGTACTGCGCTGGTTGAGTACTGCACTTCTGCTGACTGCTCTTCGAACTTCCAGGCGGCATCCATGAACCCCACCCAATCCCTCACTTGCACGGCCACGGCGGCAACTCTGGAACGGACCATTGAATGGGTGGATACGGATGCCGCGGGGCACCAGCACAATTCGGCGGTGCTCCGCTTTGTTGAGGCCTGCGAGGCCAAGTTGTTCCGGGACCTCGATCTGCCCGCGTATTTCCCGACGGCACCGAGGGTTCGCCACGAGCTCAACTACCGGGCGAAGTTGTACTTCGGCCAGCAGGTCACCACCACCGTAGTGGTGGAGAAAATCGGCCGCACGTCCATGACGTTCAGCTTTGAAGTGTGGGGCGAGGAGTTCCGCGGCGAACCCCGCGCCCTGGCCGCCCACGGGACCTTCGTCACCGCCCACGTGGCCCACGGCGGCACGGCCGCCAGCCCGTGGCCGGCGGAGCTGACGGCCAAGGTCACCGCCCGCGACGCCTCCGGTCGGGCCTAGCCCGCCCGGAGGCTGTCCGGGTCTAGACCGACGCCGGCACCTTGGCCGGCGTCCAGCGCAGATGTGTCGGCAGTTCGGCGGCTTCCGGCTCCCGCACGAGCGCCAGCCGGGGCCGGACCGCGTCGGTGCGGGCCGCCGGCGGCTTCCGGCTGCCGGCCCGGTACTGCTGCGGCCAGTCGGCGCCGGGCCCCCGGTAGTCCTGCTCGATCGCCGCATGCAGGGTCCACTGCGGATCAAACAGGTGCGTGCGGCCGAGGGCGCAGAGGTCCGCACGGCCTGCCAGCAGGATTGAGTTGACGTCGTCGTAGGAAGACACCGCCCCCACTGCGATCACGGCCACGCCTGCCTTGTGCGCCACTTCCTGCCGGATCCGGTCCGCGAACGGCGTCTGGTAGCTGCGGCCGTAGGCGGGCTTCTCCTCCTTGACCACCTGGCCTGAGGAGACGTCCACGCCGTCGGCGCCGTGCTCCACGAACGCCCGGGCAATCGCGACGGCGTCGTGCTCGTCGTTGCCGCCGGGGGCCCAGTCGGTCGCCGAAAGCCGCACCGTCAGCGGTTTGTCCGCCGGCCAGGCGGCGCGGACGGCGTCGAACACCTCCAGCGGGTAGCGCAGCCGGTTCTCCAGCGATCCGCCGTATTCGTCGCTGCGCCGGTTGGCCAGCGGCGAGAGGAAGGAGGAGAGCAGGTAGCCGTGCGCGCAGTGCAGCTCCAGCAGGTCGAAGCCCGAGGCGGCCGCCCGGACGGTGGCGGCGACGAACTCGTCCCGGATCTGGTCCATTTCAGCGCGGCTGATTTGGCGCGGCGCCGGGCTGCCGGGGCCGTACGGGATGGCCGAGGGCCCCACCGGCTCCCAGCCTCCGTCGGGGAGCGGCTCGTCGATGCCTTCCCACATGAGTTTGGTGGAGCCTTTGCGGCCGGAATGGCCCAGCTGGACGCCGATGGCCGCCGTCGAGCGGTGGTGCACAAACTCGACGATCGTGCGCCAGCTCTCCTGCTGCGCCTCGTTGTAGAGGCCGCTGCAGCCGGGCGTGATGCGGCCAGTCTCGGAGACGCAGACCATCTCGGTCATCACCAGGCCGGCGCCGCCTAGGGCCTTGCCGCCGAGGTGGACCAGGTGAAAGTTGCCCGGGACGCCGTCGGTGGCGGAGTACATGTCCATCGGCGAGACGACGATCCGGTTCTTCAGCTCCAGCCCGCCGATCCGGAACGGCTGGAACATCGCGGGGGCACTGCCCGCGATGCCCTGTGTGCGGGCGAATTCCTCGTCCACCCGGGCCGCGAACTCGGGGTCGCGCAGCTTGAGGTTGTCGTAGGTGATCCGGCGGCTGCGGGTGAGCAGGTTGAAGCAGAACTGCACCGGGTTCTGGTCCTTGTACATGCCGATGTTCTCGAACCATTCCAGCGAGGCCTGGGCGGCGCGCTGGGTGGATTCGACCACGGGCCGGCGCTCGGTTTCGTAGGCTTCCAGGGCGGCCCCGAGCTCGTCGTGCTCGTGCAGGCAGGCGGCCAGAGCGAGGGAGTCCTCCATGGCCAGCTTGGTGCCGGAGCCGATAGAGAAGTGTGCGGTGTGGGCGGCATCGCCGAGGAGCACGATGTTGCCGTGCCGCCAGGACTCGTTGCGGACCGTGGTGAAGTTGATCCACTTGGAGTTGTTGACCAGGACTTCGTGGCCCTCAAGCTCCTCGGCGAAGAGGGCACGGATCGCGTCCACGGCCGCCTCGTCGCTTTCGCCGGGCCGGAAGACCTGGTCCTCGGTGGCGTCGAAGCCGGCGTTGCGCCAGACGTCCTCGTGTATTTCGACGATGAAGGTGCTGCCCTCGTCCGAGTACGGGTAGCCGTGGATCTGCATGACGCCGTGCTTGGTGTCCTTGACGAAGAACTTGAACGCCTCAAAGACGAGGTCGGTGCCCAGCCACATGTACTTGGACTTGCGGACGTCCAGGCTGGGTCGGAACACGTCGGCGAAGCGGGAGCGGACGGCGGAGTTCAGTCCGTCAGCGGCGAGGACCAGGTCGTAGTCCCGGCTGAGTTCCTCGACGTCCGGCGCCAGCGTGCTGAAGCGCAGGTCGACGTCGAGCTCGGCGCAGCGGCGCTGCAGCAGCTCGAGCAGCTCTTTCCGGCTCATGGCGGCGAAGCCCTGCCCGCCGACGGTGTGCTGCCCACCCTTGAAGTGGATGTCAATGTCGGTCCAGCGGGCGAAGCGCTCGGACATGTACTCCGCGATCACGGTGTCCGCGTTGCCGATTCCGCCGAGGGTCTCGTCGCTGAAGACGACGCCGAAGCCGAACGTGTCGCTCGCGGCGTTGCGTTCCCAGACGGTGACGTCGTGGTTCGGGTCGAGCTGCTTCATGAGGGCGGCGAAGTACAGTCCGCCCGGGCCGCCGCCGATGATTGCGATTTTCATGTGGTGCCTCTCAAGCGTTCTGGGGTTCGGGGGTGGCGGCGTCAGCGGCCAGCTGCTCGCGCAGCCGGAAGTGCTGGAGTTTGCCGCTGGGGTTGCGGGGCAGGCCGTCAACGAAGTTCACCTGGCGCGGGTACTTGTACGGGGCGATGGTCCGCTTGACGAAGTCCTGGATTTCCTTGCGCTTGGCGGCATCGGCCTCGACGCCCTCGCGCAGCACGATGAAGGCGCAGACGACGCTGCCCCGGTCCGGGTCGGGCTTGCCGACGACGGCGTTTTCCATCACATCCGGGTGCTGGTCAATCGCGGCTTCGACCTCCGGGGCGCCGATGTTGTAGCCGGAGGACACGATCATGTTGTCGGAGCGGGCCTGGTAGTAGAAGTAGCCCTGGCTGTCCCGGCGGAAGGTGTCGCCGGTGACGTTCCAGCCGTTGACCACGTAGTCCAGCTGGCGGGAATCGTTGAGGTAGCGGCAGCCGGTGGGGCCGATCACGGCGAGACGTCCGACGGCGTCCGGGCCGAGTTCCCGGCCGTCCTCGTCCAGGATCGTGGCCCGGTAGCCGGGGACGGCCGTGCCGGTGGCGCCGGCGCGGATGTCCTCCCCTGCCGCGGAGATGAAGACGTGCAGCATTTCGGTGGCGCCGATGCCGTTGACCAGCTTCAGGCCGGTGCGTTCGTGGACGGCGCGCCAGGTTTCGGCCGGCAGGTGCTCGCCGGCCGAGACGGCCGTGCGCAGGCTGGCGAGCAGCCCCTCGGCGCCTTCCTTGAGGATCGCCTTGTAGGCCGTCGGCGCGGTGAACAAGATGGTGGCCTTCGCCGCGTGCACCGCCTGCGCCAGTTCGAGCGGGGTGGCGCGTTCGGTCAGCAGCGCGGCGGCGCCGAAGCGCAGCGGGAAGACCACCAGGCCGCCGAGCCCGAAGGTGAAGGCCAGCGGCGGGGACCCCGCGAAGACGTCCTCCGGCGTCGGCTTCAGGATGTGCCGGGCAAACGTGTCCGCGTTGGCGAGGATGTCGCGGTGGAAGTGCATGGTGATCTTCGGCGTCCCGGTGGTGCCCGACGTCGGCCCAAGCAGCGCGACGTCGTCCGCCGCCGTCGGGACGGTGCTGAACTCGCCGCTCTTTCCGGCACAGCGGGCGACGAGGTCCGTGCCGGTGCTGCCCCCCATGGCCAGCACCGGCACGTCGTTTCCGGCTGCCTCGGCCAGGTCGTCCAGGAACCGGCTGTCGCAGAGGGCGGCGGCCGGCCGGGTCAGTTCCAGCAGGGTCCGGATCTCGCTGGCGCGCAGGGCCGGCATGATGGTGACCACCACGGCGCCGGCCTTGAGCACGCCAAGCCACGCCGCGACGAGCCACGGGTTGTTCGGCGAGCGCAGCATCACGCGGTTCCCCGGGACCACGCCGAAGTCCTCGACCAGGACCTGAGCCACCTGGTTGGCGTGGCGCTGCAGCTCGCCGTAGCTCCAGGTGTTGCCGTCCGGGGTGAGCAGGGCCGGACGCTCGGCACCGAAGCGGCGGACGGCGTCGTCAATCAGCGCGCTGGCGGCGTTGAGCTGCTGCGGGTACTGCAGTTCCGGGAGGGTGAACTCCAGTGCGGGCCACTGCTCCGCCGGCGGCAGATTGTCACGCGCAAAGGTGTCCTGGTGCGCCGAGGGCGTCAGTTCCATTGCAAACCTTTCGTATCGTCATTGATATGAGGTGGAACGGCTCATCGATTGCTCCGTTACGGCCGTTATGGCGGCCCAAAAGGGCAGTTACGGAGCAGTCGACATCCGGATCATGCCTTCCTGCACCACGGTGGCCAGGAGCCGGCCTTGCCGGTCGTAGAAGTGGCCCTGAGCCAGGCCGCGGCTGGCCTGGGCGGAGACTGCTTCCTGGACGTACAGCAGCCAGTCGTCCACCCGGCCTTCGCGGTGGAACCACATGGCGTGGTCCAGGCTGGCCGTGACCAGGCCCGGGTCCCCCCACGCGTAGCCGTGCACCCGGAGGACCGGTTCCAGGATGGTGTAGTCGCAGACGTAGGCCAGCGCCGCGCGCTGCAGGTCCGGGTCGTCCGGCAGCCGGTCGAAGGCCTTCACCCAGACGGCCTGGTGCGGCACCTGCTCGCCCTCAACGCTGAGGTAGACGGCGCCGGGCACGTGCCGCATGTCGAAGCTGCGGCCGCCGGACCAGTAGGCCGCGGCGTCGCCCTCGACGCCGTCGAGCACGTCGGCGGAGGACGGCAGCGACACCGGATCCGGAATCCCGGCCGGCATGGCCCGAGCAAATTCCTCGCCGGATTCCTCCGCGTGGAAGGAGGCCATGGCCACGTAGACGGTCTTGCCGCCCTGGTAGGCGCGGACCTGCCGGGTGGAGTAGCCGCGGCCGTCGCGGAGCCGCTCCACCTCATAGCGGACCTCGGCGCCGATGTCCGCCGGCCGCATGAAGTAGCTGTGCATTGAGTGCAGCGAGCGGTCATCCCCCACCGAGCGCATCGCCGCGGCAGCGGCCTGGGCCACCATGTCTCCGCCGTAGGCCTTGGGCCACGGCACGTACTGCGTCGTGGCCGTGTAGGCCTCGTCGAGGAAGTCCGGTTCGACCGGCGTCAGCTCGAGGGCGGACAGCAGGATCTCCGACGTCGGGGTCATGCCCGGCGGTACCCGGCGAGCATTGAGTCGTCGACGTCGTCGAGGTTCACCACGATGTTTTCCGGCGTGCGCGCGGTGAGCCAGACGAGCTCCTCGGTGATGCTCATGTTGGCTTCCACGTGCGGCATGTACGGCGGGACAAAAACCCAGTCGCCCTCGGTCATGTCGATGAACTCCTTGTAGTCCTCGCCGAAGTAGATCCGGCCGTGGCCGCGCAGCACGTAGCCACCGGTCTCGGCCTCGCCGTGGTGGTGCGGGAAAGAGCGGTAGCCGGGCTCGTTGCTGACCTGGCCGTACCAAATCTTTGTAGCAGGGGTGTGCTGCGGACTGACACCGGAGATCCGGACGGCTCCGCCGGACTGTCCGGTGTCGCGGTGCTCAGCACCCTTGCGCGTCACGACGGGGACAACCTGCCCTGTCAGCTGATCGGCGATCTGTTCGGTCATGATGTTTCCTCTCTGTCGGCGGCAGCCTGGGCGCCGCCACTGGGTGGTGTTCGGTGAGTGGTGTTTGCTGGGTGGTGTTCGGTGGGAGCCGGAGGCGTCAGACACGGACCGTATTGGTGAGCGTGCCGATGCCCTCGATGTCGGTGGTGACGACGTCGCCGTCGTGCAGGAAGCGCGGCGGGATGACGCCCATGCCGACGCCGCCGGGGGTGCCGGTGAGGACGACGTCGCCCGGGCTCAGCCTGGTGAAGGTGGAGATATAGGACAGCAGGGCGGCTGCGGTGAAGACGAGTGTCTTGGTGTTGCCGTTCTGGACCTCTTCGCCGTTGACCAGGCAACGAACCCGGACGCCGGTCTCGGGGTCGCATTCGTCCGGGGTCACCAGCACGGGGCCCAGCGGGGTGGTGCGGTCGAAGGCCTTGCCCTGGAACCACTGCAGGGTGCGGCTCTGCCAGTCGCGCATGGAGATATCGTTCGCCGCGGTGTAGCCGGCGATCGCCGCGGATGCCTCCTCCGGCGAGGCGTTCTTGAGCGGGGCGCCGACGACGACCGCCAGTTCCGCTTCCCAGTCCAGCCGGGCGCCGTGCCCGGCGGCGTCGATGACCTCGCCGTCGCCGATCAGGGTGTCCGCGTACTTGGCGAACAGGGTGGGGTACTCCGGCAACTCCCGGCCCATTTCCGCGATGTGGTCGGCGTAGTTCAGGCCGCAGCAGATGACCTTGGACGGGCGCGGCAGCACGGTGCCGAAGCGGGCGGCGCCTACGGGGATGGAGTCGGCCGGGAGACCGCCAGCACTTTCCGCGGCGGCAACCGCAGCAGCTGCCCGCTCCCGCCAGTTGGCGCTTCCCAGCAGTTCACTGAGGTCCTGCGCGTCCAGCAGCACGAACCGGTCCCCCGACTGGACGGCGGCGCGGGTGGCAGGGCCGCCCTTGGCGTCGCGGGCTGCCGTAATGACGGTCGCAAGGCGCATGTTTTCTTCACTTCCGGTTCGACGGCGGAACCGGCCCCTTTGCCGATTCCGGTGACGTGTCCGCTGCGGCATCCCCATTTTTTGGGTATGTCGACATTTTTACGGTCGTCACATATGCTCAAGTTAACACGTATTCACCGGTTTGGGTAGACCGGCCGGGGTTCTGAATCCGGTCACCGGCCCCACGCCGACCGGTCCCTAGTTACCCGCAAGGACCAAAGCACCGCCGACTCAATCCCGCCGACTCAATGAGGAGCCACCATGAACCACAAGGTCATCAACCCCGCAGCCCTGGCCAAGCCCTCCGGCTTCGCCCACGGCATCCTGGCCGGCAACACCGTGTACCTGGGCGGCCAGACGGCCATGGACAGCAACGGCACCATTGTTCCCGGCGGCATCGTGGAGCAGTTCCGCCAGTGCTTCTCCAACGTCCTCACCACGCTGGCCGAGGCCGGGGGCGCGCCCTCGGACCTGGTCAACGTCACCATTTACCTGACCGACGTCGAGGACTACCAGAAGAACGGCCGCGAAATCGGGCGGATCTGGCGCGAGATGGCGGGCACCGACTATCCTGCGATGGCCGGCGTCGGCGTCACGCGGCTCTGGCAGGCCGAGGCGCTGATCGAGATCCAGGCCATCGCCGCCGTGTCGGGCCAGGGCTAGGGCCAGTACTAGGGCTAGGGCTAGGGCTAGGTCCAGTACTACCCGCTATGCCGTAGCGGAACTCCCGGAAGCCCCCAGCAGCCGCTCGGCATGCTGGCGGGCCGGGCCGTTCAGGAGACGGTGCAGCTCCGCGAAGATCCGCTCCGCGGTCAGCCCGTGCCAGCCCGGCGGCAGGAAGTCCTCGGGCAGGCCGGGATCCAGGTAGGGCAGCCGACGCCACTGGGTGAGGAGCTGGACGTAGTCCGCGAAGGCCGCACGGTCGGCGTCGGGCCCGGACGCCGACGCGCCCGCCGATTCCCAGCGTTCCAGCACCGGAGCGAAACGGTCGATGAATTCCGCGTAGAGCGATTCCAGGGCAGGCAGGTCCCACCATCGGGAGACTTTGTCCTTGACGTCCCCGGCGGTCAAGTGCTCCGCCTTGAAGAACTCCACGTATTCCGTCAGCCCTGTCCGCTCAAGCTGGTGCCTGATGTCCTCATAGGTGTTGCCCGGGGCAATCCAGAGCCCCGGGGTCACAGAACCGAAGCCCATCCGGGTCAGCATGCTGCGCAGCTGGTGGCGAAGGTGGCGCTGCGATTCCGGGACGGAGAAGGCGATGAGGAGCCAGCGGTCGGCCGCCGTCGCACGCCGGGGCGAAAAGATGCGGCGGTCGCCCTCCTGGAAGACATCCTCCAGGTTGGGGGCCAGCCGATAGGCGGCCACGCCGCCCTGTTTGACGCTCTCCAGCACACCGCGGCGCTTGAGCCGGGACACGGAAGAGCGCACCCCGGAAGATTCGACCCCCAGGTCATCCAGCATGGAAATCAGCACCGAGACGGGCAGGGCGCCACCGTTGGAGCGCCCATACAGGCCGTAGATCGTGACGATTAGCTGCTGGTGCCGCGGGGTCAGCCGGGGTACGGCGCTTCCGCCGGCAGGCTCGGAGTCCGGCTCGGGGTCCAGCTCGGCGTCCAGCGCCGGCGCCGGGTCTTCTACCACCGTCGGCCTTCCCTCGGGAGATCAGTCATGGATCTAGGCTATAGAGGTCTGCGCGCCCCGACCGCCAGGACGCTCCGCGAACCGTTGCGTGCCGCGTCCGGCGAGGATGTAGCCCGCCTGGTACGGGCCGGGGAACCAGCCGGCTCGCAATTTCGCCGCCGGACGTGTTCAACGACGCCGCCAGACTGGGGTAATGTAAATCTCGTTGTTTCGCAGGGTTGTTTCACCGGGGCAAAGTCCAGCACTCTGACTGGCCCTACTGCGGCTGTAGCTCAATGGTAGAGCGCTAGCTTCCCAAGCTTGATACGCGGGTTCGATTCCCGTCAGCCGCTCCAATCCACTCCCGCGCCGCTCCCCGGGCCTGCCATTAGGTTGCTACCTGTATGGTCAGAAGTCAGGAACCTCTTCGGTTCCGCTACAGGAGCAATCATGGCTGACAAGTCCCCCCGTCAAGCAGCATCCAAAAAAGCCGGCAAATCCATCAAGGAAAAGCGCGCTGACAAGAGGGCCGCTTCTGCGCCGGCCAGCTCCCTGGACAAGGTGACCGCCGCGAAGACGGCGAGCCCCAAAAAGAAGTGACCGGTTCCTCGAACCACCTCACCCTCGGCGTCCTCGCCAGCACACGCAAACCGGACGAGCGACGCCTCCCCATCCACCCCCTGCACCTGGACCGCATCGCGCCGGAAATCCGGGAACAGCTGATTCTCGAAGAAGGCTACGGCGAGCGCTTCGGCCTTTCCGACGCCGAGCTCGCGCCCCTCGTGGGGCGGATCGCGCCGCGAAAGCAGCTGCTGGCCCACGCCGACGTCGTCCTCCTGCCCAAGCCGCAGCCCGAGGACCTGGCCGAACTCCGGGACGGGCAGGTCCTTTGGGGCTGGCCGCACTGTGTCCAGGACCGGGCCATCACCCAGCTGGCCATCGACAAGAAGCTCACGCTCATCGCCTTCGAGGCCATGAACCACTGGGCCAGCGACGGCGGGTTCGGGCTGCATGTCTTCCACAAGAACAACGAGCTCGCCGGCTACTGCTCCGTGCTGCATGCCCTCGCGCTGACCGGCTCGACCGGCGACTACGGCCGCCGGCTGAGCGCCGTCGTGATCGGCTTCGGGGCCACAGCCCGCGGCGCCGTCACGGCATTGAATGCCCACGGCGTCCATGACGTGCAGGTGCTGACCAACCGTGGGGTTGCCGCGGTTGGCTCACCCATCCACTCGGTCCGGATCGCACAGTTCGACCACGACAACGAGGCCCCGTTCCTAAGCGAGGTCATCACCGAGCGCGGGCGCGTGCCGCTGGCACCGTTCCTCGCCGGCAGCGACATCGTGGTCAACTGCACGCTGCAGGACCCCAACGCGCCGCTGACCTACCTGCGCACCGAGGACCTTGACGCCTTCCGGCCCGGCAGCCTGATTGTGGACGTGTCCTGCGACGAGGGCATGGGCTTTAGTTGGGCGAAAACCACCACCTTCGCCGAGCCGATGTTCCAGGTGGGCCACCACATCGACTACTACGCCGTGGACCACAGCCCGTCCTATCTCTGGAACTCCGCCAGCTGGGAAATCAGCGAGGCGTTGCTGCCGTTCCTCGAGACCGTGGTCTCGGGTCCCGGAGCCTGGGCGGACAACGAGACCATCCGCCGCGCAATAGAAATCCGTGACGGCGTGGTACTCAACCCTGATGTGCTGCAGTTCCAGCAGCGGGAGCCGGAGTTCCCGCACCGCCCCCTGGCGCTTTAGCGGCTTCCGCACGTCTCCCGGGTTTCCGCGACGAAATAGGGCAGCAGCTGCGTGGATCCACGCAGCTGCTGCCCTTTTTTCGGTTTATTCGGTGCGACAGCTAGGGCCTGGCGACTGCCGGCCGCCCGCCCTGGTTCCGGACGATCCGCAGCAGCCGGCGACGGTCCTTCAGGTCAACCTTGAGCATGAGCTGCCCGCGCCGGGCGAGGACAACCCCGACAGTCGCGGCGGCCAGCATCGGCACGCTCCCGGAAACCAGGACTGCGATGTGGGGGTTGGTGTGCTCGGCCAGCCAGCCCATCATCGGCCCGCCGATTGCCTGGCCGCCGATCAGCACCATGATGTACAGGCTCATGACCCGCCCGCGGATGGCCAGGTTGGAGCTGACCTGGACCAGCTGGTTGGCGGCGGTCAGGAACATCAGGCACCAGAATCCGGCCAGCACCATGGCCGCGCCGAACCACACCATCGACGGCGCCAGGGAAGCCAGGCACAGCATCAGTCCGTACATCCCGGCGCCCAGGACCACCGAACGCAGCCGCAACGCGCGCCGCCGGGCCGAAGTGATGGCGCCGGCCAGCGCACCGAGGGCCACCAAGGTGTTGAGCAGCCCGTAGCCGCCGGCACCGGCGTCGTACACGTGGTCGGCGAACGCCGCCAGCAGCACGGGCAGGCTCATCGCGAATACCGCAATGAACCCTGCCATCAGCCAGGGCCAGTAGATGGTGGGTTTGCTGAGCGCATAGTCCAGCCCTTCCCGCAGCATGCCCCGGCGCTTGGGGACCGGCGTACTGACATGCAGCTGGTCCTTGCGCAGGCTCAGGAGCATCGCGACCGTGAAGCAGCAGGCCACCGCGTTGCCGGCAAAGGCCCAGCCGGCGCCCACGGCGGTCAGCAGGATCCCGGCGATCGCCGGACCGATCAGGCCGCCAAGCTGGAAGATCGTGGAGTTCACGCTGATCGCGTTCCGCAGGTAGCGGGGGCCCACGAGTTCGTTGACGAACACCTGGCGGGCCGGCTGGTCCAGCACGGTCACGAGGCCCAGCACCAGCGCGATCGCGTAGACGTGCCCCACCTCGATCCGCTGGCTGAGTGCCAGGACGGCAAGGACCGCGGCCAGTGCGGCGGCCACCGATTGGCACAGCATAAGGATCTTCCGCTTCGGGAAGCGGTCCGCCATCATGCCGGCCCACGGGCCAAGGAACAGGGACGGCAGGAACTGCAGGGCCACGGTGACGCCGACGGCGGTGACGGAGCCGGAGAGCTGGAGCACCAGCCAGTCCTGGGCGATCCGCTGCATCCAGAGCGCGATCACGGCGACGAAGTGCCCGATGGCGAAGACGCGGAAGTTGCGGACCTTCAGCGAAATGAAGGTGTGGCGCCAGGGCAGGCGCTCGTTGACGACGGCGAGTGGTTGGGTGATGGTGTCCGGCAGGGAAGCTGTGTTCGCCTCTAGCGGCGGAGGGGGTGCCACGGAAAAGTCCTCAAAAGAGCGGGTGAGCGGGATGGACTTAACGCTAGGCTGGCCCCAAGAGATTATGGAAGCCTATTCCACGCATAACTCGCATTACGAAACGCAATGCTATGTTCGCGGCACCTGATCCGGGAGACCCCCATGTTCGAACCCGCCCAGCTCCGCTCGTTCCTGGCCGTGGCCGAAACCTTGAGTTTCACCAAGGCCGCGGAACGCCTTGGCCTGGCCCAGCCCACCGTCAGCCAGCACGTCCGCAAGCTCGAATCCGCCGCCAAGCGGGTGCTGATTGCCCGGGACACCCGGGATGTGCGTTTGACCGACAACGGGGATGCCATGGCCGGCTTCGCCCGGAGCATCCTCGCCGCGCACGACTCCGCCGCCCGGTATTTCTCCGGATCCGCCATGCGGGGGCGCCTGCGCTTCGGCACGGCCGACGACCTTGCCATCACCGGCCTGCCCCGCATCCTCCGGGAGTTCCGGCAGATCTATCCGCAGATCAACCTCGAGCTGACGGTGGGCCAGAGCGACCAGCTCTACAAGCGCCTCAACGCCGGGCAGCTGGATCTTGTTTTTGTGAAATGGGTGGCGGGGGCCAAGGACGGGACCGTGGTCCAGCAGGACGCCTTCGCCTGGGTCGGCCTGGAGCAGACCGTGCTGGATCCGGCCGACCATGTCCCGCTGATCGCCTACCCCTCCCCCAGCCTGAGCCGGAAGCTGGCGATCGATGCGCTCGAGGCCACGGGCCGCACCTGGCGGATCACCTGCACCACGCGGCAGATCAGCGGCGTGCTGGCCGCCGTCCGGGCCGGCATAGGGGTGGCGGTCATGCCGTCCTCCCTGGTGCCGGAGGACCTGAAAATCATCACCCGCCGCTTCGATCTGCCACCCGTGGGCGATGTCGATTTCACGCTCATCCGCAACCCGCTGGCCAATACCGAGGTGATCGATGCCCTCACGCAGGCGATCGTGGGCCGGACCCTAAAGCGCCCGGCCTGACGCCCGCCCTGCTGCCCGGGCGGGCCGCGTCCTTGCGGGAAATCCTTCCACGGTACTTACGCGGCGGACTACCCGGACGGGAGCAGTACTTACTTGACCATTGAACGGTGCAGGTACTTCATCTATCCTGACACTACTCAAGCTCTACCGTCCGAGGTCAAGCAGTGGCCCGCGACAACGATTCGAAATAACGAACGCTGTCCGTCGCTGATGCCGTATGGCTGACGCCGGAGCGTTCGGGATAGGCCCGCCAATGATGCCAGCCGTTAACCACCCCCGATTGCCCGCCCCTCACGCGCCCAAGGCCGCCCGTCCCGTAACCGGACCGGCGCACCCCGCAGCAGCCATACACCACACGGGCACCGTAATGCAGCACTCCAGCGCCGCTCAGCACGCAACCACCCCGGGCCACCGGGACGTTCGTCCGGCCACCCTCGCGGAGTCCGAGTACGTGGCCAGCCCGTACTGCGAGCACTGCGGCACGGACGAGTTCATCTATCTTGAGACCTTCGTCCCCGCCACGCACCGGCGGGACGGCTCGGTCAGCAAGCTCGGCGAGGTCACCTACTTCTGCTCGGGCTGCGACGACTTCTCCGCCCACGCGGTCCCCGCCTCCTGGGTGCCGCCGGGCTGGTACTTCGGCTAAGAGACCCGCCGCTTAACGCCGTCGCCGCCGTGCCGCACCTTTCGGTGCCTGCACGGCGGCGATGGCGTTTAGCACACCCGGGCTAAGCTCTTGGCAGCCTAGATCAGGGCGTCCGAGATGTGGTTGGGCGTGCCGAAACGGTGCGCCGTGATGCTGATGGCCTGCTCGTGCAGGAACGGCAGCAGTTCCACGCGTCCGGCTTCCGTGACGGGGTGGACGTACACCGCCAGGTCGGGGCGGCCGCCCGTCGCCTCGGACAGGGCCTTGGCGTCCCCGCCGATCAGCCGGATCCGGGCGCCGGAGAGCTTGCCCGCCGCGGCGAGCGTGCCGGCGGACGCGAGCCATTCGGCGTCGTTCTCAACAGTGGCAGCGATGCCGAGCCCGGACAGGACGGCGCGCAGCTGGGCGGGCAGTTCGACGGCGGTGGAGACCGTCAGATCGGACCCGGCCAGGACGCCCGCGGCGACGGTCCGCACCAGGGCGGCCAGCGGCTCGCCTTCCGAGAGGCGGACGGTGACGGGCAGCGAGCGGTAGCGGAACACGTTGCGCTCCGCGCTCAGGTCCGAGACGTCCTTCGCGATGCCGAACTCTTCGGCCCAGGCGCGGGCGTCGGAGGCGAGCGCGCGCTGCAGCGGTGCGAGTTCGGCGGCCGTCAGGAAGCCCTTGGCCGCGTCCTCGATCCGGCGGACGCCGGAGTGGGCGGGAGCGGCGCCCGTCGTGCCGGCGGCGGTGCTGGGCTTGCTGACCCATTCGCCGAGGCCGACGAGGTAGTTCGGCCCGCCGGCCTTGGTGCCGGTGCCGACGGCGGACTTCTTCCAGCCACCGAACGGCTGGCGCTGGACGATCGCGCCGGTGATGCCGCGGTTGATGTAGAGGTTGCCGGCCTGGATGGTGTCCAGCCAGGTCCCCAGCTCTTCGCTGTTCAGGGAGTGCAGGCCCGCGGTGAGGCCGTATTCGATCTGGTTCTGGATCGCGATGGCCTCCTCGAGCGTCTCCGCGGTCATCACGCCGAGGACGGGGCCGAAGAATTCGGTGAGGTGGAAGTACGATCCGCGGCGGACGCCTGAGCGCACGCCCGGGCTCCAGAGCTTGCCCGTATTATCGAGCTTCCGCGGCTCCACGGCCCAGGTCTCGCCCTCGCCCAGGGTGGTGAGGGCGTTCAGCAGCTTGCCCTTGGCGGGCTCGATGATCGGGCCCATCTGGCTCATCGGATCCTCCGGGTAGCCGACCTTCAGTGAGGTCACGGCGTCGATCAGCTGGTTGTGGAAGCGCTTCGATTTCGCCACGGAGCCGACGAGGATCACCAGCGAGGCGGCGGAGCACTTCTGGCCGGCGTGGCCGAAGGCGGAGTACGCGACGTCCTTGGCCGCGAGGTCCAGGTCCGCGCTGGGGGTGACGATGATGGCGTTCTTGCCGCTGGTCTCGGCCAGCAGGGGCAGGTCGTTGCGGAAGGAGCGGAAGAGCTCGGCGGTCTCGTAGCCGCCGGTCAGGATGACGCGGTCCACGGCCGGGTGGGAAATCAGCTGCTGGCCCAGTTCCCGCTCGCCCAGCTGGACCATGGTGAGGACGTCGCGGGGAACGCCGGCCTCCCAGAGGGCCTCGATCATGACGGCGCCGCTGCGGCGGGCCTGCTTGGCGGGCTTGATCACGACGGCGGAGCCGGCGGCGAGGGCCGCGAGGGTGGAGCCGGCCGGGATGGCGACCGGGAAGTTCCACGGCGGCGTGACGACGGTGAGTTTGGCCGGGACGAAGGTGGCGCCGTCGACGTCGTCGAGCTTGCGGGCGGACTCTGCGTAATAGTGCGCGAAGTCCACTGCCTCGCTGACCTCGGGATCGCCCTGGTCGATCGTCTTGCCGGTCTCGCTGGCCATGACCTCGAGGAGGTCGGCGCGGCGGGCCTCGAGGATGTCGCCGGCGCGGTGCAGGATGTCGGCGCGCTCGGCGCCGGAGAGCGCACCCCAGGCCTTGCCCTTCTCGACGGCGGTCTCGATAACCGTGTTCAGCGTCGCGGCATCGTTGATCGTGGCGGCCTCGACGGCGGCGTTGCCCAGTGTCGACGTCGCCACGCGGCCCAGGATGGCCCGGCCCCAGTCGCGGTTGGCGGGCAGCGACGGATCGGTGTCCGGGGTGTTCTCGAACGAGTCGTGCGGCAGCGGCGCGGCCGGGAGGGCACGGTTCTGCAGGCGGTTCGGGGCCGGGACCTCGTCGTCGAGCTTGGCGAGCGAGGCGAGGAAGCGCTGCTTCTCCCGCTCGAAGAGGGATTCGTTCTCGCTGAGTTCGAACACGGCGGACATGAAGTTGTCCTGGCTGGCGCCCTCTTCGAGGCGGCGGATCAGGTAGGCGATCGCGACGTCGAACTCGGCGGGGTGCACCACCGGGGTGTAAAGCAGGAGGGAGCCGACGTCTTTCTTGACGGCTTCGGCCTGGCCCTGGGCCATGCCGAGGAGCATCTCGAATTCGATACTCTGCTGTGCGGTATCCGCGATGCCGCGCTGCTTGGCCAGGAGCCAGGCGAAGGCGATGTCGAAGAGGTTGTGTCCGGCGACGCCGATCCGGATGTTCCGGATCCGGTCCGGGTGCAGCGAGTAGTTGATGACGCGCTTGTAGTTGGTGTCCGAGTCCTGCTTGGTGCCCCACGTGGCGAGCGGCCAGTCGTGCAGGGAGGCTTCGACCTGCTCCATGGGCAGGTTGGCGCCCTTGACGACGCGGACCTTGATGGCGGCGCCGCCGTCGGCGCGCCGGGCGGCGGCCCAGTCCTGCAGGCGGATCATGGCGGACAGGGCATCCGGGAGGTAGGCCTGGAGCACGATGCCGGCCTCGAGGTTCTTGAATTCGGGCTTGTCCAGGATCCGGGTGAAGACCGCGATGGTCATGTCCAGGTCCTTGTATTCCTCCATGTCCAGGTTGATGAACTTGGCTTTGGAGAAGGAGGCGGCGCGGGCGAAGAGCGGGGTGAGCTTCTCCACGACGTGCTCCACGGCCTCATCGAAGGCCCACGCGGAGTGCGGGGCCACCGTGGAGGAGACCTTGATCGAGACGTAATCGACGTCGGGCCGGGAGAGCAGGGTGTGCGTGCCCTCGAGCCGGCGGGAGGCCTCGTGCTCGCCGAGCACCGCCTCGCCAAGGAGGTTGACGTTGAGCTTGATGCCGTCTTTGCGGATCTTGGCGATGGCCGGGCCCAGCTTGGCGTCGGTGGCGTCGACAATGAGGTGGCCGACCATTTCGCGCAGCACCCGGCGGGCAACCGGGATGACCACCTGGGGCAGGACCGGGGCCATGGTGCCGCCGAGGCGGACCGCGCTGCGCATGTACCAGGGCAGGAAGGCGGGGACCTTCGGGGCCAGGGCGGCGAGGTTGCGGGCGGCGACCTGCAGGTCTTCGGGACGGACGACGCCGTCGACGAACCCGACCGTGAAGTCCAGGCCGTTGGGGTCCTTCAGGACCCCGGCAAGCTGCTCGGCCGAGGCGTCGACGGGCACCTTCGCGGCTTCGGTGAGCCAGTGGCGCACCAGCGCGATGGTGTCCTCGGCGAGGGCTGCGGCCTCGAGGACCGTGGAGCCTTCCGAAACGGCGGCGTGCGCGGCTTCGTTGCCTGCGGCGCTGCCTGCTGCGTTGCCGGTGGTTGCGCCGGGCTCCGTGGAGATGTTGGTCATGGCTGGAACTCGCTCTTTTCTCAAGATGTGGACCTCTTATGAATCAGTATGCAACCGGATTTTCATAAGATAAAGCGAAGTTTTCTGAGCAATACCGGTTAGAAAATCCGAGGCTTCGTTTTCCCGGCCGAACGTTAAAAACCCGTTGCGCTATCACTCTTGGCCCTTAAAACCTTGGAATGGGAACCAGGAGTGATAGCGCAACGGGGAGGTGGGTGTGGTTACGGGAGGGGCCGGTGCATTTCCACGATCTCCTCGTGCCGCGGGCTGTCCGGGTTCATCAGCGAGTTCTTGCGGCCGTAGGTGAAGTAGATGGTCAGGCCGATTACGAGCCAGATGCCGAACCGCAGCCAGGTCTCCCAGTGCAGCTGGAACATCAGGAACAGCGAGGAAAACACACCGAACGCCGGAACCAGGGGCATCAGCGGCAGGCGGAAGGTCCGCGGGGCGTCGGGCTTCTTGTAGCGGAACACGATCACCGACACGCAGACGACGACGAACGCGGCCAGGATGCCGATGTTGGTCAGGTCCGCCACGGCCTTGATCGGGAGGATGCCGGCCAGGATGGCCGACCCGACACCGGCGATCCACGTCACGCGCTGCGGCGTGCCGTGCCGGTCCGTCTTCGAGAACCAGCCCGGCAGCAGGCCGTCGCGGCTCATCGCGAACCAGACGCGGGTGACACCGAGGAGGAAGGTGAGCATCACGGTGAGGATGGACAGGACCGCGAACACGGAGATGATCGTCGCGATCACCGGCAGCCCGACGCTGTTGAAGGCGGAGGCAAAACCGGCCTTGGGGTCGATCTCGGTGAAGTTCTGCATGCCGGTGAGCACCAGGGTGGCAGCAACGTAGAGCAGCATGGCGATGATCAGCGAGAGGATGATCGCCTTCGGCATGTGCTTCTTGCCGTCCGTCGCCTCCTCCGCCGCGGTACTCATGGCATCGTAGCCGAACACTGCGAAGAACACCGTGGCGGAGCCAGCCACCACGGGACCGAAGCCGCTGGGGAAGAACGGGTTGTAGTTGTTGGTGTTGATGTAGAAGATGCCCAAACCGATGATGAACAGGATCAGGAACACCTTGATACCGACGGCAATGAGCTCGAAGCGCCCAAAGGTCTTGGTGCCGCGGGAGAGGATCCAGGTCACCAGCAGGCATACAAGGATCGCCGGAAGGTTGATGATGCCGCCAGTGCCCTCATCGGGCGTCGCCGTCATCCAGACCGGCATATGGATTCCGATGCCGGAGAGGGCGGCATCGAAGTAGCCCGAAATGCCGATGGCCACCACGGCCACGATGGCGATGTATTCCAGCAGCAGGTCCCAGCCGATAAACCAGCCGATGATCTCGCCGAGGGCAACGTAGCCGTAGGTGTAGGCCGAGCCTGCCCGCGGGATCATGCCGGCAAACTCGGCGTAGGACAGCGCCGCAGCGGCGGATGCCAGGCCGGCGATCAGGAACGAGATGAGCACGGCCGGGCCGACTCCGGGCTCGGTCTCGCTGCCGTGGGCCACGAGGCCGGCCAGGGAGAAGATGCCGACGCCGATAATGCCGCCGACGCCGATGGCCGTCAGCTGCCACAGGCCAAGGCTCCGGTGCAATCCGCTGTGTTTGTTTTCTTCTTCGATGTCGTCGATGGGCTTGCGCCGCATGATCGACTGTGCCAAATCCTGTGTAGCCATCAGGGCCCTCCTGCTTGGGTGTGATGCCCATCAATACACCCTGTGATGGGCCTTACCGAGTGACAACAGTATGCAAGCCCGATTGCATTAGATAAAGTGAATTCTCTTAATGAATAACCATCAGAATTCACAAAGGAATAGCGATGCTCGACGTCCGGCGTTTGCGACTGTTGCGCGAACTGAAGATCCGGGGCACCTTGGCCGAAGTGGCCGAGGCGCTCCAGTACAGCCCGTCGTCAGTCTCGCAGCAGCTGGCCCTCCTTGAGAAGGAGGCCGGGGTGGAGCTCCTGCGCAAGACCGGGCGGCGCGTGCAGCTGACCCCGCAGGCCGAAGTCCTGGTGGCCCACACCTCTCAGCTCCTGGAGACCCTGGAGCAGGCGGAGGCGGACCTGGCCGCGTCGCTGACCACGGTCACCGGTACCGTGCGGATTGCGGTCTTCCAGTCCGCCGCGCTGGCACTCATGCCGGACGCCCTGACCAGGATGGCCTCCAGCTACCCGGAAGTCCGGGTGGAAATGACCCAGCGGGAACCGGAAACAGCGCTTCACGAGACCTGGGCCCGCGACTTCGACCTCGTGATCGCCGAGCAGTACCCCGGCCATGCCGCCCCGCACTACGCCGAACTGGACCGCGTGGCCCTGACCCGCGACGCCATCCGGCTCGCCGTTCCACCCGCTTCGCCCGGGCGCGGCGCCATCAGGACGCTGACCGACACCGCGGGGCTGCCCTGGGTGATGGAACCGCGCGGAGCGGCCTCCCGGCACTGGGCCGAGCAGGCCTGCAGGAGCGCCGGCTTTGAGCCCGACGTCCGCTTTGAAACCGCCGACCTTCAGGCCCAGATCCGGCTGATCGAATCGGGAAATGCGGTGGCCCTGATGCCCGACCTCGTGTGGACCGGCCGCGGCACCAGCGCGCAACTCCTGGACCTGCCCGGTGATCCGCACCGGACAGTGTTCACCTCGGTGCGGCGGTCCAGTGCCAGGCGGCCGGCCCTGCTGGCAGCCCGCGAAATCCTCGCGTTGACGGCCGCATCAATCGTGCCCGCAGCGGCGGCCGGCGCCCTTGACCCAGCCCCCGTGCACCGGCCCGCGTGATTGCAGCCCTCCGCGGATCGGCCTGCGCGGCAGGCCCGCTGCGTGTGCGGTGGGCCACAGCGCGCGCGGCGGCCCCGCGCTAGACTGGTGGCGTTATGAATCGCACAATATTCAAATCCAAGATCCACCGCGCGACGGTCACGCACGCGGACCTTCACTATGTCGGTTCCGTCACCGTGGACCTGGATCTGTTGGAGGCGGCCGACATCCTTCCCGGGGAACTGGTGGCGATTGTCGACGTCACGAACGGCGCCCGGCTCGAGACCTACACGATTGCCGGCGAGCGCGGTTCCGGCGTGATCGGCATCAACGGCGCCGCCGCCCACCTGATGCACGAGAACGACATCGTCATCCTCATTACCTACGCCCAGATGACCACGGAAGAGGCGAAGGCGTACAACCCCAAGGTGGTCCACGTTGATCAGGACAACAAGATTGTCCAGATCGGCAACGACCCCGCGGAGGGCATGACGCCCGGCCTCATGCGCCCGCCGCACTCGCTGAATAACGCCGCGCTGAACTAGCGGCACCAGCCCGCCCCCGTCTGCCGGGTCCAGCGGCAGGCGTGCGCAGGGGCGCGGCAGCACGCCGTCGGGCGTAATAGGACGGTCTGCGGAATAAAGCTGATTACTCTGGAACGGTGTCCTTTACCCGCCGCCCTCCCGCTCCGCTGCAGAGAACCGCGTGTTAGGGGTACTGGCAGGCTTCTTCGTCGTCTGGGTCATCATCCTGGTCGGCATGTTCGTGGGCCGGCGCAACATTCTGGGCGAGAACGCCCGCTCCGTCCTCAGCGCCCTGACGTTCTTCGTCGCGAGCCCCGCCCTGCTCTTCGAGACGCTCAGCAAGGCCAATCTGCATAGCGTCTTTGCCGCGCCGTTGCTCGTGACGGCGGTGGGGGCCGTCATAACGGCGGTCCTGTTCTTTGGCATTGTGCGGTTCGCGCTCAGGCGGCCGGTACCCGAGGCCCTCATTTCCTCCATGAGCGCGTCCCTGGCCAACTCGGCCAACCTCGGCATCCCCATCGCCGTGTTCGTGCTCGGCGATGCCAGTTACGTTGCGCCCCTGCTCATCTTCCAGCTGGCCTTCTTCACTCCCCTGTTCCTCATGGCCTTGGACGCCACCACCAGCTCTCACCGCACCACGCCGCTGAGGTTCGTGCTCATGATCCTGCGGAACCCGATGATCGTCGGCACCGGACTGGGTCTGTTGGTTGCCGGAACCGGCTGGCAGGTACCGCCGCTGATCATGGAGCCCATCCACCTGATCGGCGGGGCGGCCATCCCGGCCATGCTGATCGCCTTCGGCATGAGCCTGAACAACTCCGCGCCGTTGCAGGCGGCCGCCGGACGCCGGCTGGACACCCTGCTGGCGAGCTTCTTCAAACTGATCGTCCATCCGCTGGTGGCGTACCTGTTTGCCCGCTTTGTCCTCGGCATGCAGGAGCAGGCGCTGTTCGCCGCGGTGGTCACAGCTGCCCTGCCCACCGCCCAAAACGTGTTTGTCGCGGCCAGCCGCTACCGCACCGGCGTCACAGTAGCCAAGGACACCGTGCTGATCACTACGGTGGTAGCTGTCCCTGCCATGATCGGCGTTGCCCTGCTGCTGGCCTGACCGTATCTGGTCATGCCCGGGCGGGCGGGACAGCACCAAACTTCGGAGGAGGACTCTTGAAAGCAACCCTGGACACAGTGGTCATTGGCGGCGGCGCGATGGGCTCCGCAACCGCCTGGGCGCTGGCCCGGCGCGGCCGGGAGGTGACCCTGCTGGAGCAATTCGGGCCCGGCCACCATAACGGCGCCTCCCATGGCACAACCCGGAACTTCAACCCCGGCTATGCGGATCCGGACTACGTTGCCATGCTGGCCGAGGCGGCGCGGCTGTGGAGCGAGCTGGAAGCGGACTCCGGCGAGCGGCTGCTGGCGCGCACCGGCGTGGTGAACCACGGCGCCGACCCGCGGCTGCCCGAGGTCCGTAACGCGCTGCTCGCCGCGGGGCTCCGGGCCGAGTTCCTCTCCGCCGCGGAGGCCGGCGAGCGCTGGCGGGGCATCCGGTTCGACCAGCGTGTGCTGCACATGGCGGACGGCGGCCAGTTGAATCCGGATGCCGCGCTGCCGGCCCTCCAGCGCCTCGCCGCCGGCCTCGGTGCCGAGATCCGCCACCATGTGAAGGTCCTCGAGCTGAAGGTGCTCGACGACGGCGTCCGGCTCACGCTCGAGGCCGGGGGCCGCACCGAGACGCTCTCCGCCAGGCAGGCCGTGGTCACCGCGGGCGGCTGGACCACGAAGTTGCTGGCCGGCGTGGCGCCGCTGCCCCGGCTGACGGTCACACAGGAACAGCCCGCACACTTCGCCATCACGGACCACGGCGCCCAGTGGCCGGGGTTCAACCACACGCCCGGCCACGGAGAGGCGTACGCCTACTGGCGCTCGCCCGTCTACGGCATGCAAACGCCGGGCGAGGGGATCAAGGCCGGCTGGCACGGCGTGGGTCCGGTGATGGATCCGGACCGGCGGACCTTCGCTCCGGAACCCGAACAGCGGGCGGCCCTGCAGCGGTACGCCCGGGACTGGCTGCCCGGGGTCGACGCCGACTCCCTCACCGACATCAGCTGCACCTACACCACCACCGTGGATGAGAACTTTGTCCTGGACCGGATCGGCCCGGTGGTGATCGGCGCCGGCTTCTCGGGGCACGGATTCAAGTTCACGCCGGTGGTTGGCAGGATCCTGGCCGACCTCGCAACCGGCGACGGCGGGGCGCCGGCCATCTTCTCGGCGTCCCGGCCGGGGATCCGCTGACGTCCGCAGGGCACCAGCAATCTGTTCGGTCCGTCCGGTTCCGTCTGCAGCGACGCGGCGTCCCGTTGCGTTGCCGGGTGCGCCGGTAGGCTGGGACCGGTCTTAAGCCGCCCCGCGGATAGCAGGGGCAACAGCATGAAGTAGGGAAGAATTGCTCAGCACGCGATCAGGCAGCGCCCAATCCAACGGCGCCCAATCCAGTAACACCACGCAGCCAGACAGCACTCATTACAAGGGCTCCCGCAGCCGGAAGATCGGCGCGGTGGACTGGATCGCGGCCGGGCTGGCAGGGCTGCTGCTAATTTCCGCCCCGGCCTGCGCCAGCCCCGGGACGGCGCCGGCCGCCGCCCCGACCGCCGTCGCGATCTCGCCCGCCACCGTGTCCGGATCCGGCACGGACAGCGCCCCGCCGGATCCGGACACCACGCCCGGTGCCGATGTTCCCGGCGCCGGCTCCCCGCACCAGCAGCCAGCCGTTGCGAGCAAAGCCCGCGAGGTGCTGGCGACACTGCCCGTCAAGGGCCGCGCACCAAAGACGGGCTATTCGCGCGAGCAGTTCGGCCCGGCCTGGTCCGACGTTGACCACAACGGCTGCGATACCCGCAATGACATGCTCCGCCGCGACCTCAAGGCCCTCACGCTCAGGCCCGGGACGCGGGACTGCGTGGTGCTCTCCGGCGTCCTGGCCGACCCCTACACGGCCACCGCCATCAACTTCCGGCGCGGCAACGCGACCAGCACCGCGGTCCAGATCGATCACGTTGTGGCCCTCAGCGACGCCTGGCAGAAGGGTGCGCAGAAGCTCAGTCCGGCGCAGCGGCTGTCCTTCGCCAACGATCCCCTGAACCTGCTAGCGGTGGACGGCCCGGCCAACCAAAGCAAGAGCGACGGCGACGCCGCCACCTGGCTGCCGCCGAACAAGTCCTACCGCTGCACCTACGTCGCCCGCCAGATTTCAGTGAAGTCCAGCTACGGGCTCTGGGTGACCCAGGCCGAGCACGACGCCATGGCCCGGGTCCTCGCGGACTGCCCGAATGCCCTGGCCCCGACCACCCGGCCGGCATCCGCGCCTGCGCAGGCCGCGCAGGCACCACCCGCACGGCAGCCCGCCGCGGCGCCTGCGGCTGTGCCCGCGCCCGCCCCGGCGCAGCCGCAGATGGCCCCCGCACCCGCGCCTGCGCCTGCGGCAAGAACCTACGCGAACTGCACCGCGGTCCGCGCAGCCGGCGCGGCGCCCATCCACGTCGGCCAGCCGGGGTACAGCCGGACGCTGGACCGCGACGGCGACGGCGTCGGCTGCGAGTAGCGGCAGGCCCTGCTTCAGTGTGTGGACTGGCGGTCAGCTCCTCTGGTGGTCGTGCAGGAGCCGGGCGCAGCGGATGAAGCCCAGGTGCGAATACGCCTGGGGATGGTTGCCCAGATGGGTTTCCGTGCCGGGATCGTATTCCTCGGGCAGCAGCCCCGTAGGGCCGAACAGGTTCACTAGCTGGTCGAAGAGGTCCCAGGCCTCCTCGATCCGGCCGACGGCGATGTAGGCCTCGATCAGCCACGTGGTGCAGATGTGGAAGCCGCCCTCCAAGCCCGGCAGGCCGTCGTCGTACCGGTAGCGGAAAACGGTGGGCCCCACCCGCAGTTCCCGTTCCACCGCCGTGACAGTTGCCAGGAAACGGGGGTCGTTGACATCCAGCAGGCCGGAGAGACCGATGTGCAGCACAGCTGCATCCAGGTCCGGGCTGTCGTACGCCACGGTGTAGGAATACGCCGACTCGTCCCAGCCTTCGCGCAGGACTTCCTGCCGGATTTCCGCCGCTGTGGGCTCCCAGTCCGGCAGCGGTTCCCGGCCATGCCGGGCGGCCGTGCGCAGCGCCCGGTCCAGCGCGACCCAGCACATCACTTTCGTGTAGACGTGGTGCCGCGGCGCCCGCCGGGCCTCCCAGATGCCGTGGTCCGCTTCATGCCAGCGGGCCAACACGGCCGCGGCCATCTGCACCAGCAATTCCCAGTGATCGTCGGAGAGCACGCCCTGGCGGCCGCTGAGAGCGTGAATCAGTTCGGCAACCGGGCCAAACACGTCCAGCTGCACCTGGTGGTCGGCAGCATTCCCGATCCGGACCGGGCGCGATCCCGCGTAGCCGGGCAGGCTCTCGATGATCGCCTCGGTGGACAGCGGGGCCCCGGTCACCGAGTACAGCGGATGCAGCCACTCCGGGCCCGGGGCGTGGGCCAGGATCCGGCCCAGCCAGGCCAGGAAGCCCTCTGCCTCGGCGGTGGAGCCAAGGTCCACGAGGGCGTTGACGGTCATGGAGCCGTCCCGCAGCCAGCAGTATCGGTAGTCCCAGTTGCGCGTGCCGCCGATTCCCTCCGGCAGTGAGGTGGTGGGCGCGGCCAGCACTGCGCCGGTGGGTTCGTGGACCAGGGCCCGCAGCACCAGCGCGGACCGGCGGACCAGCGAGGGCTTCACGCCCGGCAGTTGCAGCTCGTGGACCCAGCGCCGGGAATGATGGGCGACGGCGGCGCGGCGCCCGGTCTCGTCGTCCGGCACCGCCGGCTGCGGTTCTGTGTCGCCGCAGCGCAGGTTCAGGACCACCGGCCCGTCCCGCAAATCGACATCGCCTGTGGCGGTGGCATGCCGGCCGTCCGAGGTGATGGAAAAGGCCACTCCGGGCGCCCGAAGGGTGATGGGATCCGCGGTTCCCACGACATGCAGTTCCGTCCCGCGCGCCTCCATGCTGAACGGCGCATTCGCGTAGTCCGGCCGCGGCGCGAACACGATTCTCGCCGTGCCGGTGCCGGAGAGCACACGGACCAGGCTGGTGATGCCTTCGGGGGCCGGCTCCAGGTAATCCGTCACGGTGACGTCGGCCCAGCGGGTTTCGACGATCATGGTGCTGTCCACATAGCGCTGGCCAAGGACCTGGGAGGACTTCACCGGTTCCACGGAGAAGTGGCCGGCCGCGTCGCCGCCGAGGAGATGGGCAAACAGCGACCCCGAGTCCGGCCGCGGGTGGCTCATCCAGCAGATCTTCGCGTCCGGCGTGATCAGGGCGGTTGAGGAGCCATTACCGATCATGGAGTGCCGTTCCAGCCCCACAGCGTCCTCGCCGAAAAGCCACGCCCGCCGCAGTTCGAACAGGATCGCCAGGACCCGGGCGAACGATTCCGTGTCCCGGAGCCTGTGGTTCGCCACGCTGGGCCCCTCCCCCACGCGCAACGCCATGTCCGGCCCGCGCAGCGTCGCCATGGCCAGCTCATCGCTGGACGCGTCGCCGGCGTAGAGTGCGGCACTGGCGCCGAGCACGGAGCGCAGGTGCTCCATAGCCGCGGCCTTAGAGGGCTGGACGACCGAAAGGTCCAGCACCGAGCCGTCCACGATGAAGTGCAGCCCGTTGTCCTGGGCGATGCGCGATGCCTGCCGCGTGGCCTCGTCAACGATGTCCGGCGCCGCTGACCGTGTATGGACGGAGACCGCGACGGGCTTGCGTTCGATGCTGATGCCCCGGTACGCGCCGACCGTTTCGGCGAGCGCCTGATGAGTCTGCTGGAGCACGGACTCCGTGGCCAGCGAGAGGGTGTGGGCATAGCCCATGTCGAACTCGGCACCGTGCGAGCCCACCAGATGCACCTCGGCGGGCAGCCGTGAGACGGCGGCAAGGTCGCGGAGGGAGCGGCCGGAAATGACGGCGGTGTGTGTATTGGGCAAGGCGGCGAGCGCGCGGAGGGCGATCGCCGCACTGGCCAGCGGCAGGGTCTCGGTCGAGATCCCCTCCGCCGCGCAGAGGGTTCCGCCATAGTTGCACGCCACCAGCAGCCCGGGGGTGCGGGCCAGGATCTTGAGCTCAGCC
Source organism: Arthrobacter sp. NPDC056886 (assembly GCF_042788715.1). NCBI lineage: Bacteria > Bacillati > Actinomycetota > Actinomycetes > Micrococcales > Micrococcaceae > Arthrobacter > Arthrobacter sp. NPDC056886. The sequence continues at coordinate 354,786 of NZ_JBHUBT010000004.1, forward strand.
AGCAACTGGGGCGTCAGCCCGTCGTCGGCGGCGTCAGTCTGAACGAAGGCCCGGAGCAGGCCCAGCGGGAGGGATTTGGTCAGGAGGGCAGAGTCGGCCAAGGACTGGTTGAGCGGAGTGGGCATGTGCGGAGTCCTTCGAATATTCCCCAATGCCTGCATGAGAATCGTCCTCGGAAGGGCGTAGTTCCAGTATCCTCCTGGCACAGTTTCGCCCGGGTGTCCCGGCGGTTGCAGGTATGTAACGTCTGCAGGCCGCCGGGAACAGGAAGTGGGCGCTAGCTGCGGTCGGCGCGGTAGAAGTACATCTCCCGGGACCCCTTGGGAGCATCCCAGCCCTGGGCAAACACCCAGCTTCCGCCGAACTTGAGCAGCCCTCCCCACGCCAGCGAGCCACCCTTGTGGACCGCTTTCTGCGTGAAGGGCTGGCTGATGTCATACAGCGCCTGAGCCGCGGAGAACTGGCCGTTGGCGTCGCCATAGAAGAAGTCCAGGACCATCTCGGTCCGGTCGCCGTCGCTGACGATTGCACAGGCCACTTCGTGCAGTGAGCCGCCCAGCGGTTCAAGGTCCAGGTAGTCCTGCGGCTCAAACGTCCAGTTCACCATGTCGGAGGACCGTCCAACGTGGGTGGTCCCGCCGCAGCCCTCAGACAGATACATCAGGTAGTCGCCGCCAATCTTGACGGCTTCGCCGCGGGAGTTGCGCGGGATGACGGCCCCCTTGGCCCAGTAACGCGAAATCTCGTGGGGGACGGCCAGGCCGAGCTTTTCCCAATGGATCAGGTCATCTGACACTGCGACATTGATGTCGCAACCAACATCGCCCAGGGGATACGTTTCGGAATTCTGGCCGGCCGGCTGATCGCTGTGATCGATCGTCCAGATACCGTTGTAGAACATGTAGTACCGGCCATTGGCCCCGTACACTTTGGGATCCTCGCAGCCGAGGATCTCATTGTCCATGGTGGGGTAGATCACCGGATTGGACGGGTTGTCCTGCCACCCGGTTTGGGGATCGAGGACGGCAACGCCGATGCGGCTGGAGACTGATTCCTTGCGCGGAGAGGCCCGGTAGAAAAGGTAGAGCTTGCCGTCCCGCTCCATGATGGACGGATTGAAGATCGAATCCGCCGTCCAGCGGATGCCGGTGGGGTCGTCCCAGTCCTGGACTTGCCGGAAGGTCAGGGAGTCGTCCTTGCGGAACGGGCCCACAGCCCATTCCGGGCGCTCAGGGTACTCGGCGGAGAATTGATCGGTGGAGATGGTATCGGTCAGCGGGTTGCTGAACGTGAGCGCTCCCTCGTAGGTCTCGAGCAGTGCCTGGGTGGTGATTTTCTGCATGGGGTCTTCCTGTTCTCCAATTGCATGCCACGCCGCCGGGACCGGGGTCCGCGGTGACTGGGGACGGCGGCGGTCCTAGTTGGTGGCGGGAATCCGGTCCAGCTTGGCGACGCCGATCTTCGAATCTGCCATGCCGTAGAACACGAACAGCTGCTCGCCGATTTTCTCGATCGCGGTCGGGAACACAACGTTGGGCACGATTCCGGACATCTCGTCCTCGGTTTCGGGCGCCAGGAGCGGCTTGTCGCTGCGGGCGATCACCTTGGAGGGGTCATCGGCGTCGAGGATCATCGCGGCCGCGGTGTAGTTGACGTTCTGCTGGTGGTCGAACGCGGACTTCGCGAGTTCGCCGGAGACGCCGTGATGGATCAGCAGCCAGCCTTCGTCCACGCGGATCGGGGCGGGGCCGCCGCCGATCTTCAGTTCCTCGAACGGGAACTCGCTCAGCGCGACGAGCCGGTGCTTGGCCATGTGCACGAGGTTGCTGATGTCCTTTTCGACGTCCGCGACCGAAACGTAGGAGATCCAGATGCCGGGGCGGTTGTCGGTGACGCCGGCCGGCAGGTGCTCGCCTTCACCCTCGCGGATCCAGCCAAGGTCCCACATCGGGCGGTGCAGCATCGCGTAGGAGGGCACGCCGTCGGGGTCGTTGACCGGCTCCGGGAAGAACACGGCGTCCTTGTTCGGGAACAGGTTCAGGTCCATCGACAGATCGGCCTGGTAGCCGAAGAGGCACGGGCCCAGGCGTTCCCAGTTGCGCAGGTCCTCGGAGTAGGCGAAGGCCAGGCGCGGACCCAGCGGGCCGTAGGCGACGTAGGTCATCAGGTGCTTGCCGAGGCTCGGCACCCAGGTGGTGCGGGGGTCCTCGGTGCCGGCGTTGTTCAGGCCGCGTTCCCAGCCCTCGTCGGGGGCCAGGACGATGCCCTGGCGTTCGACGCCGGTGGGGACGCCGTCTTCGATGACCACCTTGGCCAGTCCCACGCGGGAGACGTTGCCCTTGGCGACCAGGCGCGGCAGGAGGTAGAGCTCGCCGTCGAGACCGCGGCCGCTGGCCGGGTTGAGCACACCCTCGGCCTCAAATTCGTTGCCCGGTTCCGGGGTCATGATGACACCGGCGCGAGTGAGGGTGAACGGGACTGTGGGGAGTGCTGAAGTCTGGGGGGAGGTCATAGATTAACCCTTTACGCTGGATCCGATATTGGTGGAAATGAACTGACGCTGGAAGAAGATGAAGAGTGCGACGGCGGGGGCTGCGAGGACGCAGGCGCCGGCCAGGATGGCGCCGAACGGGTTGGACGCCGTTGCGGAGATGTTGGAGATGTAGTTCGCCAGCGAGACGGCGAGCGGCTGGATGGACTGGTCCTTGGTCACGAGGAACGGCCAGAGGAACTCGTTCCACGGCCCGATGAAGGTCAGCAGGACCGCCGTGACAATCGCGGGCTTCACCAGCGGGATGGCGATCTGCCACAGGATCCGCAGTTCGGAGGCGCCGTCGATCCTGGCCGCCTCGAAGAGCGTGGAGGGCAGCTGCATGAAGTACTGGCGGAAGACGAACACGGCCGTGGAGTTGATCGCGAAGGGCAGGATCATGCCCAGGTACGAGTCCGCCAGGCCGTAGTCCCGCACGATCATCACGTAGAGCGGGATCAGCAGCAGCTGGAACGGGATCATCTGCACGAGCAGCATCATGCCGAACACCAGCCCCTTGCCGCGGAAGTGCATCTGCGCCAGGGCGTAGCCCACGAGCAGGCCGAAGACCACGGTGAAGAAGATGACGCCGCCGGTGAAGATGCCTGAGTTGACCAGGCCCTGGAGCAGGTTGATGGAGTTGTTGATGTTCGCGTAGTTCTCGCCGGTGAGGTTCGCCGGGTTGGGGAACGCCCCGGCCACCGAGGTGTCCGGTGAGGTCTGGAGCGAGCCGATGAACATGTAGTAGAACGGGAAGAGGAAGACGAACGCGCCCAGGGCCAGCAGCACGAAACTGCCGAGGCCGAGGCTCCTGCGCTTCTCGACGCCGGAGGCGCCTGACGCCTGCTTTCTGGTGGGGCTGCTGCCGGGCTTGCCGGCGGGGGTGCCGGGGCGGCGTGCGCCGCGCTGGTTGCTGTTGTTGCCCCCGCTGTTCTCGTCGTTGGGCGCAGCTGCCTTGTTGAGAATTGACATGTCAGTCCTCCTTCCCGCCCACGAGGCGTTTCTGGATCAGGGCAATCAGCAGCACGCCGATCACCAGCACCACACCGAGTGCGGCAGCCAGATCGGGATTCCCCTGCAGGATGCCCATCTGGTACATCAGGAACACCGGTGAGGTGGAGGCCCCGTCCGGGCCGCCGCCGCCGGTGAGCAGGTACGGTTCCGTGAACAGGTTGGCGCCGGTGATGGTGGCCAGCAGGGTCACCAGCACGCTGGCCGAACGGACGCCGGGAACGGTGATGTTCCAGAACTGCACCCATTTGTTGCCGCCGTCCACCGAGGCGGACTCGTACAGCTCCTCCGGGATGTTCTGCAGCGCGGCCAGGTACAGCAGGATGAAGAATCCCAGCTGCTTCCAGGTCACGAACAGCGCTACGGTGGGCATCGCGAGCCAGGAGTTCACAAGCCACGAGGGGTTCGGCGCCAGCGGCCCGAGGACCGAGTTGACCAGGCCGTTCTGCTGGAACAGGAACAGCCAGACGCCGACGACGGCGACGCTCGCGGTGACGTACGGGACGTAGTAGCTGACCCGGAAGAAGGTCTTGAGCTTGGTCACGCGGTTCAGGGCGTTGGCCAGGACCAGGGACAGGACCACGGTCAGCGGGACGTTGATGAGCAGGAAGATCCCGATGTTGGCGAAGGAACGCTGCACGGCGGGGTCCGTGAGGACCGTGATGTAGTTCTCCAGGCCCACGAACGGGCGGTCCACCTTGACCTTCGGCGCGGTGAAGAAGAAGTCGTGGAAGGAAATGTAGACGGCATAGCCAAGCGGAAACGCCAGCACGCCCAGGACGTAGATGACGTAGGGGGCACTGAACAGCAGGCCCAAGGGCTGGCGGCCCAGGACATTCTTCCGCTTCCTGGCCGCCGGCCGCCGGTCACCTGGCCCCCGGCCCCCTACCCGGGGGGCGCTGTCCCCCGTGCCGGGGGCGCCTTCAGCTGAGCGAAGTGACATGGAGATTCACCCGCTACTTCTGGGCTGCCAGTTGGTTGATCTTCTCGGCAGAGGCCTTGAATGCGGCGTCGACGCTTTCGTTGCCGAAGATCACGGACTTGGCGTAGGCGGTGCGGAAGGTCTGCCAGACCTCAACCGAGTTGGATACGTTGGGCACCTCGACGGTGTGGCCGGCCTGCTCCGCGAACTGCTTGTAGAGGGGGTTCTTGGCGAAGTAGTCCGCGTAGGTGGCCGGGAGGTCCTTGCGCATCGGCATCTGGCCGGTGTCTGCCAGGAGCTTGCCGTCCTGTTCCTTGCTGGTGGCGAACTTCATGACTTCCCATGCCGTGCCCTGGTTCTCGCAGGCAGAGTACATCGCGACGTTCTTCGCGTCCGAGAACGTGGAGCCTTCAGTCTGGGCCTGCGCGGCCGGCACCGGCACGGCACCCCAGTTGACCTTGTCCTTGTAGGCGGCGATGGCCCACGGCCCGGCCAGCGACATGGCCGCCTTGCCCTCGGCGAAGGAGTCGCCCTGGTAGACCTCCTTTGAGGCCAGGTTTTCCTTGTACAGGGTCTGGAACATGGTGGCTACCTGCTTGCCCTGGTCGCTGTCGAAGGTGGCCTTGCCATCCTTGACCAGCGGCGCGCCCCCGGAGTTCGCGGCGTAGAACGGGTAAAAGTCGAACCAGGACTGGAAGAAGTCGCTGGCAGGGGACGGCCAGACGGCGTTGGCCGCGGCTCCGGACTTCACCAGGGTGCGGGCGGTGTCCAGGAATTCGGCCTGTGTGCCGAGCTTGGGGTTCGCGGCGTCCAGTCCGGCCTTGGTGAAGAGGTCCTTGTTGTAGAACAGGACCACGGGGTTGGACTTCCAGGGCAGCTGGTACATCTTGCCGTCGCCGGACTTGTACTGGTCGGCGAGGTCGCCGGTGCGATCCTTGATGTACTGGTCGCCGTCGGGGAAGGAATCCAGCGCGACGAGTCCGCCCTGCTTCTGGAACTGGGGAACGGCGACGGGAGCGGTGTTGAAGACCAGGCAGGGGGCATTGCCGGCGGTGATGGCCGCACCGATGACTTCCTCGGAGCTCTTGCCGGCCGGGATCTGCTGGGCATCGATCTTCTGGTCCGGGTGGGCGGAGTTCCACGACTCCACCATGGCCTTGCCCCACTTGACCTCGAACTCGTTGTTGGAGTACCAGATCTTGATGGGACCCTTGGCCGTCGTGGCCGAATCGGCGGTGCCGCCGCTGGCGCCGCCGCCGCAGCCGGCCAGGCCCGCTCCCATGATGGTCAGTGCGGCCACGGACAAAACTCGCGTGGCAATTGAAAAGCGCTTCATTGCGTCTCCTTGGGAGGGGTTTTTCTGACGGTGCAGGCCAGGGTTAGGTGTTCAAGCAGGAAGAAAATGACGGTCGGGGGCTGTTGATTACGGTCGACGGATAGCGGTCAGTCAGGGGCCGGTCCGGTGGAGGCCCTGACCACCAGGCGGGGCGCCGGGAGGGCGGTATCCCCGCCCTGGTGGGCCCCGGCCAGCTGGTTCAGGAGGACTTGGGCTGAAACCCGCCCCCACAGCATGGGGTCCGTGGCCAGGGTGGTGAGCGGCGGGTTGAGGTACTGGGTGAACTCCGCGTTGTCATAGCCGGTGACGGAAAGGTCTCCCGGGACGCTGAGCCCGAGGGACTGCGCGTAGGACTGCCCTGCGGTGGCCATGAGGTCGTTGGCGTACACGATCGCGGTGGGCCGGTCCGCCCGGCGGAGCAGTTCCGCGGTGGCGGCCGCTCCCCCCGCAGCGGTGAAGTCGGCGGCGGCAAAGTGGTCCGAGGGAAGGCCGGCCGCGGTCAGCGCATCCTCCCAGGCCTGGCGGCGGCTCCGCCCGTGGATGTACTCCTGCCCGCCGCCCACATGGGCGATCCGGCGGTGTCCCAGGGTGACGAGATGTTCCACCGCCGCGAAGATTCCGGCCGACTCGTCCACAGACACAGCCGGGAACGGTGAGCTGGCGTCGGGCCGGTTCAGTGTTACCGCAGGCAGCTTAAGGTCAAGCAGCAGCGGGATGCGGGAGTCGTTGCTCCGGACATCGGTGAGGATCACGCCGTCGACCCTTCCGTTGTCCACCAGCTTGCGGTAGCAGCGTTCCTCGGCGCCCGGCGCCGTGGCGACGCTCAGGACCAGGGTGTAGTCGTGCTCGGCGAGCGCGGTCTCGATCCCGGCGATGAAGGCCGGGAAGAACGGGTCAGTTCCCAGCAAGGAAGGGTCCCGGGCCACCACCAGGCCCAGCGCGTAGGCCTTGGCTGAGGACAGCCCTTTCGCACGGAGGCTCGGCTTCCAGCCGAGGTCCTTGGCCACCCTGAGGATGCGGTCCCGGGTGTCCGGGCTGACCCCGGGCTGGCCGTTGAGGGCGTAGGACACGGCACCCTTGCTGACGCCGGCCGCTTGGGCGACGTCGCTGATGGTGACTGCCAATGGAGCCATTCCCTTCGGATGTGGTCCTGAGGCAGCTTCCTCCACTGAACCGGTTAAGTGATGTCCACTACTAAACCGGTTCAGTTGCCGCTTGTCAAGGGTGGGGGTCAAGAGTGGGTCCGCGCCAGCGCCGGCCCGGCGGCATCGGGGCAGCGCCCCTCACGGCGTTTCAGCAGTTGGCTGGCCTGTATTCGTAGGCTCCCGCATCGGCCGCGCCATCGCCGTGGCAGTCACTCTCCCGGTTGGCCGGCCGCCCGTCCAGATCCATGGGGAACGGGCTGACGCCGGCCCGATCAATGGCCGGGCTCGCGCCGGAGAGGTGGAGATCGGCGGGTGCATTCACAAAGTCGGCGGGCTCGGTGGTGGAGGTGGCGCTCGGAGCGATGTTGATGGGGCCGTTGAGGACATTCCCCTGTTCCGTCCAGCCGGCGCTGTCCATCCACAGGGCGTTGCGTGCCGCTACCAGGATGTTGCCCCTAATGACGGTGGAGGCCGGGCATGAGGCGTGGCAGACGAGGGCCTGTGAGTCCGGGCCGTCCAGCCATACGGTGTTGTATTCGAACGTGGTGCCGTTGGTCGGCCCGAAGGACGACGTCCTGCCGCGCGCGATCAGCCCCATGGCTTGGGAACAATTCGGGCCGCAGGTGGACCGGACGAGGTTGTAGCTGTACGTATTGCCGTCCGCGGTTCCGCCTCTTCCGCGCCCCAATTCGGAGAAGACGTTGTTGTCCACGGCCACATTGTGGTGGATCCGATTCCGGTTGCCATTGAAAATTTCAAACGCGCTGCCGTCGTGGCCAAAGTCGTAGGACACCGCGGTGGAACCGGTGATGGTGTTACCGGCGAACTCGTTGTCGCTGCCGTTGATCAGGAAGCCGAAGGCGCCCGAATCATCCGTGCACTTCACGGCTGTGGCAGTGCCGCACCGCTCCCCCGGGGTATTGACGTTCATGATGTTGTTGTCAGCGAGCGTGTTGTTCGAATAAGTGCCAAAGTCGGATCCCTCGCTCACCTTGATACCGGCGGCATTGTTCGCCGCGGCGGAGTGCCGCACGGAGCCGTGATCACCGTAGATGCTGAAGCCTGCATAACCGCACGATTCCGCCCGCAGGCCGTCCACGGTGACGTAATCGCCGTCGAGCCTGACACAGGTACCCGTCAGTCCCCCCGTAATGACGGGCAGACTGCCGCTTCCGTAGGCATTCAGGGTGATCTTGAGCCGGCTGGTGCCGCCCCGGCCGACCACCAGGCCTCCGGAGAAGATGTCTCCGCGCCTAAAGCTGACGGAGTCTCCGGGCCGCAACGCCGTGGCGTTGACCTTATCGAGGGTCGCCCAGGCCGATTGTGGCGACGTTCCGTCATTGGAGTCGCTGCCGTCCGCGCTCACGTAATACGTGGCACCCTCGGTGGAGGCCGGTGCGGACGCGCCGCCGAGCAATCCGCCCAGGAACAGCAGGACGAGCAGCGTGGCGGCGGCTGTGGACTTGATCTTCATGGGTGCACCTGGGTTTTCGCCATGTATCCGCGGATCCGGGCGCCACCGCCGGCTGGCGGACCACATCGGCACCCTGAGGGGCTTAACGCTATGAGCGGACCGGTACTAAGTCAACGGACAAGGAGGCCAACAGACGAGGAACCGTAATGTTCTTTTTTGCTACTTGACGTTCTTTATTGTGCGATTATGATAGCTAATTATGTGAGCTGCTTCACGCCACCCGCATTATTTCAAAGGAGAAATTATGACCCTGCATGAAGACGCACTGCTCCGGGCCTCCAGCCGAGGCGGGTGGGACCGGAGGACGCTGCTGAAGACATTCGGCGCCGGAGCAGTCGCGATGGCCGGCATTCCCCTGCTCACGGCCTGCACGGGCGGCAGCGCACCTGCCAGCAGCGGCGCGAATACGGCCACCTTCGGTTCGGGCTCCTCGGACGAGGTCCCCAAGGCCGCCTACAAGGCGGTGACCGACGCTTTCCAGAAGAAGTCCGGCATCGCGGTCACCACCAACGTGGTGGCGCACAATGACTTCCAGAACAAGATCAACACCTACCTGCAGGGCAGCCCAGACGATTCCTTCACCTGGTTCGCCGGCTACCGCATGCAGTACTACGCCGGCAAGGGACTGCTCGCCCCGATCGACGACGTCTGGGAGAAGGTCGGCGCAAACTACTCCGACGCCCTGAAGAAGGCCTCGACGGGCGCCGACGGCAAGATGTACCTGATCCCGAACTACAACTACCCCTGGGGCTTCTTCTACCGGAAGAGCCTCTGGACGCAAAAGGGCTACACCGTCCCCACCACGTTCGATGAGCTGAAGACCCTCGCCGCCAAGATGAAGGCCGACGGCCTGATCCCGATCGAATTCGCGGACAAGGACGGCTGGCCCGCCATGGGCACCTTCGACTACTTGAACATGCGCCTGAACGGCTACCAGTTCCACATGGACCTCACCGCGCACAGGGAAAGCTGGGACCAGAAGAAAGTCAGCGATGTCTTCGACACGTGGAAGGCCCTGCTGCCGTACCAGAACCCGAACGCCCTCGGCATGACCTGGCAGGACTCGGCGAAGTCCCTCGCGGACAAGAAATCCGGCATGTACCTGCTCGGTTCCTTCCTCACCCAGCAGTACACGGACAAGGCAATCGCCGACGACATCGATTTCTTCCCGTTCCCCGAGGTCGCGGTGGAAGGCCGGGACGCCATCGAGGCACCCATCGACGGCCTTCTGCTCTCCAAGAAGGGCGGTCAGAACCAAGCCGCCCGGGACTTCCTGGCCTATGTCGGCACCCCGGAGGGACAGGATGTGTACGCCTCGGTTGACTCGTCCAACATCGCCACGGCCAAGGGCTCCGATACGTCCAAGTTCACTCCGCTCAACAAGAAACTGGCCGAGGCCATCAGCGGCGCCAAGAACATCAGCCAGTTCTTCGACCGCGATGCCCTGCCCGCCATGGCCAACAACGTGATGATCCCGGCCCTGCAGTCCTTCATCAAGGACGGCAACGTCGATGTGAAGAACCTGGAAGCCCAGGCCAAGTCCCTCTACGCCGCCCAGTAGCGGCGTGTCTCAAGGCAAGGAATCTCCATGAGTGTCTCTACCAACCCGTCGGCGCGGGGGCGCCAGGCAGCCGCCGCCCCCGCGCGGCGGGTTCGGCGGCTGTCCGGCCGCGACAAAGTGGTGCTCGGCATGATGGTGGGCGTCCCCACGCTGATCCAGCTGGTATTGGTCTGGATCCCCACGCTGATGTCGATCGGGCTCTCCTTCACCCGCTGGAACGGGCTGGAGCTGACCGACATCAAGCCCGCCGGCGTCGAGAACTACCAGTTCATCGCCCAGGACTACCCGCCGTTTTGGCCGGCCATGCAGCACAACGTGCTGTGGCTGGCATTCCTGGCACTCGTCGCCACCCCGCTTGGGCTGCTGCTGGCTGTGCTCCTGGACCAAAACATCCGGGGCACGAGGATCTACCAAAGCATCTTCTTCGCCCCGGTGATGCTGTCGCTGGCCCTGATCGGGATCATCTGGCAGCTGTTCTACAACCGTGACAGCGGCCTCTTGAACTTTCTCCTCGGCACGGCAGGCACGCCCCAGGCCGTCGACTGGTTTGGCGATTCCAGCGTCAACATCTGGGCTGCCCTCTTCGCCGCCACCTGGCGGCACGCCGGCTACGTCATGATCCTGTACTTGGCCGGCCTCAAGGGAGTGGATCCCACCCTGCGCGAGGCGGCCCAGATTGACGGCGCCAACGCGGTCCAGACCTTCTTCCGGGTGATCTTCCCGGCCATGCGCCCGGTCAACGTCATCATCATCGTCATCACCGTCATCGAATCCCTCCGGGCCTTCGACATCGTCTACGTGATCAACCGCGGCACCAACGGCCTGGAACTCATCAGCGCCCTGGTCATCCAGAACCTGGTGGGCGAGGGGCAGGTGATCGGCATCGGCTCGGCGCTGGCGGTCATCCTGCTGGTCATCTCGCTGATCCCCATCACGTTCTACCTGTCCCGCGCGTTCGGAAAGGACAAAGAGGCATGAGCATCGTCCAGCCAACCGATGCCGCCGCGACTGGCACCCTGGCCGACGCCGGGCAACCCAGCCCCGGCCCCGGCAAGACCGGTCTCCGGCTTGGCCGGTCGGCCAACAACAGGCAGGGCAAACGGCACTACGGCACCCATGTGTTCCTCATCGTCATGGCGGCGATCTGGCTGGTGCCGCTGGGCTGGGCCATTTTCACCGCCCTGCGGCCCAAGGCGGACACAGACAAGTACGGCTACTTCAGCACCGGCGGGGCCTTCAACTTCGACAACTTCATCCAGGCCTGGACCCAGGGCGGCTTTGCCCAGCTGTTCTGGAACTCGGTGCTCATCACGGTCCCGTCCGTCTTCCTGATCCTGTTCTTCGCCTCCATGATGGCGTTCGCCGTCAGCCGGGTGAGCTGGAAGTTCAACATCACCCTGCTGATCATGTTCACCGCCGGGAACCTGCTGCCCCCGCAGGTGCTCGCGGCGCCGCTCTTTGAAATGTTCAAGCACTTCGAGCTGCCCTACGCCGTCAGCGATTCCGGGAACCTGCTCAACACATACATCAGCGTGATTGCCGTGGACACCGCCTTCCAGATCGGTTTCGTGACGTTCGTCCTTTCGAACTACATGAAGGCCCTGTCCCCCGAGCTGACCGAGGCAGCCCTGGTCGACGGGGCGGGCGTCTGGCGCCAGTACTGGGACATCATCCTGCCGCTGTGCCGCCCGGCGCTGGCCGCCATGGGCACGCTCGAAGTGATCTTCATTTACAACGACTTCTTCTGGCCCCTGCTCTTCATCCAAAGCGGCGACCGCCTTCCGGTGACCACCGCGATCAACAACCTCCAGGGCCAGTTCCTCTCCAACTACAACCTGATCGCCGCCGGCGCCATGATCACCGCCATTCCGGCCCTGATCATCTACCTGCTCCTGCAGCGCCACTTCGTGGCGGGCCTGACCCTCGGCTCCAGCAAAGGATAAACGTGGACAACAGCACCAACCACTCCATGGACTACATCACCGCCCGCCTCGGCTCCGAAGGCTCCCCGATGCTCGCATTCGGCGGAGACTACAACCCGGAGCAGTGGCCCGAGGAGACCTGGGACGAGGACGTCCGGCTGATGCGCGAGGCCGGCGTCAACCTGGTCAGCGTGGGCATCTTCAGCTGGTCCCTGCTTGAGCCGTCCGAGGGCACCTACGAGTTCGGCTGGCTGGACCGGGTCCTGGACCTGCTGCACGCGAACGGCATCCGGGTGGACCTGGCAAACGCCACGGCATCGCCGCCGCCCTGGTTCAGCCACAAGTACCCCGAGTCCCTGCCGGTCACGGCCGACGGCGTGCGGCACAGTTACGGTTCGCGGCAGGCTTTCGCGGCCTCGAGCGCCGAATACCGCCGGGCCGCCGCGGCACTGACCGAGCAGATCGCCGTCCGGTACAAGGACCACCCCGCCGTCGTGATGTGGCACGTGCACAACGAGTACGGCTGCCACAACCAGCCGGATTTCTCCGACGGCGCGGCCGCCGGCTTCCGGCGCTGGCTCGAACGCCGGTACGGCAACCTCGAGGCCCTCAACGCCGCCTGGGGAACCGCCTTCTGGTCCCAGCGCTACTCGGCATGGGAGCAGATCCTGCCGCCGCGCACCTCCGGGACCTGGGTCAACCCGACCCAGCAACTGGACTTCGCCCGCTACTCCTCCGATGAACTGCTCGAGTGCTACAAGGCCGAGGCCGCGATCATCCGCTCGCACTCAGGGCATCCGGTGACCACCAACTTCATGGGGTTCAACATGGGCCTGCACCAGCCCGTGGACTACTGGCGCTGGTCCGAGGAGATGGACGTGGTCTCCAACGACCACTACCTGATCGCCGAGGACCCGCGGAACTTCCAGGAACTCGCGGCAACTGCGGACCTCACCCGCGGCTGGGCCAACGGCAAGCCGTGGCTGCTCATGGAGCATTCCACCTCCGCCGTGAACTGGCAGCCCCGCAACATCGCCAAAGCTCCCGGCGAGATGCTGCGCAATTCCCTGCAGCACGTTGCCCGCGGCGCCGACGGAGCGCTCTTCTTCCAGTGGAGGGCCTCGCGTGCGGGCGCCGAAAAGTTCCACTCCGGGCTGCTGCCCCATGCCGGCACGGACACCAAGGTTTGGCGCGAAGTGGTCCAGCTGGGCCAGACGCTGCGCAGCCTCGCCGAAGTCAGCGGCTCGGTGGTCACGGGCGCATCCGGTCGGGTGGACGTCGCGATCCTCCACGACACCGACGCCCGCTGGGCCTCGGAACTGGACTCGCACCCGAGCGTGGATGCCTCCAACATCGCGGAAACCCGGCGCTGGCATGATGCCTTCTACCGCGCCGGGATCCCCACCGACTTCCGCCAGAGCACCGATGACCTCTCCGGCTACCGGCTCGTGGTCGCGCCAATGCAGTACCTTGTGGGCGATGCCGGGGCCGCGAACCTGGACGCGTACGTGCGCGCCGGCGGCCACCTCGTGGTGACCTACTTCTCCGGTATCGTGGACGAAAATGACCACATCAGGCTCGGCAGCTACCCCGGCGCGTTCAGCGAACTGCTGGGCGTCCGGATGGAGGAATTCTTCCCGCTGCGCGGCGGCGAAAGCGTCCGGCTCAGCGGCTTCGGGGCAGGCACTTGCTGGAACGAACTGGGGCGGGCCACCACCGCCGAGGTCCTCGCGGCCGTGGAAGAGGGACCGGCAGCAGGCTCACCCGCCGTGACCCGCAACCGCGCCGGAAGCGGTCGCTCCTACTATGTCGCCACGACACTCGCGCCGGAGGGCCTGGGCGAAATGCTCGGCGTCGTGTGCGCCGATGCCGGCGTGCAGCCGCTCGTTCCGGAGCTGCCGGACAATGTGGAAGTTGCCCGGCGCAGCAAGGACGGGACCGACTGGACGTTCTGCATTAATCACGGGGCCCACGACGTCCGGCTGCCGCTGGAAGGCGTTGACCTGCTCACCGGCGCCGAGCTCGACAGCGGGCTCGGCCTTGCGGCCGGAGGTGTCGCCGTCGTCCGTTCCCGTGCCGCCCAACTGGTCGGCACCTCTGCCAGCCAATCAAACCAGTCAAGCCAGTCAAGCCAGTAAGGACTCCACATGCTAGCCGCAGCCCGCCATTCCGCAATCCTCGCAGAGGTCCAGCGTGAGCGGATCGTCCGTGTCGCGGACCTCGCCAAGCTGCTCGGCGTCTCGCTGATGACCGTGCGGCGGGATATTGAGGCCCTCGACGCGGCGGGCGCCGTGGAGAAGATCCATGGCGGAGCCAAGCTGCCCGGCGGAGCCGGGACCCACGAGCCAGGCTTCGAGCTGAAGGTGACCCAGCTCAAGGACGAGAAAATGGCCATTGCGCAGGAGGCGGCCGCACAGGTGCGCGAGGGCATGGCGGTGGGGCTCAGCGCCGGCACCACCACGTGGGCGCTGGCCCAGCTGCTGTCCACCGGCCCGCGGATCACGGTGGTCACCAACTCGGTGCGGATCGCCGACGTCTTCCACCAAAGCTCGTCTCCGTCGACCGTGATCCTGACCGGCGGCGAGCGCACCCCCTCCGATGCCCTCGTCGGGCCGCTGGCCACGGCCGCCCTCAAACAGCTGCATCTGGACGTGCTGTTCCTCGGCGTCCACGGGGTCGACGCCGACGCGGGGTTCACCACCCCCAACGTCCTGGAAGCCGAAACCGACCGGGCCTTCGTCACCGCGGCCCGCCGGGTGGTGGTGCTGGCGGACCACACGAAGTGGGGCACCCTCGGCATCAGCACCATCGCCAGCCTGGAGGACGCTGACGAACTCATCAGCGACGACCTCCTCGGCAGTGAGGCCCGGCGCATCCTCGGCGAGCGCGTCGGCCGGCTCCGTCTGGCCAGCACCGGCGACGCCCGGCGCACCAGCGCAGCGCACCCCACAGCAGCCGCAGGCTGACCGGCACGGCCCCGCCCACCCCACCCACTACGCCTGGAGCTACCGTGAACAACCCGGACCTCACCCTTGCCGCCCAGACCCGCTCCCAGGGCGTCCCGGGCCTGTTGTCGTCGGATCTGGAGCCGGTGTACCGGGAGCCGGTGTACCTGCGACGGTCCGGAACGTCCCTGCTCATCGACTTCAGAACGGGCGAGGCCGCCATGGTGCACTTTGGCGCCGACCTCGGGGCGGACCTGCCGGATCTTTCGCTGCTCACCGACGCCGTCCCGCCTTCGGCACTCGACATCCCGGTCCCGCTGGGGCTGATCCCGCAGGCGTCCTCCGGCTGGCGCGGACGGCCCGGCCTCCGCGGCCACCGGAACGGCCAGGCGTTCTCGGCCCGGCTGCGCGTTGTCAGTGTTGAGCGTTCCGGCGGGGTGCATTCCGGCGGGAATGGTTACGGCGGGGACGGCTGCTCTGCCGTCATCACCCAGGCCGACCCCGACGCCGGTGTCAGCGTCCGCACGGAGATCAGGATCAACGACGGCGGCCTGCTCCAGATCCGGCACCGGCTCCACAACGACGGCGCCGACCCATACAGCCTTGACGAACTCGCGGCCGTGCTGCCGGTGGGCCGCGCCGGCACAGAGATCCTGAATTTGACCGGCCGCTGGTGCAGGGAGTCCCACCCCCAGCGCCTGCCGCTGCACCAAGGCACATGGGTCCGCTCGGGCCGGCACGGCCGTACCGGCCATGACGCCTCGCTCCTCCTGGCAGCCGGCACCCCCGGATTCGGCAACCGCCACGGGCAGGTGTGGGCCGTGCACCTGGGCTGGAGCGGCAACCACGAGAGCTTCGTAGACGCCGCCGCGGACGGCCGGACCGTCATTGGCGCTTCGGAACTGCTCGGAGCCGGCGAGATCAGCGTGCCCGCGGACGGCAGCTACGAGACCCCCTGGCTGTTCGCGGCCTACTCTCCCGCGGGCCTGGACGGCATCAGCGATGCTTTCTACAAATGGTTCCGCGGCCGCCCGCACCACCCGGGCGCGCGGTCCGGCAAAGCCCGTCCCGTGGTTCTCAACGTCTGGGAAGCGGTGTATTTCGACCACCGGTTGCCGGTGCTGCTCGATCTCGCCGAATCCGCCGCCCGGCTGGGCGTGGAACGCTACGTCCTCGACGACGGCTGGTTCCGCGGCCGGCGCAACGACCATGCCGGCCTCGGCGACTGGTACGTCGACGGGGACTTCTGGCCCGGCGGCCTGACCCCGCTGATCGACGCGGTTACCGGCCACGGCATGGAGTTCGGCCTCTGGGTCGAACCCGAGATGGTCAACGAGGACTCCGATCTGGCCCGGGCCCACCCGGACTGGATCGCCGGTCCGGCTCCGCGAACCGCCGGGGGCGCCCCGACCGCTGGGGGCGCACCGGATGGCCGGCTGCCGGAACAGTGGCGGCACCAGCAGGTCCTCGATCTCGTCAATCCGGAGGCCTGGCAGTACATCTACGACAGGCTCGATGCCCTGCTGAGCGAAAACCGGATCAGCTATCTCAAATGGGACCAGAACCGGGACCTGACCGAAATGGGCCACGGCGGCCGCCCCTCGGTGCACGCCCAGACACGGGCCGTTTACCGGCTCCTCGACGAGCTCCGCCAGGCCCACCCGGACGTCGAGATTGAAAGTTGCTCCTCGGGGGGCGGCCGCGTGGATCTCGGAATCCTGGAACGCACCGACAGGGTGTGGGCCTCGGACTGCAACGATGCCCTGGAACGGCAGACCATCCAGCGCTGGACCGGCATGGTGGTGCCGCCGGAGCTGGTCGGATCCCACATCGGCCCCACCACGAGCCACACCACCGCGCGAACGCACGATCTCTCCTTCCGGGCGATCACCGCGATGTTCGGCCACTTCGGCCTCGAGTGGGATGTCCGGCACCTCGCCGATTCCGAGCGCACCGAGCTTGCCATGGCGATCGCGCTGTTCAAGCAGTACCGTCCCCTGCTGCACAGCGGTCGCATGGTACGGGCCGACGAGCCCGATCCGACCCTCCGGCTCCACGGCGTCGTGTCCCACGACGGCGGCGAGGCCCTCTACGCCCTGGTGTCTCTGGCGACGTCGTTCGCCGAAGTCCCGGGGCGGGTCTGCCTGCCGGGGCTGGCGCCGGACTCCGCGTACCGGGTGGAAGCGGTCTACCCCGCGGCGGATGACAAGCGGGCGTTCCTGCAGGCGGTGCCGCCGGCGTGGCTTGCGGGCGGCGTCGAGGCGACCGGGCGGTTCCTGGCGGAGTCCGGCCTCCCCATGCCAGTCCTGAACCCGGAGCACGGGCTGCTCCTGGCCGTCCGCCGCGTCCCTGCTGCCGCTCCAGCTGCCGCTCCAGCCCCAACCGGCAGCCACCCCGTGAGGAACTCCTGACCATGGGACAGATTACGAAACGCTCCCACAAGCTCTCCGACGGCCGGGACATCATCTACTTCGATGATGCCGATACCGTCCTGCCCCCGGACCGCGGGGAGGACCTGCGCGCGCCGGCGCTCCGCCCGCCTACGGCCACCATGCGCCAGGACGTCCTGACCGGGGAGTGGATTTCGATCGCGGCCGCCCGGCAGAACCGGGTGGTCCTGCCGCCCTCGCACCTGGACCCGCTGGCCCCGGCGTCGCCGGAGAATCCCTCGGAAATTCCCAGCCTCTACGACGTCGCCGTCTTCGAAAACAAGTCGCCGTCCTTCGGACCGGAGCTGGCAGGGGCCGCCGCCGCGCCGGAGGGCCTGGATGACCTCGCCCGAGTGGGGCTGGGGCGCAGCCGGCAGTCCGTGGGCCGGTGCGAAGTGGTGTGCTTCTCCCCCGAACACACGGGTTCCCTGGCGGGACTGCCGCTGTCCCGGATGCGCACGGTGGTGGAAGCCTGGGCGGACCGGACGGCCGCGCTGTCCGCGCTGCCCGGCGTCGAACAGGTTTTCCCGTTCGAGAACCGCGGCGAAGCGATCGGCGTGACGCTGCACCACCCGCACGGACAGATCTACGCCTACCCGTACATCACCCCCCGCACGGCCCAGCTGGTCCGCACGATCGAGAGCTACGGCGGCTCGCTGTTCGAGGACATCCTCAGCTTCGAGCAGAAATCCGAGCGCGTGCTGCTCCAGGGCGAGCACTGGACGGCGTTTGTCCCGTTTGCCGCGCGCTGGCCGCTGGAAGTGCACATCCTCCCGCACCGGCACGTCCCGGACCTCGCCGCCACGACGGACGAGGAACGCGATGAGTTCTCCCGGCTGTACAGCCGGCTCCTGCGCGGCGTCGATGCCCTCTACGAGACCCCTACCCCGTACATTTCGGCGTGGCACCAGGCTCCCGTCCACGCCCACCGGGACGACATCCGGCTCATGCTGCAGCTGACCTCGCCCCGCCGGGAGGAGGACAAGCTCAAATACCTGGCAGGGTCGGAGGCCGCGATGGGTGCATTCATCGCGGACATCCCGCCGGAAACGGCAGCCGCCCGGCTCCGCGAGGCCATGGAAGAGGCCGGGCTCGAACCGTTCCGCCCCGAGCCGTACCGCCCGGAACGGGAAACTACAGAACAGCCCGCAAGAGAACAGGAAGCCGCCCAGCCATGAACGAGGTCCTGCAACTGGGAAGTGAGTACTTTTCCGGCCAGTTCGGCGGCGCGCCGGACGGTTTGTGGTCAGCGCCCGGACGGGTCAACCTGATCGGCGAGCACACGGACTACAACGGCGGCTTCGCGTTTCCGATCGCAATCGACAAGCGCACCACAGTGGCGGCCCGCGCCCGTGACGACCGCCTGCTCAGGGTCACAAGCAGCTCCTTCCCCGGCGTGGTGGAGGTGAGCCTGGACCACCTGGACCCAGATACCCTCACCGGCTGGGCCGCCTACCCGCTGGGCGTGGCCTGGGCTACGTCCCGGGCGGCGGCCGGCGGCGCGTCCGGCCGTGCCGCGTCCCGGATTTCCGGCGTGGACCTGGCGCTGACCTCGGATGTCCCGGCCGGTGCCGGGCTGTCCTCCTCTGCCGCCGTCGAATGCGCCGTGGCCCTGGCCTTGAACGATCTCTGGGAGTTGGGGCTGGACCGGCAGGAACTGGCCCGGATCGGCCAGCTGGCCGAGAACAGGGTGGTCGGCGCACCCACCGGCATCATGGACCAGTCGGCCTCGCTACTGGGAGCAACGGATCATGGCATCCTGCTCGACTGCCAGAGCCTGTTGACCGAGACCGTTGCCCTCGGCTTCGCCGGCGCCGGGGTGGGGCTCCTGGTGATCGACACCCGCACCAGCCATTCCCATGCCGACAGCGGCTATGCCAGCCGCCGCCGGTCCTGCGAGGACGGTGCCCGCCGCCTCGGCGTCGGCAGCCTCCGGGCACTGGGCCCGGTCGATCTCCCCCGCGCCGCGGCACAGCTCGACGGACAGACCTTCCGCCGGGTCCGCCACATCATCACAGAAAACCAGCGGGTGCTCGACACCGTCGCGGCACTGCGGACCTCCGGCGCCGGCGCCATCGGGCCGTTCCTGAATGAATCGCACCTGTCCATGCGGGACGACTTCGAGATCTCCACCCCCGAGCTCGACCTCGCCGTGGCCAGCGCGCAGGAACTGGGCGCCATCGGCGCGCGGATGACCGGCGGCGGCTTCGGCGGGGCCGCCCTGGCCCTGGTCCGGAACGACGACGCCGGCACGGTGGCCGGGGGCATTGCCCGCGCCTTCGCCCGTGCCGGGTACACGGCCCCACACATCTTCCCCGTCACGGCGTCCGAGGGCGCCCGGCGGGAACTGTAGCCCGGGCGTCCGATAAGCTGGCGGGCTCCTAGGCCCGCACCAGCCGGGCGGCGTCGGCCAGAAGTTCCACGGAACGGAGCCGGGCCTCGGTGCCGGTGCTCTGGTGCGCCACGATCAGTTCGTCGGCGTCGGCGTGCGCCGTGAATTCCTCGAGGTACGCCAGGACTGCATCGGGCGTGCCGACAGCGGAGTACTTCATCATCTGCGCCATGTGCTGGCCCTGCGGCGAGTCCAGGATCATGTCCGCCTCGTCGTCGCTGAACACGCGGCCGTTGCCGAAGAACAAGGAGACCCGGGCGCGCTTGGTGGCCTGGAACATCGCCTGGGCCTCCGCGGCCGAATCCGCGGCGATGACGTTGACGCCGGCGATCACGTGCGGGGCGTCGAGCTGCGCGGAGGGCCGGAATTCGCGGCGGTAGACAGCCACGGCGTCCTGCAGTGCGTTGGGCGCGAAGTGCGAGGCGAAGGCGTAGGGCAGGCCCAGCTGGGCGGCCAGCCTGGCGCCGAACAGGGACGATCCCAGGATATACAGCGGCACGTTGGTGCCCTTGCCCGGGGTGGCTTCCACGCCCTGGATCCGGGTGGGGCCGGTCAGGTAGCCCTGGAGCTCCAGGACGTCCTGGGGAAAGCTGTCGGCCGACATCGGATCGCGGCGCAAGGCGCGCATGGTGTTCTGGTCACTGCCCGGCGCCCGGCCCAAGCCCAGGTCGATCCTTCCGGGGTGCAGGGTTTCGAGCGTGCCGAACTGTTCCGCGATGGTCAGCGGCGAGTGGTTGGGCAGCATCACGCCACCGGCGCCAAGCCGAATGCTGGAGGTGTGGGCCGCGACGTGGGCAATCAGCACGCTCGTGGCGGATGAGGCGATCGAGGACATGTTGTGGTGCTCGGCGTACCAGATCCGCCGGTACCCCCGGTCCTCGGCGAGCTGCGCCATGGCCACGCTCCCGGCGAAGCTCTCCGACGCCGTCTGGCCCGGGCCGATGGTTGCGAGATCAAGAATGGAAAGCGGAACAGTCACGGAAAAGCCGGCCTTTCGTAGCGGAGCTGTGTACGGGCCGGAGTTTGGGACTGCGGTCCTGGCCGGCGCCGGGTTTCCGGCGCGGGCACACTTGGGTCAACGACGGCGGAGCCCGGGATATTTCTGCCAAGGAAGTCTTCAGGGCGGCCCTCGCCGAATAGGCGGGTCTAAGCCGGGTCCTGGAGCACCGCATCCGGCTAAGCTAACCGCATGGCCATCAAATCCACCGCAGATAAAGTCGCCACGATCCAGAAGGGCTACACCCTGGACGGACCCACGATCGAGCTCGGGGCGGCGATCGTCGACGGCGAACTCCACAAGGACGCCCCTGTCCGGCTGCCGCTCGCGATGATGAACCGGCACGGCCTCGTGGCCGGGGCGACAGGCACCGGCAAGACCGTCACCCTGCACATGATGGCCGAACAGCTCTCCGCAGCGGGCGTGCCCGTGTTCCTTGCGGACATCAAGGGCGACCTCTCCGGGCTGGCCACCGCGGCCGCGGGCAGCGACAAGCTCCTGGCCCGCACGGAGAGCATCGGCCAGGCGTGGTCCGGAAAGACCTTTCCTGTGGAGTTCCTGGCCCTCGGCGGCGACGGCAACGGCATCCCGGTCCGCGCCACCATAACGTCCTTCGGCCCCATCCTGCTCTCCCGGGTCATGGACCTGAACGAGACCCAGGAATCCAGCCTGCAACTCGTCTTCCATTTCGCGGACAAGAACAACTTGGAACTAATCGACCTCAAGGACCTGCGGGCCGTGATCCAGTTCCTGACCTCAGCCGAGGGTAAGGACGAGCTCGAGGAACTCGGTGGCCTCTCCAAGGCAACTGCGGGCGTGATCCTGCGCGAACTGATCACGCTCGAGGCGCAGGGCATGGAGAAGTTCTTCGGCGAACCCGAGTTCGACACCGCCGAACTGCTGCGTACCGCGCCGGACGGCCGCGGCGTGGTCAGCTGCCTGGAGTTGCCGACGCTGCAGACCAAGCCCATGCTCTTCTCGACATTCCTCATGTGGCTGCTGGCCGACCTTTTCGAGGACCTGCCGGAGGCCGGGGACCTCGACAAGCCCAAGCTCGTGTTCTTCCTGGATGAGGCGCACCTGCTGTTCAACGGCGCTTCAAAGGCCTTCCTCGACGCCATCACCACCACCGTCCGGCTGATCCGGTCCAAGGGCGTCGGCATCTTCTTTGTGACGCAGACCCCCAAGGATGTCCCCGCCGATGTCCTCGGCCAGCTGGCCAACCGGGTACAGCACGCCCTCCGCGCCTACACCCCGGAAGACGCCAAGGCCCTTAAGGCCACCGTGTCCACGTTCCCGACCAGCGACTACGATCTCGAGGAAACCCTCACCACTGCCGGCATCGGCGAGGCCGTCATCACCGTCCTGAATGAGAAGGGTGCGCCGACCCCTGTGGCGCTCACCCGGCTCCGCGCACCGGAATCCGTGATGGGGCCCAGCACCGACGCCCTGATCTCCAGCACCGTTGCCGCCTCCGCCCTCCTGCCCAAATACGGCACCGCCGTCGACAACGTCTCGGCCTACGAGAAGATCACCGGCAAAGGCGCTGCCCCCACCGGGCCGGCCGCCGGGACCGCACACCAGGGCGGCCCCTCTGGCAGTGCGGGCCAGGGCGGCGGCTTGGATCCCAACGCCATCGACGCCGAAGCCCGACGGATTGAGGAAGAAATCCTTGGCCGTCCCAGCAGCCGGCCCGCGCCGGCGCCGGGGACGCCCGAACACGGGAAAGCACCCCAGCCGCGGGCTCCCCGCCCGGCGCAACCGACGGACGGCGGCGGGTTCGGCGGCGGGATCGGCGGTGACCTCGCGGGAGCCCTCGGCGGAGGCCTCAAGAGCATGGCCCGATCCTTGGGGACCCAACTTGGCAGAGAGCTGCTCCGCGGCGTCTTCGGCACTTCCTCCTCGAAACGCCGCCGGCGCTAGGGACCAGCATGGCGGCGTCCAACGGGCTGGTCTTGGCCCGCTGGCCCGACGGCGGCGCCATGCTCCGCGTCACAGTTGCGGACCGCGACGCGGAGATTCCTGTGGGGTGCAGGTAACGTAAGAATGGTGCAGATGAGTCAGTCGTTGGTCAAAATCGCAGCAGTGTGGCTGCTCGGACTGATGCTTGCCGTGGCCGCGGCCATCGTGTCCATCAACCTGGTGAACAACTCCGTTGCCGGTCCCCAGCAGCCAGTCCGCGAATATCTCAGTGCCCTGCAAAAGGGCGAGGGCGAAAAGGCGTTGGGGCTCTTGCGCGCCTCCGTGCCACAAAGCAACCCGGCGATGCTCGACGGAACCGCCCTGCAAACCGCGGCCGCCCGCATCACCGACGTCAAGCTTGGTGCCGCCGAAGAGCGCGGCGCGAACCAGGCCATGGTGCCCATGGACTACACGATCGACGGCAGCCATCTGCGGACAGAGTTCCTGCTGGAACGCTCCGGCACCGAGTGGCTGTTCTTCCACAAATGGTCCTTCGTCCCGGCTGCGCTGCCCGTCCTGGACGTCACCGTGGTCAACTCCAGCGAGGCCACCGTCAACGGGGTACCGGTGAACATGCCCAACGGCCGCAACTCCTTGGCTGTGTTCTACCCCGGCGAGTACGAGGCCTCACTGAACGGCCAGTACTTCTCCGCCCCGGCCACCCGGGCAACCGTGACGGGCGGGGACGCGCGCCCGGCCTCGCTGAACCTGCTGACAGAGGCCACAGGCGCCTTGAAGGAGGCCGTGAGCGGCAAGGTCAAGGAATTCCTGGACTCCTGCGCCGCCGAGGCCGACAAGCAGCAGAAGCTGCAGCCCGACTGCCCGTTCTACCACGCCACCAACAACCGCGTGATGGACGGGACTATCGACTGGAGCATCACGGACTACCCCACCGTCAGCATCGAGCCGTTCGGCGGCCGCTGGGTGGTAGCGCCCCTGGACGGCAAAGCCCGGATCAAGGCCCGCCAAGTGGACCTGTTCACCGGCGCCGCGACCGACATCAATTCCGTCCACGATTTCAGCTTCACGACCCGCCTGGACATCGACGGCGACACCGTCAAGCTCACGCCGCAGCTGAACTACTAGAACCCGCTAACGGCAGACCCCGGTAACGTCATATCGCCCCTGCCGACGGCTCACTCAACCATGATCAGGGACTCCCGGAACGGCAGGCACCGCAGCGCATGGATGAGTACATCGCCCAGGGCAGCAATCGGCCGGTGCGGATGCGGTGCGAGTAGCAGCCCGCCGTGCCCCGATTCCCCGGCTGCGGCGGCGCCGCGCCGGTGGTAGAGATGCTGGGGCCGGCCTGTTCCAACGCCCACAGCCCGTAGAAGGGCGCGGCACTCACACACGACGCCGGCTCTCACCGCCCGCCGCAGTGCGGCGTCGTCAATTTTCCAGGCCCGGGACTGGACGGGCGGCGGCATTCAGCGGCTACCGGGTCCGGAGAAAGCCAAAAGGCTGCTGTCGGTGACGCGAGGTCACGGGCAGCAGCCTTTTGATCAGCGCCGGCGCAACGGCCGGGTGTTCCGGGTCAGTCCATTCCGCGCAGGTCCAAGACCAACTCGGTGTCACCGTCGGCCTGCAGGAGCACGGGGATTCCCCAGTCCTGCTGGTAGAGGTGGCAGGCTGCGTGGTCCGGGATCTCGCCGTCAGCGTCTTCGGGGCCGTCGCACGCCGCCGCCCGGGCGGTGATGTGCAGGACGCCTTCGGGAACGTCGGAGGAAAGCACCAGAGTGCGCAGGAGCCCCACGGATGTCCCGCCGCCGGACACCAGCAGTTCGGGTGGTGTGGACGAGATCTTCAACTGGGTGGGATCGCCCCAGCGGTCGTCCAGCTTCTGCCCGGTGGGCGCGGTGAAGCGCACCGCCAGTTCGAGCGGCCCGGGCGCCACGGGGCTCTTGGGCCGGTGGGTCTGCGCAGCGCCCTCATCCACCTGCTGGGCTTCCTTTGGGATGGGCACGTACACCAGCTGGTGCTTGTTGGCCTCGACCACCACCAGCAACGGCTCGGCTCCGGCTACCTGGGTGTGGTCCACAATCACGTCGGAGGGCTCGGACAGTCCGCGCGCCAGCGTGGAGACCGTGCCCGTTGCGGGGTCGTAGCGGCGGACCGCGCCGTTGTACGTGTCCGCGATGGCCACCGAGCCGTCAGGGAGCACCGTCACGCCAAGCGGGTGCTGCAGCCGGGCTTCTGCGGCGGGGCCGTCGCGGAAGCCGAAGTCGAACAGGCCCTTGCCCACCGCCGACTCGACAGTGATGCTGCCGGCGTCGTCAATGACGAGCTTGCGTAGGGCGGAGGTCTCGGAGTCAGCCACCCAGATGTTGCCGTCCGCATCCTCGGCGAGGCCGGAGGACTGGGCGAACCAGGCTTCGCCGGCGGGGCCGTCCAGGAGCCCTTCGAGGCCGTTGCCCGCGATGATCCTTACGGCGCCGGAGGTCGGCTCGAAACTGAAGATCTGGTGCACTCCAGCCATCGCCACCACCACGGCGTTGAGCTTGGTGGACCAGACGACATCCCACGGCGAGCTCAGGGACACCGCAAGCGGATCCGCCTCGAGCCGGGTACCGTAGGCGGCGCCCTCCTCGTCCACGCGGGCCGGCCCAGTTTCCAGCAGCCGCTGCACGCCGTTGCCGGCTAGTGTCCGGACGGTTCCGTCCGCGAGGGACAGCCCACGGAGCCGGTGGTTCACCGTGTCGGCAATGACGACGTCGTAACCGGCGTTCGCGGCGACGTCCTCGGGCAGCAGCACCAGGCCCTGCGGTTCGTTGAACCGGGCGGTGGCGGCGTTGCCGTCGGCGTGGCCCTTTTCACCGGAGCCGTATGTGGCCAGCACGGTCTCGAATTCGGTGGAGAGTTCCACGAGCCTGTGATGGCCCGTGTCGGTCACCAGCCACGAACCGCCCGCGGTGCTGCCGACGCCGCGGCCGGCGGGCAGGAACAAGGCCTTGCCCGGGAAGCGCAGCGTGCCCGACGTCGGTTCCGGCGCCACGTACGGGCCGTCGCCGCGGTGCAGGGTGCCCCTGGCCTCGTGCTCGGCGATCAGTTCGGGGATGAGCACGGCGAGGCCGTCCGCGTGGCCTTCACCGGAGAGGTGCGCCACGATGTAGCCCTCGGGATCGATGACCACCAAGGTGGGCCACGCCCTGGCCGTGTAGGCCTTCCAGGTGTCCAGCTCGGGGTCGTCCAGGACCGGGTGGCGGATCTCGTAGCGTTCGACGGCGGCCGCCAGTGCCACGGGATCGGCCTCGTGCTCGAACTTGGGCGAATGCACGCCGACCGTCACCAGAACATCCGAGTACTGCTGCTCGAGCGGACGCAGTTCGTCCAGGACGTGCAGGCAGTTGATGCAGCAGAAGGTCCAGAAGTCCAGCAGCACGATCTTGCCGCGCAGGGATTCGAGGTCCAAGGACTTGCCGCCGGTGTTCAGCCAGTTGCGGCCCACGAGTTCAGAGGCCCGGACCCGGAGGTGGGTGCGTACGGTTTCGGTCATGAGCGTCCTTCCAGCTTTGAATTGCGTTCGGCAAGCCTGGCGTCGCGTTCGGCCAGCTTGGCAAACATATCGTTGTAAGCGGTGAGATCGGCGTCGTTATTCCTGTCCGCCGCCCGGTCGGTGCGTTTGGACTCGCGCGCGTCGGAGCGGGACCACATAACGGCGACGCCGATCGCCACCAGCAGGGTTGGCACTTCGCCGATGCCCCAGGCCACGGCACCGCCCATCTGCTGATCCAGCAGGGCCGAGGGGCCCCACGTCCGCCCCAGGTTCCCGAAGTAGTCCGCGGCCAGCAGCCCCGTGCCGCCCATGATGGCGACCCCGAAGAACGCGTGGAAGCCCATGGTGGCCAGCAGCAGCAGCAGCCGCATGGGGTACGGGGCTCGGCGCGGCAGCGGATCGGTGCCGATCATGGTGAGCACGAAGATGTAGCCGGTGAGGGCGAAGTGCAGGTTCATGAGCTCGTGGCCCACGTGGTCCCGCATCGCGTAGCCGAACGCGTCGGAGTAGTAGAAGAGCACGATGGAGCCGGCGAAGTTGGCGGCCGCGAACAGCGGGTGGGTCACCAGTTGGGAGAACTTGGAGTGGATGAAGATCATCAGCCACTCACGCGGTCCACGCGAGCTGTCGCGCCGCGGCGTGAGCGTCCGGAGCGCCAGCGTCACGGGGGCGCCGAGGACCAGGAAGATGGGGGCCACCATGGTCAGGGCCATGTGGTCCACCATGTGCGCGGAGAACAACACCCTGCCGTAGACCGACGGCGGCCCCGAGGTCACGTAGGTGAGGACCATGAGCCCGATCACCCAGTTGACGGTCCGGAACCAGGACCAGGAGTCGCCGCGTTGCAGGACCTTTCGGACGCCGAGGCCGTAGGACACCAGGGCAAAGAGTGCGACTGCGACCCAGAGCCAGTCGAGCCGCCACTCCGTGAGCCATCGTTCCGGGGTCAGTTCCGGCGGCAGCTCGTAGCCGGAGAGGATGAAGGCCGGTGACGCGTCGGGGGCGAAGGTAGTGGGCTGCGGCGGGGCAGAGCGCCCCAACGCCACGGCGATCCCGGAGGTCGCTCCCATGATGAGCAGTTCCACGATCACCAGCTGCCACAGCACTTGGCGCGCGGACCCGCCCATGCCGCGGTTGCCCAGCTGTGGGATGACCCAGCGGCGGTGCATGAGCCCGATGCCGCCCAGCACAAGGACCGCGGCCGTCTTGGCGAGGATCAGTTGCCCGTAGGACGACCCGAAGAGGTCTGCCCATGTGGTGAGGCGGATGCTGGCGTTGATCACGCCTGAGGCAAAGACCAGAACGAAGGCAAAGCCCGCTAGGGATGAGAACCTCCGCAGGGTTGGCTCGGTGATGTCTGCGGTCCGCGGGGAGGCACCCGTGGTGCGCCCTCCGGCACCGGCGCCGCCCAGGACGCCGGAAAGGACCGCCAGCATGATGATGCCGCCCACCCAGGCCGATACGCCCACCAGGTGCAGGCCGAGCGAGTTGATGGCGCCCTCGTGGTCGCTGGAGCTTGAGGAGTGCCCGATCAGGGCGGAGGGGACCAGCCCGATCAGAGACAGGACCAGCGTCAGTGCCAGCCCGCCGCGGGAGCGCACCCCGAAAAGGGCGGTGGTTACGACGGCCGCGATGATCACGATAGCCAGCCAGGCGCGTCCGGTTTCGAGGTCCGTCATGAAGTACACGAGGGAGCGAGTGAACTCCGGATCCCCGGAGATACCCTGCCCCGCGATGTCCGAGTAGCCCAGGACCAGCACGGAGATCGCGGACAGCGTCCAGACGGCGCCCGCCGCCGCGGCCACAGCCAGCGCCCGGGAGAAGGCCGGGTGTTCCGGGGCGTCCTGGTCCTTGGAACGGGAGCCGTTCCTGTTCCGCGGAAGTATACCGACGGCGAAGATCAGGCCGCCGATCACGGTGGCCACGGCGATGTTGTGGACCGCTTTGCTCACCGGCAGCCCCCAGCGAACAAGTGCACCCGGATCGGAAACTTCGCGGGCGGCTGCCGCACCGGAAAAGATGAGTGCAGCGATCAGGCCCACAAACAACGCGCCAAGGCCGGCCATCAGCCACGGCCGGGAAATCCCACCGGGACCTTGGCCAGGGCCGCGTGGGTCCCCTGGGGGAACGGGCGCTGCGGTTGTGGGCGTGGGATTTGCTGCGGAAGGCACATCTCCATTGTCCGCTACGCCGCCCTGCTCGCCGAATCGGTCCCAACGGTTCCTCCGTGAGATCGGTCCGGGCGAGCAGGAGGGGGAACGGACGGGGATGTGCGCCGACCGTGCGGGCAACGCAAAAGGAGCGGCAACCCGAGGGTTGCCGCTCCTTTCAAGCCTGCGAAGAAGACTACTTCTTCTTGGCGACTGCAGCCTTCAGCTTGGAGCCGGCGGTCAGCTTGACGCTGTGGCCAGCGGCAATCTGGATGGTCTCGCCGGTCTGCGGGTTGCGGCCGGTGCGAGCTGCACGGTCGGTGCGCTCGACTGCGAGCCAGCCCGGGATGGTGATCTTTTCGCCCGCGGCGACAGAGGTCTCGAAGACCTCGAACAGTGCGTCGAGCACGGAGTTGACTGCTGCCTGGCTGGTGCCGGCCTTGCCTGCGACCTCTGCAACAAGTTCACTACGGTTCTTAGCCATTTATGTCCTCCTGGACGGTCATGATTTTTGGAGCCTGCACACGGCATGCGTACAAACCACTGTTCGAAAACTTACCAGCTTGGCGCCTCAGAGGTGGCAAATTCCGCGTGTTTTCGGCGTTTTTTGGGGAAAATCACTGGAATCGACGCCGATCGCGGCCAAATTGCGCCGAGAGCGGACGCCCCTACGCCGGCGCCGCTTCGGCGAGATCCTCCGCGCTCTTCGCCGGCGGACTTTGCACCGCCTGGATAGCGGGCCGGAGCGACGTCGTGGGAGGCCGAGACCGGGCTCCTGGTGGCATGTTTTGAGGCCTGAGTCCCGGGAGTGCCGTGATGTGGCCCAGGGCCCCGGCAGGCGGTCCTGGCGGGGAGTTATGTTGCACGGGGTTATATGCCAAGAACCCCATGCGGTCAGGGAACTGCTGGGGTATTTGGGGCTCAGGCGGCGGGCCCTCACGTGGCCGGGGTCCTGTGGGGAAGGCCGTTCCCAACCGGGTCGCGGGCGGGGGCCGATTCGGGCGCTCGAAACGACGGCCGGTGCTGCTGGCGGGTTGGGGGTTCCGCGTGGCCGGGAGCCTGCGGGTGTTTTTGGGTTAAATGCGGGAGGACCCCCAACCTGTGTTGGGGGTCCTCGACCGTTAATGGTGTTCCGGCGGTGACCTACTCTCCCACACCCTCCCGGGTGCAGTACCATCGGCGCTGTGGGTCTTAGCTTCCGGGTTCGGGATGGGACCGGGCGTTTCCCCCACGCTATGACCGCCGTAACCCTGTGTCCGCACCCGCCGCAGCCGGGGGCGTGGGGGTGGGAAAACTGGTGTTACAACATGTGCTCTGCGGACGTGTCCGCAGCTGTGGTGTTGTTGTTTAGTTGTGGTTTGTTCCTGTTGCAACGGTGCCGCGGGTGCGGGTTTGTTGTTTGGGAACCACATAGTGGACGCAAGCAGTCTTGTTTCTTTGTACCCCCTCCATGGTGTGAACGTCTTTTGAATCCGTTCACGGAAGGGGTGTGTGGTGTAAGTTATCGGCCTATTAGTACCGGTCAGCTTCACGAGTCGTTAGTCCT
>NZ_JBHUBT010000005.1:0-325911 GCF_042788715.1 Arthrobacter sp. NPDC056886
GACCGGCCGGTCAGGATCCGGCCCCTGCGGGGCCGGATCCCTCCCGTGAACCGCAACTCGCGGCGCACCGTCGTGACGGACCATCCAACCGAGGCACCGGCCTCGTCGAAACGGGCACCATCAGCAACCTGCTGCCAGAACTCCTGAACAACCTCAGCCACCAAACGACTCGAGAATTTCACCACGGCAATCGACACCCTTCAATGATCAGGTGTTGCGATCACCGCATGATCCCGCGCGCTCAGAGCAGCCCTAAGTGATAGCGCAACGGGGAAGGAAGGGTCAGGCGGGGGAGCGGAGGACCGTGAAGCCCTTGCTGCGGGTGCCGCCGTCGCCGCGCGGGTCGGGGACGGGGAATACGACGGCGATTGGCGCGCCGGGTTCCGCCACCCGGCCAAGTTCGCGGACGACGTCGTCCCACTCCTCGGGGGCCAGGCCCGACAATGCGTCCACCGCCCACACCGAGGAAAACGCGGCGTCGGCGAACGGCAGCGTTGCCGGGCCCGCCACTGAGGCCTCCAGCCCGTGACCCCGGGCAACGTGGATGTTCTCCTCGGACCGGTCGACGCCGGTGAAATGGATGCCGGACTGCACAAAGTGCAGCCCATCGGCGCCCTGGCCGCAATCCAACCCCAGCACGGCGTGCCGGCCCTCGTTCTTCAGCAGCGCCACGAACGATTCGAGCCGGTCCCTGCGGGTGGAGTCCATAGCTCTAGTGAAGAACCGGATTCAGTTAAAGACAACCGTCCGGTTGCCGTCGAGCAGGACACGGTGCTCGGCGTGCCACTGCACAGCCTGGGCGAGGGTACGGCCCTCCACGTCGCGGCCCATCTGGACGAACTGCTCGGCGGTGCGCCGGTGGTCCACCCGGATCACTTCCTGCTCGATGATCGGTCCCTCATCCAGGGCGGCCGTGACATAGTGCGCCGTGGCGCCGATCAGCTTCACGCCGCGGGCATGCGCCTGGTGGTAGGGCTTGGCGCCCTTGAAGGAGGGCAGGAACGAGTGGTGGATATTGATGGCCTTGCCCGTGAGCTCGGTGCAGAGCTCGTCAGAGATGATCTGCATGTACCGGGCCAGGACGGTGAGCTCGATGTCGTGCTCCTTCATCAGTACCCGGAGGGCGTCCTCGGCCTGGATTTTGGTGTCCGGGGTGACCGGGATGTGGTGGAACGGGATGCCGTAGAACTCCGCCAAACCCTCGAGATCACGGTGGTTGGACACGATGGCCGGAATTTCGATCGGCAGGGTGCCGGAGCGCTGCAGGAACAGCAGATCGTTCAGGCAGTGGGCCGAGGTGCTGGCCATCAGCAGGGTGCGGACCTTCCGGCCGGCGGGGTTGAGACTCCACTGCATCCCGAAGGCCTGCGCCACGGGCTCGAGTGCCGCCTGCAGCTCCACCTGGGCCGCCGCCGTCGTCGCCTCCACCCGCATGAAGAAGGTGCCCGTGCCTTGGCTGCCGTACTGCTGGGAGTCTGTAATATTGCAGCCCGCCACCAGCAGGGCTCCGGCGACGGCGTGCACGATGCCGGGCCGGTCGGGGCAGGACAGGGTCAGGATGTAGGAGGCAGTCAGGTTCTCGTCAGTCACGAGGACCAGCCTACCTGCGCTTCAAGGGCAGGTTTGAAAGGGTTTTGGTAGTGTTAACCCGTCGCAACTGGCGTTGGATGGCTAACCATCAGGGAGCGGCACTCACGAAGACCACGGATCGTACGCCTGGGCCGAGGGTCATGTCTTACCGGTCGGCAGCATTTACCGCTGCCGTACCGTTGCTGGCGCCCGTGCGGGGTGTCACCCGCCACTGTCGCGGTCCGCTGTCAGTTCTGCTGGCAAGGAGCGCGTAATCATAGGGCGGTGCAACGGGCCAGCCGGTAGCCTGACCAATAGCCGTACCCGTTGCCTACCAGGAGTTCCTCGTGACTACTACTACCGCCACCTCAGCCGCCGTGAGCAACCAGCCGCTGGCCGAACTCGATCCGGAAATCGCCGCCGTACTGGCCCAGGAACTGGGCCGCCAGCGCGGCACCCTGGAAATGATCGCTTCCGAGAACTTCGCCCCGCGCGCCGTGATGGAAGCGCAGGGCTCCGTCCTGACCAACAAGTACGCCGAGGGCTACCCCGGCCGCCGCTACTACGGCGGCTGTGAGTACGTCGACGTCGCCGAGCAGCTCGCGATCGACCGGGTCAAGGAACTCTTCGGGGCCGAATACGCCAACGTGCAGCCGCACTCCGGCGCGCAGGCCAACGCCGCCGCGCTCGCCGCCATGATCACCCCCGGAGACAAGATCCTGGGCCTCTCCCTGGCACACGGCGGGCACCTCACCCACGGCATGAAGCTGAACTTCTCCGGCAAGCTCTACAACGTGGCCGCCTACCAGGTCGAGGAAGACAACTTCCGGATCGACATGGACAAGCTGCGCGAGCAGGCCATCGCCGAAAAGCCGCAGGTAATCATCGCCGGCTGGTCCGCCTACCCGCGGCACCTGGATTTCGAAGCCTTCCGCTCGATCGCCGACGAGGTCGGCGCCCTGCTCTGGACCGACATGGCGCACTTTGCCGGCCTCGTCGCCGCCGGACTGCACCCGAGCCCGGTCCCGTACTCCGACGTCGTCACCTCCACGGTGCACAAGACGCTGTCCGGCCCCCGCTCCGGCGTGATCCTGGCCAAGCAGGAATGGGCCAAGAAGCTTAATTCCGCGGTGTTCCCCGGCCAGCAGGGTGGCCCGCTCATGCACGTGATCGCCGCGAAGGCCGTGGCCTTCAAAATCGCCGGCACCGAGGAATTCAAGGAACGCCAGGAACGCGTGCTCGAAGGCGCCAAGATCATCGCCGAGCGTCTCAGCCAGGCCGACGTTGCCGAGGCCGGCGTCTCGGTCCTGACCGGCGGCACCGACGTGCACCTGGTCCTGGTGGACCTGCGCAACTCCCAGCTGGACGGCCAGCAGGCCGAGGACCTCCTGCACTCGGTAGGCATCACCGTCAACCGCAACGCGGTACCCTTCGACCCCCGCCCGCCGATGGTCACCTCCGGCCTGCGCATCGGCACCCCGGCCCTGGCCACCCGTGGCTTCGGCGCCGAGGAGTTCACCGAGGTTGCGGACATCATCGCCACGGCCCTCAAGTCCGGAGCCGCCACGGAGATCGAGTCCCTGCAGGCCCGCGTGGACAAGCTCGCCGCCGACTTCCCGCTGTACCCGCAGCACGAGCAGTGGTAGGCCATGACTTCTGCTAAGACTGCAAGAACAGCTCAGATCCTTGACGGCACGGCTACCGCCGCCGCCATCAAGTCCGAGCTGACCGGGCGCGTGGCCGCACTCAAGGCCAAGGGCATCACTCCCGGACTGGGCACCATCCTGGTGGGCTCCGATCCCGGCAGTACCTGGTACGTCGGGGGCAAGCACAAGGACTGCGCCGAGGTGGGCATCACGTCCATCCGACGCGACCTGCCGGAAGAGGCCACCCAGGAAGAACTGCTGGCCGTGGTCCGCGAGCTCAACGAGAACCCGGAGTGCACCGGCTACATCGTCCAGCTTCCGCTGCCCAAGCACATCGACCAGGACGTCATCCTGGAGGCCATGGATCCCGAGAAGGACGCCGACGGCCTGCACCCGATGAACCTGGGCCGGCTGGTGGCCAACGTCAGCGGACCCATGAAGTCCCCGCTGCCCTGCACGCCCAAGGGCTGCGTCGAGCTGCTGACCCGGCACGGGATCGACCTCAAGGGCAAGCGCGTCCTCGTGGTGGGCCGCGGCGTCACCATCGGCCGCCCGGTGGGTCTGCTGCTGACCCGCAAAGACGTCAATGCCACGGTCATCCTGGCGCACACCGGAACGGTGGACCTGCCGGCGGAACTGCGGCAGGCCGACGTCGTGATCGCTGCGGCCGGGCAGCCGCACATGATCAAGGCCGGGGACCTCAAGCCCGGCGCGATCGTCCTCGACGTCGGGGTCAGCCGGGTGGACGACGGCAACGGCAAGGCCGTGGTCACCGGAGACGTTGACCCCGCTGCGGCCGACGTCGCCGCCTGGATCTCGCCGAACCCCGGGGGAGTGGGCCCCATGACCCGCGCCATGCTCCTCGCCAACGTGGTGGAAACCGCAGAACGCCAATTAGCAGAGGAAGGCGACTTGGCAGAGGACAGCCACTCCGGACTCGCCTAAGGGCCGAATAAAGTGCCACGCGCGGTGGTTGAGCCTTGTATGCAGGCTCAACCACCGCAGGGTTCGGCACGCTTCACCGCCGCGGGGCATAACGGATCGGATACGTCCGGCGTTTTTACGAAAAGACTCTTTCATAGTTTGCGGGGATCCACTACCGTAGTGCGGGTGTCCGAACTTGCCGCTAAAGAATCAGCCGTGACCAGCCCCTCCGACGCCGCTCCGCAGTACGTCATCACTGCCGAAAACCTCACCAAACGCTACGGCGACGTCACCGCCGTCGACGGTATCTCCTTCCGTGTTCCCGCCGGGGAAGCCTTCGGCCTGCTGGGCCCCAACGGCGCCGGCAAGTCCACCACGATGAAGATGATCGGCGGGGTCTCGCAGCGCACGTCGGGCAGCCTGAACATCATGGGCCTGGACCCCGAACAGCACGGGCCGGAAGTCCGCGCCCATCTGGGCGTGGTGCCGCAGCAGGACAACCTGGACGAGGAACTGAAGGTCCGGGACAACCTGCTGGTGTACGGCCGCTACTTCGGCCTGCCCATGAGCTACCTCAAACCCAAGGCCGACGAGCTGCTGGAATTCGCCCAGCTCACGGACAAGGCCAAGTCCAAGGTGGACGCCCTGTCCGGCGGCATGAAACGCCGCCTGACCATCGCCCGCTCGCTCATCAACGAGCCCAGGATCCTGCTGCTGGACGAGCCGACCACCGGCCTGGATCCGC
This sequence comes from Arthrobacter sp. NPDC056886, assembly GCF_042788715.1. Lineage (NCBI taxonomy): Bacteria > Bacillati > Actinomycetota > Actinomycetes > Micrococcales > Micrococcaceae > Arthrobacter > Arthrobacter sp. NPDC056886. The sequence goes on from NZ_JBHUBT010000005.1 coordinate 4,885, forward strand.
AGGCGCGGCACATCCTCTGGGACCGGCTGTTCCGGCTCAAGGAACAGGGCGTCACCCTGATCCTCACGACGCACTACATGGACGAGGCCGAGCAGCTGTGCGACCGCCTGATCGTGGTGGACAAGGGCAAGATCATGGCCGAAGGATCGCCGGCCAGCCTGATCCGCGAATACTCCACCCGGGAGGTCCTTGAACTGCGCTTCGGCTCGGAGCGCAATGCGAGCGTCGGCGCGGAGCTCGAAGGCATCGGCGAACGCCTCGAGACCCTGCCGGACCGGGTGCTCATCTACGCCCACGACGGCGAGGCCGCCCTGGAGCAGGTCACCGCCCGCGGCCTGCGGCCGGTCACCTCGCTGGTCCGCCGCTCCTCACTCGAAGACGTCTTCCTGCGTCTGACCGGCAGGAGCCTCGTTGACTAAGAAAGCAGAGTTGACTCAGATACCAGAACCGACACTCCAGGCGGGGACGACGGCGGCACCGGCCCTACGCGCGCACTCGCCGGAAGTCTCGGCCGCCCGCGCCCGCCGCTGGGGCGCCTTCTTCTACGCCGAACAGGTCCTCCGCGTCATGAAGGGCTACGGCTGGACCATCGTCATGTATGGCGTGGGCCAGCCGGTGGCCTACCTGTTCGCGATGGGCGTTGGCCTGGCCACGCTGGTCCAAGCCAACGGCGCCGGCGTGTTCGGCGGGGTCAGCTACCTGACATTCATCGCGCCAGCCCTGCTGATCTCCGCGGCCGTCATGACGGCCGCCAACGAGTTCACGTTCCCGGTGATGGACGGCTTCAAATGGCGGCGCGTCTACTACGGCCCGCACGCCTCGCCGCTGACTCCGGAGCAGATCGCCGGCGGCCAGGTCATCGCCGTGACCTTCCGTTTCCTGCTGCAGTCGGCCATCTACTTCGCCGTCGTCGCGCTGTTCGGCGCCGCACCCGGCGCCTGGGGCTGGGTGTCGATCCTCATCGCCACGCTCGCTGGCCTGTCCTTCGGGCTGCCGCTCATGGCCTACGCCGCCACCATCAAGGAGGACCGGGGCCAATTCGCCATGGTCATGCGGTTCATCGTCATGCCGCTGTTCCTGTTCTCCGGCACGTTCTTCCCGCTGGACACGCTTCCGCTCGGTGTCCGCTGGATCGGCTGGATCTCGCCGATCTGGCACGGCACGGAACTTGGCCGCGTGGTCAGCTACGGGTATGAGGAAGAGCCGTGGCTCACCATCGTCCACGTCGTCTTCCTGCTGGGCCTGGCGGCTGCCGGCTGGGTCCTGACCAAACGCCAGTTCGCCAAAAGGATGGCCTCATGAGCGTCCTGACCGGAAGTTTCAACGCGGGGGACCACAGCGTCACCGAGGCCGCACGCAACCGGCGCTTCGGGCCCATCTACTCCCGCAACGTCCGCGCGGTCGTCGCCCGCGGGCTTATGGCCACCAAGAGCAGCAACTGGATGGTCATGGTCTCCGGGTTCTTCGAACCCGTGCTGTACCTGATCTCCATGGGCGTTGGCCTGGGCGCGATTGTCGGTTCCGTCCAGGGCCCGGGCGGCCAGGAGATCAGCTACGCCGCGTACATCGCGCCGGCCCTGCTGGCCGTCTCCGCCATGAACGGCGCCGTCTACGACTCCACCTGGAACGTCTTCTTCAAGATGAACTTCGCCAAGCTCTACCAGGGCATGCTCTACACCTCGCTGGGGCCGCTGGATGTCGCCATGGGCGAAATCTTCCTGGCCCTGCTGCGCGGGGCCATGTACGCCACCGGCTTCACAGCCGTGATGGGCGTGATGGGCTTGATCACCACGCCGTGGGCCATCCTGATGATCCCGGCCTCGGTGCTGATCGCCTTCGGCTTCGCGAGCTTCGGCATGGGGATCACGAGCTTCATGAAGACGTTCCAGCAGATGGACTGGATCAACTTCGTGATGCTGCCGATGTTCCTCTTCAGCGCCACGTTCTACCCGCTCAGCGTCTACCCCCAGTCCATCCAGTGGCTCATCCAGGCCATGCCGCTCTGGCACGGCGTGGAACTGCTGCGCCAGATCAGCGTGGGGGTCTTCACCCCGGCCACCGCCGTGCACATCGGCTACTACCTCGTCATGATTGCCCTCGGCGTCCTGCTCACCACAAGCCGCCTGCGCAAGCTGTTCCTCAAGTAGCCGTCCTTCGACACAAGGAGAACCCATGATCGGCAAATGGCAGGCCCTGGTCATCGACTGCGAGGATCCGGACAAGCTCGCCAGCTTCTACCAGGAACTGCTGGGCATGATCCGGGTCCAGGAGAACGACGAATTCATTTCCATCGGCGACGCCGCCGACCGCCCCGCGATCGCGTTGCAGCGCGTGGAACGGCTGGTCCGTCCGCAATGGCCCGACGCCGAGCACCCGCAGCAGATGCACGTGGACGTGCTCGTCGCGGACCTCGACTCCGCCGAAGCGGAGGTGCTCCGGCTCGGCGCGACAAGCCTCGACGCCGGCACGGACACCTTCCGCGTCTACACGGACCCCAGCGGCCACCCGTTCTGCCTGGTTCTGACCTAAACGCCGTGCTGACCTAGGCTGTTCAGACCTAAATGCGGTCCTGACGTACGGCCCAGCCTGGGCGCGGCGTTCGCCCGGGGTGGAAGCGCAGCGGGCGGCCGGCCCCGTTTGCGATAATGGGCTCATGCAATCTCTGGGTAGCTCCTCATCCACGTCCAACGACACCACGGCCCGGGGCCGGTTCTCCATGCTCCGTATCAGCGGGCCGGGGCTGCTGGTCTTCATCATCGCGTTCGTTGTGGCCGTGATCTTCGCGGCGAACCAGAACGACGTCGTGGGCTGGATCGTGGCGATCATCGCCGGCTTCTGGCTGGCGCTGGCCTCCTTCGTGGTGTTCAGCATCCAGAAGGCCGCCAAGAAGGCCGGGGCCAGGCTGAACGAGGCGCAGAACGCCTTCAACGCCGCCGCCGGGCGGCCGCCGGCAGCAGGCAGCGCTGACCACGGCGGCACCCGCGTGGTCAGCGAACGCCGCGAATCGGACGGCGTCCGGGACATGAAACTCGACCACTCCTTCAAGATCGTCCAGGTCCAGGTCCGGGTGGTCGAAGAGGAGCGCGCGAAGGGCGAGTCCGCGGACCGCGACACGATCAGCCGCGCCCTGGAGACCATCGAGATCACCGCCACCAACGCGCGGGACATGATCAAATCCTCGGGCGACGGCGACGCACCCGTTAGCGGAACCATCATCGACTAGAGTGGATCGGGTGAGCTCGGCATTGAAGAAGGACCACCTTCGCATCGCATCAGTCAACGTCAACGGCCTACGTGCCGCCTACAAGAACGGCATGGCGGAGTGGCTTGAGCCGCGCGAGGTTGACATCCTGTGCCTCCAGGAGGTCCGCGCGCCCGACGCGATCGTCCAGGAACTGCTCGGCGAGGGCTGGTACATCCTCCACGCCGAGGCCGAAGCCAAGGGCCGGGCCGGCGTTGCCATCGCCTCGCGCGAAGAGCCCGTCGCCACCCGGGTGGGGATCGGCGACGATTTCTTCGCCACCACCGGACGCTGGGTCGAGGCGGACTACATCGTGCGGGATGAGGCCGGAGAGGCCTCACAGCTGACGGTCGTGAGTGCCTACGTACACTCGGGCCAAGTCGGCACTCCCAAGCAGGATGACAAGTTCCGCTTCCTCGACGTCATGATCAACCGCCTGCCCGAGCTCGCCAAGCACAGTGATCATGCTCTGGTGGTGGGCGACCTCAACGTCGGCCACACGGAGCTGGACATCAGGAACTGGAAGGGCAACGTCAAACGTGCCGGCTTCCTGCCGGAGGAGAGGGCCTATTTTGACCGCTTCTTCGGCGAAGAAATCGGTTGGAAGGATGTTCACAGGGGCCTGGCGGGTAACGTCGACGGCCCCTACACTTGGTGGTCGCAACGGGGCCAGGCCTTCGACAACGACACCGGCTGGCGCATCGATTACCACATGGCCACGCCCGCTCTCGCTGCTGCCGCAGTGTCAGCCGTTGTTGACCGGGCAGCGTCCTGGGACACACGCTTCTCCGACCACGCCCCGCTGGTAGTGGACTACCGGCTCTAGTCTTAAGGCTTCCACGAATGACCACCACTTCAACCGTGACCGACGCTGAGTCTGCCGCCGGCAAGTCCGCTCCGGCGGCCACCGCGGCCCGGCACCGCATCCTTTCCGGCATGCAGCCCTCGGCCGACTCCCTGCACCTGGGCAACTACCTCGGCGCCCTCGTGAACTGGGTCCGGATGCAGGACGAGTACGACGCCGTCTTCTTCATCCCTGACCTGCACGCGATCACCGTTCCGCAGGATCCCGCCGAGCTGGCCCACCGCACGAGGGTGACGGCCGCTCAGTACATCGCCGGCGGCGTGGACGTGGACAAGTGCACGCTGTTCGTTCAGTCCCAGGTGCCGGAGCACGCCCAGCTGGCGTGGGTCCTGAACTGCATCACTGGTTTCGGCGAGGCGTCCCGCATGACCCAGTTCAAGGACAAGGCCCACAAGCAGGGCTCGGACCATGCCAGCGTTGGACTGTTCACCTACCCCATCCTGCAGGCTGCGGACATCCTCTTGTACCAGCCGCAGGGCGTCCCGGTGGGCGAGGACCAGCGTCAGCACGTGGAATTGAGCCGTGACCTCGCCCAGCGGTTCAACTCCCGGTTCGGCCATACGTTCACGGTGCCCCAGCCCTTCATCCAGAAGGAATCCGCGAAGATCTACGACCTGCAGCACCCCACCGGCAAGATGTCCAAGTCGGCCGAGTCACCGGCCGGCCTGATCAACCTGCTGGACGATCCCAAGGTCACCGCCAAGCGGATCAAATCGGCTGTGACGGATGCGGAGACGGAAATCCGATTCGACCGTGAGGCGAAGCCGGGCGTGTCCAACCTGCTGACCATCTATTCGGCCATCAGCGGGCAAAGTGTCGACGCCCTCGTCACCGCGTATGAGGGCAAGATGTACGGGCATCTCAAGGCGGACCTCGCCGAGGTGGTCACGGAGCACCTGACTCCGATCCGGAACCGTGCCAAGGAGCTGCTGGACGATCCCGCGGAGCTGGACCGGCTGCTGGCCCTCGGCGCGGACAAGGCCCGGGAGATTGCCTCGCTCACTCTGCGCGACGTCTACGCCAAGGTGGGCTTCCTGCCTTACGCCGGCGCCCAGGGAGTCCGCTAGGTCAATGGCCTCCGTCAGCAAAGTCACCGCGAAAGCCGCCCCGTCGAACGGACAGCGCAGCGAAGGCATGAGCATCGGCGTGATCCTGCGGTTCCCGGCGGACATCGCCGAGGAGCTCCAGCGCTGGCGGGCCTCGTTCGGGGATCCGATGGCCGCCGTCGTCCCGGCCCACATCACGCTCGTCACCACCACCATGACGCAGGACTGGGCCGCCACCCAGCGCCATGTCCGGGACGTGGCGCGCGGGCAGGAGCCTTTCACGGTGACCATCGCGGGGACCGGGTCTTTCCGGCCGGTGTCCCCGGTGGTCTTCCTGAACGTTGAGGACGGCTTCGGGGACTGCGTGAACCTGCACCGCCAGTTGCAGTCCGGCCCGCTGGAGCGGGAACTGCCGTTCGGCTACCATCCGCACGTTACCGTGGCCCACGACGTTGCCCCAGAAAGCCTCGACGAGGCCGAAACGGTCCTCAAGGACTACAGGGCCACGTTCCCTGTGGCTAGCATGGGACTCTACGAGCACGACGACAACGGCATCTGGCAGCTACGGGAAGAGCTTGACTTTGGGACCAAACCTGACCACGACAGAGGCCCGGACGGCACCGCAGACGCCCGATAAGCCGCCGCTTCCCACCGATCTGGCCGGGCTGAAACTGGAAGTCATCCGCAAGAGGGTCGAATGGGGCCGGGTTCGGCGTTCCGGCGGCGGGACCATTGCGTCGCTGACGGCGATGATGATGTGGCTCTTGGCCCGGCTCAACACCTTGTTGCCCATGCGCGCGTTCCTGCACTACGGCCGCCAACTTGGCCCGCTGATGAGCGCCGGTATCGGGTTCAGGATGTTCTTCTCCGTCACGGGCCTCCTGGCCACCGGCTTGTCCCTGGCCGGTCTGGTCCTCAGCGGTCATCCGGCCCTGCTGGACCAGGTCATCAAGGCCGTGGCCGTGACCGCGCCCGGGCTTTTAAAGGTCAATGGCAGCGACGGGCTGGTCGATCCCTATGAACTGCTGAACCCCACCAGCCTCGGCTGGGCCGCCGGGATCGCCGCTGTGGTGACGGTGTTTACGTCCCTAGGCTGGGTCGGCGGCATCCGCGACGGCGTGCGCGGCATGATGCAGCTCGGCCCAAGGGGGATGAATCCGGTCCTGCAGATACTGCGCGACGTCGGCACCCTGGTCCTGCTTGGACTGACGCTGGTGATCAGTGCCGCCGTCTCACTGGTGTTCGGCACGGCGGCCGATTGGGTGACCGCGCAGCTGAACCTCGATCCGTCGCTGGCCGGGCCCCTGACCACCTCCATCACGATCGTTGTGCCGCTGCTGCTCGGCTGGGGCACCGCCCTGATTATGTACCGGGTGGCCGCGGGCCTGAAACCGGCCCGGCGCTCCCTGCTGGAGGGGACCACGCTCGCCGCGGTGGGCACCACCATCCTGCAGATCTTCAGCACCCAACTGCTGGCCAGTGCCGGCAAGAACCCCATCCTGGCGCCCTTCGCCATCATCATCGGCCTGCTGATCTGGTTCAACCTGGTCAGCCAGGTCTACGTGATCTGCGCCGCGTGGGTGGCGATCCGGGAGGAAGACCTTAAGAACGAGCCCGCCACCGCGACCACCGGCTGGGGCGCCCGGCGCGTCCAGCCGGGCAAGACGCCGGTGGAGCACCGGGCCCGGCGGAGGTCGCTGTCCGCCGCGTTCAGGCGTCGAGGTACTGGTCGGCCCACGCCGAAATAATCTTCGCGGCCCGGGCCGCCTGGCCTTTGCCGGTCAGAAGGTGGTCGCTGCCCTCGAGCGAGACGAAGCTGCGCGGGTGGCGGGCCGTCTGGAAGATGGTGCTGGCGTTTTCGATCCCCACCGTGTTGTCGGTGGGGGAGTGCAGCACCATGAGCGGCTTGTGCAGCTGCCGGATGCAGTCCGTCAGGTCCGCGTTTTCGAGGTCCTCGACGAAGTGCCGGCGGATCTCCACCCGTTTGCCGCCAAGGTCCACCTCGGCGCTTCCCTCGCTCAGGATCCGGTCCAGCGCCGCGTCAAAGACGTGGGCCACGTGCTTGGGGGAGAAGGGCGCACCCACCGTGGCCACGGCGTCGAGTTCCGGGATCTCCTGCGCGGCGGCCAAAACAGCGGCTCCGCCAAAGGAGTGGCCCACGAGCAGCGAGATCGGTCGGCCGGAGTCGCGCATGAATTCGGCGGCCTTGACGGTGTCTGCCACCTTGTGGCTGAAGGACCCCTCCGACCACATTCCAGCGGACTCGCCGAGCCCCAGGTTGTCGAACCGGAGCATGCCCACACCGTTGTCCGCCAGGGCCTTGCACATCCGGGAGGCCGACGGGCTGTCCTTGCCCAGGGTGAAGCCGTGCGAGAACACGCCCCAGCCCTTGACCGGGCCGTCCGGAAGATCCACAACGCCGGAAAGCAGTTCACCGGTGGAACCTTGGAAAGAGACTTTTTCTGAGCGGGACACGGTGTCCCCTTTCATGTGAGGGGGAAAACGAACGACGGCGCCCCCACCCGTAAGGTGAGAGGCGCCGTCGTCGGCAGCTCCCGTACGTAAAACGGCCGGTGATAGGGAGCTAGTGCAGCCGGTGGAACCGGTCGTTAGATCTTGCGGGAGAGGATGGCCTGCTTGACCTCGGCGATTGCCTGCGTGACCTGGATGCCGCGGGGGCACGCTTCGGTGCAGTTGAAGGTGGTGCGGCAGCGCCACACGCCTTCCTTGTCGTTGAGGATCTCCAGGCGCATGTCGCCGGCGTCATCGCGGGAATCGAAGATGAAGCGGTGCGCGTTGACGATCGCGGCCGGGCCGAAGTACTGGCCGTCGGTCCAGAACACCGGGCAGGACGAGGTGCACGCGGCGCAGAGGATGCACTTGGTGGTGTCGTCGAACCGTTCGCGGTCCTCGGCGGACTGCAGGCGTTCCTTGGTGGGCTCGTGGCCGCGGTTGATCAGGAAGGGCATGACTTCGCGGAAGGACTGGAAGAACGGCTCCATGTCCACGATCAGGTCCTTCTCCACCGGCAGGCCCTTGATCGGCTCGACCGTGATGGGCTTGGACGTGTCCAGGTCCTTCAGCAGGGTCTTGCAGGCGAGGCGGTTGCGGCCGTTGATGCGCATGGCATCGGAGCCGCAGACGCCGTGGGCGCAGGACCGGCGGAAGGAGACGCTGCCGTCCATCTCCCACTTGATCTTGTGCAGGGCGTCCAGGACGCGGTCGGTGCCGTACATGGTGACCTTGAAGTCATCCCACGTGGCGTCCTCGGAGACCTCGGGGTTGTAGCGGCGCACGCGCAGCGTGACGTCGAAGGACGGGATCTCCCCGCCGCCGCCGACGCCGGCGGGCAGTTCGATCTTGGATGCTGGCTCAGCGAGTTCAGCGCTCATCTTAGTACTTCCTCACCATCGGCTCGTAGCGCGTAAAGACCACCGGTTTGGTGGCAAGCCGGATACCGGCAATCGACTCGGCGGAACCATCCGCCGGGGCGTGCTCATCCTTGTACGCCATGGAGTGCTTCATGAATTTTTCGTCGTCGCGCTCGGGGAAGTCCTCGCGGAAGTGGCCGCCGCGGGATTCCTCGCGGTGCAGGGCCGCCACGGTCATGACCTTAGCGAGCTCCAGCAGGAAGCCCAGCTCCACGGCCTCGAGCAGGTCCAGGTTGAAGCGTTTGCCCTTGTCCTGGACGTTGATGCGCTGGTACCGCTCCTCGAAGGAGGCGATGTCCTTCAGGACCGTGTTCAGCGTCTCGGCGGTGCGGAACACCTGCATGTTGGCGTCCATGGTGTCCTGCAGTTCCTTGCGGATCGCAGCGACCTTCTCGGTGCCATCGGAGGTGCGGACGTGGTCCAGCAGGTTCAGCGTGTAGGCCTCCGGGTCAGCGGGGAGCTCCACGAAATCTGCGGTCTTGGCGTATTCGGCGGCGGCGATGCCTGCGCGCTTGCCGAACACGTTGATGTCCAGCAGCGAGTTGGTGCCCAGGCGGTTGGAACCGTGGACGGAGACGCAGGCGACCTCGCCGGCGGCGTACAGGCCCGGGACCACCGTGTCGTTGTCCTGGAGGACCTCGGCGGTGATGTTGGTGGGGATGCCGCCCATGGCGTAGTGCGCCGTCGGGAACACCGGAACTGGCTCCGTGTACGGCTCCACACCCAGGTAGGTGCGGGCGAACTCGGTGATGTCCGGCAGCTTGGCATCAATGTGCGCGGGCTCGAGGTGGGTCAGGTCCAGGAGGACGTAATCCTTGTTCGGGCCGCAACCGCGTCCTTCACGGACTTCGTTGGCCATGGAGCGGGCCACGATGTCGCGCGGGGCGAGGTCCTTGATGGTGGGCGCGTAGCGCTCCATGAAGCGTTCGCCCTCGGAGTTGCGCAGGATTGCGCCTTCGCCGCGGGCGGCCTCGGAGAGCAGGATGCCCAGGCCGGCCAGGCCTGTCGGGTGGAACTGGAAGAACTCCATGTCCTCCAGCGGGATGCCCCGGCGGAACGCGATGCCCATGCCGTCACCGGTGAGGGTGTGGGCGTTGGAGGTGGTCTTGAAGACCTTGCCGGCGCCGCCGGAGGCGAACACCACGGACTTGGCCTGGAAGACGTGCAGCTCGCCGGAGGCGAGGTCGTAGGACACGACGCCGGCGACGCGCTTCTGCTTGTACGGCGTGCCGTCCTCGCGGACGGCGTCCTCTTCGACGGTCAGCAGGTCCAGGACGTAGTACTCGTTGTAGAACTCGACGTTGTGCTTGACGCAGTTCTGGTACAGGGTCTGCAGGATCATGTGGCCGGTGCGGTCGGCGGCGTAGCAGGCACGGCGGACCGGTGCCTTGCCGTGGTCACGGGTGTGGCCACCGAAACGGCGCTGGTCAATGCGGCCCTCGGGCGTGCGGTTGAACGGCAGGCCCATCTTCTCCAGGTCCAGGACGGCGTCGATCGCTTCCTTCGCCATGACCTCGGCGGCGTCCTGGTCAACCAGGTAGTCGCCACCCTTGATGGTGTCGAAGGTGTGCCACTCCCAGTTGTCTTCCTCGACGTTGGCCAGGGCCGCACACATGCCGCCCTGCGCCGCGCCGGTGTGGGACCGGGTGGGGTAGAGCTTGGTCAGTACTGCTGTTCGGGCGCGCTGACCTGATTCGATCGCCGCGCGCATCCCGGCGCCACCGGCACCGACGATCACGACGTCGTACTTATGGACCTGCATACCAGACGCTCTTTCTCTCAAAATTCGCTATAACCCACCGGCAGGCCGCGCCTGCCCGGTGAATTCTCATGCAATCTGCGCCTGCGCTCGGCAGGCAAGATCAGTTGCCGTGGGGGACCGTAGGGTCTAGCCCGTAGGGGCCGCGGTCCGCGGCGGTTCCGCCGTTTTGGCCTTTGCCGTTACGGCTGGAACCATTACGGCAGCGCCCCTATGGCGCTGGGCAGAAGCCGCCGGGAAGCTGCACGCCGTTGGCCACGGGGCACGGGTTGAACGTGAAGATGACCAGGGTGCCCAGGACGATGATGACGGTGGTGGCCGCGTAAAGCACAATTTTCAGCCACAGGCGCGTGGCGTCTTTTTCGGCGTAGTCATTGATGATCGTGCGGACGCCGTTGGTGCCGTGCAGCATGGCGAGCCACAGCATGGCCAGGTCCCAGAACTGCCAGAACGGGTCGGCCCACTTGCCGGCCACAAAGCCGAAGTCGATCGCGTGGATGCCTTCGCCGACCATCAGGTTGACGAACAGGTGACCGAAGATCAGCACCACCAGCACGACGCCGGAGAGGCGCATGAAGAGCCAGGCGAGCATCTCGAAGTTGCCCCGGGAACCGCCGGTGCGGCGGTACTTGGGCTGGATCTTGCCGCTGCGCGGACTCTGAATCATTGCAGTCATGGCTTAGTGACCTCCAAAGGCGAGGGACAGGTGGCGGATGGAGAAGCCGACCATCACGACGACCCAGAGGCCCAGGACCGTCCAGAGCATCTGACGCTGGTACTTGGCACCCTTCTTCCAGAAGTCGACGGCGATGATCCGCAGGCCGTTGAAGGCGTGGAACACGATCGCCGCGACGAGGCCCGTTTCACCCAGGGCCATGAGGGGGTTCTTGTAAGTACCAATCACTGCGGTGTAGGCCTCGGGGGACACACGCACCAATGAGGTGTCCAGCACGTGGACCAACAAGAAGAAGAAAATCACTACACCGGTAATGCGGTGTCCAACCCAGGACCACATGCCTTCACGGCCGCGGTACAAGGTGCCAGCTGGTTTTGTCGGCACTGAATAAACCTCCCTGCAACACAGCGGCGCTGGCATGGGATCCACGCGGGGGGAACGCCTGCTGCGAGAGCACTCGTAAGCTCAAGCCTAAATCTAGGCTTCGCTCACAGCTTATTCAATTTAGGAACCCCTTGTTGACAGGCCTCGGCGCGGTTTTGCATCGGTTTTGAGACGAACGCCACATTTGTCCCCGGTCGCAGGGGCTGGAAGGCCCCGATCCCGGCCCAATCGGGGCCGATTCGGCCGCCGTCGGCTAAAGTAGCCGTGATGACTACAGACAAAGTGACAAGCCAGGATTCACCGTTGGACCGTTTTGTTGCGGTTATTCCGGCGGGCGGGGTGGGGACCCGTCTTTGGCCCCTGTCACGGGCAGCAGCCCCGAAATTCCTTCACGACCTCACCGGGTCGGGCAGCACGCTGCTGCGCGCAACCTATGACCGCCTCCAGCCCGTCGCCGGCAAGCACGTGCTGGTGGTGACCGGCTCCGCCCACAAGGCAGCCGTCTGCCGCCAACTCCCTGAGGTCCTGGATTCCAACCTTGTCTTGGAAAGCGAACCCAAGGACTCCGGTGCGGCGATCGGCCTCGCCGCGGCCATCCTCCATGAGCGGGACCCGGACACCATCATGGGCTCGTTCGCCGCGGACCAGGTCATCAGCCCGGATGACCTCTTCCAGGACGCAGTCCGCGAGGCCGTCTACACCGCGGCCGCAGGGAAGATCGTCACCATCGGCATCAAGCCGACCCATCCCTCCACCGGATTCGGCTACATCCGCTCCGGCGCGAACCTCCACATCCCCGACGCGCCCAGCGCCCAGTCCGTGGTGGAGTTCGTGGAGAAGCCCAGCGAAGAAGTGGCCCAGCAGTACGTCGACAGCGGCGAATACGTCTGGAACGCGGGCATGTTCGTGGCGCCGGTCTCGCTGATGCTCAAGCACCTCGAGGCCAACCAGCCCGAGCTCTTCGCCGGACTCCAGGAAATCGCCAAGGCCTGGGACACCCCGGAGCGCGACGCCGTCACCGCCCGGGTGTGGCCCACGCTGCCCAAGATTGCCATTGACTACGCTGTGGCCGAGCCCGCGGCCGCGGCCGGCGACGTCGCCGTGGTGCCCGGAACGTTCCTCTGGGACGACGTCGGGGACTTCGCCTCCGTGGGCCGGCTCAACAGCGCCAAGGAAGTCGACGAGGTCACGGTACTGGGCGAGGGCGCACGCGTTTTCACCGAGAACGCCAGCGGCGTGGTGGTCTCCGATACCAAGCGGGTGATCGCTTTGATCGGCATCAAGGACGTCGTGATCGTGGACACCCCGGACGCCCTGCTGGTCACCACCAAGGAACACTCGCAGCGGGTCAAGCAGGCCGTGGACGCCATCAAGGCCAAGGGTGACACGGACGTACTTTAGGCGGAATGGGGCGGATCAGCGGTGTGGAATGTTCAGCAATCCGTAACGCGCCGTACCCGATGCCGCTATTCGTTGTCCGCTGGATAGAGTGATTCCGTGCGTAACTACTCGACTGAAGCTGAGCCCACGACTCTCGTGGGGCCGTGGCTGGAGCCCCTCCTGCCGGAGCTGATCGCGTTCCGCCGCGACCTCCACGCGCACCCGGAACTTTCGTTCAAGGAGTTCCGCACCACCGACAAGCTGGCGAAACGGCTTGAGGAAGCCGGGCTCAAACCCCGACGCCTCGAGGGCACGGGCCTGACGGTGGACGTCGGACAGGGTCCCATCGCCACCGCCCTGCGCGGGGACATCGACGCCCTGCCGATCATCGAGGAAACAGGCCTCGAGTTCGCCTCGAAGAACCACGGTGTCACCCACGCCTGCGGCCACGACATCCACACCACCACCATGCTCGGCATCGCCCTGGTCCTGCAGCGGATGCATGAGCAGTCCCCGCTGCGGGGAACGGTCCGGATCATCTTCCAGCCAGCCGAGGAAACCATGCCCGGGGGCGCCACCTCGTGCATCGAGCAGGGCGTCCTGGAAGGCGTGCCGCGCATCCTGGCACTGCACTGCGATCCCCGGATCGAGATCGGCAAGATCGGCACTCGGATCGGGGCCATCACCTCCGCTTCGGACACCATCAAGATTGAACTCTCCGGCCGCGGCGGCCACACCTCGCGCCCCCACCTGACCGAGGAACTGGTCTTCGCCCTGGCCCAGATCGCGGTCAACGTCCCCGCCGTGCTGTCCCGCCGCGTCGATGTCCGCAGCGGCGTGTCCGTGGTCTGGGGCCAGATCTCCGCCGGCTCGGCCCCGAACGCCATCCCCGGCAGCGGCTACATGGCCGGCACCATGCGGTGCCTGGACCGCGAGGCCTGGCACGACGCCGGCGAGCTGCTCGACGACATCATCCGGCAGATCGCCGAGCCCTACGGCGTCGACGTCCACCTCGAACACACCCGCGGCGTGCCTCCGGTGGTCAACTCCGAGCACGAAACCGCGCTGATCGAGGCGGCGGCCCGAGCCGAAATCGGCGAGAGCGCCGTGGTCCTGACCCCGCAGTCCATGGGCGGGGAAGACTTCGCCTGGTTCCTGGCTGACACCCCCGGCGCCATGATGCGCCTCGGCACCAAGACCCCCGGCGGGGAAGAGTACGACCTCCACCGAGGCGACTACATCGTTGACGAGCGGGCGCTCGGCCTCGGCATCCAGGTGCTCACGGCGGCGGCTCTGCGCACCATCCGCGACCTCTAAATCTTTCCCGGCCGGCGGCCACCCGCAACTTTGACCGCGGCGGTCCGCCGTTACCTCTGGGCCAGCGTGGTCCTTTTGCTGTGGGCAGGGCCGCCGCGCTGAGTCTCCCCACTTTTGCCGGCACGACGCCGGGACGCGCCGGCGGTGCGGGTCGCCGCTCCGTCTGCTCCCGGCCTTCTACTGCGGGCAGGGCCGCCGCGCTGAGTCTCCCCACCTTTGCCGGCACGACGCCGGGACCCGCCAGAGTCGCGGCCGACACGCCGTCGCTGCCCTCCAAACATGGGGAATTTCAGCGGGTGCCTCGACGTAGCGCCGCTTTGGTTGCGCACAACCGAATTGTGCACAACTGAATTGTGGCGTACGGTGGAACCATGACAACGCCAGAACAGGGCCGCCCTGCCAGTCCGGAAGCGCTCCGCCTGAACCGGCAGGTGTGCTTCGCGATGTACTCGGCCTCGCGCGCCGCCACGGCCGCCTACCGGCCCATGCTGGAGGAGCTCGGCCTGACCTACCCGCAGTACCTCGCCATGCTGGTGCTTTGGGAAGCGGAGCCGCGCAGCGTCCGCGAACTGGGGGAGGAGCTGGGGCTCGACTCCGGCACGCTGTCGCCGCTGCTCAAGCGGCTTGAGGCGCTGGGCCTCGTCCAGCGCCGCCGGTCCACCGAAGACGAGCGCCGCGTGGAGGTCTTCCTCACCGACGCCGGCGCCGCCCTGAGCGCCAGGGCCAGCGGCATTCCGCAGCGCTTGGCGGACGCCGCCGGGCTCACCTCCGCGGAACTGGACCAGCTCCGCGACACTCTGGGCCGGCTGACCAATGCGCTCCACGCCTCCCACTAAGCCAATCCGTATCTAAGCCTTACCCCTTACACCCCTCAGCCTTTCCCCGGGCCAAAGCCCGCCAAGATTTCCCGCCCACAGAACGGAAACCCCATGAAGACCCTCTACACAGCCGAGGCCCTGGCCTCCGGCGAAGGCCGCGACGGCACTGCCATCAGCAAGGACGGCAAGCTCAGCGTCACTCTCGCCAGCCCGGTGGAACTCGGCGGCGACGGCGCCGGAACCAACCCCGAGCAGCTCTTTGCCGCCGGCTATGCCGCATGCTTCCACTCGGCCCTGCGCCTGGTGGGACGCAAGCAAAAAGCCGACCTGACGGATTCCGCTGTCGCCGCCAAGATCCATTTCGGTGCGCTCGAGGACGGTGCCGGATACGGCTTGGCCGCAGAGCTGGAGATCGCCCTGCCAGCCGTGGACCGGGAAACCGCCGAGTCCCTCGTGGCCAAAGCCCACCAGATCTGCCCGTACTCCAACGCCACCCGCGGCAACATCACTGTCGACATCACCATCCTGGAGGTAGCCGCATGAGCGCCAACATCGAAACCCTCACCCTTCCCGCCACCACCCGCGAGATCCAGCTGGCGTCCCGCCCGCACGGCCGGCCGGTCCCGGAAAACTTCCGCCTCGCCGAGTCGCCGCTGCCCGAACTGCAGGACGGCCAGGTCCTGGTCCGCAACCTCTACATCTCCGTAGACCCGTACATGCGCGGGCGCATGAATGACGTCAAGTCCTACTCCGCGCCGTTTGCGCTGGATGCCGCGATGGAGGGCGGCGCCGTCGGCGAAGTCATCGCATCCCGGGCCGAAGGGCGCGCCGTCGGCGATACGGTCGTGCACAGCCTCGGCTGGCGCGAATACGCCGTCATCGATGCCGCGGCCACCAGCCCGGCGCGCACCGATCTGGCCCCGGCCTCCGCGTTCCTCGGCGCCCTCGGCATGACCGGGCTGACCGCCTACGCGGGACTGCTGAAGGTCGCAGACTTCAAGCCCGGCGACGCCGTCTTCGTTTCGGGTGCCGCCGGCGCGGTCGGCTCGCTCGTGGGGCAGATCGCCAAAGCCATGGGCGCATCGCGCGTGATCGGCAGCGCCGGTTCGCCGGAGAAAGTGGCCCGGCTCCTCGAACTCGGCTTCGACGCCGCGTTCAACTACCACGACGCGCCCGTGGCCGAGCAGCTCGCTGCGGCCGCAGGTGAGCGCGGGATTGACGTCTACTTCGACAACGTCGGCGGCGAGCACCTGGAAGCGGCGTTGTCCGCGCTCAACGTCGGCGGCCGCGTGGCCATGTGCGGGGCCATTTCGCAGTACAACTCAACCGAGCCCACGCCGGCGCCACGGAACCTCATGCTGGCAATCGGCAAACAGCTGACGCTCAAGGGCTTCCTGGTGGGCGGCTACTGGCAGCACATGGCCGAGTTTGTCGAGACCATGTCCGGCTGGCTTGCCGACGGTACGGTCCGCTACGACGAGACCGTGGTGGACGGCCTGGACAACGCACCGCAGGCCTTCATGGATTTGCTCGACGGCGCCAACACCGGCAAGATGCTGGTCCGGCTCTAGTCCCGGGGGTAAGCCCCACCAGATACACGACGCCTCCGGCGCCAGTTCCTGCGGGAACCGGCGCCGGAGGCGTCTGTGCGCCGTCGCCGGCAGAAGGGCCCGGCTACCACTAGGTAACAAGTTCTCAACAATCTGGGGATTCGTCGGGAAGTGTGTTATCTGGACGTGGCGCAGACCACTAAAGTAGCTTGCATCAGTGCGCCTCGGCGCAGTGCTGCGAATCCATCAGTGAAAACAGAGTTCAGCGGAACACCGCAGACAGACACTCATTGAACTTCCGTCGTAGCGCCTACTCTTTCTTCCTGGAGGAAAATTGAAGAACTCTCTGCGTGCCACCGTCAAGCGCGGATCAATGGCCGGCGTCGCCACCGCGGGCGCGGCTGCACTCCTGCTGACCGGTTGCGGGGCTGCCCCGGAGGCCAGCACCGCCACTGCCACTTCCAGCGACTTCAAGGGCTGCATCGTGTCCGACTCGGGTGGGTTCGATGACCAGTCGTTCAACCAGTCCTCCTACGAGGGCCTGAAGAAGGCTGAGAAGGATCTCGGCATCAAGGTCAACGAGGCCGAGTCCAAGACCAACAACGACTTCGAGCCGAACCTGCGCGCCATGGTCGCCGCCGGCTGCAACCTGACCATCACGGTCGGCTTCCTGCTCGGCGACGCCACGAAGGCCCAGGCCACCGCGAACCCGGACAAGCACTTCGCCATCATCGACTTCGGTTACGAAACCCCGGTGGCCAACGTCAAGCCGATCATCTACGACACGGCCCAGGCCGCGTTCCTGGCTGGCTACCTCGCAGCAGGCACCACCAAGACCGGAACGGTCGCCACCTTTGGCGGCATCAAGATCCCCACGGTCACCATCTTCATGGACGGCTACGCCGACGGTGTGAAGTACTACAACGAAAAGAAGGGCAAGAACGTCAAGGTTCTTGGCTGGGACAAGGCCAAGCAGGACGGCTCCTTCACCGGCGACTTCGAAAAGCAGGACAAGGGCAAGCAGTTCACCCAGAACTTCCTGGACCAGGGCGCCGACATCGTCATGCCCGTCGCCGGTCCGGTCGGCAAGGGTGCAGGCGCAGCCCTGCAGGAAGCCAAGGCGGCAGGCAAGGACGTCAAGCTCATCTGGGTTGACTCCGACGGCTTCCTCACGGCACCGGATTACAAGGACATCATGCTCTCCTCCGTCATGAAGCAGATGGGCGAGGCCGTCGAGACGGTGGTCAAGCAGGACAAGGAAGGCCAGTTCACGAACAAGCCGTACGTCGGCACCCTCGCGAACGACGGCGTCCAGCTGGCTCCGTTCCACGACCTGGATGCCCAGGTGCCGGCCGAACTGAAGTCCGAGCTGGACCAGATCAAGAAGGACATCGCCGACGGCAAGCTGAAGGTTGAATCCGCAGCCAGCCCGAAGGCCTAACTTCCTCCGCTAAGCGCCACGGCCCGTCCGGTCACCACCGCACGGGCTGTGGCGCTTTTCGTTGCGGCCCGCTGCGCCTCAGAGCGCAGGCACTAAGCTGGTGCTGCAGCCCCCATACGCGTCCGGACCAAGCCTTCCGGACACCTCGAGATTGGTCAGAGTTTTGAAACTTGAACTCAAGGGCATTACTAAACGCTTCGGCTCCCTGGTAGCCAACGATCACATCGATGTGGTTGTTGAACCCGGGCAGATTCACTGTCTGCTCGGCGAGAACGGCGCTGGCAAGTCCACGCTGATGAACGTCCTCTACGGACTGTACGAGCCCACTGAGGGCGAAATCCTTATTGACGACAATCCGGTCACCTTCCGCGGCCCCGGCGACGCCATGGCGGCCGGCATCGGCATGGTGCACCAGCACTTCATGCTGGTCCCCGTCTTCACCGTCGCGGAGAACGTCGCGCTGGGAGCGGAGACCACCAAGACCGGCGGATTCCTGGACCTAGAGGACACCCGCCGGAAGATCCGCGAGATCTCCGACCGGTACGGCTTCGACGTCGACCCCGACGCGCTGATCGAAGACCTGCCCGTGGGCGTGCAGCAGCGCGTCGAGATCATCAAGGCACTGGTCCGCGACGCCAAGGTGCTCATTCTCGATGAGCCCACCGCCGTGCTGACCCCGCAGGACACCGATGAGCTGCTGGACATCATGCGCCAGCTCAAAAGCCACGGCACCTCCATCGTCTTCATTTCCCACAAGCTGCGTGAGGTGAAGGCCGTCTCGGACACCATCACCGTCATCCGGCGCGGCAAGGTGGTGGGCTCGGCCGATCCCGGCGCCTCGACCACCGAGCTGGCGTCCATGATGGTGGGCCGGGCCGTGAGCCTGACCCTGGACAAGGCTCCCGCCAATCCGCAGGAGACCACCTTCGAGGTCAAGGACCTCACCGTCATCGCACCCAGCGGCCAGCATGTGGTGGCCGGCATCAGCTTCGGGATCGCCCGCGGCGAGATTCTCGCCGTTGCCGGCGTCCAGGGCAACGGCCAGACCGAACTGACCGAGGCCATCCTCGGCCTGCACGAGAGGGCCCACGGCTCGATCACCCTCGACGGCGAAGAACTCCTGGGCCGCAGCGTCAAGGAAGTCCTCAACGCCGGCGTCGGATTCGTACCGGAAGACCGTTCACTCGACGGGCTGATTGGCACGTTCTCCATCGCCGAGAACCTGATCCTGGACCGCTACGACCAGGCGCCGTTCGCCAAGGGCATCAGCATGAGCCCGGCCAAGGTCCTGGAGAACGCCAAGACCCGGATCCAGGAATTCGACGTCCGCACCCCGTCCGGCTCGCTCGCGGCCGGCACGCTCTCCGGCGGCAACCAGCAGAAAGTCGTCATGGCCCGGGAGCTGTCCCGGCCGCTGCGGCTCTTCATCGCCTCCCAGCCCACCCGCGGCGTGGACGTGGGCTCCATCGAGTTCCTGCACAAGCGGATCGTCGCGGAGCGGGACCACGGCACGCCCGTCATGATCGTCTCCACCGAACTGGACGAGGTGATTGAACTCGCCGACCGGATCGCCGTGCTGTACAAAGGCAGGCTGGTCGGGATTGTCCCGGCCGGCACCGGGCGCGACGTCCTGGGCCTGATGATGGCCGGGGTTTCCCCGGACGAAGCCCAGGCCGAAGCCGCAGGGAAGCGCTCGGCGCAATCTCTCTCTGGCAACGCCGCACCGAACACAGCAGAAAATCCCGCCGGGTACACACCAGAAAGCCCGGCCGACAACCCCGCAACGACGCCGGCCACGAGCCAGGCGCCCGCCGCCCCGTCCGCGCAGGAGCCCGGCTCCGGCGCCGTAGGAGACCACCATGAGTGAGAACACCGAGCCGCGGCCCGCGGCCGCACCGGACCCGGACCGGCTCCCGGTAGCCCAAGCCACCGCAGTGGAGCCCGAGCCGCTCGAGGACGATGAAGCCTTCGTCACCTCCCTGGACACCGCGGGCGGAGCCCACCAGCCATCGGCCGTTCCCGTCTCCACCCAGAGCGGATCCCTTCCCGGCGCCCCGGAAGAAGAATCGCTGCTGCGCAAGATCTTCACCGGCAATGGCATCGTGACCATCCTGGCGGTGCTGCTCGCACTGATCCTGGGCGGCCTGCTCATCGCCATGACAGACAAGGTGGTCGGCACCACGGCCGGCTATCTCTTTGCCCGGCCCACTGATTTCCTCACCGCCGTCTGGTCCGCCGCCACCGGCTCGTACGTCGCGCTCTTCCAGGGTGCGGTCTTCAATCCCCGTGGGGCCGGCGTGGCTGGACAGTTCGCCCCCCTCATGGAGACGCTGACCATCGCCACCCCGCTGATCACCGCAGGCCTCGGCGTCGCCCTGGCCTTCCGCGCGGGCCTGTTCAACATCGGTGCGCAGGGCCAGATCATCATGGCCGGCATCCTCGCCTCGTGGGTCGGCTTCGCGCTGCACCTGCCGGTTGGGCTGCACCTGCTGCTGGTCCTCGTGGCCGGCGTCGTCGGCGGCGCTGTTTGGGGCGGCATCGTCGGCGTGCTCAAAGCCAGGACGGGCGCCCACGAGGTCATCGTGACCATCATGTTCAACTACATCGCCCTGTATTTCCTGCGCTACTTGCTGGACACGGATCTGTTCCAGCGTCCGGGGGCGGACACACCGATCTCGCCGATCCTGGACCCGAGCGCCGCGTACCCGCTGCTCTTTGGCAGCCAGTACCGGCTGCACCTGGGATTCCTGCTGGCCATTGCGGCCACCGTGTTTGTTTCGTGGCTGCTGAACCGCTCCACGCTCGGGTTCGAGTTCCGCGCCGTCGGGGCCAACCCCAAGGCAGCTCTCACTGCCGGCATCAACGTCTCCCGGGCCACCATCCTGGTGATGACCATTGCCGGTGGCCTGGCCGGCCTGGCCGGTGTGGCGCAGGTGGCAGGCACCGAGAAGGTCCTGACCGATGGTGTCGCGGCAACCTACGGCTTTGACGCGATCACAGTGGCCCTGCTGGGACGTTCGTCCCCGTGGGGTACCTTTGCCGCAGGCCTGCTGTTCGGCGCCTTCCGCGCCGGCGCCGTCCAGATGCAGATCCAGACCGGAACTCCGATCGACATCGTCCTCGTGGTCCAGTCGCTCATTGTGCTGTTCATCGCGGCGCCGCCCCTGGTCCGGTCGATCTTCGGACTGAACCCGCGCAAGAAGAAGGCCGCCACCGCCGGCAAAACCAAGCAGGCCGCAACCACCGGAGGTGCCGCATGAGCACAACAGCAACCTCGCCCGTCCAGGGAGAATCCCAGCCTGACAAGAGCCGCAGGCCCGCGGTGTCCGCGAAGCCCGTAACCTGGAAGCTGCCGGTCACGCTGGCGGTGCTGGCCACCGTCGCCTTCATCTTCTTCGGCCTGCTGGGCCCGCAGGCGAACGCCAAGTTCGGCGTTTCCTCCGGCGGAGACTTCTTCCAGTTGCCGGCGATCGAAGTGCCCGCGTTCCTGTCCGGCATTGTGCTCTCCATGATCCTGCTGGGCCTCGCTGGCTACGCCTTGGTCCTGAAGGCGAGAAATAACGTCCGGCCGCCGAGCTGGCTTCCGGCCGTGTTCACCGTCGTGTTCGTGCTCGCATTCCTGATCTGGGTGGTGGGCGGCGCCCGGACCCCCAGCATTTCGCTGGCCGGCCTCATCGCCGGGTCCGTGACACTCGCCGTGCCGATCGTCTTCGGCTCCCTCTCGGGCGTGCTGTGCGAACGCGCCGGCGTCGTCAACATCGCCATCGAAGGCCAGCTCCTGGGCGGTGCCTTCACGGCCGCACTCGTCGCCAGCCTGACGCACAACCCCTACCTGGGCCTGCTTGCTGCGGCCGTGGCAGGCGCCCTGGTCTCCATGGTGCTGGCGCTGTTCAGCATCAAGTATGTGGTCAACCAGATCATCGTCGGCGTCGTGCTCAACGTGCTGGTCTCCGGGCTCACCGGCTTCCTGTTCACCACCGTGATGCAGTCGGACCCCGAGAAATACAACTCGCCCGCCGAGCTGCCCATCATCGATATCCCGGTCCTGTCCGGCATCCCGATCATCGGGCCCATCCTGTTCAAGCAGTCCGTGGTGGGCTACTTGATGTATGTGGCCGTGATCGTGATCTGGGTCGCGCTGTTCAAGACGAAGTGGGGCCTGCGCGTCCGTGCCGTGGGCGAGCACCCGCAGGCGGCTGACACTCTGGGTATCAACGTCAACGCGACCCGTTTCTGGAACGTCACGATCGGCGGGGCCGTCGCCGGAATCGGCGGATCGTTCTTCACCCTCGTGGCGATCGACAGTTTCACCAAGGAAATCTCCGGCGGCCGCGGCTTCATTGCCCTCGCCGCCATGATCCTGGGCCGCTGGAACCCGATCGGGGCGTTCTTCGCCGCGCTGTTGTTCGGCTTCGCCGACAACCTGCAAAGCATCGTGACGATCATCGGCACCCCCGTGCCGAGCCAGTTCATGGCCATGTTGCCGTACGTCGTGACCGTGTTCGCCGTGGCAGGGCTCGTCGGCCGCTCCAGGCCGCCGGCCGCCGACGGCATACCGTACATCAAGGGCTGAGAATGGACAGCATCGACGTCGACTGGGCAGCGCTCGAAGCCGCTGCGGTGTCCGCCATGAAGAACGCCTACGCGCCGTATTCGAAGTTTCCGGTGGGGGCCGCGGCCCTCACCGGAGACGGGCGGATCGTCAGCGGCTGCAACGTCGAAAACGCCAGCTACGGGCTGACCCTGTGCGCCGAGTGCGCCCTGGTGGGCAATCTGCAGATGACCGGCGGGGGAAAGCTCCGCGCCTTCTACTGCGTCGACGCCGGCGGGAACGTCCTCATGCCGTGCGGGCGCTGCCGCCAGCTGCTCTACGAATTCCGGGCTCCGGACATGGAGCTCATGACCACGCAGGGAATCAAGACCATGGACCAGGTCCTTCCCGATGCCTTTGGCCCCCAACACCTGGAGGAACCCCGGTGACCCAAGTGACTCAGACCACCAGCAATACCGAAGCGTTCGACGCCGTCGACATCATCCGCATCAAGCGGGACAAGGGCGTGCTCAGCCCGGCCCAGATCGACTGGACGATCGACGCGTACACCCGCGGCGCCATCGCCGACGAACAGATGGCCGCCCTGAACATGGCCATCCTGCTCAACGGCATGGACCGGGCCGAGATCTCCCGCTGGACCGCGGCCATGATCGCCTCCGGCGAGCGGATGGACTTCTCCAGCCTGCGCAGGCCCGACGGCGGCGTCAAGGCGACGTCGGACAAGCACTCCACCGGCGGCGTCGGGGACAAGATCACCCTGCCGCTGGCGCCCCTGGTGGCGGTCTTCGGCGTGGCCGTGCCGCAGCTCTCGGGCCGCGGCCTCGGCCACACCGGCGGCACCCTGGACAAGCTCGAGTCCATCCCGGGCTGGCGTGCGGCCCTGAGCAATGAGGAAATGATGGCCCAGCTCCAGGACGTCGGCGCTGTCATTTGCGCGGCCGGCGCGGGACTGGCCCCGGCGGACAAGAAGCTCTATGCGCTCCGCGACGTCACCGGGACCGTGGAGGCCATCCCGCTGATCGCCTCCTCGATCATGAGCAAGAAGATCGCCGAAGGCACCGGTTCGCTGGTGCTCGACGTCAAGGTGGGCAGCGGCGCGTTCATGAAGGACGAGGCCCGTGCCCGCGAACTGGCCGAGACCATGGTGGCCCTGGGCAAGGACGCGGGCGTCAACACGGTGGCCCTGCTCACCAACATGAACACGCCCCTGGGCCTCACCGCGGGCAACGCGATCGAGGTTGAGGAATCCGTGGAGGTCCTCGCCGGGGGAGGCCCGGACGACGTCGTCGAACTCACCGTCCGGCTCGCGGAGGAAATGCTGGCCTGCGCCGGCGTCCGCGACGCCGATCCCCGGGCTGCCCTGCGGGACGGCCGGGCCATGGACGTCTGGAACCGGATGATCCAGGCCCAGGGCGGGGACCCGGGCGCCAAGCTCCCGGTTGCCAAGGAATCCGAGGTCATCTACGCCCCGGCCGACGGCGTCCTGGTGGAGCTCGACGCGATGGCCGTCGGCGTCGCGGCCTGGCGGCTCGGCGCCGGACGCGCCCGCAAGGAGGACCAGGTCCAGGCCGGGGCCGGAGTGCGGATGCACGCCAAGCCCGGTGCCACGGTCCGGGCGGGCGAACCGCTCATGACCCTCCTGACGGACACCCCGGAGAAGTTCGAGCGGGCCAAGGAAGCGCTCGAACACGCCGCCCTGATCGCACCGGAGGGCTCCCGACCCGCCCAGAAGCTCATCATCGACCGCATCGCCTAGCCCGTTGCCCTATCACTTTTGGTCCCCAAACCCCGGGTTTAGCCGCCACAAGTGATAGGGCAACCGGCGGTAGCGACCTTCGGTACACTGACTCCACAACACTGGCTCCACCGCAGTACTCTTGCAAGCGCAGGCCCGGCTCCGGCCGAGCCTGCGCTTGGATCTATCTGGCCCCGCCGCGCGGAAGGAAGCTGTGCAGGCAATCAACGACTTCATCCTCGCCGCCGCAGGGCAACCCTGGGTCCTGTTCCTGGTTTTCGCCTGCTGCGTGATCGACGGCTTCTTTCCACCGATCCCGAGCGAGTCGGTGGTGGTGGGCCTGGCTGCGGTCGCCGCCACGGCGGATGTTCCCAATCCGGCGCTCCTGATGGCCACCGCCGCCGCAGGCGCATTTCTGGGCGACAACGTGGCATACCTGATCGGCCGCGGGACCGGAACGCGGCGCTGGGCCTGGCAGCGGGGTCCCCGCATGCAGGCAGCCTTCCGCTGGGCCGGACGGGAACTGCGGAAACGGCCCGCCTCATTGATCCTCGTGGCGCGCTTCGTCCCGATCGGACGGGTGGCCGTCAACCTGACCGCCGGCGCCACGCACTACCCGCGGCCCAGATTCATCAGCCTGACGGTACTTTCGGCACTGCTGTGGGCCGGCTACTCGGTGGGGATCGGACTGTCTGTTGGGCCGTGGTTTCAGAAAAACCATGTGCTGGCCGCGGCCATTGCGATCATCTGCGCCATTGTCCTGGGCATCATCCTGGACCGCGTGATCAGCAAGGTGCGCGGCCGCACGCCGGAGGAACCGACGCGTTCCGTTCCGCCCGTCGAGTCCTAGGCGGATTGGCACCGCCCATGGGACACTAAGGAGCGATTTGCGTCACGTTTGGTGGCGCACGTCCTCCAACGTTCCACCCACTGTCATCGCATGTACGGTACGGCTTAGTTGTCCGTTCCCAGTCATCAAGGAGCACCGCCCGCATGGAGTTCATTAACGAGGCCGTGCTCCATGCCGCTGGCCAGTGGTGGATCTACCCCCTTTTGCTGGTCTTCTTCTTCGTGGACGGCTTCGCGATGGTGGTCCCCAGCGAGACCCTCATCGTTGCCCTAGCGGCGTACTCCCTGCACAGCGGCCAGCCCAACTTGTGGATCCTCGGCCTCACTGCCCTCGTTGGAGCCATCGCCGGCGACAACATGGCCTACATGCTCGGCCGCAAGATCGGCCTCGAGCGGTTCCGCTGGATGCGCAAACCCAAGGTCCAAAAAGTCTTCGGGTGGGCACACTATGAGCTCGAGAAGCGCGGCGCCGTCTTGATCTTCACCGCCCGGTACATTCCGTGGGGTCGTGTCGCGGTCAACTATGTGGCGGGCACGACGGCGTTCCCGCACCGGAGATTCTTCTTCCTGGACGCGTTCGCGTGCTTCACGTGGGTGGCCTACTCGATCGGCATCGGCGTCCTGGCCAGTTCCTTCCCGTGGCTGCACCATAACCCGCTCCTCAGCGCGGGGATCGCGGTGGTGTTCGCCATCGTGCTCGGTGTCCTCATTGACCACCTCCTGCGCTGGTGGCACAAGCGCCTTGGCCGCAACGACGCCCGTCCGGCCCCGGCCGATGCCGATCACGTCCCGGAACCCGCTTCCGGGGAACGGGCGGCGGGCATGCGCGGCACTATGCTGGCCGGTCCGCCCACTGAGGCCGGAGTATCCAGAAAGTAGCTTCCCGCGCCCGGCGACCCTATGGTTGGAACGTGACTGAGACTATTCCTGACGCTGCCCCTGACCTTGACTTCGACCTGAAGGTCCTTCCCAAGGTTTCCCTGCACGACCACCTGGACGGCGGACTCCGCCCGGCCACCATCATTGAACTCGCGGAGGCCGTCGGCCACACGCTGCCCTCGACTGACCCCGTCGCGCTGGGGGAGTGGTTCCGCGAATCCGCCGACTCCGGCTCCTTGGTCCGGTACCTCGAGACCTTCGACCACACCATCGCCGTGATGCAGACCAAAGAAGGCCTGTTCCGCGTCGCGAAGGAATTCGTCGAAGACCTGGCCGACGACGGCGTGGTGTACGGCGAAGTGCGCTGGGCACCCGAACAGCACCTGCAGAAGGGCCTGAGCCTGGACGAAGTGGTGGAGGCCGTGCAGGCAGGCCTCGAAGCCGGCGTGGACGCCGTGGCCGAGACCGGCCGCGACATCCAGGTGGGCCAGCTCATCACCGCCATGCGCCACGCTGACCGCGGCCAGGAGATCGCCGAACTGGCTGTCCGGCACCGCAACAACGGCGCCGTCGGCTTCGACATCGCCGGTGCCGAGGACGGCTTCCTGCCGTCCCGTTTCAAAGACGCCTTCACCTATCTCGCCCAGCACAACTTCCCGGCCACCGTCCATGCGGGTGAAGCCGCCGGCCTGGAAAGCATCCAGTCGGCGCTTGTCGACGGCCGGGCCCTGCGCCTGGGCCACGGCGTGCGGATCGCCGAGGACGTCACGATCGAATTCGAAGAGGACGACATCGCCGAGGGCGACGAAGTCAACGACACCATCGGCATGGTGACCCTGGGCGAGCTCGCCAGCTGGGTCCGCGACCGCGGCATCGCCCTGGAGATCTGCCCCTCCTCGAACCTGCAGACCGGCGCCATCGCCGGCTTCGGCGACGGCATCGAAAGCCACCCGCTGGACATGCTCTACCAGCTCGGCTTCAACGTCACCATTAACACCGACAACCGGCTCATGAGTGGAGTCACGCTGACGGACGAGTTCGAGCTGCTCGTCGAGACGTTCGACTACGACCTCGATGACCTGCTGGAACTGACGCTGAACGCAGCCGAGGCCGCCTTCCTCCCGCTCGAGGAGAAGGAAGCCCTCGTGGAATACATCAACGAGGCCTACTCCGACCTTGGCTAACGAGGACACTTCACCCGTCCAGGGGCTCGTCGCTTTGATTGCGGCCCTGCGCGAGCACTGCCCCTGGATGGGTGCCCTCACCCACGAATCCCTCGTGGAGTACCTCCTGGAGGAGGCCTACGAGGTCGCTGAGACCATCGAGACGGCCGGCGGCGACGCCGAACTCAAGTCCGAGCTGGGCGACGTGCTGCTTCAGGTGGTCCTGCATGCCCGCCTCGCCGAGGAACGTGGCGCCTTCGGCCTCGACGACGTCGCCCGCGCCCTGTCGGACAAGATGATCCGGCGCAACCCGCACGTGTTCCGGCCCGACGGTTCGCTGCAGGATTCCTTCCCGGCAACCGTGGAGGAGATCATCCTGAAATGGGATGCCGTCAAGAAGGCCGAGAAGCCCGAACGCGGCCACGTCTTCGACGGCGTTCCCGCCGCGCTGCCGGCCCTGGCCCGGGCCCAAAAGCTCCTGGACCGGGCCGAACGCGCGCACCTGGCACCGGCTGCGGGCGGTACCGGCGTCGAGATCCCGGCCACCGAGGCGGAACTCGGCGACCTGCTGTTCGGGATCGTGGCCGGTGCCCGGGCCAGCGGGCTCGACGCCGAGCGGGCCCTCCGCGGAGCCCTCCGCCGCTTTCAGGACAGCAACGGCGCCCTACCCTAGAAAACCTGCCCTAGAAACCTGCCCTAGAAAACCTGCCATAGAAAAGATGCGGCCGCATCATGACGTCCGGGGTTTGGATAGGTTTCCGTAACCTGCGCCACTCTCGACTACGCTAGTAGCGACGACGACGTCGGCTTTCCAGCTTCACGCACAGCCAGAGTCCAAGCAGTCAGATTCCCTGCAGATCGCTTCACCCAAAGGAGCATATCCATGGCGCTTATCGATGCCATCCACGCCCGCGAAATCCTCGATTCCCGTGGCAACCCGACCGTAGAAGTTGAAGTCCTGCTCTCGGACGGCCAGATCGGCCGCGCAGCAGTTCCCTCCGGCGCTTCCACCGGCGAGCACGAGGCCGTTGAGCTCCGCGACGGTGACAAGGGCCGCTACCTCGGCAAGGGCGTCCAGAAGGCGGTCGACGCGGTCATCGACCAGATCGCCCCGGCCCTGACCGGTTTCGACGCGACCGACCAGCGCAGCATCGACCAGGCCATGATCGACCTGGACGGCACCCCCAACAAGGGCAAGCTGGGCGCCAACGCCATCCTGGGTGTCTCGCTGGCCGTGGCCAACGCTGCCGCCGCCTCCGCGGACCTGCCGCTGTACAAGTACCTCGGCGGCCCCAACGCGCACGTCCTGCCCGTGCCGCTGATGAACATCCTCAACGGTGGCTCGCACGCCGACTCTGACGTGGACATCCAGGAATTCATGATTGTCCCGATCGGCGCGGAAACCTTCTCCGAGGGCCTGCGCTGGGGTGTCGAGGTCTACCACAACCTCAAGTCCGTCCTGCAGGCCAAGGGCCTGTCCACCGGCCTGGGCGACGAGGGCGGCTTCGCGCCGAACCTGCCGTCCAACCGTGCCGCCCTGGACCTGATCCAGGAAGCCATCAAGAACGCCGGCTACACCCCGGGCAAGGACATCGCCCTGGCCCTGGACGTCGCCTCCTCCGAGTTCTTCAAGGACGGCGCCTACCAGTTCGAAGGCAAGGCACTTTCCGCCACCGAGATGAGCGCCTACTACGCCGAGCTCGTGGCCGACTACCCGCTGGTTTCCATCGAGGACCCGCTGGACGAGAACGACTGGGAAGGCTGGAAGACCCTCACCGACACCATCGGCGACAAGGTCCAGCTCGTGGGCGATGACCTTTTCGTCACCAACCCGGCCATCCTGCAGCGCGGCATCGACACCCAGACGGCGAACTCGCTGCTCGTCAAGGTCAACCAGATCGGTTCCTTGACCGAGACACTGGACGCCGTGTCACTGGCCCAGCGTGCCGGTTACACCACCATCACCTCGCACCGCTCCGGCGAAACCGAGGACACCACCATTGCTGACATCTCCGTTGCCACCAACGCGGGACAGATCAAGACCGGTGCCCCGGCCCGCTCCGAGCGCGTTGCCAAGTACAACCAGCTGCTGCGCATCGAAGAGGAACTCGACGACGCCGCACGGTACGCCGGACGCAGCGCGTTCCCGCGTTTCAAAGGCTAGTTAGCCGCGAAAACCGGTGACCGGTGGCTATGGTTGAAAGACCATGGCCACCGGTTCTGTTTTGGCCCGCTTTTGAAGGAGTGACATGGCTACCCGACGCCCGAATGTTCCCCGGGCTACGCCTGCGCCCACCAAGGCTGCACCCACCAAGCCTGCGGCCACAAGTTTGGGGGCAACAGACGACGGCGGCGAAGTCATCCAGGCGGACTTTGGCGGCTCCCGCAGCGGGGCGCCGGCCACGCCCCGCGGCGCTGCTCCGGCCTCTCCACGTGCCGCAGCACCCGCAGCGGGCAAGCCGGCCGCCAACGGTTCCGCGGCAGCGCCGGCCACGAAACCCGCAACCCGGCCGGCGCCGGGGAAAGCTGCCGGCAAGGCAACGGGCCGGACCGCGGCAGGCAGTGCCGACGAATCCCTCGATCCAGTGCCCGCCAAAGCGTTCTCCGGCCGGCTGCTTGCCCTGGGCGTCGTCATGATTGCCATCACCATCCTGCTGGCCCCCACCGTGAAGATCTTCCTCGACAAACGCGCCGAAATCGCGGCGCTGCAGGCCGATATCGCGGCCAAACAGACCAAGCAGGAGGACCTCAAACGCCAGGTGTCGCGGTGGCAGGATCCCAACTTCGTGAAACAGCAGGCCCGCGACCGCATTAACATGGTTATGCCCGGAGAGACGGGCTACTGGGTATTCGGCAGCGATCTTCCTGCCGCGCAGTCCAGTGGCACGGCGGGTGCAGCATCAGCACAAGACCCGGCCAACCTGCCGTGGGTGGACTCCCTCTGGGAGTCCATCAGGCGATCGGCAACAGACTAGAAGCGGCGCCCGCCGCCGGGATTGTCCCGCGGACAATCCGGAACCGGGCAGGAAGGTGCCACTCCCGTGGACGAGAACCGAGTGGACCAGAACCGACCGGACAAGAACGGCGGCGCCCCGGCGTCGGCGCCACGGCACAGGGCAAACGCCCCAGAGGCCTCCCGCCTGCCGTCGCCGCAGGACCTCGAGGTCTTGAGCCGCCAGCTGGGCCGACCCGTGCGGGATGTTGTCGAGATCCCGGCCCGCTGCGTCTGCGGAAACCCACTCGTGGCCGCCACCTCGCCGCGGCTCAGCAACGGGACGCCGTTCCCCACCACCTTTTACCTCACGCACCCGGTGATCACCGCGGCGGTGTCGCGGCTGGAGGCAGCCGGGCTGATGAACGAAATGAACGACCGGCTCGCCGCCGACGCCGGCCTCGCGGCCCGGTACCGCGCCGCCCACGAGGCCTATCTGGCCTCCCGTGCCGAGATCGGCGCGCGTTGCGGCATCGGTGCCGTTCCGGAAATCGACGGCGTCTCGGCCGGCGGAATGCCGACCCGCGTCAAATGCCTGCACGTCCTCGTGGGGCACTCGCTGGCCGCCGGCCCCGGCGTGAACCCGCTCGGTGACGAATCGATCGCGGCCATCGCCGAATGGTGGACCGTGGACCGGTGCTACTGCGACGGCGCCTGGGACACCGGCGGCGAGGCACCGTCCCGGGACCTCAGCCGCCATGGACCCCAAGGCCTGCCGGAGATCGTGGGCCGGCCCGCCCCGGTCCGCAAATCCCGCGGCACCGCCGGCGCAGGAGACACCGCCGGCACCCCCGGCACGGGAGAGACCGCCAGCACGGCCGGCACGGGGGAGTCCAAGTGACCCGGGTGGCGGCCATTGACTGCGGCACCAACTCCATCCGCCTGCTGATCGCGGACGTAAACGCAGACGTGAACACGGGCGCGGCCACAGCCGCAGGCGGCGCAACAGGGCAGCCCACACCGCGGCTGACCGACATCGTGCGGGAAATGCGCGTGGTCCGGCTGGGCCAGGGCGTGGATTCCACGGGCGAACTGGCCCAGGAAGCGCTCGAGCGCACGTTCGCCGCGACCCGGGACTACGCTGCCCTCATCCGCGAGCACGGAGTCGAGCAGGTGCGTTTCGTGGCCACCTCCGCCACCCGCGATGCCCGCAACCGGCAGGTCTTCGTCGACGGCATCCGCGCCATCCTCGGCGTCGAGCCCGAGGTAATCACCGGCGACGAAGAAGCCGCACTGTCCTTCGCCGGCGCCAGCAGTGTCCTGCCCTCCCGAGGCGAGGACCCCGTCCTGGTGGTAGACCTCGGCGGCGGAAGCACGGAGTTCGTGCTGGGCAACGCCGACGGCGTCATCGCCGCCCGCTCGGTCGACGTCGGCTGCGTCCGGATGACCGAACGGCACCTGCGCAGCGATCCGCCCACCCCGGAGCAGATCGCTGCGGCAGAGGCCGACGTCGACGCCGCCATCAGCGAGGCGGCACAAACCGTTCCGCTGGAACGCACCACCGTCGTCGTCGGCGTGGCGGGCTCCGTCACCACCATCACGGCGCATGCGCTGCGCCTGCCGGAGTATTCGCCGGCCGCGATCCACGGCACCGAACTGGACCTGGATGCGGTCCGGAAGGCATGCACCGAGTTGCTCGAGATGACCCGGGAGGAGCGGGCCGCGCTGCCGTACATGCACCCCGGCCGGGTGGACGTGATCGGCGCCGGCGGCCTCGTGTGGCGGAGGGTCCTGCAACGCCTGGCCGATGTCACGGGCGGCCGCATCACCACGGCAGTAGCCAGTGAACACGATATTCTTGACGGTATTGCCCTCAGCATCCGATGATCCCGCCCAGCAGCTGCGCCCCGCGCGCCGCGCCGCTGGTGCAACCGCCGATAGGACCTGAATGACCAGAGCAACAGGCCGCCGGACCGCCTCCGCGTTGATGGCCTTGGCCCTTGCCGGCGGAGCGTCCACCGCGGCGCTGACCTCAGCCGCGCCCGCCTACGCCGACTCCTGGCGGGACAAGGAATACTGGCTCGCCGAGTCCGGCATCACCAAAGCCTGGGACGTTTCCAAGGGCGCCGGCGTCAAAGTCGCCGTGATTGACAGCGGCGTGGACGGCAAGCATCCGGACCTGGCTGGCGTGCTCGCCGGGGGCTCCGACATTTCCGACGCCGGCAGTGCCAACGGCCAGGCGAGCATCGGTGCCAAACCCGAACACGGCACCCTGGTGGCCACCATGCTCGCTGGGCGCGGGCATCAGTCGCCCGAACCGAGCGCTAAACCGAGCGCCAGCGCCAAACCCAGCTCGGGCCCCGCCGTTGGCCCTGACGGGATCGTCGGCGTCGCCCCGGAAGCCCAGTTGCTGTCCGTCTCCACCTGGCTGGGCTCCGCCAACCCGGGCGGCAAGAGCGACCAGGACCAGATCCCGGAGGCGGTGCGCTGGGCCGTCGACAACGGCGCACGCGTCATTAACATCTCCCTCGGCAGCACGTCGCCGGAATGGCCGCAGAGCTGGGACGCAGCATTCCTCTACGCCGAGCAGAAGGACGTCGTGATCGTCGCCGCTGCGGGCAACCGCGTGGGCGGCAACATCCAGGTCGGCGCGCCTGCCACGATTCCCGGCGTCCTGACGGTCGCAGGCCTGGACCGCAAGGGCGCGGCCAGCATCGATTCCTCCTCACAGGGCATCAGCATCGGGGTCGCCGCTCCCGCCGAGGACCTGGTCGGCGGCATGCCCGCCGGTGGCTATGCCGAGTGGGCGGGCACTTCCGGGGCCACGCCCATCGTTTCCGGCGTCGCTGCCCTGATCCGCTCCAAATGGCCCGAGATGTCCGCGAGCCAGGTCATCAACCGGATCGTCAGCACGGCCAAGGATGCCGGGGCCCCCGGGAAGGATCCGCTCTACGGCTTCGGCGTACTGAACGCCGAGGCCGCCCTCAAGGCTGATGTCCCGGAAACCAAGGCAAATCCGCTGGGATCGATTTCGGACTGGATCCGGGTCCACCGGCGCGGAAACCTCGCCACGAAGGCACCGGCTGCGGCGCCCTCCCCCTCCAGCGCTGTGCCCACCCTGCCCGAAGCGACCGTGCCGGTCGCGGAGAAGCCGTCCCGGTTGGACAACGCCCTGCCGGCCGCGGTGGTCCTGGGCTTCGGGTGCCTGCTCGTGGGAATCGTGGTGGCCGCTGCCGTCCAGTTGCGGGCCGCCATGCGAACGTCCCCGAAGGACGGGCCGGACGGGCCGGTCAAGTCTGAACCCAAGTCCGAACCCAGCCCAGACAAGTCGGAACCCGGGTCCGAACGCGGCCCGGACAAGGCCGAACGTGGGGCCGAAACCGGGACCGAGAAGCCGGTGGACTCCAGCAACCCGTCATAGTTAGTGAAGGTTTTCACAAACTACGGTATTCTTGACGCATGGCATCCTCCCTTCAGCTCCAGGACCGTCCCCGGGTACTCGTCGTCGGCGGCGGGTACGTCGGCCTGTATGTAGCCCTCAAACTTCAGAAAAAGATCGCGAATGCTGGTGGCATCGTCACCCTCGTGGATCCCCTGCCCTACATGACCTACCAGCCCTTCCTGCCGGAAGTTGCTGGCGGCAACATCGAGGCGCGCCACGCAGTCGTCTCGCACCGCCAGCACCTGAAGCAGACGGAGCTCATCCAGGGCCGCGTCACCTCAATCGACCACGCCAACCGCACGGCAGTGGTCGCACCCTCCGACGGTGGCGACACCTTCGAGGTTCCCTACTTCGACGTCGTCCTGGCCGCTGGCGCCATCACCCGCACGTTCCCGATCAAGGGCCTCGCGGAAAAGGGCATCGGCCTGAAGACCATCGAAGAGGCTGTCGCCCTGCGCAACAAGGTTCTCGAGCGCATCGAGACCGGCTCGCTCATGACGGACCCCGTTGAGCGTGCCCGCGCCCTGACGTTCGTCGTCGTCGGCGGCGGCTTCGCCGGCATCGAGTGCATCACCGAAATGGAAGACCTGGCCCGCGCCGCGGTCAAGAACAACCCGCGCATCAAGCAGGAAGAAGTCCGCTTCGTCCTGGTCGAGGCCATGGGCCGCATCATGCCCGAGGTCACGGCGCCGCAGGCGGAATGGGTCGTCGAGCACCTCCGCAGCCGCGGCATCGAGGTGCTGCTGAACACCTCCCTCGACAACGCCGAGGGCTCCCTGAAGCTCATCAACCTCCCGGACAAGAGCCCGGCCCAGGAATTCGAGACTGACACCCTGGTCTGGACTGCCGGCGTGCAGGCCAACCCGATGGTCCGCTCCACCGACTTCCCGCTCGAGCCGCGCGGCCGCGTCCGCGTCCTGGCAGACCTGCGCATCGCAGGCGACGAGGGCATCATCGACAACGCCTGGGCTGCCGGTGACGTCGCCGCCGTCCCCGACCTCACGGGCAGCGGCCTGCCGGACGGCACCTGCGTGCCGAACGCCCAGCACGCGCTGCGCCAGTCCAAGCGCTTGGCCAAGAACCTGTGGGCCTCCCGCTGGGACAAGCCGCTCAAGGACTACAAGCACAAGAACCTGGGCGCCGTCGCCGGCTTCGGCGAATGGAAGGGTGTGGCGAACATCAACCTGCTTGGCCGCATCGGCCTCAAGGGCCCGCTGGCCTGGCTGGCGCACCGTGGCTACCACGGCATGGCCATCCCCACCGTGGAGCGCAAGATCCGCGTGATCTCCGGCTGGCTGTGGGCCTTCTTCCTGGGCCGCGACACCACGCAGCTGATGGACCTGGACAACCCGCGCGGCGCCTTCGTGGCCGCAGCGACGCCGGCCCCGAAGCCCGCGGCCCCGGAGGCTGCCAAGGCCGAAGCCAAGCCTGAAGCCAAGGCCGGCACCCCGGCGGCATCGAATGACTCGGTTCCGGCAGACGCCAAATAGTTCCTGGCCGTAACGGCTTCGAGCGCTCCGGCGGTTGCCATACGACGGCGGCTGTTCCCCTCCGGGGGAGCAGCCGCCGTTTTCGTCGCAGGCAGCCGCGGGGGTGTCCGGCGCGGACGGCTGCGCACCGCCCGCGCCTAGACTGGCTCCATGACAGCTGAAAAGGACCTGCACACGCTCCTGGCCACCATGCACCCCGAACTGCGCGAGGGTGAGTACGTCTACGCCCTGTGGCCGCACGGCAAGCCCCTGGCCGGGGCCATCGCGGCAGCCGTCCGCGAGGCAGAGGGGTTGACCGTCGTGTTGACACGGGAGGAAGCGGACAGCCTGGGGCTCTCCTACGACTTCGTCGCAGCATGGATCACGCTTCAGGTGCACTCTTCGCTCGAGGCGATCGGCCTGACGGCGGCCGTCAGCGCCGCCCTGACCGAGGCGAAGATCAGCTGCAACGTCCTGGCCGGCTTCCACCATGACCACCTGCTGGTCCCCGTGGCCGACGCCGACCGGGCGCTGGAGGTTCTGCACGAACTCGTCGCAGACCATGGGGAGCACAAGCCGGCACCGGAACTCGTGCTGCGCAGCGAGGAACCGGCGGACCGTCCGGAAATCCTCGCGCTCACAGCCGCCGCGTTTGCCATCTCGCCCGTCACCGGGCATCACGTCGACGGCGAACCCGAAGGGGTGAAGCTGCTGGCCCGGCTGTTCGAGTGCCAGGAATATCTCCCCGAGTTCAGCGTCGTTGCGGAGCTCAACGGAGAAATCGTGGGGCATGTGATCAGCACCCGCGGCTGGGTGGGCGAGCTGGAGCTCCTCGGGCTCGGGCCGATCGGGGTGGTGCCGCGGCTGCAGCGCCACGGCATCGGCACCGCGCTCATGAAGGAGACAGTGGCACGGGCCAACGCCGCGGGGGAGCGGGGGATCGCGCTGCTGGGCAGCCCCGACTACTACGCCCGCTTCGGCTTTGTACCGTCCACGTCGCTCGGAGTGGCACCGCCGGAGGCCGGCTGGGGCGCGCACTTCCAGCTGCTCCCGCTCGCCGTCTGGCCCGGCGGCGTTAGCGGCACCTTCCGCTACGCCGGCCCGTTTTCGGGCTGATCCGGTCGGCGACGGGATACCATTGACCGGGCGCCCCAGTAGCCCAATTGGCAGAGGCAGCGGACTTAAAATCCGCGTGTTGTGGGTTCGAGTCCCACCTGGGGCACAGACGAAAAGACCTCCGATTCCCTTTAGGTTTAAGGGAATCGGAGGTCTTTTGCCATGCCCGGGACACCGGCCACCTGGAGGCCAGGAATCTGTACCCAACCTAGGCCCTCCGCTGTGCTGCTCGAGTGAGTCGCGCTGCTTGGCTCGTCGGTACGTTGTGTGCGGCTCGTCCTTGGGGTCTCACGGCAAGGACGGGCCGCATGTGGGCTGCGAAGGAATCGAACCTTCTGGAGGCCAGTGTGCTAGACCTTCTGGCTACGAACCGTTCAGCCCGTGTCGCTATACCGGACGTTACGGGCCCAGCCCTGTGGGAAACCTGTAGAAAATATGGAGCGGCAGGAGACGGCCACTCATCGAGTAGCCAGCTCCGCGCCATCCAGCGGGGGAGTAGGCTGCCGGGTTCCTGCTGGCCTAGGGACCTGTCGCCTAGTATGTGCCTGATGAGACAAGATCGCTGGAAAAGCATAGTTGAGTGGCCGTTGGTGGGTGCTGCTCTGGTGTTCCTCGCTGCCTATTCCGTTCAAGTTATTGGTGACCCCATCGGGGACGCGGCAGCCACCGTGGATAAGGTCATAGGCATAACATGGGGCGCCTTCGTCATCGACTACCTCGTGATGCTGGTCTTGGCCCGCCGGCGCGCCAAGTGGTTCCTCATGAACATTCACGAGTTAGCTATCCTCGCTCTCCCGGTGTTGCGCCCCCTCCGGCTCCTGCGCCTCGTGACTCTAATCCAGGTGCTGCACCGGACTGCCGGCAACGCCTTGAGGGGACGGATCATCGCGTTCGTCCTGGGCGCCGCTGTCCTCCTGACGTATTGCGGGGCCTTGGCTGTGCTCGACGCTGAAAAGATCGAGCCAGATGCGAACATCGTGACGTTTTGGGATGCCCTGTGGTGGGCCCTGACAACCATCACGACGGTGGGTTACGGCGACCACTTTCCGATCACGGCTACAGGGCGAGTGGTCGCCGGCGCATTGATGCTCTCAGGGATCGCCGTTGTCGGCGTCGTGACCGCCGCCGTAGCGTCATGGCTGGTGGAGCACGTTACCGCAGGTGCCACCGCCGCGGTTGAAACCCAGGAAGAGCCGATGAGAGAGGAAATTCGCGAGCTGTCGGCCCAAGTTGAGAGGCTTTCAGCCCAGATCGAAAGCATGGCTGAACGTTCCACAAGCAGCGGCCTCAGCAGCGCACAGAGCACCTGAGGTGGGTCCCGGTGGGGAGCGGGCTCCCCGTGTTTCTTCCCCGCGTAGCCCACCCGATTTGGCGACCACCTCGGTGACCATTCTTGAAAGCGTGGACCGACGTAGGCGGACTCGGGCAGACTGAGTTCCCTGTGAACACAAGGATTTTGGACCTACCCAGACCCGGACAGGCACCCGGAAACCGTATTTAAAATCCGCGTGTTGTCGGTTCGAGTCCCACCTGGGGCACTTTGCTACACGCCGCCCTGCAGCGGGCGCTGCAACCCTCCAGATTTCCTCTATGCAACGAGTGTTATAAGGATGTGACCGTAGTCACTTATTTTCACGTCGAAATTGCACTAGCTTGAAGTGGAATCAGGAACACCTGATCTTTCGCGTCAAAGGCCGTTCGCACCTTTAGATCGAGGAGCTTGTACATGACTTCACTCCCCCGGGTTGCGCCCCGCGTCGCTAAGCTCACAGTGCTTAGCCTCGGCGTCGCCCTTCTGGCTACGGCTTGTGGCGGTTCACCCGCCCCGAGTTCGTCGGGATCCAGTTCAGCCGCGGCCGCCGGCATCGCATGCCCGGCGCCCAGCGCCACCGGCGCCGGTACCAGCGCTGCCGGCGAAGCCGGCACCGTGCCGGCTTCGGCCACCACCACCCCCACACCCCTGAAGATCGGCTCGCTCCTGCCGACGACGGGTTCGCTGGCATTCCTCGGCCCGCCCGAAATTGCCGGTGTTAACCTCGGCATCAAGGAGGTCAACGACGCCGGCGGCGTCCTGGGCAAGCCTGTCGAGGTCATCCACCGCGACTCCGGCGACACCAAGACCGACATCGCCACCCAGTCCACCACGGCACTGCTCGGACAGGGCGTCAGCGCAATCGTCGGCGCCGCCTCCTCGGGCGTCTCCAAGACCGTGA
Organism: Arthrobacter sp. NPDC056886; assembly: GCF_042788715.1. Taxonomy (NCBI): domain Bacteria; kingdom Bacillati; phylum Actinomycetota; class Actinomycetes; order Micrococcales; family Micrococcaceae; genus Arthrobacter; species Arthrobacter sp. NPDC056886. The sequence goes on from NZ_JBHUBT010000005.1 coordinate 43,143, forward strand.
TCAACCAGATCACCGGCGCCGGCGTCGTCCAGTTCTCCCCGGCCAACACCTCGCCGGACTTCACCTCGTGGGATGACAAGGGCCTCTACTGGCGCACCGCCCCCTCGGACGTGCTTCAGGGCAAGGTCCTCGGCAACTACATGGCCACCTGTGGCGCCCAGACGGTCGGCATGATCGTCCTGAACGACGCCTACGGAACCGGCCTTGCAAAGAACATCCAGGCCTCTTTCGAGGCAGCCGGCGGCAAGGTTGTTGCTCAAGAGCTCTTCAATGAGGGCGATTCCCAGTTCAGCAGCCAGGTGGACAAGGTTCTCGCCGCCAAGCCGGACGCCATTGCCCTGGTCACCTTCGACCAGGCCAAGAGCATCGTTCCGCTGATGACGGGCAAGGGCGTCAAGCCGACCCAGATCTTCATGGTGGACGGCAACATGTCCGACTACAGCAAGGACTTCCAGCCCGGAACTCTCAAGGGCGCCCAGGGCACCATCCCGGGCACCTTCGCCAAGGATGACTTCAAGAAGAAGCTCCTGACGATCGACCCGGCGCTGAAGGACTACAGCTACGCGGGCGAGTCCTACGATGCCGTGAACCTGATCGCCCTGGCTGCCGAGGCCGCCAAGAGCATCAAGGGTACCGACATCGCAGCGCAGCTCAAGGCAGTCTCTGAAGGCGGCGAGAAGTGCAACACCTTCCCCTCCTGCGTCACCCTGCTCCGCAACGGTAAGGACATCGACTACGACGGCCAGTCCGGCCCCGTAACGTTCTCCGACGCCGGCGACCCGACCGAAGCCTACATCGGCATCTACGATTACCAGGATGACAACACTTACAAGCCGGCCAAGGAAGAATTCGGCAAGCTGTAAGCCGCTTCCCACCGACAAACAAAAGACCCCCGTCCAGTCCGGACGGGGGTCTTTTGTGTGCGGGGGCGGGTGACACGCCGGGGGAGCGACCCAGGCGTCACGCACAGCAGGCTTTGGGCCAGCACAGGAGCAGCCGACGGCGGGATTCCGGCTTAGCCCGCTAGGTGCGTGCCCATAAGTCCGCTCTGCGTGACGCCGCCGGGTGGGCCCACGGCGGCAGGGATCCCTGCCCGAGCTTGCGAGGGGAGGGGGCCGGCGGGGAGGAACGAGCGCAGGCGCCGAGCAAGTGGCTGCGGAGGCGCCCGGACGGCACCACACGCTGATTCACGCACCGGAATTACGCCGGGCACGCAGAAGGCCGCCACCGGCTGGTGACGGCCCCTGCGGGGAATGCTGCCGACCGCTATTCGACAGTGTCTGCGAGCGTCCCCAGGTAGAGCTGGATGACCTTGGGATCTTTCATAAGTTCCCGGCCTGTACCTGTGTAAGCGTCCTTGCCCTGGTCCAGAACGTAGGCGCGGTCGCAGATCTGCAGGCAACGGCGCGCGTTTTGCTCCACCATGATGACGGAGACGCCGGCCCGGTTGATCTCGTGGACCCGGAGGAAGGTCTCATCCTGCTTGACAGGGGAGAGGCCTGCGGAGGGCTCATCGAGCAGCAGCACGGCGGGGTCCATCATGAGGGCCCGCCCCATGGCGACCATCTGGCGTTCGCCTCCGGAGAGCGAGCCGGCCCGCTGGGCGCGCCGTTTGCCGAGCTCCGGGAACAGTTCGGAGACAAAGTCGAACCGTTGAGCGAAGTCCTTGGGCCGCTGGAACATGCCCATCTGCAGGTTTTCCTCGATGGTCAGGGCGGCGAACACGTTGTTGTTCTGCGGAACGAAGCCGACGCCCTTGGTGACCAGCTTGTTGGCCTTGAGCCCGGTGATGTCCTGCCCGCGGACCACGACCGAGCCGGAGTGGACCTTGACCAGGCCGAACATGGCCTTCAGCAGCGTGGACTTGCCGGCGCCGTTGGGGCCGATGATGCCGATCAGCTCACCCTTGCGGGCTTCGATGCTGCAGCCGTTGAGGATGTTGACGCCGGGGAGGTAGCCGGCCACCAGATCGGTGACCTTCACGACCGAGTCGCCATCGAAGGCGGGCTGGGCGGCCGGTGCCGCGCTGGTGGCGCTCATTCTGTGTCCTTCTCTGTGCGGTTCGGCTCGTCGGCGCTGGTCGGCTCTCCGGCGCTGCGGCGGCCGCGCGTCGTCCCGCTCGTCTCCGTTTCCTCCGCCTCGGTGGTGAGGACGTCGGCGGAGATGATGCCGGCGTTTTCAGTGCCGACGATCGATTTGTCGTCGGCGACCAGTTCGGCGGCCAGTTCCTTGATGCCCTCGGCGTCGCCGAGATCGACGTCGTGGTGGGCGCCGAGGTAGGCGTCGATCACTGCCGGGTTCTTCATGACCTCAGCGGGAGGCCCTTCGGCGACGATCTTGCCTTCGGCCATCACGACCACCCAGTCGGCGATGTGGCGGACCATGTTCATGTCGTGCTCAACGAACAAGACGGTCATGCCCTCGGCCTTGAGGTTCTTGATGTGGTCCAGCAGCGACTGCGTCAGCGCCGGGTTGACGCCGGCCATCGGCTCGTCGAGCATGACCAGCTTGGGCCGGACCATGAGGGACCGGGCCATTTCCAGCAGCTTGCGCTGCCCGCCGGAGAGTGACGCTGCGTAGTCGTCCCTCTTGGCGTCCAGTTTGAACTTCTCCAGCAGCACGTTGGCTTCCTGGGTGATCTTCTTTTCCTGGCCGCCCCAGATGCCCTTGAACAAGGCCTTGGACAGCCGCTCGCCGGACTGGCTGGAGGCGCCGAGGCGCATGTTCTCCAGGACGGTGAGTTTGCCCATGACCTTGGTGAGCTGGAACGTGCGCACCATTCCCATCCGGGCCACCTTGTAGGAGGAGACACCCGCGAGGCTCTGGCCTTCGAACTGCCATGTACCCGAGTTCGGGGTGTCGAATCCCGTGAGGAGGTTGAACAAGGTGGTCTTGCCGGCGCCGTTGGGTCCAATCAATGCGGTGATCTTGTGCCGCGGGATCTCGAGGTACTGGACGTCGACGGCGTTGATGCCGCCGAAGCTGCGGGTGACGTTTTCCGCCACCACGATCGGATCACGCTTCTTGCAGCCGGGCGCGATCTCCCCGGCGGCGATCGGACGGGTGTCCGTCATGTAGTCGATTTCTTCCGACGTGCGGGGTTCCTCGCGCGACTCTTCGCTTGGAATGCTCATGCGAATGCCAGCTCCTTCTTATTGCCGAGAACGCCCTGGGGCCTGAAGATCATCAGCAGCATGAGGGCCACGCCTACCAGGATGTACCGCAGCTGCCCGGCCTGGACCGTGTTCAGCCACGTGATGGTGCCCGACTCGATCAGGCCGTAGAGGATGCCCTGGGTGAGCGAGAGCACCACCCAGAAGATCATGGCGCCGACCACCGGGCCGAGCACAGTGCCGAGGCCGCCGAGCAGCAGGCACGTGTACAGGAAGAAGGTCAGTTCCGTGCCGTAGTTGGCAGGCTGAACCGCGCCGCGGGGAATCGTGAAGATCATGCCTGCCAGGGCTCCGAGCGCGCCGCCGATGATCAGGGACTGCATCTTGTAGGCGTACACGTTCTTGCCGAGCGAGCGGACGGCGTTCTCGTCCTCGCGGATGCCCTTGAGCACACGGCCCCAAGGGCTGCGCATCAGCAGCCAGACAATGAGGCAGAACAAGGCCACGACTGCCCAGGCCACGACCCGGATGAAGAAGTCACGGTTGTTCATGCCGACATAGGTCCCCGGCGGGAAGGGGTTCATCGCGTAGAAGTCGCCCTCGAAGGCCGCCAGGCCGTTGGCCGAACCGGTAATGGCGGTCAGCTGGTTGGTCGTGACGATATAGCGCACGATTTCGGCCGCCGCGATGGTCACGATGGCCAGGTAGTCCGCCCGCAGCCGCAGCGTCGGGATGCCGAGCAGCAGGGCGAAGATGGCGGAGCAGACGACGGCGATGAGCAGCCCGACGAAGAACGGCACGTGGAACGTCAGGGTTGAGATGGCGAAGCCGTAGGCACCCACTGCCATGAAGCCTGCCTGGCCGAAGTTGAGCAGGCCGGTGTAGCCGAAGTGGACCGCGAGGCCGAGGGTGGCCAGGGCGTAGGCGGCTGTCGTCGGGCTGAAGAGTTCGCCGGCGGCGCTGGAAAATATGAATCCGAAATCCATGGCTGTCTCCTAACCTACGCGCTCGCGGCGGCCCAGAATGCCCTGAGGCCGGAACAAGAGGACAACAATCATGATGAACAACGCTCCCACGTATTTGAGGTCGGCTGCGAGGCCGAACACGGTGGTCAGCTCAACGAAGATGCCGACGATGATGGAACCGACCAGGGCGCCCCAGACCGTGCCGAGGCCGCCCAGGGTGACACTGGCGAAGATGAGCAGCAGGATCTGCGAGCCCATGTCGAAGGTGACGCCGGGCCGGTAGTAAGCCCAGAGGATGCCGCCGAGGGCGGCGAGCATGCCGCCGACCACCCAGACGATCCGGATGACGGAGTCGACGTCGATGCCGGAGGCCGCGGCCAGGGCCGGGTTGTCGGCCACCGCGCGGGTGGCCTTGCCGAGGCGGGTCTTGAGCAGAACGACGCCGAGGACGGCGATCACGACGGCGCTGATGATGAGGGACCAAAGGTTGTTGGGGGAGATCGAGATCGGGCCGATCAGGATTTCCACGCTCTGGGCGAACGGCAGCTGCTGGGTGGCGCCGCCGAAATAGAACTGGATGATGTAGCGCACGGACAGGGCGAGGCCGATGCTGACGATCATCATCGGAACAAGTCCGGTTCCGCGGCGCCGCAGTGGCTTCCACAGTCCCGCGTCCTGGACGTAGCCGAACACGCCGCCGCCGATGACCGCCAGGATGATGGCCAGCCAGAACGGAAGCTGCATGGCGTTGAAGGCGAACACCAGCACCGCGCCCAGCGTGACCATTTCACCGTGGGCGAAGTTGGTCAGGCCGGTAGTGCCGAAGATCAGGGACAGGCCCACGGCCGCGAGGGCGAGCAACAGGCCGAAGCTCAGGCCGGCCACTAGCCGGTTGAGCAGGTTCTGCCCGAAGTTCTCCTCCGCCACGACGATGCCCTTACCAAAGGTGAAGATCACCGAGAGGTTTGAGGTCTGGCTGAAGGTGACCTTGCGGGGGTTCTCCTGGCCCTCGGCCAGTTTGATGCCCTGCGGAAGCGTGGACTCGTCGAGTTTGACCTCGTAGGTCCCCTGGGTGGGGACGCCAATGGTCCAGGCCCCGTTGGGTCCCGATTTCGTGGTTCCCGTGAAATCGCCGCTTGTGGCGGTGATGGTTACCCCAGGGATCGGTGCGCGGTCGTCGCCGCGCAGGAAGCCGCTGATGCTGTTGGTGAACTGGGTTGCCGACGGGGATGGTGTCGGCGACGGGGTCGTGGCGCTTGATGCCGGGGCAACGATGAGCAGTAGCGCAGCCATGGCGGCAAATACTGCCCCCACAGCCCTCAGTAGTCTGCCGCGCCGTCTCTGCGACAGGCCGCTCGTTGTGCTTCTCAAATTGAAAACCTCCACATGGGGGTGCTGTGGGTTGCGCCTTTGCAACCGTTGCGAACGGTCAGGGGACGAGCGCCTCGCAAAACTGTCGTTCGTTGTGATGTCCGTCACCCTGTGTGGCCTATGCTACAGCCCGTGGGAGGCAATGAATGCCGCTGCGAGCAGGGAGAACGTCGCGATCGGGTAACAACCGTGTAGGCACGGCGACACCGTGCTGTAGCCCTGCTAAAGAAAACTTTTGTTGATTCCGAGTATGCCTAAACAGTGGCCGGCCCGGCCCCGGTCCGCCCGGCCGACCCGGGGCATGTGAGGCCGTCCGGCGACGCCCCGTCCGGTCTGCGGAACCGACAAATCCAAGCTTTTTCCAAGTCCTCGCGCGTTATGGTGCGAAGAGCGCCTGAACCGAAGTCCTGAGCGGAAGTCCGGAACCGAAGTCCAGAACCCGCTGGCCGGATCTATCGGCCTGGGACACGGGGCGGCGTGGATGGCAGGGGCCGATCGTGGAGGGCCGACTGATGAACCGGGTGGTCAAGCTGTGCCTCGCGGGTTCGCTTGTGCTGGCGATCCTGGGTATTCCGGCGCTGAGCCTCGGACCCGAGACCGCCGGGGCGCAGGCCTGCGTTCCCTCCACAGCGGCACTCACCGACCCCTATCCCGGGATCCAGGCGGCAGCCTCCAGCTTTGAATCGGGCACCTTGGACGGATTCGGCGTCACGACGGCAGGGACCGGAAATGCCTCCGTGTCCACCGGGCCCTCGCGCTCCGGCAGTTGTGCCGCACGCCTGCACACCACCGCCGCGCCCGGCTCCATCGCCAGGCTGACCGTGGGTCTGGCCCCCGGGAACACCGAGGCGTATGCGGACGGATGGTTCAATATCGCCGCTGAGGGAATGGCAGGGAACAATGTTCCTTACTTCCGGTTCTTTTCCGGCGGCGTCCGCGTCCTGGATGTTTTCCGGCAGAACATATCCCATGAGCTGGTGCTCCGCACCTCGTCACCGGCAGGCTTCGCGTACACGACGTTGCGGCGGGACGTCCCCACTGACTCCTGGCACCGGCTGGTCATGCACGTGGTCCCCAACGGTCCGCAGACCACCGTCCAAATCTGGTGGGACGGGCGTTCCGTCTACACGGGCACTGTCAGTATTTCCGCGACGACACTCGACACGGTCCAGCTCGGCTCCGAACACGATCAGCAAATGGCCGACATCTATATCGACGACGTCACTGTCAACAGCGGCACGGGAACCCCGGCGCCGGTCCCCGGCCCGCTGCCGGAGCCGAAGGGGGACCCGTCGCAGCGGCTCGACGATTTCCGTGGTGACGGACCAGCCGCCGTGCTGGCAGCCGGCACCGGTGCGAGGCGCACCGGCGTCCCCGACGGCCCGGACGACCGGCTCCCACGCGGCAATCCCGGGCCTGAAGATCCCGCCGAATAAGGTCACGGTTCGGTTGCGGCGGCTCCCTGGGGGAACTATCCCTCCCCGTCGGCCGTGGGAATTGGTAGCGTGACTATACAAGATCCCTTTTCGTGTGGTCCGCATCGCACCGGAACATCACCCACCCCCTTATTTTGGAGGACACCCGCAATGGCAACTGGCGGAAACCCGATCTTCAGCGGAAAGAATTTCCGCGAAGCCACCCAGGCACCGCCTGCCCCGCAGGCCCCGTATGGCCAGAACCCGTACGGTCAGAACCCCTATGGGCAGAACACCTACGGCCAGGCCCCGGGCCAGGGTGGGTGGAATTCGGCGCAGCAGGGCATGACCCAGGAACAGCTCCAGGACCTGTACAACCGTCCGGCTGCCGGACCGGCCGACATCGGCCGGATGACGTACGACGACGTCATCGTCAAGACTGCCGGGTGCCTTGGCATCCTGGTGGTCGGTGCCGCAGTGGCGCTCGCCGTCCCGCAGGGCACGGGATCCATGCTGATGATCCTCGGGGCCCTGGGCGGCTTCGCCCTCGCGATGGTCAACACCTTCAAGAAGCAGCCGTCACCCGGACTGATCCTGGCCTACGCCCTGCTCGAAGGGTTCTTCCTCGGCGGCCTGACCCGCATCCTTGACAACCTCTTCCCGGGAGTCGGCATCCAGGCCGTCGTTGGGACGCTCTCCGTCTTCGCCGTGACGCTCGTGCTGTTCAAGAGCGGCAAGGTCCGGGCGACGCCCAAACTCATGCGGTTCTTCTTGATCGCCATGATTGGCTATGCGGTGTTTGCGCTGGTCAACGTCGTCATGATGATGACCGGAGCCGTTAACTCGCCATTTGGCCTGAGCACCAGCGTGGAGATCATGGGCATCCCGCTCGGCGTCTTCATCGGCTTCCTGGCGATCGGCCTGGCCGCCTTCTCCCTGATCATGGACTTCACGTCCATCGAGGCTGCCATCAGCGCCGGAGCCCCACAGCGCTTCTCCTGGACCGCCGCCTTCGGCCTTACGGTCACGCTGGTCTGGCTCTACGTCGAGATCATCCGACTGCTGGCCATCCTCCGCGGCGACGAGTAACCGCCGTCGTACCTGTCGGCCCTGTATTCAACGAGGAGCCCCGCCCGTCGGCGGGGCTCCTCGCGTTTGCGGCTACTGGCACCTGCCGCCCCTCAACTGCCAGGCGTCAGCTGGGGCCCGTCAGCTGAGCCGCTCCAGCACTACCGCCATGCCCTGTCCGCCGCCGACGCATAGCGTCGCCAGGCCGAGGGAGGCGTCGCGGGCGCGGAGCCCGTTGATCAGCGTGGTGGTCATTCGGGCGCCGGTCATCCCGAAGGGGTGGCCGAGCGCGATGGCGCCGCCGTGGACGTTAAGCTTCTCCGGATCGATGGCGAGCTCCCGTGCGCTGGCCACCACCTGGACCGCAAATGCTTCATTGAGCTCCACAAGGTCGATGTCGCGCATGCTCAGCCCGGCGATCGTGAGCGCCCGGCGGGTGGCTTCCACCGGGCCCATGCCCATCAGCTCCGGGGACAGGGCGCTGACGCCGGTGCAGACGATCCGGGCCAGCGGCTCCAGGCCGAGCTCGCGGGCCCGCGCGTCACTCATGACCACGACGGCGGCGGCCCCGTCATTGAGCGGACAGGCGTTCCCGGCCGTCACCGTGCCGCCGCTGCGGAAGACCGGCTGCAGCGCACCGACGGCCTCCGCTGTGACGCCGGGACGCGGCGAATCGTCGCGGTCCACCACCGTGCCGTCGGCGCGGGTGTACGGCGTGATTTCGCGGGCGTAGAACCCGGAGGCGATGGCAGCCTCGGCCCGGTTCTGGCTGAGCACCGCCCAGTCGTCCTGCTCCGCGCGGGTGATGCCGTAGCTTGTGGCGACGTTCTCCGCCGTCTGGCCCATGGCGATGTACACGTCCGGCATCCGGCTGCCCAGGCGCGGGTCGGTCCACGGTGTGTTTGAGGCCGCGCGGGCCTCGGTGCGTTTCCGGGCCGCCTCGAAGCGCGGGTTGTGCGTGCTCGCGTCGGTCTCGCCGGCGCCGGCCCATTCCTGGTAGCGGGACACCGCCTCTACGCCGGCGGCAACGAACGCCTGGCCTTCGCCGGCTTTGATGGCGTGGAAGGCCATCCGGAGCGTCTGCAGGCTGGAGGCACAAAAACGGTTGATAGTGGCGGCCGGAACGTTGTCCAGCCCTGCCAGGATGCTGACCACGCGGGCCATGTTGGAGCCGGCCTCGCCGCTGGGCTCGGCGCACCCCAGGTAGATGTCGTCCAGGCCACGTCCCGGCCCGGCGGCGGCATCAAACGCAGGAATCCCGGCGAGGGCCGCCGTGACCATGGCGGCGGCGAGATCGTCCGGCCGCTCGTCCTTGAGGGACCCCTTGAACGCCCGCCCGATCGGGCTCCGGGCAGTGGAAACGATGACAGCTTCTGGCATGCGCCCAGACTACGCCCCGCCTAGGCCACGCGCATGGCCCCTGCCGCGGGCCTGACGCTGAAGATCTCCGGCGCGGCGTATCCGGCCCGGGCGAAGGCCCGTTCGACGGCGGCACGCACCTGCTGCGCCGATCCTGCCGGGATCAGGGCGATCGCGGAGCCGCCGAAGCCGCCGCCGGTCATGCGTGCCCCGACCGCGCCGGCGGACCGCGCCGTGTCCACGGCCAGGTCCAGCTCGGCGCAGGAGATCTCGAAGTCATCGCGCATCGAGGCATGGGACGCATCCAGCAGCGGGCCGATAGCGGCCGGGCCCAGGGTGTCCAGCAGCTCCACCGTCTGCAGGACGCGGTCGTTCTCGGTGACCACATGCCGGAGGCGGCGGAACGTCTCCTGGTCCAGAAGCCCGCTGGCCTCCTCCAGGTCCTCGAATCCGACGTCGCGCAGCGCCGGCACTCCGAGGACCTCGGCGGCGAGTTCGCACGATTCCCGCCGGGCCGCGTACCCGCCGTCGGCGTGGGAATGGGAAACGCGGGTGTCGATGACCAGCAGCACCAGCCCCGCGGCGTCGGCGTCGAACGGCACCAACCGGACGCTCTGGTCCCGGCAGTCGAGGAATACGGCGTGGCCGGCCGTGGCCCGGAGCGAGGCGGACTGGTCCATGATGCCGGTGGGCGCGCCGACGAAGTCGTTCTCCGCCCGCTGGGTAGCCAGGACCATGTCCTGCGCGGAGAGGTTGGCATCCATGAGCTCATTCAGTGCCGAAATGACGGCACATTCGATCGCATGGGAGGACGACAAGCCGGCGCCGCGGGGGACATCGGAGTCCAGGAGCAGGTCCACTCCGGGAACCGGCAGGCCCTGCTGTTGCAGGGCCCAGATGACCCCCAGCGGGTACTTTGTCCAGCCCTTGGCGCTGGCGCGTGCCAGCGAGCCGGTGTCCGCGGTGGTCAGACCCTGGTTCCCAAACGTGGAGAGCATCCGCACGGTGGAATCCGGCCGGACCCTGAGCGCCACCCGGGCCGACCGGTCGATGGCGAACGGCAGGACGAAGCCCTCGTTGTAATCGGTGTGCTCGCCAATGAGGTTGACGCGTCCCGGCGCCCGCCACACGCCGTCGGGCCCGGCGCCGAAGACCGCCTCGAACCGGGCGGCGAGCCCGCTGCTGTCCAGGGGAGGATTCATGGCCTGGCGCCCGCGCTGCTGGAAGTCATGGAACCAAGGTATACGGGTTGCCGGGCAGGTCTGTACGGTGGTCACCATGGATCTCTCAGCGACGCCCTCGGCAGCCGGCCCCGATGAAACCATGCGGCGGTACGCCACCGGGCGGCAGTACGAGCTCCGGCGCGGCGACGCCCTGGCCGTCGTCACCGAACTCGCCGCCAGCCTGCGGCTTTACAGCCGCGGAGACACTGCCCTGACGGAGAGCTACGGCGATGCCGACATTCCGCCCGGCGCCACCGGCATCACCCTGGCGCCGTGGGCCAACCGGGTGGAGGACGGCGTCTGGTACCTCAACGGCAAGAAGCTGCAGCTCGACATCACCGAAGTCTCCCGCAACAACGCCAGCCACGGGTTGCTGCGGAACGCCTCCTACGAACTCGTGGACGAAGACGAGTTCTCCGTGACCCTGGAAGCGGCCGTCTTCCCGCAGCACGGCTATCCGTTCCTGCTCCGGCACCGGGTCCGCTACGAACTGGCGGAGGACCTGGGGCTCGTGGTGCGCCAAACCCTCATCAACGACTCCCAGGGCCCCGCGCCGTTCGTGCTTGGCGCGCACCCGTACCTGCGGCTGGGCGATGTGCCCAGCGAGGACCTCACAGTGAGCGTGGATGCCCGGACCCGGCTGGTGGCCGATGACCGCCTCATCCCGCGCAGCACCGAGCCGGTCGGCGGCGACTTCGACCTGCGCGGCGGCCGGCTGGTGGGGAGTCTGGACCTCGATTCGGCTTATACGGACCTGGCGTTCGACGGCGGTGTCGCCCGGCACACGCTGCGCTCACCCGACGGGCGGACGGTAAGCCTGTGGCAGGATGCGGGCTGCGGCTACGTCCATGTCTTCGTGACGACCGAGTTTCCTGGCCGGTCGAAGGCGGTCGCGATCGAGCCGATGACCGGGCCGGCCAACGCATTCAACAGCGGCGAGGGCCTGCGCTGGCTCGCGCCGGGGGAGCAGTTCTCCATGACCTGGGGTATCTCGGCCTCGCTGGCAACCACCGCAGGCTGACCCCACGGGCTGACCTGCCGGCCCAGCCTGGCGGGCGGGCCCCAACGGCTGGCCCGCAGGCCGGTTGCTGGCCGCTGGTTTCCTATTCATCGGCTGCTGCGGAATCATGGGGCTATGACGCCAGCTGAGGACGCCGCACCCGCCACAAGCCCTACCCCTTCCGCGGCCGGGACGGGGGGGCGTGCCGGGGCCCGGTCACGGACCGACCGCGAGATCGACCAGGACATTCCCTATGGTGTGCGGATCGCGGCCGCCTGGGCGTGGCGTGCCGGGCTGATCCTGCTCGTGCTCGCGGGCCTGGTGTGGCTGCTCAGCCATGTCAGTTTCCTCATCATCCCAGTCATGGTGGCCGCCCTCCTCTCAGGGCTCCTCAGCCCCGCTGTGCGCTGGATGGCCAAAAACAGCGTGCCCAAGGGGCTTGCCGTCGCAATCACCGTGCTCGGCTTCATCGGCATAATCGTCGGTGCCCTGACCCTGGTGGGGCGCCAGCTCATGCAGGGCTTCGGCGAGCTGTGGTCGGAGGCGCTCATGGGCGTGCAGCAGGTCCAGACCTGGCTGTCCGAAGGCCCGCTGCATCTGACCGCCGCACAGATCGACAAGTACATTGAGGACGCCACCGCCGCGCTGCAGAACAACAGCAGCAGCATCCTCAGCGGTGCCCTGACGTTCGGGAGCACTGCCGGGCACTTCGCCGCCGGCCTGGTCCTGGCGTTGTTCGTGCTGATCTTCTTCCTGCTCGAAGGCGACAGGATCTGGGCCTTCCTCGTCAGCCTCATGCCCCGGAAAGCGCGCCGCGCCACCGACGGCGCAGGCCGCCGCGGCTGGACTTCCATGGTCAGTTACGCGCGCATCCAAATGTTCGTCGCGTTCGTGGACGCCGTCGGAATCGGCGTCGGCGCCGCCATCATTGGCGTGCCGCTCGCGCTGCCGCTGGGCGTGCTGGTCTTCCTGGGTTCCTTCATCCCGGTGGTCGGCGCGCTGGTCACGGGCGCCATCGCCGTGCTGCTGGCGCTGGTGGCCAACGGGCCCATCAACGCGCTCATCATGCTGGCGATCGTGCTTGGCGTCCAGCAGCTCGAAAGCCACATCCTGCAGCCGCTGGTCATGGGCAAGGCCGTCTCCCTCCACCCCGTGGCCGTGATCCTGTCCGTCGCGGCGGGTTCCTACCTCGCCGGGATCCCCGGCGCACTGTTCTCCGTTCCGATCCTGGCCGTAGCAAACTCGTCGATTCGCTACATTGCCGGCAGAACGTGGGAACATGATGAAGTGCTGGCAACCGGGGGACCAGAAGGCAGCCCTGCCCTCGAACCCCGCGCAGACACCACCTTCAAAGACGTCCATCTGCCGGGCCGAACCCCCGGCCGCGAGGGCGCCGCACCCAACAGCGGTGCTCCGGGCAGCGATGCCGGACGGGGCACCGACGCCTGATCCGAAGAAGGAGAATAGTTCGTGAATACCCTTGAGAGCCTGCCCGTCACGCTGGACGCTGTCCTGGAGGCGCAGAAGCTGCTCGACGGGATTATTACGCGGACGCCGGTGGAATCATCGCGGGCCCTCGGCGCCACGGTGGGCGGCGACGTCTTCCTCAAGTGCGAAAACCTCCAGCGCGCCGGCTCCTTCAAGGTCCGCGGCGCCTATGTGCGGATGGCCAAGCTCTCCGACGCCGAAAAGAAGCGCGGCGTCGTGGCGGCCTCTGCCGGAAACCATGCCCAGGGCGTGGCTGTCGCAGCCAAGAGCCTCGGCATCAAGGCCCGGATCTACATGCCGCTCGGCGTCGCACTGCCCAAGCTGGCCGCCACCCGCAGCCACGGCGCCGAGGTGGTGCTGCACGGCCACAACGTGGACGAGGCGCTTGCCGAAGCCAAGCGCTACGCCGATGAAAGCGGCGCCGTCTTTGTCCACCCCTTCGACGACGTCGACGTCGTCGCAGGCCAGGGGACGGTGGGGCTGGAAATCCTCGAACAGGTCCCCGACGTCGACACCATCCTCATGGGCGTCGGCGGCGGCGGCCTCCTCGCGGGCGTAGCCGTCGCCGTGAAGGCACGCGCCAAGGAACTCGGCCGGAACATCCGCATTATTGGCGTCCAGGCCGAGAACGCCGCCGCGTACCCTCCCTCGCTCGCCGCTGACGCCCTCGTCCCGCTCAAGAAGGTCTCCACCATGGCGGACGGCATCGCCGTGGGCCGGCCGGGCCAGCTGCCGTTCAGCATCATCCGCGAGCTGGTCGACGACGTCGTCACCGTCAGCGAGGACGCCCTGGCCAGGGCGCTGATCTTCCTGCTGGAGCGCACCAAGATGGTGGTGGAACCTGCCGGGGCCGTCGGCGTCGCGGCGCTCATGGAAGGCAAGATCGAAAACCCCGGAACCGTTGCGGTGGTCCTCTCGGGCGGCAACATCGACCCCATGCTGATGCTCAAGGTCATCCAGCGCGGCCTCTCCGCCGCCGGCCGGTACATGACGGTGCGGATGATGCTGGATGACCGTCCGGGCTCCCTGGCCACCATCGCCCGCATCATCGCCGAAAACGACGCCAACGTCACTGGACTGGACCACACCCGGGTGGGCGGCTCCATCAGCATGGGCGACGTCTCCATCACCGTCAACCTGGAAACGAAGGGCCACGAGCACTGCAGCCAGGTCCTTGCGGCGCTGCGCGCCGAGGGTTTCCAGCCGATCGTGGTGCACTAGGGGCCATGGTGACGGATGTGTCCCCGGGAGGGCCGCCGGGAGTTGGGGACAATGCCGCGGCACGGGCCCGCCGGGGACTGCTGGTGGTCGGCTCCTTCGTGGTGTTGCTCTACCTGATCGAGGTCGTCAACACCGCGCTGTTCCATTCCCTGAACCGCACCTTCGGGCTGCGGCCGCGCAGCCTGGACGGCGTACTGGACATCCTGACGTTTCCGCTGCTGCACTCCAGCCTTGCCCACCTGATGTCCAACACGCTCCCGCTGATCATCTTCGGGTTCCTGGTGTTCTTGTCAGGGCTGCGGGTGTTCATCACCGCCCTGGCCGCCAGCTGGCTGGCGTCCGGGCTCGTGGTGTGGCTCATCGGCGGCGCCAGCATCACGGTGGGCGCCTCCGGGCTGGTGTTCGGACTCTTCGCGTTCCTGCTGGTCCGCGGCTTCATCAACCGGAATTGGTGGCAGATCGTGCTGTCCGTGGTGCTGTTCATGGCCTACGGCGGCATCCTGTTCGGCGTTCTCCCCACCGTGGCCAGTTTCATCTCGTGGCAGGCCCACCTGGGCGGGGCGATCGGCGGCGTCGCGGCGGCGCTGCTGCTGAGCACCCGGCGCCCGGGGGCGCTGACCGCGGGACGCTGAGAATCCAGGGCGCTGAGAATCCAGGGCGCTGAGAATCCAGGGCGCTGAGAATCCAGCACGCTGACCAGCGAAACTGGCCAAAAAACACGACGCCGGCCTCCCCGCGAAGGGGAGACCGGCGTCGTTGTTTCGTGAAAGTGTTCCGGAACGGAACGTGGTGCGGTGTCAGCCGGCGTAGGGCTTGGCGGACATGATTTCCACCGTGATGTCCTTGCCGTTCGGGGCGGTGTAGCTGAGCTTGTCGCCCTCCTTGTGGCCGACAATGGCCGCGCCGAGGGGGGACTTCTCGCTGAAGACATCCAGATCCGAGTCGCCGGCGATCTCGCGGGAGCCGAGGAGGAAGGTTTCCTCGTCGCCTGCAATCTTGGCCACGACGATCATGCCGGGCTCGACGATGCCGTCGTCGGCCGGTGCCTCGCCGACGTGGGCGTCGCGCAGAAGGGCCGTGAGCTGCCGGATGCGGGCCTCGATCTTGCCCTGCTCCTCCTTGGCGGCGTGGTAGCCGCCGTTCTCCTTGAGGTCGCCCTCCTGGCGTGCGGCTTCGATCTTCTGGACGATTTCTGCCCGGCCGGGGCCGGAAAGGTTGTCCAGCTCTGCCTTCAGGCGGTCAAAAGCTTCCTGGGTAAGCCAAGCCGCAGTTGCGCTGTTGGTGGTAGACACGGACTTCTCCTTTGGGTGGTCATACAAGCAAAGACCCCGCCACGGTGGCCACTTTTATGACGCAGTAGCCAGCTCAGCGGGGGAAAGGTATTGATCCATTGTAGTCAATGCTGTGGATAAACCAAAGAGCACTGCGGCGTGCATCACACCGTGTCACAGGTCCGCCGTCCAGGTCCGCGGTCCAGGCCCGCGGTCCAGACCAGCGCAGGCCGGGCGGGCGATGGGGCAATCGGTGCCTCCACGGCCACCTGGGCCGCCGGGCCGGTCATGGCCGCGAGTTGAAGACGTCCGGTCCAAAACCGTCGACTCCGGGCGCTCCGGCATAGGCAAGACGCGGGAGCGAGAAAATGTCCTCGATCGTGGCCAGAAGGCTGTAGTGGCTGTACGTCTTGTCCGATGTTGTTCCGCCCCGGACGAAGGGGGAGAGCACCAAGGCGCCGACGCGGCCCCCGGCTGTTCCTCCGGGAACGCCCTTTGGGCCTCTGCTTGCACCGTCAGCTTCGTCAAAAGTAATGACAAGGACGCCGTCTTGCTTATAGGCCGGGGAGTCCAGAATCGCGGGTATCTGTTTCTGTAGCCAGACGTCGGCGCTGACCAGGCCTCCCTCCCTGCCGTCCGCGCACGGACTGTCATGCCCGTCATTGCATAAGTTGGGGCTGATGTAGGAAAGGTTGGGGGTGGTGGCTGCGGATTTAAGATCGCCGGCAAGTGCAGTGAAGTCGACCACGTTCTTCTGGCAATCCGGAGAGGATGTGATCGCCGCGAAGTAGACAAAGGGATTATGCCGGGTCGCGTATTCATCATCCGGTGAGGCGTCCTGGTTGAGGTCCTCGGCCCCGGTCTCAGGGTGCCGGCATGGAGTCTTCATCCCTTCCATGTAGCCCTTCCACGTTTTACCAGCCGCGCTGAGTTGCCCGGCGACGGTCGGTACCGAGGCGGGATAGATGCAGCCGGCGCCTTTCACCTGCCCCAGCGCGGCGGTGCCCGCCGGCACGAACGGGACATACGTGGCGCAATCGTTCCGGGTCATGGGGTTGGAGGCCTGCCCCGAAATCTGCGCAATGTAGTTGGGAGCAGAGTGATGGGCGATTGCGTAGTACTTGGAAAGCAACACGCCCTTGGAGCGAAGCGTCTCAGAGAGGTAGGGAGCGTCCGAGTCAGCGCCCCACGCCGCGTCGAATCCTTGATTCTCGAGATTGATCACAAACACGTGCCCAGGGCGGTCCGCGCGGGCGGCCGTCGCGGGCGCCTCATTATCCGCGGGGGAGCTGGGCTGGCAGCCCGAAACAGCAAAGACTACGGCCGCGGCCAGCACAACCAGGCCGGCAGCGCCCCGGCCGATGGTTCCCTTGGATTTTCCGGGGTTCATGCGCATCCCGCTTTCGTGTCGACGCGTGCAGCAGGCGGCCCGATACCGCTTGGGTCACGGAGTCCCGCGTGCCGCGGCTATTGTCCGATTATCGTCCGGCGGCGGGAATCCAGCAGCTGTCCACGACGGCGGAAACCGCCTGGGATTCCGTGCGCAATTGGGTGCGGTGGGCGGTGGTACGGCCGCCGTCCGTGCCGACGTCGGCCGCGTTCGGCTCAATGTCCACGACCTTCCAGCCCACGATCGCGAACTTGGAGTCCATGGCCTTGACGGCGCATTTCGCCTCCGCAGCGGGGTCCTTGGTGACCTGGAAGTCGATTTCCGTCAGCGTGGCGTCGCGGGTGCTGTAGCCAACGTCCTTGAAGCTGACACTGTTGGTGGCCGCCGACGTCGATACCCAGGCCAGGAAGGCAATGCCCACGGCAAGGGCGGCGATCAGGATGTTGCGTTTGGCCTTGCGGGTCAGCGCGCGCTTTTGGCCGCCGTAACGATTGGCTAGGCTGGTAGGTGCCGGCGCGGCAGGCTGATCCTCGGAAGTCACCAGTCCAGTTTAGTGTGGATCGGACCGGGATGTTTCCGCGGCGGCTGGCCGGACAGATCAAGCCGCACCCAACAGAGCAGAACAGCAGAAAGAGGAGCCGTCCCACGATGACAGCATCCCCCAGCCCGTCAGCACCGCTTCGCTTGCTGGCGGTCCATGCTCATCCCGACGACGAATCCAGCAAGGGTGCCGCCACGATGGCGATGTATGCCGCGTCCGGTGTGGACGTCCTGGTGGCCACGTGCACCGACGGGTCCCGCGGAGACATCCAGAACCCCGCGATGGAGGGACATCCGCACCCCAAACGCGACATGGCCGGGGCGCGCCGGCTCGAGATGGATGACGCCGCGAAGGTCCTCGGCATCCGGCAACGCTGGCTCGGTTTTGTCGATTCCGGCCTGCCGGAGGGCGACCCCCTGCCGCCCCTGCCGCCCGGGTGCTTCGCCCTGCAGCCGCTGGAGCGGGCGGCCGCGCCGCTGGTCCGGCTGGTGCGGGACTTCAAGCCCCACGTGATCGTAAGTTACGACGAGAACGGGGGCTACCCGCACCCGGACCACATCATGGCGCACCGCGTGGCCGTCGAGGCCTTCGCCGCCGCCGGCGACCCCGCCCGGTACCCCGGCATCGGGACACCCTGGGAGCCCAGCAAGCTCTACTACGACCGCGCCTTCAGCCCGGACCGCTTCCGCGCGCTCCACTCTGCGCTGGAAGAGGCCGGCCTGCAGTCGCCGTATGCGGAGCGACTGGCCGCCTGGCTGGAAGCGGACGCCGAGGGCCACACCCCGCCGCCGCCGACGCACCCCACCACCACCCAGATCGAATGCGGGGATTACTTCGAAGCCCGAGACGATGCCCTCCGCTCCCACCGCACCCAGGTGGACCCGGAAGGCTTCTTCTTCGCGGTCTCCGCAGCCATGCAACGCAAGTCCTGGCCGTGGGAGGACTACTCCCTGATCGAGTCCAGGATCCCGGCGGAACTGCCTGAAACGGACCTCTTCGCCGGGCTAAGATAGAGACGAAAGGCTCTTCTATCCCGCGTAGAAAAGACTCTGCAGAATAGACACTGCAGAAATGACGCAGTAGAAAAGACACCAGTTTCCACAGAAGGTATTCACCGTGCATTCCTTGCTCATCGCTCTGGCAACAACCCCGGCGCCCACACCCACGCCGTCGCTGCGCCCGGGCCTGTCCGAGGACCAGGTCACCCCGGGTCTGCTGGGCTTCCTGCTGACAGCCTTCATCGTGGTGTTGACCGCGCTGCTGATCGTGGACATGGTGCGGCGTATCCGCAGGGTCCGCTACCGTGCGCAGGTGGAGGCCGAGCGTGCGGCCGCCGAAGAAGCATCCGAGGAAGCAGGGTCCCCGGGTGGCGTATTCCCGGCCGACGGCGCCGGCTTCCGCGCGGACGGCACGGGATTGCCCGCCGACAGCGCGGTTTCCCGGCCGGAAGTAAACGGCGATGCGGGACCCGGAAACCGCTGACGGCGGTTCGCCCAACCCACTGTCCAGGGCCTCGAATGCCTTGGCAGCGGAACCTTCTGCGTACCTGCGCCAGCACGCCGGCAATCCCGTGCACTGGCAGCCATTCGGTGACGCGGCCTTCGCCGCCGCGACCGCCCGGGACGTGCCGGTGTTCCTCTCAATCGGCTACGCGGCCTGCCACTGGTGCCACGTTATGGCCCACGAATCCTTCGAAGACCAGGACACCGCCGACTACCTGAACGCCCACTTTGTCTCCATCAAGGTGGACCGCGAAGAGCGCCCCGACGTCGACGCCGTCTACATGGCCGCCACGCAGGCGATCAGCGGCGAAGGCGGCTGGCCGATGTCCGTCTTCCTCCTGCCCGACGGCCGGGCCTTCCATGCCGGGACCTACTTCCCGCCCCGCCCCATGCCTGGCCGTCCATCCTTCCGGCAGGTCCTTGAGGCCGTGAGAGAGGCCTGGACGGAACGTCGCGGCGCCCTTGAGGCCAATGCAGCCACTCTGGCGCGCGGCATTGCCGCCTCCCAGCCAGCCGCCGCCCTGCGCCTCGACGGACAGCCCGAGCCCCTGGACGCCGCGCTCCTTGGCGAAGCCGTTGCCGCCCTGTCCGAGTCCGAGGACGAGGCACACGGCGGTTTCGGCGGCGCACCGAAGTTCCCGCCTGCGGCCGTGCTCGAATTCCTGATCCGGCACGCCGCCGTACCGCAGGCGGCCGCGGACCCCGCCCGCTTTGGCACCCCAGGCGCTGACGCTGCCGGCCCGGACACCGCCGCCGCGGCCCGCGACATGGCCGGGCGGACCCTCGCGGCGATGTCCCGCTCGGCGTTGTTCGACCAGCTCGACGGCGGCTTCGCCCGCTATTCGGTGACCCGCGACTGGTCCGTTCCGCATTTCGAGAAAATGCTCTACGACAACGCCCAATTGCTGCGCGTCTACGCCCACTGGGTCCGGCTGGGCGGCACACCCGAGTATCCGGCGGCGGAGGCCGCAGTGATCGCCGGGCACACTGCCGACTGGCTCCTGGCCCGCCTCGGGCTGGCGCCTGATCAGGTGACGGGACCTGCGGCGGGATCGGACACCGGCCCGGCGACAGGCCCGGACCCCGGCGTCGTGGCCCTGGCCTCGTCGCTGGACGCCGATACGGTCGTCGACGGCGTGCACGCCGAGGGCGCCAGCTACCTGTGGACTCCCGCAGGGCTCGAATCACTCCTGGGCCCGGCCGACGGTGCCGCCGTGGCGGCCCTCATGAACGTCCGCACGCCCGGGAGCGTGGGCGCCGACGGTTCGCCGCTGCATCCGGGCCGGGAGATAACCGGCGGGGACGCGGCGCTGTGGCAGCGGGTGCGCCCGCAGCTGGCGCAGGCACGCAGCCGGCGCCCCCAGCCCGGCCGGGATGACAAGGTGGTGGCCGGCTGGAACGGGCTGGCCGTCGCGGCCCTCGCCGACGCCGGTGCCCTCCTGGCGCGCCCTGACCTGGTGGAGGCCGCGGAACGGATCGCGGACTACCTTCAGCGCGTGCACTGGCGGCCGGAGGATGGCCCCGGCAGGCTCATGCGCGTTTCCCACGACGGCGTGGCGCGCGGAATCGGCGGCCTGCTGGAGGACTATGCCTTCTGCGCCGAGGGGCTGTTCGCGCTCTACGCGGTCACCGGACGCACCCGCTGGTATGAGCTGGCCGAGGCCATCCTGGAAGCCGCCTGCGGCCGGTTCGCGGCCGACGGCGGCCTGAAGGACGCGGCGGGGGAGTCGGTGCAGGTCACAACCGCCCAGGGCGGCCGGGACGGTCTGGAGCTGTTCGACAGTGCCACCCCCAGCGGCGCCGCCGCGCTGGCCGGTGCCCTGGTGACCCACTCGGCCCTGTCCGGCTCCTCCGAACACCGCACCCTGGCGGCCAACATCCTCGCCCTGCTGCTGCCTCCGCTCGCGGTCCGGGCACCCCGCGCGGCCGGCTGGCTGCTCGCGACCGGCCAGGCCGCCCTCGCCGGCCCGGTCGAGGCCGCCGTCGCCGGGCCCGACACCCCGGAGCGGGCCGCGCTGCACCGGGAGCTGCTGCTCTCGGCCAGCCCCGGGCTGGTGGTGGCGGTCCAGGACGACGACGCCGCCCGGCCAGTGCCGCTGCTGAGGGGCCGGGGCGCGGGCCCGGACGGTGCCCCGCAGGTGTTCCTGTGCCGCGGCATGGTCTGTGACCTGCCGACGGCTTCCGTCGAGGAGATGCGCGCGCGGCTGGCTACGATGTCCTCATGATTGGTCAGGACGGCTTTGAGCTGGTGGTGTTTGATTGCGACGGCGTGCTGGTTGATTCCGAGGTGATTTCCATCCGGGTGGACCAGCGCGTCCTGGCAGATCTCGGCTGGGAACTGGAACTCGACGAAATCGTGGAACGGTTCGTTGGAAAATCCGAGGCGCACTTTGTCGGCGCTGTTGAACAACAGCTCGGTATCCGGCTCGCCGACGGCTGGGACCGGGACTACGGGCACTGGTACCAGGAGGCGTTTGAACGCGAACTTGAAGCGGTGGACGGCATCGAGGAGGCCCTGGACCGGCTCTCCCTGCCGCACTGTGTCGCCTCTAGCGGCAGCCACGAAAAGATGCACCGGACTCTGGGCAAGACCGGGCTGCTGCCCCGCTTCCAGGGCCGCATCTACAGCGCCACGGAGGTCGCCAACGGCAAGCCGGCGCCGGACCTGTTCCTCCACGCCGCCGCAAGCCTCAACACCGCGCCCGAGCGTTGCGCCGTCGTCGAGGACAGTGCCTACGGCGTCCAGGCAGCCCGGGCAGCCGGAATGCACGTCTTCGCGTACGCCGGGGGCGTCACCCCGGCCGCGCGCCTGGCCGGTCCCGGGACCACCGTCTTTTCAGACATGCGGCAGCTCCCCAAGCTCATCGCGGCAGGCCGGCCCGGCTGAGCCGAGGGCTCCGACGTCGGAAATTCCCCACCTTTGAAGGCGGCGCCCGGCGTGGCGGGCCGAACCGCCGGTGAATCGCGGCGTCGCTGTCCCAAAGGTGGGGAGAATCTGCGCTGGCAGAAAGGCAGCAGGCAGGCTGGCGGGCCGGGGGAGTAGCTGTGGTCGAGGGCCTTGCGGACTTCGGCAGTGTCAGCCCAGCACCGCGATGGCAATGGCAATGTAGTGCGCGGCGAAGGCGAAGACGGTCAGGGCGTGGAACAGCTCGTGGAAGCCAAAGTGCTTGTAGCTGATGTTCGGCTTCTTCAGCGCATAGAAGACGGCCCCGGTGATGTACAGGACGCCCCCGACGCAGATCAGCACCGCCGAGGCAACGTTGGCGGCGAAGAAGTCCGGAAGGTAAAACAGCGACCCGCAGCCCAGGGCGATGTAGATCGGCACGTAGAGCCACCGCGGTGCGTCGGTCCACAGCAGGCGGAACAGCACGCCGAGGATGGCACCGGACCAGATCACCCACAGCAGCACCTCGGCCTGCTGACGGTCCAGCAGGGCCCAGGCGAGCGGCGTGTAGCTTCCGGCGATCACCAGCATGATGTTCGTGTGGTCCAGCCGCTTCAGGACGATCTTGACGCGCGGTGACCAGTTCCCGCGGTGGTAGACGGCGCTGACGCCGAACAGCAGGACCCCGGTGACGGCATAGACGGCGCAGGCGACCTTCAGGTCCGGCGGGGCCAGGATCACCAGCACCAGCCCGGCGGCCAGCGCCATCGGGGCAGTCACGGTGTGGATCCAGCCGCGCCATTTGGGCTTGATCATCAGCAGTTCGGCAAGCCTCACCGCGGCGTCATCCACCGGGGTTCCCCGTTTCGCCGGAGGCTCCGGCAGGGGCTCAAGACTGTTGCTTTCCATCCCGCAATAATAACGTACGCCCTAGTAAGTTACCGGAGGGTAACAAGCCTCCCGGGGCTGTCCGGAGGCGGACCTGCACCCGCCAAGGCCCTCCGGCAGGTAGCCTAGGATGTGCACTGAACAAGTACCTCAAGGAAGCCAGGTGAACCTCCGGATGGAAATGCCCGGGCTCCTCTACGGCTTTTACGAGCGCAAACTGCAGCGCTCCCTTGACCAGGAACGGATCCCCCGGCATGTCGGCGTCATGGTCGACGGGAACCGGCGCTGGGCCCGCCAGTTCAACGCCCCCACAAGTCAGGGACACCAGGCCGGAGCGGACAAGATCCACGAATTCCTCGGCTGGTGCCAGGAACTGGGCATCAAGGTGGTCACCTTGTACATGCTCTCCACGGACAATATGAACCGCTCCGGCGAGGAACTCGATCTCCTGATGGGTATCATCGCCAACACCCTGGACCGGCTGGATGAGGACGCCGACATCTCGGTGCACGCCATGGGCGCCCCCGAACTGCTGCCGGACTACCTCGCCGAACGGCTGAACAATCTGACGGCGCGCACGCCCGCGCACGAACGCCTGCACGTCAATGTCGCCGTCGGCTACGGCGGACGGCGGGAGATTGTCGACGCCGTACGGGAACTGCTGCACGACGCCGTCGCCCGGGACGCGGACATCGGAAAACTGGCCGATGACCTCACCGTGGATGACATCTCGCGGTTCCTCTACACACGGGGCCAGCCGGACCCTGACCTGGTGATTCGGACCTCCGGAGAGCAGCGGCTTTCCGGGTTCCTCATGTGGCAAAGCGCGTACAGTGAGTTCTACTTCTGCGAGGCCTTGTGGCCGGCGTTCCGCAAGGTCGATTTTCTGCGCGCCCTGCGCGATTACGCCGGCAGGCAGCGCCGATTCGGCGCCTGACGCGTTCACACGGAGTTCACACGACGGCAACAAGAATCGCCGACAAATAGACAGACAAACCCGCCCCCGGAGACTTACCTTTATCCCATCGGCAGCAACTCGCCGGCCGATCGGGGAGGCCAGTACATGGAGCGGATTTTCGCACCGGGTGTATGGGGGGCCGCGTCCGGCCTCCAGGCCGAACCGCCTCACCAATAACAAATCCGGGCATTGTCCCGGGGCTGGAGTCGATGTGGCTAATTCTGAGCAACTGCCCGACGTCGTTACCGACCAGGGACAGAAAGCTACCTCTCGCGCCAAGCGAGCCACCTCAAAGACCGGTGCAGCGGATTCCGCTGCGGCCGGTCTTGCTGTTTCCGGGGAAGGAACAGAGAACCAAGGCACGGCCCGCAGCTTCGTGATCGATACCTCCGTGCTGCTCTCCGATCCGCGGGCCCTCCTGCGCTTCGCAGAGCACGAGGTCATCCTGCCGATCGTCGTCATCACCGAGCTCGAAGGAAAGCGGCACGACCCGGAGCTGGGTTACTTCGCGCGCAAGGCGCTGCGGCTGCTCGATGACCTGCGGCTCGAGCACGGCGGCCTGGACCGTCCCATCCCGCTCGGCGCCGACGGCGGCACACTCATGGTGGAGCTGAACCACATCTCCGCCGAGGTGCTGCCGGCAGGCTTCCGCGGGGCGGACAATGACAGCCGCATCCTCGCGGTGGCCAAAAACCTGGCCAACGAGGGCCGCGACGTGACGGTGGTGTCCAAGGACCTGCCGATGCGCGTCAAGGCCTCCGCCATGGGGCTGCTGGCCGACGAATACCGCAATGAACTCGTCAAGGACTCCGGCTGGACCGGTGTCGCGGAGCTCGACGCGGGCGAGGACGAGGTTGCGACCCTGTACGGGCACGAGCCGGTCTTCATCCCGGCCGCTGCCGAGATGCCGACCAACACGGGGCTGGTCCTGCTTTCCAGCCGCGGCTCGGCCCTCGGCCGGGTCGGGGCGGACAAGCAGGTCCGGCTCGTGAAGGGCGACCGCGACGTCTTCGGACTCCACGGGCGCTCGGCCGAGCAGCGGCTGGCGATCGACCTCCTCATGGACCCGTCGGTCGGCATCGTGTCCCTCGGCGGCCGTGCCGGCACAGGCAAGTCCGCGCTCGCCCTGTGCGCCGGGCTCGAAGCCGTCCTGGAGCGCCGGGAACACCGCAAGGTGATCGTCTTCCGGCCCTTGTATGCGGTGGGCGGCCAGGAACTGGGCTACCTGCCCGGATCCGAAGCGGAAAAGATGAACCCCTGGGCGCAGGCCGTCTTTGACACGCTCGGCGCACTGGTCAGCCAGGAGGTCGTGGAGGAAGTGATGGACCGGGGCATGCTGGAGGTCATGCCGCTGACCCACATCCGTGGACGCTCGCTGCATGACGCGTTCGTGATCGTCGACGAGGCGCAGTCGCTGGAGAAGAATGTGCTGCTGACGGTGATGAGCCGGATCGGCCAGAACTCCAAGATTGTCCTCACGCACGACGTCGCCCAGCGGGACAACCTGCGGGTTGGACGGCACGACGGCGTGGCGGCCGTCGTCGAGACGCTGAAGGGCCACCCGCTGTTCGGCCACATCACGCTCACCCGCTCGGAGCGCTCGCCGATCGCGGCCCTGGTGACGGAGCTGCTGGAGGGGGCGGAAATCTAGGCTCGTCCAGGTTTGGGGCCGTGGTCCGGTTTGCCGGACCACGGCCCTCCGCTGTAGTTGGGTTG
Organism: Arthrobacter sp. NPDC056886; assembly: GCF_042788715.1. Taxonomy (NCBI): domain Bacteria; kingdom Bacillati; phylum Actinomycetota; class Actinomycetes; order Micrococcales; family Micrococcaceae; genus Arthrobacter; species Arthrobacter sp. NPDC056886. The sequence goes on from NZ_JBHUBT010000005.1 coordinate 68,516, forward strand.
CCGTGGTTGAGTTCGCCGGGCAGCGGCGTCCCGCCGTCGCTGGGTTGCCGTGGTTGGGTTGCCGTGGTTGGGTTCGCCGGGACACGGCCTTTCGCCGTCGCTTAGACACGTCGCATGGGACCCGCTGCGGTCGCGGGGCGACCTCCGGGGTCCGATGCGCCGCGATGCGCTCCTTTACGAAAGGCCGCGTCCCGGCCGCTTTTGACTCACCTGGCGAACGACCGTGTACCGGCTGGTGAGCGTCTCACCTTACGAGAGGCCGCGTCCCGGCTTTGGCGATCGTCCCACATCGCGGGGCCGCGGTGTCCCGCAAAGGAGCGCATCGCCGACCAAAGCGAAGCGAAGGTCGCCCAGCGACCGCAGCGTAGCGACGGGAGGTGTCTAAGCACGGCGGGGCGTCGCTGCACCGCAAACCCCACCACGGCAACCCGACGAAGGGGAGGGTTACTGCTATTTCTGGATGCCTAGGTACTTCGATGTGGGTTCGTGGCCCTTTACCTGCAGACTCCAGTCGGGGCGTTTGAAGGTGGCGGGGGTGAGGCGGACGTTTTGGACCTCCTGGGCCTTGCCGCCCCAGACGGCGCGGGTGACGCCGTTGAGATCGTAGCCGAGGGAGCGTGAGACGCCCAGGGACTGCTGGTTCCAGATGGCGGCCTCGGATTCCGCTACTTCTGCGCCGAGCCAGTCGAAGGCATAGAGCGCGACGGCGGCCCGCATCTCCTTGCCTAGTCCGCAGCCTTGGACGCTCTGGCGAAGCCAGGAGCCCGTTGTGACTGTCTTCAATGTGGGAAAGTCCTTGGCTGCGATGTCCTGGCAGCCGACGAACTCGCCCTTGTGCCAGATGCCGAGCAGGAGGGTCCAGTCCTGGGGGCTCATGGTGCCGCGGCACCGCCAGTACCACTGCGCCATGTTGGATCCGAGCTCGTTGGCCGGGATTTCGGTCCACGGGTTGCTGAACGGGTTCCGGCCCGGCTCGTGCACGCCGCTTAGGGCGGCCCCGACCGCGGCGGGAATCTCCTCGTCGCGGATGGGACGCAGCTCAAGACGCGGCGTGGTCAGGGTCAGGCCGAAAGGGGGCCAGTAGTCGGCGGGTTCAGTCATCGGGGAAGCCTAGCGGTGGCGGTGAGCGGATGCCAGTCACAGACCCGCTATTCCGCGGCGACGTCCCAGCTGATGTGGCGCCGGACGTCTGTGAGGTTCATCGATTCGGCCAAGAACAGGTCATCGAGCATGTATTCGTCGACGCCCAGGATCCTCAGCCAGTGACCGTAGCCGTTCTGATCATTGCCGCCGCCGGGTGCGTCAAGCCAGCGGCTGGCCACGCAGACGCCCGTGCCGGCATCAATCCTCAGCAGCGTGCGCCCGGGCCGGCAAAGCGGGGCTCCGGGATCGGCGGGACGGTACGAGGCGTTCGGGCTGACCGTGGTTTCCAGGGCCGGCCGGCCCTCGTGATCAACCTCGGTGATGGGGCCAAGCTCCACGGCGTTGGAGTTGGGGAACTCCAGCGGGACCGGGGCGTTCCCGGCAAGCTCCACCGGGTCCAGGACCGCGGCGAACCGGCCGTTTCCGAACGACGGCTCGCCGTACGCTGCCTCCGGGCGGCGGCGCACCAGCCCGTCGTCGTCGTACACCGGCGTGACCAGGTGCGGAGGCAGGAGCCAGGTCTTTCTCGTGGAACTGATATACAAGTCGCCACGTGAATCATTGATGCCGGTGGTGCTGCCGATCACGAGTCCGCCGGCAGTCTCCAGCCGCAAGGCGCCGGGCCTGCGCAGCCACCCTCGAACGAGGTCGTCGGGGGAGTCGGCCACCGTCGGGGAACCCGCGGACGCCGCGAGCGGCCGGTCCAGGTACTCAAACCTCAGCGACTGCCACTTCCAGGGCGAGGACCGGCAGAGGTTCCGGAAGGCCGCAGCCTGATCGGCCGGACCGCGTGGCGCGACCGGCCCACGCCGGTTCGTGCTGTCCCATGCGGCCATATCCACAGTTTACGCGCGGGGACCGCCGGGCCGGACGAATATCCAGTAGCATCCGAGAGTGATCGAACGACTCGGCACCCTGGGCGCCGCCAACCCGCTGGCCTTCTGGCTTGCCTTGGCCGCGTGCGCCTATTTCTTCGTGATGGCGGTCCGGCTCACTGTCATCGACGTCCGGCACCACCTGCTCCCGGACAGGATCGTGTTTCCGTCCTATGCAATCGCCGGAGTCCTCCTGCTGGGCGCGGCCGCCAGCCAGCTCCTTCCCGGCGGCCAGGACGTTGCCGGCACGGCTGACGCCGGGGTGTTCGGCGTGCCGGGGCTGCGGGTCCTCGCCGGCGGGGCGGCCCTCTGGCTCTTCTACTTCCTCCTGCATGCCGTGTATCCGCCGGGAATGGGGTTCGGCGACGTGAAGCTCGCGGGCGTCCTGGGGATGTACCTGGGATTCCTGGGCTGGGGGCACGTCATGGCCGGGACCTTTGCCGCGTTCGTGCTCGGAGGGCTGTGGAGCCTCGGATTGCTCGCCGCACGGCGCGGCAATCTGCAGTCCGCCATTCCCTTCGGGCCGTTCATGCTGGCCGGCACGGCGGCGGCCATGCTGCTAATTCCGGCCGGCTAGGTTTTCCTGACCTTGGTGTTCCGCTGCCATTTCGTCTTGGGAGCGGCGAGGCCAACGACGACGAAACCGACGTCGGATTGTTCCGTCCTGCAGGACTTCCCGGAGCTCATGCCCGGGCATCTGGGGCTCTGATCCGGCGGGCCGCTGGCCCTGCCCGCGACGTGTCCACTATCGGCGCTGACCACGCCCTGGCCGCAGAAGGTGACTAGCCTGGGACGCAGCGAAGGCGCCGCACCCCCAAAAGGTTTGCGGCGCCCCTGCAGGCAATGACTGTCGGCCGAGGCCGACTCCGGACCGTCAGCCGCGCAGGCGGCTGAGTTCGTCGTCGTGCGTGTGCCCTTCGATACTGGGCTCGTCGTCGTTTGTGTTGTCCGCGTTGTCGGCGGCGTGGCGGGCTACGCTGCCGGCCGCGCTGCGGGCCGCCTCGAGCCGCTCGGCTTCCTCGCCGCCAACTGCTTCCCCGCGGGCCACCATGCCGGCGGTGTCCGAGAGCGGGATCTGCTTGAGGGTCAGAGCCAGGATCAGGGCGATGCCGAGGAACGGCAGCAGGTACCAGAAGACGGGAGCCAGCGAATCGGCGTAGGCGTTGACGATCGCGTCCTTGAGCTGCGCCGGGAGCTGGTTGAGCATCTGCGGGTCCATCGTCCGGGTGGACTGTGAGGCCTGCTCGGCGGACGCCCCGGCGCCGGTGAAGGCGTTGGTCAGGGATTCGGAGAGCCGGGTGGTGAAGATGGAACCGAAGACCGCGACGCCGAGCGACGCGCCGACCTCACGGAAGTAGTTGTTGGTGCTGGTCGCCGTGCCGATCTGGTCTGCCGGCACGGAGTTCTGCACCACCAGGACGATCACCTGCATGATCGAGCCCAGGCCGGCGCCGAAGATGAACAGCTGCACGCAGATGACCCAGATGGGGGTGGCGGCCGTGAGCGTGGTCAGCCACAGCATTGCCGCGATAGTCAGGGTGGCCCCGAGGACCGGGAACAGCTTGTACTTGCCGGTCTTGGAGATGCGGATGCCGGAGAAGATGGCCATGCCCATGAGCCCCACCATCATGGGCAGCATCAGCAGGCCGGATTCCGCGGCCGAGGTCCCGGAGGACATCTGCAGGAAGGTCGGGACGAAGGCGATTGCCGCGAACATGCCCAGTCCCAGGGTGAAACCGATGGCGGTGGAGTTCACGAAGATGCGGTTCTTGAACAGGCTCAGCGGAATGATGGGGTCCTCGGCCCGGCGCTCCACCAGGACGAAAGCGGTGGCGGCGAGCACCAGGCCGGCGCCGAAGGCCCACGTCAGCGGCGAATCCCAGCCCTCGTCTTTCTTGCCGCCGAAGTCGGTGAAGAAAATCAGGCAGGTGGTGGCCGCGGAGAGCAGCAGCACGCCCAGGATGTCGATCCGCTTTTCGGCCTTCTTGTTCGGCAGCGTCAGCGTAAACCAGGCAATGGTGAACGCGGCGATGCCGATCGGGATGTTGATGTAGAAGGCCCATTCCCAGGTCAGGTGGTCCACGAAGAAGCCGCCCAGCAGGGGCCCGGCGACGGCGGAGAGGCCGAAGATGGCACCCAGCGGGCCCATGTATTTGCCGCGCTCCTTGGCCGGAACGATGTCGGCGATGATGGCCTGGGACAGGATCATCAGGCCGCCGCCGCCCAGGCCCTGGACGGCGCGGAAGATCACGAAGCCCCAGAAGTCGGTGGCGAGGGCGCAGCCGACGGAGGCGAGGGTGAAGAGCCCGATGGCGATGAGGAACAGGTTCCGGCGCCCCAGGATGTCACCGAACTTTCCGTAGATCGGCATGACGATGGTGGTAGCCAGGAGGTAGGCGGTGGTGATCCAGGCCTGGTGCTCCACGCCGCCGAGCTTGCCGACGATTGTGGGCATGGCGGTGGACACGATGGTCTGGTCAAGGCTGGAGAGCAGCATGCCCGCGATGAGGGCGGAGAAGATGATCCAGATGCGTTTCTGGGTCAGCAGCAGCGGCTCGGCTGCTGGCTTGGTGCTGACGGCGGCGCTCATTGCGCTCCTTCGGAAGGGTTGGACTGGGCAGTGTCGGAGTGGACAGTGCCGGAGTGGGCTGTGCCGGAGTGGGCTGTGCCCGCATGGGCTGAGTCGAAGTGGGACGTGCTGAACGGCAGTGAGAAGAGCGTGCGGGCGGCCGCAATGTTTTCCAGCAGCATGTCCTTGTACGGGCGGGTGTTGCCTTCCGAGAAGTAGTCGGCGCTGGTCTTCCTGGCGACGTTTCCCAGGAGGACAACGGCCATGCGGACCACTGGATGGTCGGCAGCGACGCCTTCCCTGGCCGCGAGCAGCCGGGCGAACTCGCCCTCGCGTTCCTCGGTGGCGCCGATGATCCTCAGCATTAGCTGGGGCTCCTTCTTGATCACCCCGATCAGCTGGCGGGTCTCTTCCTCGGAGGCGCTCATCCGTTCGGAGAGATCGAGGGACAGCCGCACGAGGTCGGCGAGGAGTGAGGCCGATATTTCGCCGGGCGGCGAATCCGCGCCGCCTGCCATGAACCGTGCCACCACCTCTTCCGGGAAGTCGTCGTCCACGTGGCCGAGGATCGCGTCTTCCTTCGCGGGGAAGTAGTTGAAGAAGGTCCGGCGGGAGATGCCTGCCCGCTCGCACACTTCCTCCACTGTGTAGCCGCTGAGGCCGCGTTCGGCGGTTAGGGAACGCGCGACGGCGGTGATGGTGGCCCGTGTTGCGGCCCGCTTGCGCTCGCGGAGGCCTACCGCATTAATTGCACTGTTTCCCATGAAGTGTATTTTTGCACTTAATAACTAATAGTGCAAAATACGGGTCTGGTGCCGTTTGCGGACAATCATGTGCGGTTGCGAATAATAATGTCGCTGCCCGGCCGTAGCCTGCTTTTGTCCAGCCTTTCTGCTGGCAACAGGTGGCCCGCGGCGAGGCAGAAGCCCCGTCCGGGCCGGAAATGGGGAAGCATGACAGATTCAGCCCTGACGCACGTGTACGTCCTCCTGGACCGTTCCGGTTCGATGAGCGCCATCGCCGATGACACTGTGGGCGGGTTTGCGGCGTTCGTGCGCGAACAGCAGGCAGTGGCGGGCCGGTGCCGGCTCTCGCTCGCGCAGTTCGATGACACCTACGAGCGCGTCTACGCCTCGGTGGACATCCAGGACGTGCCCGCCCTGGACCTGAAGCCGCGGGGCAGCACTGCCCTGCACGATGCCATGGTCCGGCTGATCGGGGAGGCGGGTGCGGAACTCGCGGCCCTTCCGGAGGACCAGCGCCCCGGCACTGTGCTTGTGGCCGTGCTGACGGACGGGCATGAGAACTCTTCGCGCGAGGCCACGGGCGAAGCGGTCAAGGCCCTGGTCCAGCGGCAGCAGAGCCAGTGGGGCTGGCAGTTCACGTATTTGGGCGCCAACCAGGACGCCGTGCTGACGGCGGGCAGCCTGGGCATCCGTGCCGAGGACGCCCTGACCTATGCCGCCGGGAACGTCGATGCTGCCTTTTCCGTCCAGTCCGCCAAGACGCGGCGGTTGCGGGAGGCACGGATCGGCGGTGCCAGCATGGCGGACGCCGCCGCGGCGGCGGCCTACACGGCGGAGGAGCGGGAGGCAGCCGGCGGGGAACCTCCCCGGGTCTAGGTCTGGAGATGCGGTGTTCTGACATGCCGTGTTCAGAGATGCGGTGTTCAGAGATACAGTGCAGACATGCCGCCGGCCGGCACCCTTCAGGAAAGGTGTCGGCCGGCGGCGGATGTTCGGTGCGGGGCGGCGTCGCCGCCCGGAGTCGCTAGGCCTTGTGCGGCGGGCGTGTCATGGACATGACGTCCAGGGCGGTGTCGAGCTGCTCTTCGGTCAGTTCGCCGCGCTCGAGGAAGCCCATGGAGACGACGGTTTCGCGGATGGTCAGGCCCTCGGCCACGGCTTTCTTGGCGATCTTGGCCGCGTTCTCGTAACCGATGAACTTGTTCAGCGGGGTCACGATGGACGGCGAGGCCTCGGCGAGGAAACGGGCGCGCTCCACGTTGGCGGTGATGCCGTCGATCATCTTGTCGGCCATGACGCGGCTGGTGTTGGCCAGCAGGCGCACGGATTCCAGGAGGTTGGCGGCCATGACCGGGATGCCGACGTTGAGTTCGAAGGCGCCGTTGGTGCCGGACCACGCGATCGCGGTGTCGTTGCCGATCACCTGGGCACAGACCATGATGGAGGCTTCGCAGATGACCGGGTTGACCTTGCCGGGCATGATCGAGGAACCCGGCTGCAGGTCCGGGATCGCGATTTCGCCGAGGCCGGTGTTGGGACCGGAGCCCATCCAGCGCAGGTCGTTGTTGATCTTCATGAAGGAGATCGCAATATTGCGCAGCTGGCTTGAGGCCTCGATGAGGCCGTCCCGGTTCGCCTGGGCCTCGAAGTGGTCGCGGGCTTCCGTCAGGGGCAGCCCAGTGTCGGCGGCCAGGAGTTCGATCACGCGCTCCGGGAAGCCGGCGGGGGTGTTGATGCCGGTGCCCACGGCGGTTCCGCCGAGCGGGACCTCTGCGACGCGGGGGAGTGAGGCGTTGATGCGCTCGATGCCATAGCGGACCTGGGCGGCGTAGCCGCCGAACTCCTGGCCCAGGGTGACGGGGGTGGCGTCCATGAGGTGCGTGCGGCCGGACTTCACAACGTCTTTGAATTCGGTGGCCTTGCGCTCCAGCGACTCGGCCAGGTAGCCGAGGGCCGGGACCAGGTCATTGATCAGCGCGGAGGTGGCGGCGACGTGGACGGAGGTCGGGAAGACGTCGTTGGAGGACTGTGAGGCGTTGACGTGGTCGTTCGGGTGGACAACTTTATCGCTCCCGGCGGACTTGAGGGCCCGCGAGGCGAGCTCGGCGATGACCTCGTTGGTGTTCATGTTCGAGGATGTGCCGGACCCGGTCTGGAAGACGTCAATTGGGAAGTCGCCGTCGTACTTGCCGGCCGCAACCTGGTCGGCGGCGTCGGCGATCGCCTGGGCGAGCTCGCCGTCGAGCACCCCCAGCTCGGCGTTCGCCTGGGCGGCAGCCTTCTTCACCCGGGCCAGGGCCTCGATGTGGGCGCGCTCCAGGGTCTTGCCGGAGATCGGGAAGTTCTCGACTGCCCGCTGCGTCTGCGCGCGGTACAGGGCGTTCACGGGAACGCGGACTTCGCCCATCGTGTCGTGTTCAATGCGGAACTCTTCGGTGTTCAACTCATCTGTGGAAGTCATGGGGCTAGCTTATTGGGAGTGGGAGGCCCATCGAAAACCGTGAACGGCCGGCACGGGCTGGGCGCCGGGGTTTAGAGCCGGCCGATGCTGGAGACGAGGTCGGCCCGGCCGTCGGAAAGGCTGTAGGCGAGGCCGATCACGGCCGTGCGTCCGCTGTCGACTGCGCCCGAAATCACCCGGGAACTGTCCACCAGCCGTTGCGAGGTCTGCTTGACGTTCTCCACCACCATGTCGTTGATGTCAGTCTGATTGTTACGCAGCGAGGTCAGCACGGACGGGGTGATCCGCTCCACGAGGCTGCGGATGAAACCCCCCGGCATCTGGCCGGTTTCCACGGCGGCCTTGGTGGCGGTGACGGCGCCGCAGCGGTCGTGACCCAGGACGACAATCAGCGGAACGTCCAGTTCGCTGACGCTGTATTCCAGCGAGCCGAGCACGGCGTCGTCGATCACCTGGCCGGCCGTGCGGACGACGAAGGCGTCGCCGAGGCCGAGGTCGAAGATGATCTCTGCGGCGAGGCGGGAGTCGGAGCAGCCGAAGATCACGGCGAAGGGGTGCTGGTTTTCCACCAGCGACGAGCGCCGCGACGCGTCCTGGTTGGGGTGTGAGGACGTGCCGGCGACGAAACGCTTGTTGCCTTCACGGAGACGCTGCCAGGCGAGAGCGGGAGTCAGATAAGTAGCCACATGGCCACTTTACGGTGAAGGGCTGGCCGAAGGGGAAACTGTTGCGCCCGGGGATACGGTCACCGCGCTGGACTGTGCCCCGGCGGGCGGGTTGCTTTCAAGCGACTTCACCACTGCCTCGGCCAGGGTGGAGAACTCCTCCAGCGTCGCGGATCCGGACAGAATCACGGTGGTGCCGCGCTCGGCCAGCACCATGGACTTCTCGCCCTTGCCGGTGTCGCGCAGTTCCCAGTCCCGGCCGCCCGCGTTACGGGTGCCGGTCACTGGCGCGTTCTGGGTCTGCTGCAGGAGCCAGGTGGGGTTCGCCTGGCGGGTCTGCACAAGGGCTATGAAGGATTCCTTGGGCGTCAGGTAGCCGACTTCCCAGGCGGGGACGCCGCTGCCGGCCCCGGACTCCCATCGGGCGTAGTTTGCGCGAAATGTGTCGCCGGTATCGGCCGCCACAGGTGTGAACCCTGCCACACCCGCCGCGTTCTGCGCGGAGGCGCTGACGTTGATGTTGGGCCGGTAGCCGTCGGTCTTGGGAGAGGGGTTCATGAGGACGATCGGCAGGAACGCGGCGATGCTCACCACCAGGGCGATGATCATGCCCATGACGGAGGCATTGGCGCGCTTGGCCGCCGCGGCGGCGATGACGGGCTTCGCCGGTGGCTGTCCGGAAGTGTCCGGGCCGGCCGCGGGGGAGCTGCCAGCCGGCGAACCGGGGGCGGCGGGGGAGGTGTCCTGCAATTCACTCACCCCTCTATAGTCGCGCATGTCCGGGCCGATCTCACATTCGCGGCGCAGGGGCCGCCCAGGGGTGAAGTGCGTCACGCGCCGGACATCCCATGACCTTGCGGGCCCGCCCCGACTATGATCATTATCAGACGAATCACCGCGACGGATCGATCCTGGCCGTTCGGGTTCAACGACCGCCACTCGAAGAAGAGGTTCACGTGACACCAGCGCCTATGTCCCAGAAGTACTCCACGCTTTCCGCGTCGCTCGCCGTCGGGATCGACGAGCCTGACCGCAACCTCGCACTGGAACTTGTCCGCGTCACCGAGGCCGCGGCCATCGCCGGTGGTCACTGGGTGGGCTTCGGTGACAAGAACAAGGCCGACGGCGCTGCCGTGGACGCCATGCGTTCGTTCCTCCAGACTGTCCACTTCAACGGTGTTGTGGTCATCGGCGAGGGCGAGAAGGACGAAGCCCCGATGCTGTTCAACGGCGAGAACGTCGGTGACGGCACCGGCCCCGAGTGCGACGTTGCCGTCGATCCCATCGACGGAACCCGCCTCGCTGCCCTCGGCATCAACAACGCCCTGGCTGTCCTGGCCGTCGCGGAACGCGGTTCCATGTTCGATCCCTCCGCGGTGTTCTACATGGAGAAGCTGGTGACCGGCCCGGAAGCGGCCGACATGGTGGACCTGCGCCTCCCCGTCAAGCAGAACCTGCACCTCATCGCCAAGGCCAAGGGCGTCAAGGTCAACCAGCTCAATGTGATGATCCTGGACCGCGACCGGCACCGCCCCCTCGTGGAGGAAATCCGCGAAGCCGGCGCCCGCACGAAGTTCATCATGGACGGCGACGTCGCCGGCGCCATCGCTGCGGCGCGTGCCGGCACCGGCGTCGACGCCCTCATGGGCATCGGCGGAACCCCGGAAGGCATCGTCTCGGCCTGCGCCATCAAGTCCCTCGGCGGCGTCATCCAGGGCCGCCTGTGGCCCACGAGCGACGAGGAGAAGCAGAAGGCGATCGACGCAGGCCACGACCTCGAGCGCGTGCTCTCGACCAACGACCTCGTCTCCAGCGACAACTGCTACTTCGCCGCCACGGGCATCACTGACGGCGACCTCCTCAAGGGCGTCCGCTATTCCAAGGACAAGGTCCTCACCCAGTCCATCGTGATGCGCTCGAAGTCAGGCACCATCCGCTTCGTCGACGGCGAGCACCAGGCCAGCAAGTGGGAAGGCTACGCCCGCAAGAACTAGCACCTGCGCGGCAGCACTGAACTGCATCATCCTTGAACTGCAGCACTGAATACGACGAATCCCGGGCCGCCTCCGCGGCCCGGGATTCGTTGTCTTGATCCCTAGCGGTTGGCGAGGGCCCGGGACCGGGCGCGGAGCTTCTTCGCGAGCTGGGCGCCCTTGCGGGCCAGCTGGTAGCTGCCGTAGCGCACCTTCCGAACCGGGAGGTCCCACGTTCCGGGGTACGCGATCCCGCGGCCGCCGAACGACTTCTTGAACGCGGTGAACCCGGCCCACTGGTGGTCGGGCTGGTCCGCGGGCGCCACGCCCCAGAGGTCCACGTACTTGAGGCCCTTGGCCTGGGCGTCCGCGATCAGGGTGACGAGCAGGGGGATGCCCGCGCTGAGCTTGCGGTGGGTGTCATCGAGGGCGGCATGGGCGTAGGTCCGGGTGTCAGCCGAATCGTAGGCCAGGGCCGCGGCGATGGGGTGGCCGTCGAGCTCCGCGATGAACAGCGTCGCTGCGCCGGCCGGCATCAGCGAGCGGGCCACCTGGCTCAGGTACTCGTCGCTTTGGGGCTTGAAGCCGTTACGGGCGGCCGTCATGTGCAAGAACTCCAGGAGGACGGCGATCTCGGCCGGGTCCTGGCTGGAGCGGAATGTCACGCCCTTCTTGTGGATGTTGCGGAACAGGTTCCGGTTGGCCGGCTTCATGTCCGCTAGGACGTCCTTGAAGTCCCGGTCGAGGTCCACAATCCAGCTCAGATCGGGCTGTTGGCTGACCGGAGCCGGCTGCAGGCCGCGGCTGCGCAGCACGGCGTCGGCCTCGGCGGCAGTAAACCCTGCCGTGACCGGCTCAACCCGGACAAACACGGCGCCGCTGGCCCGGGCGAGGTCCGTCAGGGCCCTCAGGGCGGCGTCGAACGCCGCCAGCGATTCGGCCACCGGACCGTAAGGGGAGTACAGCAGTTTGCCGGCCGGATTGGATTCTTCGACCGCAAGGAAACGCCACCCGGGGCCGGTCTGTTCGTGGACCGTGCGCCCCAGCGCACGCTGGAACCGTGCCCACTGCGGGCTCTGCAGGAAATAGTCCATGGTGTCAGCCTTCCAATGCGGTGGTGACGGCGAATGCCAGGGCGGGGCCGGTGGCGCCGGAGACGGCGTGGAAGTTGACCGGGGCCTCGGCGGCCGGCAGGAAGGCACTGGCGCCCCGTTCCAGCCGCAGCTCACCCTTCGGGGAGTCGAGCCGGACGGAGCCGGACGTGACAATGACGACGGCGGCACCGGACTGTGCCAGCGGGACCGGCTCCGCCCCGGGCGCCAGTTCAATTCGCTGCAGCTGGAATTCCCGGAACGGCGGACGGAAGAGTTCCTGGCCCAGCATTGTGGTCTCGGCGGGGAGCATGGGCACGGCGACGGCCTCGAACGCGACCGTTTTGAGCAGCTCCGGCACGTCCACGAATTTCGGCGTGAGCCCGCCGCGGAGGACGTTGTCCGAGGACGCCATGACCTCGATCCCCAGCCCGTGGAGGTAGGCATGGACGTTTCCGGCCGGCAGGTAGACAGCCTCACCCGGCGCGAGCGAGATCCGGTTCAGCAGCAGCGAAATCAGGACGCCCGGGTCCCCGGGGTAGTCATGGTTGAGGTTCACCACCGTGGTCAGCTCCGCCACGTGCGAATCCATGGGCGCACCGGAGACGAGGGCCGCCACGATCATCTCCGTGGCATGCGAGACGTCCTCGCCGCCGGCGATGAGCCGCTCAAAGGCGGAGCGGAGGGCCTCGGGCTCGTCCGGCTGCGCCAGGTCCTCGAGCAGCAGCGGAACGAGTGGTGGCAGCTCCAGCCCGGCGAGGTCGAAACATGCTGCCAGGTGCTGGAAGACTGCCCGCGATACCGCCGCCGGCCGGAAACCGCAGAGCGCCTCGAACGGGGTCAGCGCGAAGATCATTTCCGGTTTGTGGAAGGCGTCCTTGTAGTTGCGGTCCGGGGCGGAGGGGTCGACGCCGGCGGCTTCTTCACGTGCGAAGCCCTCCCGGGCCTGGTCGAGCGTCGGGTGCACCTGCAGGGACAGCGGCGTCTCGGCCGCGAGGACTTTGAGCAGGAACGGCAGGCGCGGGCCGAAGGCGGCCACGCTCGCGCCGCCCAGGCAGTGTTCCGGATCCTCGGCGATCAGCGCGTCCAGCGCGAGCCGACCGTCGTCGTGCGTTTCGGGCGCGTGTCGGCCGGCACCGGCAGCCGGCGTCAGCGCAACAGACGGGGAGCCCGGGTGGGCGCCGATCCAGAGCTCGGCTTCGGGACCGCCGGACGCCGGCCTGCCGAGCAGATCGGCGATCGCCGTCGGGGAGCCCCAGGCATAGGGCCGGAGGACGTTCTCAAGTTCGTACATGGCCTGGTCCCTGTCTTGTGAAATGAACTGTCTCGTCTAACGAACTGTCTCGTCAATGAATTGTGGTCAACTGCTGTGGTCGCCCTGATCCGGGCACCCGCGCCGGTGGCGGCGAGCGCGGGTGGACGCCGTTCAGCCCGGTGTTAGAGCGGCGCGCACTTGCCGTTCGTGGCGACGAGGTCGCGGATGGACTGTTCGTCGCCGTTGCGTTTGAACTGGTTGAGCATCTCTTCGGTAATCGGCTGCCCGTCCGGCGTGGTGGTCACCGGGGTGAAGTCCGACGGCGAGGGCGGGGGCTGGGTGCCGGGCGCGGCACCGGCGGCCGAGAGCGGCCCGGCGGCCGTTCCGGGCTGCATGACGGTGTCGTCTGCGGCGCCGGCGGACGGGCTCGCAAGCAGCTTGGCCACCCGCTGGTGGATGACGTCGAAGTCCGGCGACGTGGAGAAAGCCGCGTCGAAGTCGGGCGGACCGATGGTCAGGCGGCTGACGTCCTGGCCCTTGGCCTTCATGGCCAGGTCCACGAAGCTGCCGAGCTGGCCGGAGGAGATGTTCGATTCAACCACCTTGGTGCCGGCCTTGGCGATGTCCTCAAACTTGGCCAGCAGTTTTGCGGGGTCCAGCTGCTTGAGCATCGCCTGCTGCACGCACTGCTGGCGCTGGATGCGGGCGTAATCGTCCACGAATTCCCGGGACCGCCCGTACCAGAGGGCGTGGAAGCCGTCGAGCGTCTGGTCGCCTGCCGGGATCCAGCCGTCCGGCATGCCGTGGATGCCGTTGGCCTCATCCACCATGGGGCCGCTGATCGGGACCCAGCCGCCGGCCTTGATCCGGATGCCGCCCATGGCGTCGATCAGCTTGGAGAAACCGTCCATGTCCACCAGTACGTAGGCCTGGACCTTAATGCCCAGCGTTCCGGACACCGCTTCGAGGGTGGCCTGCGCCCCGGGGTCAGCCACCCCGGGGTAGAGGTCCTGGTGTTGGTTGGTGACCTCGGTGTTGATCGCGTTGATCAGGCATTCGTCGCCGCAGTTGTAGCCGTCCGGGTACACCTGGCGCATCGGGGAGTCCGCGCTGAACTGCGCGTTCTGGAGGTTGCGGGGCACTGAGATGATTGCCGTGCTGCCGGTCTTGGCGTCAACGCTGATCACCGAGAGGCTGTCGGGCCGGCGGCCCGTGCGGTCCGCCCCGGCGTCGCCGCCCATCATCAGGAAGTTGTACCGTCCCTCGGACGGTTCAAGGGTGGGGCCGGAACCGGAAAAGATGCTGCCGATGGCGTCGCGGCTGACGTTGAGCAGGTAGGCCGCGTAGCCCAGGGACCCGCTGCTGAGGATCATGGCCAGCACCAGCGCCAGCACCACCGCGGGGCGGATCTTAGGGGTGAGCAGCCCGGGCCGGATCAGCCGCAAGGTGTTCAGGAACAGGGCAGCCCAGCCGATGGCCAGCAGCGCGAGGCCGAGCACCAGCAAGAGCGAGGGCACCGGGCCGGCGAGGATGTTGATCAGCGTCGAGCGGGACACAAGCAGGAGCAGCACGGCGATCAGGGCCAACGCCCAGACCGTGAAGGTCACGCGCAGCGCAACCCGGCCGAGCCGGCGCTGTCCCGCGACGATCTGGGCGCTGCCGGGTACCAGCAGCGTCAGAAGGATCAGGACGAACGCCCGCTTGGTCAGCACCGGGGCCGGGGCGCCGGAAGGGTGCCGGACCGGGTCGCTCAGTACCCGCCCGGACTGCTCAGGGCTCTCAGGCCGGTGCGTGGGGGCGTAGCTGTTGCTCATGCCGGGATTCCTAATGGCTGCCTTAATGGTTGCTACGCGGGGCGACATTTCCGTCGGCGAACACTTCGCTGACCTTTTGTCGAAGGTTCGCGCCCTTCCGGGTTGCGACGTCGTTCAGTTCCTGGGCGAACTCCAGGAGGTCAGCCCGGAGCTGGAGCGCGCGTTCGTCCGTGCCCGAGGCCAGCATGCGCACGGCCAGGAGGCCGGCGTTGCGCGCCCCGCCAATCGAGACGGTGGCAACCGGAACACCGGCTGGCATCTGCACGATGGACAGGAGGGAATCCATGCCGTCCAGGGTCTTCAAGGGTACGGGGACGCCGATCACGGGAAGCGGCGTGACCGAGGCGAGCATGCCGGGAAGATGCGCGGCACCGCCGGCGCCGGCGATGATGAGGCGGAGGCCGCGTTCGTGGGCGGTCTGGCCGTAGCGGATCATCTCCGTGGGCATCCGGTGGGCCGAGACGACGTCGGCCTCGAACGGGATCCCGAACTCTGCGAGGGCTTCGGCGGCGGCTTCCATGACCGGCCAGTCCGAATCCGAGCCCATGACGAGGCCCACGATCGGAGTGTCCGCGCGGGGGAGCGGGGTGCCTGCGTTGCTGGGGGCAGTGCTCATGCGGTCTCCTCAGAGGTTGCCGGCATAGTGCCGGGATGGGCCCGGCCGTTCCGGATGATGTCTGCCACGATAGTGGCCCGCTGCCGCACAGAGTCGACGTCGGCGGCTGAAGTCCCCACCAGGTTGACGTGGCCGATCTTCCGGCCGGGCCGGACGGCCTTGCCGTAGCAGTGCACCTTCGCGGCAGGCTCGCTCGCGAGGGCCGCCGGGTAGGCGGAATAGAGGTCCTGGTTGGCGCCGCCGAGGAAGTTTTTCATCACGACGACGGGCCCCAGCAGGTCAGTGGCGCCCAGCGGCAAGTTCAGGATGGCCCGCAGGTGCTGCTCGAACTGGCTCGTCACCGAGCCGTCCTGGGTCCAGTGCCCGGTGTTGTGCGGGCGCATGGCGAGCTCGTTGATCAGGAAGCCCGCACCTACGCCCGGGGTCTCGAAGAGTTCGACGGCCATGACGCCGGTCACGCCGAGCTCGCTGGCGATCCGGACCGCGGCGTTCTCCGCGGCCGCGGCAACATCGAGGGGAATGTCCAGGGCCGGGGCAATCACTTCATCGCACACGCCGTCGACCTGGATGGTGTGCACCACCGGCCAGGCCCGTGTTTCACCGTCCGGCGTCCTAGCGACCATGGCGGAGAGCTCACGGCTGAATTCCACCTTGGCTTCGGCCAGCAGGGGAGACATGGCCTCGAACCAGTCGGCGGAGCCGGCCGCGTCCTCGGCTGAGGACACAATGCGTACGCCCTTGCCGTCGTAACCGCCGCGGGGCATCTTCAGAACCACCGGCCAGCCGGTCTGCTCGCCGAAGGCGACAAGGTCCGCGACATCGGCGACGGCGGCCCACTCGGGGTTGGGCAGCTCGAGCCGGTCGATCGCGGCCCGCATCACGAGCTTGTCCTGGGCGTTGACCAGGGCATCCGGGCCGGGATGGACGTTCACGCCGGCGCCGATCAAGGACCGCAAGTGCGCCGTGGGGACGTGTTCGTGGTCGAAGGTCAGAACATCCAGGCCGCGGGAGAACTCGAGCAGATGCTCCAGGTCCGTGTAGTCGCCGACCGGGGCGTTAGCCACGGCAGAGACAGCAGAGACGTCCTCGCCTTCGGCGAGAACACGGAGCTCAAAGCCGAGGGCAGTCGCGGCGGGGGCCATCATTCGGGCAAGCTGGCCGCCGCCAACAACACCGATCACAGGAAAAGTCACATGTCCCAGCCTACCGAAAACCTCACGGGAACCCGGCTTTTGGGGATTGGCAAGCGCGCGAACGCTGCTGGCGGGACGGTTCCGTGCCCGCGCAGGCGCCGCCCGGCGTCGGGTGCGCAGGGGGCCGTCGGAACGGCCGCTGCGGGCGGACTCCCGGGAAACGGCGCTAAAATGGGCGTTTGGCCCAATGGCCGACAGTTCCAGAGGGCCACGGAGGGTCATGATTACTACACTTAACGAGCGCATGCGCGGGCTGGCCTCGCTGTTCTGGCGCGAAGTGGCCAAGTTCGGCGCCGTCGGCGGCATCGCGTTCATCATTGACAACGGGCTGACTTTTTATCTGATGCACGGTCCCATGACCGACAGCGAGGCCAAGGCCCGCTTCTTCGGGGCCAGCGTGGCCACCGTGTTCTCGTGGATTGCGAATCGTTTCTGGACGTTCCGGCACCGCCGGCAGGCCAACGTGCTGCGAGAGTTCGTGATGTTCGTCATCATCAACGGGATCGGAATCGGCATCTCCACCGGCCTCACCGCCATCGCGAAGTACGGCATGGGCGTCACCGACAAGAACATGCTCTTCCTGGCCGGGGTGGTCGGCATCCTCGTCGCCACTGTGGTCCGGTTCTTTGCCTACCGCTTCCTCGTGTTCAACCAGGAACTCGACGAAGAGCCGGAGTTCTCGCACGACCACGAGATCATCGAACGGCACCCGCACGCGCCGCATGACAGCCAGTCCGGTGCCAGCGTATCCAGGACGGCCGTCCGGGAGGCCGTGAGGGACCCGGAGCTGCCCGGCCCGCAGGCCTGAGGAACAGTACCTGAGGTTCAGTTCCCGCTGATGCGCTCGGCGGCCCGCAGCTTGCCGGTCACCTCGACGTCGGGGTGCACCAAGACCACGGAACCGTCGGCCTTCCAGGTTCCCAGTGACTGCGCAAGGACCGCTTCGAGGCCGTCCGCCGCAGGAACGAGCAGCCGCAGGCCGGTGTCGCGGGCCGCGGCAAAAGCCTCCAGGAGCGCGCCGTGTGCATGGACCGTGCCGTCAGAGGTGCGGACCGCGAGCCGTTCCGCGTCCGGGTCGGTGTGGGGCATGAAAATGTCCCCGTGGGAGCGGACCTCGGCGGCGTAGTCAAGGACGCCGGTGGGCAGCTCGCCCGTCCAGCGCATGGCCAGCGCCGGCAAGGACACAGCCAAGACGGCGTCGAACCCGCCCGCCGCAGCGCCCGGGCCCGGGTCCGCGGTGGCCAGCAGCTCCGCTTCCGCGTCGCCGAAGACCACCTCCATGCCGAGTTGCCAGGCCGCCAGGGCGAGGATCACCGACTTCCAGTGCGCGGGCAGGTCCAGGCGCAACCGCATGCCGGGCTCGGCGTCGAGCTCGTCCTGCAACAGATTGGAAGTCTTCGCTACCCAGTTGTCCAGCACCCGGCCTGAGAGTTCAACCCGCTCCGAATCGGGGCCGTACCAGGTTAGCCGGGGTGCTGTGGATTGGCCGGACCGCAGGGCTGTCATCAGTTCGATTGCCGGAATGCTCATGTCCTCATCTTGCCACGGCACTTGTCACGGCCAATTGGCCCCCGACGGCGTGACGTCGATCACGCCGTCGGTTGCCGCGTCCGGGAGCCTCTGCGTGGGGGTGGGAAAAATTTGCCGAAAACTCAATGAAAACGCCCAAAAGTGCTCAGTACCCTGATTATTCCGCGGGATCCTGCGGCAGGGGCGAAAAAAATCAGGGCGTGGCGTGTCTGCACTTTGTGTATCAAGTTGATTATTATCTCCGCCGTGGCTTGACTCCCGGATACTTACACGCGTGTAATTAGTTATCTAAAGCCACTGCACATAAACCGGCACTCAACCGAGTGCCATGGGGGTCTTGCAGTGGCTGCAAATCAGGAGGGGGACGCCATGGGGCTAGCAGAGCGTATCCATGAAGATGCCGTAGTTGCCGGCCAGGCCACGGCGAAATACCGGTCACGCGGCGTGCCGAGTGACTGGTACGTAGATCCGGCCGATCCGGACGCGGCTGAGCGCTATAACGAACACACCCAGGATTCCCTGCAGGAGGCCGCCACGGCGTTCCTCGCAGCGCACGACGAACTCCTCGCCGGCCCGGATCATGACACCGATCCCCTCGACCCGCCGATGGAGCTGCATTCGCCCGGTTCGGTTTCCACCGCACAGCCCGTCTGGATCGGACTGCCGTCCCGGCAGGACTTCGACGACGAGGGCGAGCTCGGCTGGCAGACCGATGCCCTGTGCGCCCAGACGGATCCTGAAGCCTTCTTCCCTGAAAAGGGCGGCTCCACCCGCGACGCCAAGAAAGTCTGCGGCGCCTGCAACGTGCGTTCACAGTGCCTCGAATACGCCTTGTCTAACGACGAGCGCTTCGGGATCTGGGGAGGCCTCTCCGAGCGCGAGCGGCGCCGGCTTAGGAAGCGAGCAGTCTAATTCTTCAAGAAGTACGAGTAACCGCCGTCGTGGTCTCCCACGACGGCGGTGCTTTTCTCCCCAGGACCCTTGCGGCGCTGGCGGCCCAGACACGGCCCGCCGACGCCGTGATCGGTGTCGACACCGGCTCCCGCGACCACTCCGCAGCCCTCCTCGAACAGGAATTGGGCAAGGCAAACGTCACCGTTGTCGACCAGCCCAGGACCGGCATGGGAGGCGCCGTCATGGCCGGGCTCAAGGCCCTCTCGCCGAGGCCTGAGGACGGCGCCGGCGGAGCGCCGGGTTCCGAGTGGATCTGGCTGCTGCACGACGACGCCGCACCGGCACCCGAGGCCCTCGCCGAACTGCTCCACGCGGTCGAGCGCGCGCCGTCGGTCACGGTGGCAGGCTGCAAGCAGCTGGACTGGTATGCCGAGCGGCGGCTGATCGACGTAGGCCTCTCCACGAGCCGGTGGGCCGAGCGGCTGACGCTGATCGATGCCGACGAGCTCGACCAGGGCCAGTACGACGGCCGCAGCGATACCTTTGCCGTGAATTCCGCCGGCATGCTGGTCCGCCGCGACATCTGGGAGGAGCTCCGTGGCTTCGATCCGGCACTGCCCGGAAGCGGCGACGACGTCGACTTCTGCTGGCGCAACCGCCTCGCCGGACACCGCGTGGTGGTGGTTCCCAGCGCGAGGATGTTCCACGTCTCGCATCGTCCCCATGCCCTGGGCAACGCGGCCGCGGCACGCAAGGCACAGGTCCATCTGCGGCTCAAGCACGCCGCCGGCTGGAAAGTCCCGCTGCACGCCGCCGGTGCCCTCGTCGGGAGCCTTTTCAAACTTATCCTGAGCATTGCCGTCAAGGACCCAGGGCACGGGTTCTCCCAACTGCTGGCAACCTTTGCCGCGCTGGGCCGCCCGGCAGCGGTGATCCGCGGACGCCGCAATGCCGCGCGCACCCGCCGGATCAGGCGCTCCGTCATGACGGGGCTGCAGACGCCGCGCCGTGAGGTCTGGGCGCACCGGCGCTCCCTGATCGAGGCGCTGGGCGCCGACGACTTCGGCGACGGAGCCACGGGCACCGATCCGCTGGCAGAGCAGCCTACCGGCGACGCCGACGACTTCGCTGCCATCGCCACCCCGGACCGCGGCTGGGTAGGCAACGGTGCCGTGCTGGCCGTATTCCTGACCCTGGCGGTTTCCCTGACGGGACTGCTCAGCCTGTTCCGGGCACCGGCAGTTTCCGGCGGCGCGCTGATCCCGGTTTCACTGCGCCTCTCCGAAATCTGGCACCATGCCTCCACCTGGTGGATCAGTCTCGGCGCGGGCCTTCCCGGCCACGGCGACCCCTTCGGCTACCTCCTGTGGGTGCTGGGAGTGCTCGGCGCCGGCGACGCCAATGGCGCCGTCGGCTGGCTGTTGATCCTTGCCATGCCGCTGTCCGCGCTGGGCGCGTGGTTCGCTGCCGGTGCCCTGACGGCGCGCCGGAGGCTGCGCTTGGCGGCCGCCCTGGTCTGGGCCGCGGCACCTGCGCTCCAGGTTTCCCTCAACCAGGGCCGGCTGGGCGCCTTGATTGCGCACGTCATGATCCCGGTGCTCGTCCTGGCGCTGCTCCGGGCGACCGGCACGGCGGCGGGCCGCGGCGTCCATGCCGTCCCGGCTCCGGGCCAAGGCCGGCTGACCCCCATGCCCGCCGCCCGCCCCGGCATCAACGGGACGCCCTCCTGGACGGCTGCGGCCGCCGCGGGCCTGGCCATGGCCGTGGTCACCGCCGCGGCGCCGTCGCTGCTAGTGCCCTCCATCGCAGTCGTTGCCCTGTGCGGCGTGCTTCTGGGCCGCCGCGGCCGCACGGTGTGGTGGGCGCTCCTGCCCAGCCTGGCCCTGTTCCTGCCGTTCGCCTTCTCGGTGCTGGACCGGCCGCGGGCGCTCCTGGCCGACCCCGGGCTGCCGCTCGGTTTCGACGCCGCCCCGCTGTGGCAGCAGGCCCTGGGCCAGCCGCTGAACTTCGACGCCGGCGCCGGACTCACCGGACTCAGCGCCTTCGGCGGGTCCGCAGCCGGCCCGGCCGGACTGCCGTGGGCGCTGCTGCTGGCCCTGCTGTTCGGGCTGCCGGTGCTGCTGCTAGCCCTCGCCGCGCTGTTCATGCCGCGCCGGATGGTGCTGGCAGGACGCACCTGGACGGCGCGCTGCCTGTGGGCCGTCGCAGTCCTGATGCTGGCCGGCGGCTGGCTCGCCGGGCATGTCGCCTCCGGCGCCAGCGCCGACGTCCTGGTCACGCCGTTCCCCGGCCCCGCCGTTTCGGCGGCCGCATTCGCCCTCCTGGGGGCCGCCCTTATCGCTGCAGAAGGACTCCTGGACGCCGCCGACCGGACGGCCGGGGCCGGGCTGGCACGGAAGGTCCTGATCCGCGGCACGGCCGCGGCAGCCGTGGCCCTTTTGCTGGCCGCACCGCTGGCCGGGTTCACGCTGTGGAGCGCTCAAAACCTGCTGCAGCCTTCAGCGCAGGCACCAACGCCGGCCCCGGCAGCCGCCGGCGGCCCCGCCGGTCTCGGAACCCCGAGGCTCGTCCAGCCTGCCCAGGCCCGCACCCTGCCGGCCACGGCGGTTGACCGCGGCGAGGGCTCGGAACAGTCCAAGACGCTCCTTATTGCCAGCAACGAGGACGGAAGCTTCGACGCAACACTTATGCGCGGCGCCGGCACCACACTCGACGCCCTGTCCACGATCGCCGCGGCCCGCGGCATCATGGGCGCGCCGGGCCAGGAGACGGTCCGCGACGACGACGCCGTCCCCGCTTCGCTCCGGAACGTCGTGGCCACCATTGTGGCCGGCGAGGGCGTGGATCCGCGGGGAGAGCTCGAGCGGCTCGGCGTCGGCTTTGTGGTGCTCCGGGTCGCCGATTCGGCCTCCGAACTGACGGCCAGCCGCATGGACGCCGTGCCCGGGCTTGTGGCCGTCGGCCAGACGGGTACGGGCTGGCTCTGGCGGGTCAGCCCGCTGGACCGGCCCGGCATCAAGGCCTCCGACGTCGCCCACCGGGTCCGGGTGGTGGACGGCACCGGCGCAACCGTCGGCCTGCTGTCCGCGGAGGAGGTCTCCGCGGGCGGCATTGTCCCGGCCGGTGCCGAGGGCCGCCTGGTGGTTCTTGCCGACCGGGCCGATCCGGGCTGGAGCGCTTGGCTCGACGGCCGCCGCCTGACCTCAACGACGTCGGGATGGGCGCAGGCGTTCACCCTGCCCGCCCAGGGCGGCCAGCTGAGCATCCGCTACGAAGCGCCCTGGGCCGTCCTGATCGGAATCGCGCAGGCCGTGATGATCGGGCTGACCATCCTCCTGGCCGTGCCCATGCCTGCCCGCCGGTCCAACACCGGCCTGTCCAGGGACGAAGCCTCCCTGCGTAAGGAACATCAGCATGTCTAAGGGCAAAAACGAGAACGAAAACAGCGACGAAAACAAGAACGACGGCGGACCGGCCCCGGAAACGTCAACGGACGCATCTTCGATGACCGAAACCCCGGCCGCTGGCGTTCCCGGCGCGGGTGCGCCAGCCAAAGATGCGTCCGGCGCCGATGCGGCGCCGCGGAAGAAGGGCCTGCCGCGGGCCGGCCTGATCGGTGGCATCCTCTCCGCGGTCGCCCTCGTTGCCGCGGGCGGAGGGCTGGTGTCGGCGGCATCGCTGACACCACAAAGCCCCGCCAGCCGGCATCTTGAGGCCCCCGTGGCCTCGGTACCGGCCGGCAGCAGCGTCGGAGTCTGCCCCGGCCCGGCCCGGCTGCTCGAGGGCACCCCCGTGGGCACCGACCCCCAGTTCAGCCCGGAATCCGCCACCGCGAAGACCGCCGTCAGCGCCGCGGTGCTCGGCTCAAGCGCGGGCGTCATTCCCGGCAGCCGGCTGGCCCCGCTCAAGGGTGCCCCCCTCGCCGAAATCGCCAAGGGCGCTGCGGCTGGGCCCACCACCTCCGCCGCTGCGGCCCGCACGCCCGTGCTGATCGCCGGCGTCGTGCCCCAGCGGGAGGTGGACAACATCAGCGTCCTCAGCGCCGATGCCCTGGACAACCGGCAGGCAGCTGCCGGCGCCGTCCTGAGCTACACGGCCGAGGACGGGGATCTCCAAGGTTCCGCGGCCGCCGCCTGCCAGCAACCCGGCAACGATCTCTGGCTGGTCGGCGCCAACACGGCCCTCGGCCGGTCGGCAGTCCTGAACCTCACCAATGCCTCCAGCACGCCCGCGACGGTGAGCCTGGATCTCCTTGGCTCCGAAGGCTTGATCCAGGCGCCAGGAAGCCGCGGCCTGCTCGTGGCGCCCGGCAGCACGCGCTCCATAGTCCTGGCCGGGCTCGCGCCTGGACAGGAACGGCTCGGCGTGCGGGTCCGCAGCACCGGCGGCCCGGTGGCCGCCGTCATCCAGCAAAGCGTGCTCCGTGGCCTGACCCCGGGCGGCGTCGACTTCATTACCCCCGGCAGTGCACCGTCCGTCAGCCAGGTGGCCGCCGGCCTCGAGATCCAGGATCCGGCGGCCCTGGCCGCGCTCACGGCCAAACCCGGCTTCGCCGATGCCGGACCGGCCCTGGAAGTTGCGGTGCCCGGGGCAGCCGACGCCGTGGTCGAGATCAAGTTGTATGGTCGCGACGGCCAGAAGGCGCTGCCCGGCGGCGGCGTGGTCACGGCGAAGGCCGGCGCCGTCACGGAAGTTTCGCTGGCCGGGGTCCCGGCCGGGACCTATACCGTCGCGGCGAGCTCCGATGTCACCTTCGCGGCCACAGTCCGGCTCACCAGGGGACTGCAGTCCGGGGACGCCGCGGATGTCGCCTTCTCCGCCGCCTCGGCCCGGCTGGGCAGCCAGCACATCGTTCCGGTTCCCCGCACGGGCGCCCGGCAGCTCGTTTTCGGTGCACCCGCAGGCCGGGCGACAGTGACCTACACACCCATCACGGCGGACGGCAAGATCCGGCCCGCCAGCACCGCCAACATTCCCGGCGGAACCACGGTGTCCATCAAGGTCCCCGCGGACGTGGGCGGCTCCCCGCTCGTGGGCTATGTGGTATCCGCCGCCGGGGACCAGGCCTACGGCGCGCTGGTCCTGGGGCGGGAAAGCCGTCAGGACATTTCCGTAGTGGCCATCGCGCCGGAAGCGGAAGGACAGCGACAGGTCCCCGTCACGCTGGGGTACTAGGCCAGGGTTCAGGCAGGCCGGGTCAGTAAGGTCAGGGCCGGGTGCCGGAGGAGGAACCGGTATCCCAGGCCGGGCCGGTCAGTACCGGCGGCGATAGACCGGGTCGAGGGACTCAGGGGGTACGCCGAGCATCTCGGCCGTGTATTCCACGACGACGTCGTGCACCAGGTCCTGGAGCTCGTCCCGGGTTCCACACGCCTGTTCCACCACGCGGCGATACAGCGTGATGACCGGGCCGTCCTCGGCCGTCGCGGCCGTGAAGGCGCCCATCGGCGCGGGAGTGCGGTCCGCCACGAGCTGCTCCAGGCCCGGAGGGATCTCGTCGACGGCGAAGCGGACGCCGTCGAGCGGTTTGCCCCAGATGTCGTGCAGCCGCTGCGCCGAGTCCAGAACGAAGTCGTCGAACCGGTCGGAACGGGTCCGGTAGCCGGGCAAGGTGGGAAGCATGAGTTCGCCGCGAAGCCCCCGGCCGTGCCGGTTCCTGCGGCGCTGGCGGAAGTTCTTTCCCTGAACAGCGGTGGGCGGGCCGGTCAAAGGCGCGCCGGCAGGGCCGGAACCTGCGACTGTCCGTCCGGCGTCGGGGTCAGCCAACCGGACCGTGAAACCCGAATCGTGGTGCGATGACTGCATATCATGACTCTAAACCCGCGGAATGATTTACGCGATACGGGCCAGACCGCGATCCGCCGCCGCCGCCGCGTCCCGGCCAACCACTGTCGTGTCGATGCGGAGCCCCCGCCCGAGGGGGAGTAGTCTGTGATGTCGTGGGTGCAATTCGTCTTTGTTCGAGGTCTGCCTGCCGCAATTCTGCGGTGGCCACTTTGACGTACGTATACGCCGACTCCACGGCCGTCCTAGGCCCGCTCGCCACGTACGCTGAACCGCACTGCTACGACTTGTGCGAACAGCACGCCGACTCGCTGACCGTGCCGCGCGGCTGGGAAGTCATGCGGCTGGCTATGCCGGCAACCCCGGCCGGTCCCGGCCCCGACGACCTTCTGGCCCTCGCCAACGCGGTCCGCGAGGCCGCCTCCCGTCCGGCTGCGGCGGAACCTGCCAAGGGGCAGCGCACGCTGCACCCGGCGCTGGAAGCACCGGCTCCGGCCGAGGGCGCCAGGCGCGGGCATCTGCGCGTCCTGCGCGAACCTTCCTAAGGCGCCAACTGGCGGTAGGGTGGAAACTGCAAAAAGCCGTCAGCCATCGGCGCCCTTTCGCGGCGCCCATCAGGGAGCGTTCACAATGCCCAAGCTCAGTTCCGAACTGTTGTCTGTCCTGCGATGCCCCGTCACCGGCTCCGGCCTGGTGCAGGAAGGCGACGAGCTCGTCACCGTCACGGCAGATGAAGCCGGGAACAAGCTGCGGTACCGGATCGAGGACGGCATCCCCCTGCTACTGCCGCCGGAACTCCTGCCCGCCGCCGCGGCGGCCCCTTCTGATCAGCACGACGCCGGTCAGCACGACGCCGGTCAGCACAACACAGCCCCGCGCCACGCCGCGGAATAACAAGCGCCCCAATAACCTGCTGGCCACCCATCAGCGATGCCGCCGGCAGCGAATGACTGCTTAAAGCCAGAATTACCTGGATACCCAGCTCCAGACACGCAACGCCACCGGCCACAACAAAGGATTCACATGACTTTCGATTACAAGATTGCGGACATTTCCCTGGCCGAGGCGGGCCGCCATCAGATCCGCCTCGCCGAGCACGAGATGCCCGGACTCATGTCCCTGCGCGAGGAATTCGGCGCGAGCCAGCCGCTCAAGGGCGCCCGGATTGCCGGATCGCTGCACATGACGGTCCAGACCGCGGTGCTGATTGAGACCCTTACCGCGCTCGGCGCCGAAGTCCGCTGGGCCTCCTGCAATATCTTCTCCACCCAGGATGAAGCCGCCGCCGCCGTGGTGGTCGGCACCGGCACCGCAGAGAACCCCCAGGGCGTCCCGGTCTTCGCCTGGAAGGGCGAGACGCTGGAGGAATACTGGTGGACTGCCCAGCAGATCCTCACCTGGCCGGGCGCCGACGCCAACCCTGAGCTGGGTCCGAACATGATCCTGGACGACGGCGGCGACGCCACCATGCTGGTGCACAAGGGTGTCGAATTCGAGGCCGCCGGTGCTGTGCCCGCCGCCGCCGAGGACGAATCCGAGGAAGGCCGGGTCTTCCTCGACGTGCTGCGCGCATCGCTCCAGGCCGACCCGCAGAAGTGGACCCGCATCGGCTCCCTGCTGCTCGGCGTCACCGAGGAGACCACCACCGGTGTGCACCGCCTGTACCAGCTGGCGGAGCAGGGCAAGCTGCTCTTCCCGGCCATCAACGTCAACGACTCCGTCACCAAGAGCAAGTTCGACAACAAATACGGCATCCGCCACTCCCTGCCGGACGGCATCAACCGCGCCACCGACGTCCTGATGGGCGGCAAGGTCGCCGTCGTCTGCGGTTACGGCGACGTCGGCAAGGGCGCCGCAGAGGCCTTCCGCGGCCAGGGCTCGCGCGTGATCGTCACGGAAATCGATCCGATCTGCGCACTCCAGGCGGCGATGGACGGCTACCAGGTGGCCAAGCTGGAATCCGTCCTCAGCGAAGGCCACATCTTCATCACCACCACCGGCAACAAGGACGTCATCATGGCCAAGCACATGGCCGGGATGCGCGACAAGGCAATCGTGGGCAACATCGGCCACTTCGACAACGAGATCGACATGGCCGGCCTGGCCAAGGTCCCCGGCATCAAGAAGGTCGAGATCAAGCCCCAGGTGCACGAGTGGGTCTTTATAGCCGACCCGGCCACGGAAACGGCCAGCCGCTCCATCATCGTCCTGTCCGAAGGCCGCCTGCTGAACCTCGGCAACGCCACCGGACACCCCTCCTTCGTCATGAGCAACTCCTTCGCCAACCAGACGATCGCGCAGATTGAACTGTTCACGAAGGCCGGCCAGCCCGAGGGAGAGCGTGAATACGAGAAGCAGGTCTACGTCCTGCCCAAGATCCTGGACGAGAAGGTCGCCCGACTGCACCTGGGTGCCCTTGACGTGGAGCTGACAGAGCTGTCCAAGGAGCAGGCCGAGTACCTGGACGTCGACGTGGCCGGGCCGTACAAGCCCGGTCACTACCGCTACTAGGAAGTCTCCCAAGGGGCCCCGGACTCAGGTCCGGGGGCCCTTGTCGTGACCGTTTTGGGGGCACTTTTGTAACCGGATCGTGGTCGAAACGGTCCGGGGTTCCAAGGTAACTCAATTATGCTGGCAGGATGACGTGTGGAAACGCCGGGGCCCTGTGATGGCCCTGAAAACCTGGAGTACCGGCCGCAAGATCGCCCTGCTGGGGATGGTCTGCGCCCTGGCAGCCGGCGGCGGGGCCTTCGCCGCGGCGGCTCCGGGGCTGGCCCAGTCCGCGATTTCCTCCGAGGCGGGGTCCCCGGCCCGGACGACGCCGGGACTCGCTGTCCCGGTGGTGGCCCCCGCGGAGCTCGCGCTCACGCCCGCCGACGGCGCCGTGCAGGTCAACCCTGCGGCGCCGGTATCCCTCAAGGTCAAGAACGGGCGCATTGACCGGGTGGCCCTCACCAGCGATGCCGGCGACACCGTCGACGGCACCCTGAGCGCGGACGCATCCGCCTGGACTTCCTCCGGCGACCTGGCGTTTAACACCCGGTACAACTTCACGTACTCCGTGCTGGACGCCGCCGGACGCCAGACGCACAGCACACGCTCATTTACCACCGTCTCGACCGCCAACGAGGCCGACGCCGCCATTTACCCCCTGGACGGGATGAAGGTGGGCGTGGCCCAGCCCCTGCAGATCACGTTCAGCGAGCCGGTCCTGAACCGGGACGCCGTTGAAAAGGCCATCAAGATCACCTCCACGTCCGGCCAGGTGGGTGCTTTCCACTGGTTCAACAAGAACACCGTCAGGTACCGGCCGGAGGCGTTCT
The DNA here is from genome assembly GCF_042788715.1 of Arthrobacter sp. NPDC056886. Lineage (NCBI taxonomy): Bacteria > Bacillati > Actinomycetota > Actinomycetes > Micrococcales > Micrococcaceae > Arthrobacter > Arthrobacter sp. NPDC056886. The sequence goes on from NZ_JBHUBT010000005.1 coordinate 96,448, forward strand.
GGGCCGCGAACAGCACTATCACCATGGACATGAAGATGTTCGGCGTCGAACTGGGCAACGGGCAGGTCGGCAACTTCAACAAGAAAGTGACCGTCCACATCGGGGACAAAAAGGTGGCTGTTGCCGACGCCAAGGCCCACACCTTCTCGGTCAGCATCAACAACAAGCCGGCGGGGAAGTGGCCGGCAACCATGGGTGACACCCGGTTCCCCTCAGCCCGGGGCTTCCTCGTGTTCATGGAGAAGCACCGCGTGGAGCACATGGACGCCTCCACGATCGGGCTCAAACCGGGGGACCCGGCCTACTACGGCCAACTTGACGTGAACTACGCCACCCGTCTGACGCCCAGCGGGGAGTTCATCCACCAGGCCACGGACTCCGCAATGCCCTTCATCGGCAAGGCGAACCTCTCCCACGGCTGCATCGGCCTGGGCCCGGACGGCGCCAAGTGGGTCTTCGACAACATGACCACCGGCGACGTCGTCCAGGTAGTGAACACCGAGGGGGAGTACGCCAACTTCGATGACGGCTTCGGGGACTGGAACATCCCTTGGGCCCAATACGCCAACTGACGGGGTGGCACCCCGCCGAGCCCAATCCTCTGACGGTAGGCTCGGAGCCAGATAAGTTGCGCAGCCAGGCGCAGGCCGGGCAGCACAGAAGCCTACGGAAGCGAAGCTCCACGTGACAGACAAAAGTCCCACCCCTCCCGACCGGCCGGATCCGCATCTGGATCCCTCGGACGACACCGACGAGCCGGCGTTCGACTGGATGAAGCCGGCCTCTGCCGCCAAGCCCACCGCAGGCACCTCTGCCGAAAAGCCCGCAGCCGCGTCTGCCGACGAGCCCGCAGCAACGAAGAACGACGCCGCCGCGGCCGCCGCAGGTCCTGCCGACAAGCCCGTAGCAGCCGCCCCTGCCGACAAGCCCACAGCCACGTCCGCCGCAGGCTCTGTAGCAGTCGCCCCTGCCGACAAGCCCGCAGCCACGAAGGTCGACGGCGCCGCAGGCGCTGCGGCGGCCGCCGCGGCAGCGTCCGCAGTCCGCCAGCCCGGGAGCCGCGCTGACCGGAAGGCGGCCGAAGCCGCAGTCCTGCAGACGGAGGCCGAAAAGTCCGGGGCATCGGCCGGGGCGCGCCAGGACTCCGGCTTTGACGAGACGCTGCAGACCGCTGCCCTGCCGGGGTCCCCGCAGGAGGACGTCGAACGAAGAAATGCCGAACGCCGGAATGCCGAACGCGAGCAGGCGGCCAACGCCAAGCCCGTCCTGCCCCGGGTGACGCAGGTGCTGCTCGCCGTGATCTACCCGATCATCTTGCTGGTGCTCGCCGTCCGCGCCGTGACCAGCCCTCTGTTCCTCTGGGTGGAATACAACCGGCCCGGCTTCCCCGGCGACGGTTACGGCTTCAACACCGATGACCGCATGACCTACGGCTCCTACGCGGTGGACTACCTCAGCAACTGGTCAGGGCCGCGCTACCTCGGCGATCTTGTGGACCAAAGCGGCGAGCGGCTGTTCAAGGCCGGCGAAGTCAGCCACATGGCGGACGTCAAGGCTGTCATCCTGTCCACGTTCGGTGCCGGCACGCTGTTGATCCTGCTGGGCCTGGTGGCTGTGATCTACCTGAAGAGGAAACACAACGGGGGAGTCCGCCGCGGCCTGTTCGCCGGCTCGATCGTCACACTCGCGATCATCATCGGCCTCGGAACCCTCGCGGTGCTCGGCTGGGAGCAGTTCTTCACCGATTTCCACCACATCTTCTTCGCCAACGGGACCTGGACATTTACGCTCCAGGACACCCTGATCAGGCTCTTCCCGGGCCAGTTCTGGATGGATGCCGGGATTGTCATCGGCGCCCTTGTCCTGCTTGCTTCCGTTCTGACCCTCATCCTGACCTGGCCTACGCGCCGGCGCCGCGGGCTTGGCAAGAAGGCCCGCACATCCAAGGGCGCCATGGCTGACGCCGACCCTGACGCCACCGAGGCTGCCGCCGCGGCTGATGCGACGGCCGGCAGCAGCGGCACCGAGGCAGAGGGCCCGGCGCGCACCCGGCACACCGTCTGAAAGGGCCCGCTGCCCTTGGGGTTCAGCCGTAGATGCGGTTGATATGCTCCGCGTAATCCCGCACGACGGCGGCCCGCTTGAGTTTGAGCGAGGGCGTCAGGTGCCCTGACTCCACGGTGAAGTCGGCGTCCAGGATGACGAAGCTGCGGATCGACTCAGCCTTGGAGACCAGGAGGTTCGCCTCATCGACGGCGGCCTGGATCGAGGCCCGGATGCCCTCGTTGGCGGCGGCTTCGGCCGGAGCCATGACGGGCACGTTCCGGGCGGCGCACCAGTTGCGCAGTCCTTCCGGGTCCAGGTTGACCAATGCCGAGACAAACGGCCGGCCGTCGCCTACGACCACGGCCTGTCCCACCAGTTGGTGCTCGCGGATCTTCTCCTCGAGCGGACCCGGGGCCACATTCTTGCCGCCGGCCGTGACCAGCAGGTCCTTCTTCCGGCCCGTGATGGTCAGGAAGCCGTCCTCGTCCAGGGAGCCGAGGTCGCCGGTCCGGAAGAAACCGTCCACGAACGCTTCCGCGTTGGCGGCCTCGTTGGCGTGGTAGCCCTTGAAGACGCCGATGCCCTTGACCAGGATCTCGCCGTCGTCGGCTACCCGGATCGTGGTGCCCGGCACCGGGATGCCGACTGTGCCCACCTTGGTCCGGGCAGGGGTGTTGGCCGTGCACGGCGCTGTGGTTTCGGTCAGGCCGTAGCCTTCAAGGACGGGGATGCCCGCGCCGCGGAAGAAATGGGCGTCGTTGGAGCTCAGCGGGCTGGCGCCGGAGACGGTGTAGCGCAGCTGGCCGCCGAAGGCCTGCCGGAGCTTGGGGTACACCAGCCGGTCGAAGACTGCGTGCCGGGCACGCAGGAAGATCCCCGGTCCCGTGCCGTTGCCCCGGGAGGCGGCGTCCAGTGCCTTGGAGTAGCGGACCGCGGCCGCCGCTGCCGCCGTGAAGATGCGCTCCTTGCCGGCGGCGGCAGCCTTTTGCGCGGCCCCGGCATAGACCTTTTCGAAGATCCGGGGGACCACCAGCAGGAAGGTGGGTTTGAAGCTGGACAGGTCGTCCAGGAGCTCCTTGGCGTTTGCGGTGTGGCCGAGGGTGGTGCCGGAGCTCAGGCAGATGACCTGCACCGCCCGGGCCAAAACGTGCGCCAGGGGCAGGAACATCAGCGTCCGGGAGCGCGGCTGCAGGAGGAGCTCGGGCAGGAAGAGGATCGTGTTCTTGGCGACCAGGGCAAAGTTGGCGTGGGTGATCTCGCAGCCCTTGGGCTTGCCGGTGGTGCCCGAGGTGTAGACCAGGGACGCAACGTCCGCCAAGGACGCGGCGCTCCGGTGGCGTTCGAGCTCGGCGTCGGTCACCCCGGTGCCGGCGGCGGCCAGGCTCGCCAGGTTCGGTGCCGCGCCGTCGTGCTCCATCCGCACGACGGCGACAAGCCGGTCGCCGAGGACGGTGGAGGCGTCCAAAACGCCTTGGACGACGGCGGCCCTGGCTTGGTCCTCGACGAACACCCGCCGGGCTCCCGAGTCGTGCAGGATCCACTCGACCTGGGCCGCGGAGGAGGTCTCATAGATCGGGACGGTGACGCCGCCGGCGAACCAGATGGCGAAGTCAACCACCGTCCACTCATACCGGGTGGCGGACATGACAGCGACAGTTTCGCCCGGGGCGAGTCCGCCGGCAATCAGGCCTTTGGCCAGGGCAGTGACCTGGTCCAGGAAGTGCTGGACGGAGACATCGGTCCAGCCGCCGGGGCCCTTGCGGGAGTAAAGGGCGTGCACGGGGTCCTTCGCGTGCTGCTCCAGGAGCAGGTCCGTCACGTTGGACTCCGGGTCCAGCTCCACGAGCAGTCCGGTGCTTGCTTCTCTCACGGCCGAGTCTCCATTCCTGGTCCGCCCGGAGTGCGGCGGACTTCCCCTGCAATCCTGCCCTAGATCCAGGACGGCATCCACATCCGGATGCGCCACTGCTGGTAGGGGATCACCTCGGCGGTCCAGACGGGGTAGAAGAACGCGGACACCAGCACGGCCGCCACCACGAACAGGGCCACCAGGTAGAACCCGGATCGCCGGCGCCAGAGGGGGTCGCTGCGCTGGCCGAGCACCAGGCCCAGGCAATAGACCAGCGCCAGCACCAGGAACGGTTCAAAGGAGACGGCGTAGAAGAAGAAGGTGGTCCGCTCCGGGTACAGGAACCAGGGGAGATACCCCGCGGCCACGCCAGCCAGGACCGCGCCGGCGCGCCAGTCCCGGCGTCCCGCCCACCAGAACAGCAGGACGCCCAGGCTCACGGCCGCGCTCCACCAGATCAGCGGGTTGCCCACGGAGAGGATGGCGGTGGTGCAGTTGCTGAAGTCGCACCCCGGGCTGCCCTGCTTGGGGGATTCGTAGAAGAAGGAAGTGGGCCGGCCCATGACCAGCCAGCTCCAGGCGCTGGCCTCGTACGGGTGGTCCGAGCTCAGGCCCTGATGGAACTTGTAGGCCTCAAGGTGGTAATGCCCAAGGGACCGTACGGCGTTCGGCAGCCAGCCCCACTCGGCCGAGGGGTTGGTCTCGGCCCAGTGCCTGAAGTAGGCGTCAGTGGACCGGAACCAGCCGGTCCACGTGGCGCCGTAGACCACGGCGGCCACCGGAACGATGCTGAGGAAGGCCGGGACGCCGTCCTTGAGGATGCCGCCGCTGATCCAGGCATGCACGCCGGCTATGCGCCGCGCGCTGAGGTCCCAGAAGACGGTCAGCAGGCCAAATCCGGCCAGAAAGAACAGGGCAGACCATTTCGTGCCGACCGCCAGGCCCAGGCAGACTCCCGCGGCGAGGCGCCACCACCGGATGCCGAGCCAGGGTCCGGAGGTGAGCTGAAGCGCCGAGAGGCGCCTCGTGGCAGAGGCCGCGGCCTGCCGGCCGAGCCGGGCTGCCAGCCGCCGCCGGCCGTCGTCGCGGTCCATCAGCAGGGCGCCGAACGCGGCAAGGATCCAGAACATGAGGAAGATGTCCAGCAGCGAGGTCCGGGACATGACGAGGTGGTGGCCGTCCACGGCCAGCAGGACGCCGGCAACAGCGCCCAGGGTCAGCGAGCGGAAGAGTTTTTGCGCGATCAGGGCCAGCAGGAGGATGGACAGTGTCCCTGTCAGGGCAGCTCCGAACCGCCAGCCGAAGGGATTGTCCGCCCCGAACAGCCACATGCCCGCAGCGATCATCCATTTGCCGACCGGCGGGTGGACCACATACTCAGGCGTGTTCAGCAACACGCCGGGATTGCCGGCGATGAAGGCGTCGTTCGCCCGGTCTGGCCAGCTGCGCTCGTAACCGCTGACCAGGAATGAATAGGCGTCCTTGACATAGTAGGTTTCGTCAAAGACCAGGTTGCGGGGCGTGTCCAGCCGGACGAACCGCAGGACGCCGCCCAGCGCGGCCGCGAGAACCGGAATGAGCCAGTACCAGAGCCGAAGCGACGCCGGGTAGTCCCGCCAGCTCTGGATGCTGCCGATCAGGCGTTCCCTGAGGGCCTCTGGCGTGCTGGCCTCGGCGGGGCGGCCGATCCAGCGGTGTCCCTCCAGGTTGCGGCCCGTGCGGAAGCGGCTCCCGGCCCGCGCGCCTGTTCTGCCGTTGGCGCTGCTCCGGCCTGTTGTCGGCGATGCGGGGCCAGCCTCGGGCGGCCGCGTGGGGGTCTGGGTCACGTTGCCCATGCTACCTTTCGCAGCTGTGCTCGCAGGGCTGCGCCCGGGCGGCAGTAGGCTGGTCCTGTGGACCACGAACCCAGCACCTCCCCCCTTCCTCCCCTCGAACCTCCTCTCGAAGACGAGGCCGTCGCCGTCGTTCCGGCCGCTGGTGTTCCCGCCGCTGGCGGACCCGGCAGGATCGTCCTCGCCGCGACGCCGATCGGGAACGCCGGAGATGCCTCGGCGCGGCTCGTGGAGCTGCTGACAACGGCGGACATCGTCGCCGCGGAGGACACCCGGAGGCTGCACCGCCTCGTGCAGAACCTTGGCATCACCGTGGCCGGCCGGATCATCAGCTATCACGAGCACAATGAGGCTGCCAAGACTGCCGACCTGCTGGACCAGGTCCGGGCCGGCAAGACCTTGGTCATGGTGACCGACGCCGGCATGCCCTCCGTCTCGGACCCGGGGTTCCGGCTGGTTGAAGGCGCTGTAGCGGCCGGCCTCACCGTCACCGCGGCGCCGGGACCGTCCGCCGTGCTGACCGCACTGGCGCTCTCCGGCCTGCCGACGGACCGCTTTTGCTTTGAGGGATTCCTGCCCCGCAAGGCGGGTGAACGCTCCTCGCGGCTGGCGGAGCTCGACGCCGAGCGGCGCACCATGGTGTTTTTCGAGGCGCCGCACCGGCTCGAACCCATGCTGCGGGCCCTGCGCGAAAGCTTCGGCGCCGACCGCCGGGCCGCGGTGTGCCGGGAACTCACCAAGACCTACGAAGAAGTCATCCGCGGCACCCTGCGTGAGCTGCTCGAATGGGCCGAGACCAACGAGGTGCGCGGCGAAATCGCTGTCGTAGTGGGCGGTGCTCCTGAACGCGAACCAGGCCGTCCCGAGGACCACGTGGCTGCCGTCAACGGGCTGATAGCGCAAGGCATCCGGTTGAAGGAGGCCGTGTCCGCAGTGGCCGATGACGCAAAAGTCAGCAAGCGCGAACTCTATGCCGCGGTCCTCGCCGCACGGTGACAGACGCGGTGTGCTCCGGGCGGCTGTGAGCTGCGCCGCCCAGCCCGATCCGGCCCACGGGTGCCAGGAATCGGTTGTGCAGCTGCACAGCATATTCTGGATCGGGTAGTGCGCCCATGCATAGACTTGCCCGTGAGCGCAGCAGTACCGTGGCAGTAATCCAGACGCCCGGGCCTGCCTGCGGGAACGTGCGCCGAAACCAAAAACTAATTCAAACAATCTAGTGCCAAGAAACTCGGGCCAACCGAATTGCTGACGAGGGAGTCATTGTGACTGTAACTGCCCAGCCTACTGTTTCCGCCGAGCGGGAGAGCGCCCTGCTGGCGTCCGTTCCGACGGGCCTGCTGATCAACGGCGAGTGGCGTCCGGCCGCGTCCGGGAAGACCTTCGACGTGGAGGACCCCGCCACCGGGAAGGTCCTGCTCAGCATTGCCGACGCCGGTCCCGAGGACGGAAAGGCGGCCCTGGACGCGGCCGCGGCCGCGCAGGAGTCCTGGGCGAAGGTCCCGCCCCGGGAACGCGGCGAGATCCTGCGCCGCGCCTTCGAGATGGTCACGGCCCGCGCGGAGGACTTCGCGCTGCTGATGACCCTGGAGATGGGCAAGCCGTTGGCCGAGGCCCGCGGTGAGGTGACCTACGGTGCGGAGTTCCTGCGCTGGTTCTCCGAGGAAGCCGTCCGCGCGTTCGGCCGGTACTCGGTGTCCCCGGACGGCAAATCCCGGCTGCTGGTGACCAAGAAGCCGGTGGGCCCGTGCCTTTTGATCACGCCGTGGAACTTCCCCCTTGCCATGGCGACCCGGAAGATTGCCCCGGCCGTGGCCGCCGGCTGCACCATGGTGCTCAAGTCCGCGAACCTGACCCCGCTGACCTCGCAGCTGTTCGCGGCCGTGATGGTCGAGGCCGGGCTGCCCGCCGGTGTCCTGAACGTCATCCCGACCTCCACCGCCGGTGCCACGACCGGTCCGCTGATCAAGGACTCCCGGCTGCGGAAGCTGTCCTTCACCGGCTCCACCGAGGTCGGCCGCCGGCTGCTCGCGGATGCCTCCGGGACGGTGCTGCGGACCTCGATGGAGCTCGGCGGGAACGCCCCGTTCGTGGTGTTCGAGGACGCCGACGTCGACGCCGCCGTGGCCGGGGCGATGCTGGCGAAGCTGCGGAACATGGGCGAGGCCTGCACCGCCGCGAACCGGTTCATCGTGCACGAGTCCGTCGCCCAGGAGTTCGCGCAGAAGTTCGCCGCGAAGATGGCGGACATGACCACCGCCCGGGGCACAGAGGCCGAGTCCAAGGTGGGCCCGCTGATCGATGCCAAGAGCCGGGACAAGGTCCACGAGCTCGTCACCGACGCCGTCGCCGCCGGCGCGGTCGCGGTGACCGGCGGTTCCGCCGTCGAGGGACCGGGCTACTTCTACCAGCCCACCATCCTTACCGGCGTCACCGAGGGCACCCGGATCCTGTCCGAGGAAATCTTCGGACCCGTCGCCCCGATCATCACCTTCGGCACCGAGGACGAGGCCGTCCGGCTCGCGAACAACACCGAATACGGCCTGGTGGCCTACGTCTTCACCCGGGACCTGAACCGCGGCATCCGGATGGGCGAACGCCTCGAGACCGGCATGCTGGGCCTGAACGCCGGCGTGGTCTCCAACGCTGCCGCCCCGTTCGGCGGCGTCAAGCAGTCCGGCCTGGGCCGCGAAGGCGGCCTCGAGGGCATCGAGGAATACCTCTACACCCAGTACATCGGCATCGCCGACCCGTACGCCGGCTAAGCACACAACCTAGCCACACAACCTAGCCACGGCGCACCCGGCGGACAGAGTTGCGGATCTTCCCCCAGGATTCCGCGAGTCCCCGCCGGGTGCGTTGTGCTGTCCGGGTGAGGAACCGGCGGGGCGCCGGGAGGGCCCGTCGCCAGCCGGACATGACAGACGGCGGCAGCCAGACCGCGCGCAGCCGCACCACGGGCCTCGCGTTGGCCCGCAGCGAGGCCTGAACCAGGGCGATCCTGGCCGCGGCGGAGTCGACAAGATCTTCGGAGTCTGCGGTCTCTGCGCTCTGTGCCGGTCCGGCGGCGCCCCCCGGCCGGCCGTATTGCTCACGTTCAAAGTCCTCGGTCAGGGCCGCCGCTGCCCGATGCCCGGGCCCATCCGCGCCGCCGGGTTCCCCCAACGCTGCCGAGGCGCGCAACCGCTCCGAGAAATGCCGCGGCGTCTCGCTCGCTCCTGGGGCCACGCCGTAGTCCGTGGCCAGGTCCCGCAGTTCAGCCCAGGCCGGTAAAGCCAGCCCGGCAGTGGCGCCCGGATAGCCGCGCGCCGCGCTCCTCAGCCTGCGGCGCCGCACGCCGCTGCGCACCAGTCGCGGGGAAGCCAGCAGCAGCGCCAGCAGCAGCACCGCACCAACGCCGTACAGTGCCTGTACCGCTCGCGCGTCCCCGGGCGCCGGCGTCCCGGCGCCGGGCAGCGGAACCGTGCCGGGGACCGGAACCGGGGCTTGCGTGGAACCGTCCCCGGGGGTCAGGGCGTCGTTGCGTTCGTTGGTGCTGGCGCCGCTGGGCAGGGAGGCATCCGTGGCGTAGGCCGGAACGAGGCCGCGGGACGGCGTCGGCTCAAACGCGACCCAGCCGACGCCCTGGAAATAGAGTTCCGGCCAGGCATGGGCGTCCCGCGCATCGACCTCGAACTCCGGAAGCGGACCCTGGCCCGAGACCGCCACCGTGGCCCCGGTGGGGCGACCTGGCGCGTAGCCCACGGCGATCCTGCTGGGAATGCCCTCCAGCCTGGCCATCACGGCCATGGCAGAGGCGAAATGAATGCAGTAGCCGCTCTTTTGGTTCAGGAAGTCCGCCAGTACGGACAGGCCGTTGCCGTCGTAGCCGCCCTGCACCGGGGACTGCAGGGAGTAGCTGAATTCGGTGGAGCGCAGGTACCGCTGGATGGCCATGGCCTTCGCATACGGCGAGGCGGCTCCGGCCGTCACGGTCTTGGCCGTGCTGCTCACAACCTCCGGAACGTTCGACGGTTGCCGCAGGAACTGCTCCGGAACCCCCCGCACCGGTTCGGAGGCCCCCGCCAACAGCGCCGCCGTGAGCTGCGGGGTGACGGACGTGACCAGGTACTGCTGGTCGCGGGAGTTGGTGTCGATCCCCTTGATGCTCAGCGTGGCAGGATCCCAGCTCCAGCGCCCCGTGAGGCCGTTGACGGCTTCCGGCGCATACGGCGCGGGCAGGTACGGGCTCGTGTACTGGCCAGTGTTGACGGCAGTGATCACGCGGAGCTCTGTCGGGGCCCTATCCAGCCCGGACTCGATCCTGCCGGTCCCGGGCTGCCGGGTGGACTCCCGGTCATCTGGTGCCCAGGAATCGCCGTCGAAGCTGTCCACCGTCACCGAACGCAGGTACGGCGTCGTCGGCGAGTTCGTGGCGAAGGTGATCCGGCCCTCGCCAGAGGGGCTGCGCAGGCTGTTGCCCAGGCTGATCATCGGATTCAGGCCGGTGGCGCCGCCGAAGGGGTTCAGCCGCGAGCCCTGCGGGAACGTGCCCTGCTCGAAACCCGGGATGACAGGCTGCAGCAGCAGCGTGACGGTCAGCGCCGCGGCGGCCGTGATCGCTCCGCGCCGGAGCTGCCCGGGGTTCCGGGCGGTATCGGCCAGGGCGCGGGCATCCGGCGTGAACCAATGGCTGCACCCGAGAATCAACAGATACCCGACGGCGGCGCCCACGAACCCCAGCACTCCCACGCTTTGCGGCTTGACCATGGCCGGCACCACGAGGATTGCCAGGATCCCCAGCCCGCTTGTCGCCGGCAGTGCCAGCGGGAACGCCAGGGCATCGATGAGGATCACCAGCAGCCCGAGGACCGCGCAGATCAGCATGACGATGCCGGCGTTGGGGGCCACCGGGGTGCTCTCGGCCAGGACGGTATCGCTGGCCCGCCGGAGGAACTTCCCCAGGTAGTTCATGGTCTCCGGGGACGGGATGAACCCTGCAATGCTGTGCTGCCGGAAGAAGATGAAGGTCAGGGCCACTATGAGCGCCACCAGGCCGCCGGCAGCGACGAGCCATGTCCGGGCCCGCAACGACCGGAGCATTGCCATGGAGAACGCGACGGAGAGAACCGTGCTGAAGACCGGGGAGTACCAGGCCCACCCACGCAAGACGCCGTTGAAGCCGAGGGCGGCTCCCGCGACTGCCACCGCGACGGCGGTACCCATCACCCAGGGCTGGGCGCCGGGTCCGTCCGGCCGGGATGCCGCGCCGGGGGACAGGACTGTCGGTTCTTCCTTGCCGGCCGTGCCGGTGCCAGATCCGGAGCTGCGGTGCGGTGCGAGTGTCATGGCCGGCCCCCCACGCCTCGGCGGACGTCGGCCGCAGCGGACATCGCCGGGTCTGCCTGGTCAAAGGCTGCCCATGCGTCCGGCAGCGAGCTCCTTGCAGTTACTGCCACGGCCCGCCATCCGCCCAGCCGCAACGCCTCCAGTACCTCGGGCATCTCACCGGAATCCTGTGCGTGGTCCATGACCAGCAGCGCGAAGGCGTTCGCGCCGAACCCGGCCGCCGGTGACAGCGCCCGGGCCTCCGCCTGGGACAGGTTGCCCAGGATCGCCAGGACCGGTCCGCGCAGCCGGTGGGCGGACAGCTTGTCCATCAGGGCGTCGTCGAAGACCTGCGGGGCTCCCGCCGCCGCCTCCCGCGGGCGGGGTTGCGGGGCGCGATCACGGTGCTGTTGGGCGTGATGGTGCGGGTGGTGGGGGCCGGAGAGTTGGATGGCGGCCAGGCTTTCCGCGATGGACTGCAGTCCGGCCGTTCCGGTGTAGGCCTCGGCTTCCGGATCCGGAGCGGACGGCGAATTCCGGAAGGCGGGCGCACCGGCGGTGTCCAGGAACCGCAGCGAGTAGTTGCGTTCCGCGAGGTGCGCGCCGATCGACATTGCCGCCGTGACAGCCCACTCGAAGGCGTCGCAGGTCAGCAAATCATGGCCGTCCCCCTCCCCGCTGCCCGAGTGGCCGCCCGAGGACAGGGCGCTGTGGCCAAACACGCCGTGGGGATAAGCCGAGAGGCGCTGATCCAGGATGATGGTCGCCTCGGGCGTGGTGACGGACTCCTCCTGCCGCACCATGAGGGACCCATGGCGGGCGGTCGCGGCCCAGTGCACCCGGCGCAGCGGATCGCCGTGGCGGTATTCGCGCGTCATGACGTCGTCGTCGCTGGGATTGGCCCGGGCCCGCGTGGGTGTGACGCCGTCGTGTCCGCGGGCGCCTGCGAGGCCCGTCTCGGGGAGTTCCACGGCGGCGGGAGTCACGGTGAGGAGGTCGCCGTCGTCAATCGCGTGACGGTGGAAGGACAGCCCGAAGGGGTCGCTGAACTCAGCCGTCACGGGCCCTATCAGGAACTGGCCCCGCCGGGGCGAGCGAAGGTGGTACTCATAGCGGCTGGTGCCGGCCGCGGCAGAACGTGCCGGGAATCTGAAGACGGGGGATTCGCCGAACCGGGCCGGCAAGTGTTCCTCCATCATCGCGTGGCCCGCCCCGGGCCCGGTCCGCGCGACGGCCAGCCGCACCGTGGTGCGCGCGGACGTTTCGACCGGCGACGGGCTGAATTCGCGGTAGACCTGGAACCTCGGCTTCAGGACGCGGGTTCCGGCCAGCCCCAGCACGGGCAGGACCAGCAGCAGTACGGCCAGCGCCAGCAGGTCCCGGCGTCCCATGATCTGCGCGGCCAGCAGGGACAGCGCGCCCGCGCCAAGCAGGCCCCAGCCGCGGGTGCTGAAGAAGTGCCCGGGCAACCGATCCCTCAACGCCACGGCGGACCCATTCCCTAGCGCGGATTCGGCAGTTTGGGTGACGGCGCCGCTGCCATGGCCGAGGCCTTCTTCCGGCCAGAGCGGCCGCTTCCGTTGGTTGACGCCGTCACTTCCGGCGTGACGGGGATCTTGGCGATGATGGCCCGGATGACGCTTTGCGGCGTCTCGCCCGCGCTGGCCGCCTTGCGGTCGAGGATGATCCGGTGGGCGAGCACCGCTTCGGCCACGCTAACGACGTCGTCCGGCAGCACGAAGTCCCTGCCCTCCAGCGCGGCGGTGGCCTTCGCCGCACGCAGGAGCTGGAGCATGGACCGCGGGCTGGCGCCGAGCCGGAGAAGCCCGCTTTCACGCGTGGCCCGGCCCAGGGCCACCGTGTACTCCTTGATGGACCGGGACACGTAGACCTGCTGCACCGTCGCGATCATGGCGGCCACTTCCGCCGCGGTGACCACCGCCGTCACGCGGGCCAGCGGAGAGGATGCCTGGTGGGTCTCGAGCATCTCCATCTCGGACTCACGGTCCGGGTAGCCCATGGAAATCCGGGCCATGAAACGGTCCCGCTGCGCTTCCGGCAGCGGGTACGTGCCCTCCATCTCGATAGGGTTCTGCGTCGCCACCACCATGAACGGCTCATCCAGCCGGTAGGAGGTGCCGTCCACCGTGACCTGGTGCTCCTCCATGCACTCCAGCAGGGCTGACTGGGTCTTGGCCGAGGCGCGGTTGATTTCGTCCCCGATGACGATATTGGCGAACACCGCGCCGTGCCGGAACTCGAACGTCCGGGTCGCCTGGTTGTAGATGGACACGCCCGTGACGTCGGACGGGAGCAGGTCCGGCGTGAACTGGATTCGGCTGACGGAGCAGTCGATGGTGCGGGCCAGGGTCTTGGCCAGCAGCGTCTTGCCTACCCCGGGGACGTCTTCCAAGAGCAGGTGGCCCTGGGCGAGAAGCACGGTGAGCGCCAGCTTGGCCGCGTCGGCCTTGCCGTCGATGACCGTATTAATGGCCGTAAGGATCCGGTTGCTGGCTGAGTGGAAGGCGTCCGCGTCCATAGCCGGCGCCGGGGACCGGTGTCCGGCTCCGTTTGGTTCCAGGCCAGCGCTGCCCGGGAGTCTCTGTCCTTCGGGGAGGATGTCGTCTACGGAAGTGCGGTGGTAATCCATCGGCAGCCTTTCAGCCCTGGTGGGTCCCGGAACTGACCGCCAGCGGCCACCGGACCCCTCAGCGGCGTTCGCCTGTTTCCTAACGGGGAAATAACAGCGTACTAACAGCCTACTAACACAACTGCCGGACCTGACAGAGGATACCGGGGAAATCTCGGCGCCGGTTAGGGTGGATGAATGCTCAATCCCCTCACACCTGTCCCGTTCCGGTCGTCCGGAGACGACGGTACAGGACGCAGCGGGTATCCGCCCGCACCGGAACCGCTTCCCGTGCCGGTCATGGACAACCACACGCATCTGGACTTTCCCGACGCGGAGCTCTTGGTGGGCGTCAAGGACGCCCTCGACGCCGCCGCAGCGGTAGGTGTCCAGGGTGCGGTACAAGTGGGCTGCGACCTCGAATCGTCCCGGTTTACGGTCAAAGCCGTCGACCTTGATTCGCGGCTCCTTGGTGCAGTTGCCCTGCACCCCAACGATGCCCCCGGCTACGCCCGGCGCGGCGGACTGGAGGACGCCCTGGCCGAGATCGAGGCCCTGGCAGCCCATCCGAGGGTCCGGGCGATCGGCGAGACCGGCCTCGACTTCTTCCGGACCGAGGGGGAGGGCCTGGCCCACCAGCGCTATTCGTTCCGCCGCCATATCGACATTGCCAAACGGCTCGGGCTGACGCTGCAAATCCACGACCGCGACGCCCACGACGACGTCGTCCAGGTATTGCACGAAGAGGGCGCCCCGGAGCGGGTGGTCTTCCACTGCTTCTCCGGCGACGAGGCCCTCGCCCGGACCTGCAACGCGGAGGGCTGGTACATGTCCTTCGCTGGAACCGTGACGTTCAAGAACGCGGCGGACCTGCGCTCAGCCCTGGCCATCGCAGAGCCGAGCCGGATCCTGGTCGAGACCGATGCGCCCTTCCTCACCCCGCACCCGCATCGCGGCCGCCCGAACGCGAGCTACATGGTTCCCTATACAGTCCGGGCCATGGCCGATGTGACTGGTTCGGAGCTTTCAGAGCTGTGCGCCCAGATCGCCGCAAATACGGTGCGGGCGTACGGATCCTGGGACTGAATCGACCCTCTTCAGCCGTCCAGAACAGATACCGGGTATGCACAAATTCTTGGCGCCTTTATAACGCTTCGATTACAGTGGTCAACTATTAGCCGGGGTCGGGGAAGGCCTACGGTCAATTTCACTCCAGCAGGGCGTGCATTGTGGCAAACGAACCACATGCGCGCTCTCGTTTTGGGTGAGGCAGTGCACGCATGTTCCGTGACGCTCCGGACATTATCCGGAGCCGCCGTTGGCGCGCTCACGAAGGGTGGTCACGTGTACTTATCCCCGTGCCCGGAAGGTCCAAGAGATTCGGGCAATTGTGGTCAAGTTCTTCACATCGGACGGAAAGTTCAGCTTCGTCAAAGTCGGCACGCAGCTCGTAGTGCTGGTGGCACTGGTGCTGGGCCTCGTGGCCTTTGTCGGCAATAACAAGACGATCACACTCAACGTGGATGGCAAAGTCAGCTCCGTCCAGTCCTTCGGCGGAACCGTCGGGGAGGTCGTCAAGGGTGCCAAGGTTGAACTCAAGCCATCCGACAAGGTTTCGCCCTCGATGGACGCCCATGTGCAGGACGGGGCTGTCATCAACGTCAACCTCGCAAAGGCCGTCAAGGTCAGCCTGGACGGCGCCGAACGGACCATCTCCACTACCTCGCCCACCGTTGAAGGGCTCGTGACCGAACTCGGCGTGGCCAGCGCCTCGCAGCTCTCCGTGCCCAAGGACGCCCAGCTCGCCGTCTCCGGCTCCTTCGTTTCCATCTCGACGCCGAAGACCGTGAGCGTCGTCGCTGACGGCAAGGCATCCAAGACCACCACGACGGCGGCCACCGTGGCCAAGGTCCTTGAGGACGCCAAGCTGTCGCTCGGGGCCAGCGACCGCGTGTCCCAGCCCGGGAACGCACCCGTGGTCAATGACATGGTGATCAAGGTCTCCCGCGTCGACGTCAGCAAGACGGCCAAAACCACCGAGCCCGTCGCCTTCGAAACACTCACCACCGAAAGCGCGGACATGTTCAAGGGTGAGAAGACGGTCACTCAGGCCGGCGTTGCCGGCACCACCAGCAAGAGCTTCAAGCTGGTCCTTGTGGACGGCCGCGAAGCCTCCCGGACCCTGGTGTCCGAGACCGTCAGCACCCAGCCCGTCACCGAAAAGGTGACTGTCGGCACCAAGGAAAAGCCCAAGCCTGCCGCCAACACCGGTGCAGACGCCCCCGCCATGATGAACCAGGGCATGTGGGACAAGATCGCCCAGTGCGAATCCGGCGGCAACTGGTCCATCAACTCCGGCAACGGCTACTACGGAGGCCTGCAGTTCGACGTCGGGACCTGGCTCAGCTCCGGCGGCGGCGCCTACGCCCCGAACGCCGCTGCGGCCAGCAAGGCCCAGCAGATCGCCGTCGCCAACCGCGTCTACGCCCAGCGGGGCCTGCAGCCCTGGGGCTGCGGCTGGGCCGCCTCCAGCTAGCACGCGCAAGTCCAGTAGGCCAGACAGTTCGCCGGCCCGGCGGCTGGCAGCCGGCCACTGACCGCCCGACTCCGCGGCTACTGACCACAGCCAAGGACCGCACAGGCCGGGTCCGGATTGCCTCCGGACCCGGCCTGCGGCGTACCCGGGCCGGGATAGGATACCTAGGTGACTGAACCGAGCCCCTCCGCCCCCGAAAGCCTCCCCGGAGCGGCGCCCGCACCGCTCATGGGTGCCTCCGATATCCGCCGGCTGGCAGAGGAAATCGGCGTGCGGCCCACGAAGACCCTCGGCCAGAACTTCGTCATCGACGGCAACACCATCCGGCGGATCGTGAACACCGCTGACATCCGGGCCGATGAGACAGTCCTGGAAGTTGGTCCCGGGCTCGGGTCGCTGACCCTTGGCCTGCTGGACGCCGCCCGCAGCGTGGTCGCCGTCGAAATCGATCCGGTCCTCGCCGGGCGCCTGCCGGCCACGGTGGGCCAGTGGCGGCCGGACGCGGTCGGGAATTTCCACCTCGTCCTGGCCGACGCCATGCGGGTCACCGAGCTTCCCGCCGAACCGACAGCACTCGTGGCGAATCTTCCCTACAACGTCGCCGTCCCCGTGGTGCTCCACCTCCTGCAGCACTTCCCGAGCCTGCAGCACGGCCTGGTCATGGTCCAGGATGAAGTCGCCGACCGCCTCGCGGCAGGGCCCGGTTCCAAGACTTACGGCGTGCCTTCGGTCAAGGCCGCCTGGTACAGCAGCATGCGCAAGGCCGGCGTGATCGGCATGAACGTCTTCTGGCCCGCACCCAAAATCCATTCCGGACTCGTCTCCTTCACACGCCGGGAACCTCCCGTCACGACTGCTACCAGGGAACAGGTCTTCGCCGTGATTGACGCAGCCTTCGCGCAGCGCCGCAAGACGCTCCGGGCCGCGTTGGCCGGCTGGGCCGGCAGCGCCGCCGAGGCCGAACGCTGCCTGCGGACCGCCGGCATCGACCCCACCGCCCGCGGTGAAGTGATCGACATTGCGGCGTTCGCCAGAATCGCCGAAGCGCACGAGCAGCCGGCCACCTGAGGTCGTCGTGAGGTCCCCATGGCTTCCCCTGGGCGCGGTTCCGTGCTTGGAGCCCGGGCCGCAATGCCATAGCGTGGAGCCATGAACGCAGTGAGAGAGCGCTTTGCCGCGAGGACTGTTCGAGTCAAGGCTCCAGGCAAGGTCAACGTCTCACTGGACGTCGGACCGTTGCGGACGGACGGCTACCACTCGGTTGCCAGCGTCTACCTGGCCGTCTCACTCTACGAAGAAGTTGCCGCCACCAGCACCGATACCGGCGAGATCACCGTCAGCATCAGTAACGCCAGCACCTTCGACGGCTTGGACATTCCGCTCGATCACCGCAACCTGGCCTACAAGGCGGCGGCCATCATGGCGGACGTCTCCGAACACTCCACCGGTGTCCACCTGGAGATCACGAAACGGGTGCCTGTGGCCGGCGGCATGGGCGGCGGTTCCGCCGACGCCGCCGCCACCTTGCTGGCCTGCGACGCATTGTGGAACAGCGGCCTGTCCCGCGACGAGTTGGCCCACCTGGCCGCAGAACTCGGAGCCGACGTCCCCTTCGCGCTGCTCGGCGGCACGGCCGTGGGGCTCGGTTTGGGCGACGACCTCTCGCCCGCCCTCGTCAAGGCCCAGACCGACTGGGTACTCGTGACGGCGGACTTCGGCCTGCCCACCCCGGAGGTCTACCAGGCCCTGGACCGGCTGCGCGTGGCCGAAGGCGCGGTGATCGAGGAACCCACCGCCGTGGACCCGATGATCCTCCAGGCCCTGCGCGGCGGCGACGCCGACGCCCTGAGCCGAGTCCTGGTCAACGACCTGCAGCGCGCCTCGATCGAACTCGCCCCGGGCCTCCGGGACACCCTCGGACTCGGTGAATCCCTGGGGGCGATCGCCGGAATCGTCTCCGGCTCCGGGCCCACGGTGGCGTTCCTTGCCCACAACCCGGCGGCGGCTGAGGGGCTGGCCAAAGACCTCCGGCACCACAGTTTCGACGCCATGGCGGTGCACGGCCCGGTGCACGGGGCCCGCATCATCTCCGATACGCTCCTTTAGGAGCTTTTGGCGCACCGCACCTCATCATTTAACAGCGTCACTTCACCGATCCACCTCATCGATACACCTAAGAAAGCAGTTCCCAGTGGCACACCTGCTCGGCGGCGAGAACCTCACGGTCTCGTATGCAACCCGTACCGTCCTCGATGGCATTACCCTCGGCCTTGAAGAGGGCGACCGGATCGGGATGGTGGGCCGCAACGGCGACGGCAAATCGACCCTCATGCGGCTGCTGGCCATGCGTTCCACCCCGGACTCCGGCCGGGTGACCAAGCGCAGCGAGGTTAACATCGGTTATTTGGACCAGAGCGACGTACTCGACGGCGACCTCACCGTCGGTGCTGCGATCGTGGGGGACCAGGCTGACTATGAATGGGCCCGCAATCCCCAGATCCGCGAAGTCATGGGCGGACTCGTGTCCGACGTCGACTGGCACGCCAACGTCCACGCGCTCTCCGGCGGGCAGAAGCGCCGTGTTGCGCTGGCCAAGCTGCTGATCGAGGACCACGACGTCATCATGCTCGACGAGCCCACCAACCACCTCGACGTCGAGGGCGTCGCGTGGCTGTCCCGGCACCTGAAGACCCGCTGGCGGGCCAACCAGGGCGCCTTCCTCGTGGTCACCCACGACCGCTGGTTCCTGGACGAAGTCTGCACCAAGACGTGGGAAATCCACGACGGCATCATGGACCCGTTCGACGGCGGTTACGCCGCATATGTGCTGGCCCGCGCCGAACGTGACCGTTCCGCTTCCGTGGTGGAAAGCAAACGCCAGCAGCTCGTGAAGAAGGAGCTCGCCTGGCTCCGGCGCGGTGCCCCGGCCCGCACCGCCAAGCCCAAGTTCCGGATCGAGGCAGCCAACGCCTTGATCGCCGACGTCCCCGAGCCGCGCGACTCGACGGCGCTGAGCAAGATGGCCACGGCCCGGCTCGGCAAGGACGTCCTGGACCTCGAGAACGTCTCGCTGGACTTCCTCGGCGGCGACGCCGGGCAGAAGCTCTTCGACAACATCACGCTGCGGCTTGCACCGGGTGAACGGCTGGGCCTCGTAGGCGTCAACGGCGCCGGCAAAACCACCTTGCTGAAGCTCCTCAACGGCGAGATCCAGCCCAGCTCCGGGAAGGTCAAGCGCGGCAAGACCGTGGTCACCGCGGTCCTCACCCAAGAGGTCAAGGAACTCGACGACGTCTCGGACCTGCGCGTGATCGAAGTGATCGAGCGTGAAAAGCGCTCCTTCAATGTCGGCGGCAAAGAATTCACCGCCGGCCAGCTCGTGGAGCAGCTTGGCTTCACCAACGAGAAGCAGTGGACCCCGGTCAGGGACCTCTCCGGTGGCGAACGCCGTCGGCTGCAGCTCCTGCGCCTGCTCGTGGGCGAACCGAACGTGTTGATGCTTGACGAGCCCACCAACGACCTCGATACCGATACGCTCGCCGCCGTCGAAGACGTGCTTGACGGCTGGCCCGGCACCCTCGTTGTGGTCAGCCACGACCGGTACCTGCTGGAGCGCGTCACGGACCACCAGATGGCGCTCCTGGGCGACGGGAAGATCCGCGCCCTGCCGCGCGGCGTCGACCAGTACCTTGAACTGCGGGAAGGCGCCCTCGCGGGCTCCACGATCACCGGCGGCGGGAACCCGGTCACCGCCTCCGGCGGGGGTGCTGCCCCTGCCGCAGCAGGCCCCTCCGAGGCCGAAAAGCGCGACGCCCGCAAGGCCAAGAACCGGATCGACCGCCAGCTGGGCAAGCTTAAGCAGCAGGAAGACAAGATCCACGCCCAGATGACGGCCGGGGCCGGGGACGCCAGCAAGTTCGACCAGCTCGCCGAGCTCAACGCGAAACTCCGGGATCTCGCCGGCGAACGCGAGGCCCTCGAACTCGAATGGCTCGAGGCCCTGGAAGTGCTGGGGGAGTAGGCTCCGACGGCCGCGGGACATGCCCAGTGTGTTTAGGCACGGCTGGACATGTCCCTCTGAGCGTGGGACTCCCACAGGACATGCCCCACGGGGCAGACCAGGCATGGGCATGTCCCTTGGAGGGCTGAAAACCGACAGGACATGTTCCTCGGCGCGGGCCAAAGATGGGCATATTGGTGTTATGTCCGTCCCTCGGAACCGGCACTGGGCATGTCCCGCGGAGCGCGTGAATACCCGCTGGCCATGTTCCTCGGCACGACATGTTCCTCGGCGCGGGCCAAGGATGGGCATATTGGTGTTATGTCCAGTCTTCGGAACCGGCACCGGGCAAGTCCTTTGCAGGGCATCAACGGGCTCGGCGCGCTCGCTACGAATGTCCCTCGGGGGTTGGATTGGCCACAGGACATGTCGCGCTGCGCAGACCAACACTGGGCATGTCCCTTGGAGGGCTGAAAACCGACAGGACATGTTCCTCGGCGCGGGCCAGTGATGGGCATATTGGTGTTATGTCCAGTTTTCGGGACCAGCGCCGGGCATGTCCCTTGCAAGGAAGTTCAAGCGGCTCAACGCGGCCACTACGGAAGTTTCTCGGAGGGCTGGAATGGCCACAGGACATGTCCCACTGCGCAGACGAACACTGGGCATGTCCCTTGGAGGGCTGAAAACCGACAGGACATGTCCCACGGCGCAGACCAACACTGGGCATGTCCCTTGGAGGGCTGAAAACCCGCTGGACATGTCCCACGGCGCGGGCAAGTGATGGGCATGTTGGTGATATGTCCATTCCTGGGGACCAGCACTGGGCATGTCCCGCGGCAGCATCCGCGCCCCAACCACCCCGGGATTCAGTTCTGGCTGTGGAGCCCCGGATCCTTCTGCAGCCCGGTCAGGCCATTCCATGCCAGGTTCACGAGGTGCGCGGCGACTTCGCGTTTGTCCGGCGTGCGGCTGCCCTGCCACCACTGGCCGGTGGTCGCAACCATTCCCACGAGCATCTGGGCGTACATGGCGCCGTCGGCGGGGCTGAAGCCGCGGCGGCCGAGCTCGCCCTCGAGGATGCGCTCCACCCGGGCCGCCACCTGCGAGAGCAGCGTGGAGAAGGCGCCGTCCGGATGGGACGTCGGCGCGTCGCGCATGAGGACGGGGAAGCCGTCGGTCCGGTCCTCGATGTAGGTCAGCAGGGCCACGGCGGCCCGTTCTAGCAGGACCCGTGGCTTGGCGTCCTCGGCCAGGGCTTCATTGATGGAGGCCAGCAGGAAGTGGAACTCACATTCCACCACCTGCGCATACAGGCCTTCTTTGGAGCCGAAGTGCCCGTAGATCACCGGTTTTGAGACGCCGCGGAGGCGGCGATTTCGTCGATGGTGGTGCCGTCCAGGCCGCGGAGAGCGAAAAGCCCCCGGCCGATACCGATCAACTGCGTGCGGCGCTGCAGGCCCGTCATGCGGGGCCGGACAACGTGGCGAGGGGCACGCGCGTGCCTGCGGCTACCGCCGTCCGCCCCGCCGGATGCGCCTGCACTCTTGCTCACGGCACCATCATGCCCTACCGTCCGGCCGTACCGGCCCGCACCGGCCCGCACCGGCCCGCACCATGCCCTACAGTCCGGCCGCACCGCCCGCTACCGTCCGGCCGCACCGCACGCCGCCCTTCTCGCGGCGCTGAGTCGCACGAGCATCAACCTTCGTGGCAGAATTGGTTCTCGTGCCACAGGTCATGCCCGGCACGATCCGCTCTGGTGTAATGGCAGCACCCCGGCCTTTGGAGCCGTGGAGTATAGGTTCGAGTCCTATGGGCGGAACTGGCGAGACACACTGCGCAACCAAGCAAGGAGAGCCAATACGTGAGCCCCGAGAACACTGGCCCAGCCGCCGTGATTGTCCTAGCTGCAGGGGCCGGTACCCGGATGAAATCCCGTACCCCAAAAATTCTCCATGAGATCGGCGGCCGCTCCCTGGTCGGCCACGCGCTGCAGGCGGCCCGCAGTATCCACCCCCGCGAACTGGCCCTCGTGGTCCGGCATGAACGCGACCTCGTCGCCGCCCACGTCGCCGCCCTCGATCCGCAAGCCCTGATCGTGGACCAGGACGATGTGCCCGGCACCGGCCGCGCGGTCGAGGCCGCTCTGGCAGCCCTCGATGCGCTCGACGCCGAAGGTCCGCTGAGCGGCACAGCCGTTGTCACGTATGGCGACGTCCCGCTGCTCACCGGCGGACTCCTCGCCGAGCTCGTCGCCACGCACGAGGCCGAGGGCAACGCCGTCACCGTCCTCACCGCCGTGCTCGACGACGCCACCGGCTACGGCCGCATCCTCCGCGCCGAGGACGGGACCGTCACAGGGATCCGCGAGCACAAGGACGCCACCAGCACCGAACGCGAAATCCGTGAGGTCAACTCCGGCATTTACGCCTTCGACGCCGCCGTGCTGCGCGACGCGCTGGTCCACGTCACCACGGACAACGTCCAGGGCGAGAAATACCTCACCGACGTCCTCGCCCTGGCCCGCGCCGCGGGCGGGCGCGTCGCCGCCGTCGTCACCGAAGACCGCTGGCAGGTCGAGGGCGCCAACGACCGAGTCCAGCTCTCGGCGCTCGGAGCCGAACACAACCGCCGCATCGTCGAAGCCTGGATGCGCGCCGGCGTGACCGTCGTGGATCCCGCCACGACGTGGATCGACGCCACGGTGAGCCTCGACGAGGACGTCCGCCTCCTGCCTAACACGCAGCTGCACGGTGCCACCACGGTGGCGCGCGACGCCGTCGTCGGTCCGGACACCACGCTGACCGACGTCACAGTGGGGGCGGGCGCGAAGGTGATCCGCACCCACGGCTCCGGCTCCACGATCGGTCCGCGCGCCAGCGTGGGCCCCTTCACCTACCTGCGCCCCGGCACCGTCCTGGGCGAGACCGGCAAGATCGGGGCGTTCTACGAAACCAAGAACGTCACGATCGGCCGCGGCTCCAAGCTGTCCCACCTCGGCTACGCCGGAGACGCGGAAATCGGCGAGGACACCAACATCGGCTGCGGCAACATCACCGCCAACTACGACGGCGAAAAGAAGCACCGCACGGTGATCGGCTCGGGTGTGCGCACCGGTTCCAACACCGTGTTCGTCGCTCCCGTCCGTGTGGGCGACGGCGCCTACAGCGGTGCCGGCGCGATCATCCGCCAGGACGTCCCGGCCGGCGCCCTCGCCGTCACCCTGGCCAAGCAGCGGAACTCCGACGGCTGGGTTGCGGCCAACCGCCCCGGTTCCGTCTCCGCCGCCCTGGCCGAGTCCGCCCTCGCCGGATCCGACAGCGCCGCGGGCGCCGCCCCAA
This sequence comes from Arthrobacter sp. NPDC056886, assembly GCF_042788715.1. NCBI lineage: Bacteria > Bacillati > Actinomycetota > Actinomycetes > Micrococcales > Micrococcaceae > Arthrobacter > Arthrobacter sp. NPDC056886. The sequence goes on from NZ_JBHUBT010000005.1 coordinate 119,988, forward strand.
CATCCTCCACTACTCCGGCACCGACAGAAGAGGGCTAGCAATAATGAGCGAAATTACGGCACACGGCGAGAAGAAGCTGGTGCTGGCCGCGGGGCGTGCGCACCCTGAGCTGGCCAAGGAGATCGCGAAGGAGCTGGGCACCGAACTGCTGCCCCTGGACGCCTACGACTTCGCCAACGGCGAGATTTACGTGCGGGCCGGCGAGAGCGTCCGAGGCACCGACGCCTTCGTGATCCAGGCCCATCCGGCCCCGCTGAACAACTGGCTCATGGAACAGCTGATCATGATCGATTCGCTCAAGCGGGCCTCCGCCAAGCGCATCACGGTCGTGTCCCCGTTCTACCCCTACGCCCGCCAGGACAAGAAGGGCCGCGGCCGCGAGCCGATCTCGGCGCGGCTCGTCGCCGACCTGTACAAGACCGCCGGCGCCGACCGCATCATGAGCGTCGACCTGCACACTTCCCAGATCCAGGGCTTCTTCGACGGCCCCGTGGACCACCTCATGGCCATCCCGCTCCTGGCCGACTACATCCGCACCCGGGTCGGCTCGGACAAGGTCACGGTCGTCTCGCCGGACACCGGCCGCGTCCGCGTCGCCGAGCAGTGGGCCGAGCGCCTCGGCGGCGCGCCGCTGGCCTTCGTGCACAAGAGCCGGGACCTTACCGTGCCCAACCAGGCCGTCTCCAAGACGGTCGTCGGTCAGATCGAAGGCCGCACCTGCGTCCTGATCGATGACATGATCGATACCGGCGGAACCATCTCCGGCGCCGTCCAGGTGCTCAAGAACGCCGGCGCCAAGGATGTCATCATCGCCGCGACCCACGCCGTGTTCTCCGATCCGGCGGCCCGCCGGCTGTCTGAGTCCGGCGCCCGCGAGGTAGTGGTCACCAACACCTTGCCGATCACCCCGGACAAGCGCTTCCCGCAGCTGACCGTGCTGTCCATCGCGCCGCTGATCGCCCGCGCCATCCGTGAAGTGTTCGACGACGGCTCCGTCACCAGCCTGTTCGACGGCCAGGCCTGAGCCGCGCCTCGTCCCGCCGGCCGGCCGGAGGGCCCGGTTTTAGAAACCGGGCCCTCCGCTGGTAGCCTTGTACCGAAACCTTGGCGAGGGAGAGCGCCGGTAGACCGTTTGCATTAGCTGTATTCACGGTCAACCGGATTGCTGGTCTCCGTTATCGACTGGGTCTGAATCTCCTTCTGAAGGGCAGCTGCACAGCAGCCCGGCGTTGAAGGTCGTGAACAGACCTCCGCCCTTGCTGAACACCGTTTAGTCCCACAGCTTGAAATCCCACGAGGAGATATCCATGTCTGAGCAGAAGCTCGCAGCAGAAGTCCGCACCGAATTCGGCAAGGGCTTCGCCCGCCGCGCCCGCATGGCCAACCTGATCCCGGCCGTCATCTACGGCCACGGCGCCGAGCCGATCCACATCACCCTGCCGGCCAAGGCCACCACCCTGGCTGTCCGCACCGCCAACGCCCTGCTGACCCTGGACATCAACGGCGAGCAGCACCTCGCACTGGTCAAGGACATCCAGCGCAACCCGATCAAGCAGATCATCGAGCACCTCGACCTGCTGACCGTCCGCACCGGCGAGAAGGTCACCGTTGACGTCCCCGTCCACCTCAGCGGCGAACTGGCCCCGGGCAATGTCCACAACCTGGAAATGACCACCGTTTCCCTTGAGGCCGAGGCAACCCACCTGCCGACCGCCGTCGAGGTCAGCATCGAAGGCCGCAGCGCCGGCGAGCACATCCACGCTTCCGACCTCGTCCTGCCTAAGGGCGCCACCCTGCTGGCCGACCCCGAAGCGCTCGTGGTCAACATCTCCGAGGCCATCGAAATCCCCGAAGAGGGCGAAGAAGGCGAAGCAGCTGCCCCGGCAGCCGAAGCAGCAGCCGAGTAATTCCGGCGAATTTACCGGTGGCCGGGTCCCTCAGGGGCCCGGCCGCCGTCGTCTCCGGTGCAGTCGGCTGCCGCGCCGCCCACTCCCGGAGCCGGCTTCCCTGCCTGACACGTCCCGCCTGACCGTCCCACCCTGCCGCGTCCCACCGAAGGACTGATCCATGACCGACACCTGGCTGATCGTAGGCCTTGGCAACCCCGGATCCGAGTACAGCCACAACCGGCACAACGTCGGTCAGATGGTCCTGGACGAACTCGCCTCGCGCGTCGGCGGCGGCTTCAAATCGCACAAGTCGCGTGCCCAGGTCCTGGAAGGGCGGCTGGGCATCGGCGGACCCCGGATCGTGCTGGCCAAGCCGCTGTCCTATATGAATGTCTCCGGTGGCCCCGTCTCGGCCCTGGCCCAGTTCTACGGCATCGACCCTGACCATGTCATTGCCGTCCACGACGAGATCGACATCCCCTTCGACACCGTTCGGCTCAAGATCGGCGGCGGCGAAGGCGGCCACAACGGTCTCAGGGACATCTCCAAGGCCCTGGCCACCAAGGATTACCTGCGCGTGCGGGTGGGCGTCGGGCGTCCGCCCGGCCGGATGGAGACGGCGGACTTCGTCCTGCGCGATTTTTCCGCCCCGGAGAAGAAGGAACTGCCCTTCCTCATCGACTCAGCGGCCGACGCCGTCGAAGTCCTGGTCAGGGATGGACTGCTGGCCGCCCAACAAAAGTTCCACCCGGCCAAGGCCACGTAATTACGGCCCGAACCTAAGCGTGGCCAAGTGCCCTCCAGCGCAGCCATCCGGCCGCGCGGCAGGCGCCGCACGGATTAGTTGCATACGCATTACGTGTTTCCTTTCCAAGCTTTCTGCATTCCAGCTATGATCTGTCTACTCTCATGTCGGGGGATAGGGATACGCTACTTCTAAGTGGGCAGTCTGGGGTTGCTGTCTGCAAAGCAGTACGAAGGAAACTACATGTCGAGGGATTCGCTGGGCTGGGGGAATGTTTCCACTACATTGGCACCCGCCGAAGAAGAACATGCTGCCGGTCCGGTCGCGAGGCACGGCTGGTCCGGTTTGGCGCGGCACGCTGATGCCGAGCGTGTCCGCAAGGAACTGCTGGCGCAAGACCGGATGGGCGTTGTCATCACGGGCGACCGGGGTGTCGGCAAGACGCTGGTCGGCCGGACTGCCCTCGGGGGATTCGGCCCCGAGGTGTACACCATCCAGCTCCGCAGCTCGGGGCCTGGTTCGGCAACCCCGTACGGTTGCCTCGCCTTCACCCTTGCGCGGCTCCCGCAGAGCTCCCTAGGCTCGCCGACCGCCATCTTGCACGGGATTACCTCGCTGATCCGCGACGACGCCGCCGGCCGCCAGTGCGTGATCCTGCTCGACAATGCCGGGTCCCTCGACGAACTCAGTACCGGGGTTCTGCTGAACCTGCTGCAGACCCGGACCGCCCGGCTGATCGCAACGGCCCAGCGCACCACAGACCTTCCGCCGGACTTCTACTGGCTCATCACCTCGGGCCAGCTTGCCGAGGTCCGGCTCGCCAACCTGACCGAACTTGAAACGCTCGAGGTCCTGCAGTCAGCTCTGGGCCATCGGGTCTCGACGGCCCTGGCAAGCCAGCTGCATCAGCTGGTCGGCGGCAGCCCCACGCTGCTGCAGGCCGTCGTCTCCGAACAAATCGAACGCGGAAACCTCGTCTTGTCCGGATCCGTGTGGACACTCGTCGACGAGGTCGTGCTCGATGGCCGGACGGCGCTGGAGGATATTGTCCGGGCCAGGTATGCCAGGGAATCGCCGGAGGCCCGCGAGGTCATCGACGTCCTCTCATGCGCCCGGACGCTGCCCCTGTCCCGGCTCGCCAGGATGTACAGCCCCGGAGTTATCGCGGACATGGAAGAAGCCGGCCAGATCGTGGTCGACCGCACGGACCGGCACCTCGTCACGCTGGGCGACCGCTACCTCGGTGACATTGTCCGCAACTGGCTGAGCGTGGAGCGACGCCTGGAGCTCCGGGACAAGGTCCCCGGGCACCAGGAACATGAGCTGGATCAGCTGACAGTCGAGGATTTGCTGGCCTACGCCGCGTGGACCCACGACTGTAACGCCCAGCTCGCGCCCGCCCACGCTGTCGCGGCTGCCAGGGCCGCCGTCAAGCTCTTCGACCCGAAGTTTGCCCTCAAGTGCGCCGGCAGCCTGTCTCCCTCGGACCCTGAGTGGGCCGAGGGTCAGCTCCAGAAATCGGCCGCCTACCTCCAGCTCGGGCTGCCATTGCAGGCCATGTCCGCGCTGGACGATGTCTCCGAACGGAAGGTCAACGGCCTCGCGGCCGAGAACTTCGCCGAATTCATAGCGGCGAAAGCCGACTGCATGGCCTGGCTGGAGGACCGTTCCGGCCAGGTCCCCGAACTGCTCCGGCAGGCCAGAGTCCGGCTCCAGGACTTTAGCCTGGACGAGCCGCCCGCCGCCCCGGCGGCACTTTCCCGGGCCGCGCTGTCCCTGGATCTGTGCGAGTTCAACTACTTCTCCTTCATCGGGGATTTCGAGCCCATCATGGAGCGGCTCACCACCGCGGCCACCACGGACGTCCCGGGCGCCGATCCCGTGCACCGGCTCAGATCGGCCATCATCCTGATGGAGGCCTGGTCCCTGACCGGCCACGAACTCGATGCCCGCAAACTCATGCGGGAGATCGGCGGACAGCTGGGCGAGTGGTCCAACGTGCCGCGCATCCGCGAAAACTTCGCCTGGCGCTCCTTCAACGTTCTGCTCATCTCCGGCCTGTGGCGCCAGGCCATCGACATGCTCAAGGACGCGAGCGGCCGGGCAGGGCACGGGCTGCATTCCGGCAGCGCCGCAACCGACCTCGCCGTCGGGCTCGCCTACGTTTATGCCGGCCGGGGATACATGGCACTGGACCCGCTGCTGGCCGCGATCGCCCAGCTGGAGGTCCGGGCGAGCCTGCAGTCCCTGCGCCAGGCCTACGCCGCCACCGCTTTTGCCTACGCTCAGACCGGCAACTCCGTCCAGGCCACCATCTACCTGGACCGGGCCCGTTCGGCTGACGGCCCGGCTCGCTTCACAGTCGCCACTTCCACGGAGTTCTGCCTGGACATGGCCTCGCGATGGCTCGGTGACCCCGACGCCAAGGACCGGCTGGTGCGGTCGGCTGAAGCACATTTCCGGAAGGGCCGCCACACGCTTGCCGGCATCTGCATGTTCGGAGCCACCGTCAACGGAACCGTCAAGGATTTTCTTTTCATGGAGGAACTCGCCGGCCTGCGGCAGGGTCCCCTTGCCGAGCTGTCCCGAACCGTCGCCGTCGGCAGCCGGAAGAAGGACGCGGCGATCATGCTCGAAGCGGCCGGGCAGGCCGCGGCCCTGGAACTGGACGCCGTCCAGGCCAGGTGCGCGGCACTCGCGTTCGACTACGCGAAGGGCGCCGGACTGACCGCCAGCGCCAACGCCGCGTACAGCATGCTCGAGAGTCTCTCGGAATCCGTTCCGGCGCTGCCCGTCATGCCCCGCAACAAGGGCCCGCTGCTGACGGAACGGGAGCGGCAAATCGCCACCCTTGCCGGGAACGGGGTCTCCAACAAGGACATCGCCCTGGAAGTGGGCATTTCCGTCAGAACTGTGGAGGGCCACCTGTACCAGGTGTTCACGAAGCTCGGCGTTTCTTCGCGAAGTGATCTGCTTGGACTCATCTAGGGGGCCGGCGGGAAGCCCCGGCACGGCGCCGACCCGCGCCTTGACCGGGAGGTCGGAAGATTTGTTGTCGGCAGTCGAGGCCCTTCAAGGCGGCAGCCATGTGGCCGTGTTCGTCCTCGGCGACAGTGGAATGGGCAAGTCCAGGCTTATCGAAGCCGTTGTGGCGGAGCTGGGCGGCGAGGTGACGCCGGTGCCGATCCACGGCAGCGCGTCGCTGACCAAGGTGCCGTACGGTGTCCTTGGCCCGTTCATCGTCGGACTGCCGGTCCAGGAAGCAACATCGCAGCTGGCCGTGTTGAGGACGCTGTGGGCGCACCTGGAGGAGCAGAAGCGCGCCACCCAGAAGCCCCTGCTGCTCGTCGTCGACGACGCCCACGACCTCGACGAGGCGACGGCCGGGATCCTGGCGGAACTGGCTGCGGCCGGCTGGGCGAAACTGCTCGTGGGGGCGGCCGCCCGGCCAGGCCTGCCGGAACCGCTCCTGCAGCTGTGGTTTGAAGGCATCGCCGAACGGCACGACCTCCGCCCGCTCACCCTTCCGCAGACCACGGAGATGCTGGAGGGGGAGCTCGGCTCGCAAGTGCTGCCGAACGTCGCCGAGATCCTCTGGGAGGCCTCCGGCGGCAACCCGATGCTCCTCAACGGGCTCCTCGACGACGCCAAGAACGACGGGACGCTGCTCCGGCGCAACGGTGTCTGGTTGTTTACCCGACACCTCAACAGCCACGGCGAACGGCTGACCGACGTCGTGCGCCGCCAGCTGCTGCTGCGCTCGCCGGAAGAACGGCAGGCCCTCAATCTGGTGGCGCTGGCGGAACCCGTGGCCAGGGACCTCATCGAGTCTGTGGCCGGCGAAGAGGCCGTGGGATCGCTGATCGACAGCGAACTGATCCGCGTGACGGACCGCGCCACCGGAGAGCTGCGGCTGTGGCACACCGTGTACGGCGATACGCTGCGGAACCTGATCTCGCCGGCGCGGAGCCTGCAACTTCGGCAGAGCCTGCTGCGAAAGATGGACAGCGAGCCGACGTCGGCCGAAGGACTGCTGCGCCACGTGAGCTGGTCAATCGAATGCGGTGCGGAGGTCGAGGACCGGCAGCTCCTTCGGGCCGCCGTACTGGCCAGCCGGCTGTACGAGGATGAGCTCGCCCGAAAGGCTGCCGCCCTGGTCAAGGATCCGGAACTGCAGATGGCGGCCCGCGCCGTGATAGCACGGACGCGCTACAACGCCTCCGACTACCTGGCGGCGCGGGACATCCTCGACGCCGATTTCGGCAAGGGTGACAGCATCCCCGGGCTCTTGGCGGGATCGCTCCTGTGGGCCGCCGTGATGTCGGCGTTGGGCCACGCGCCGACGGAGATCATGAAACGGGCACAGGTGCTCCAACGTGCCGCCGAACGCCTCGCCGAGGCCAGGCCGGATGACGCAGAAGCCATTATTCGCGCCACAAAGGAGCGCCTGGCCACGATGGAAGCCATGGTCCTGGCGTTGGCGGGCGAGTATGCCGCGGCCGCCACGGCGGACGCCCCGGCTGCGGCAGAGACGGGTGCCGCTACCCGGCCGGCCAACACCCTCGAAAAGGCGTTTCTACTCTGCCTCGAGGCGGATCGGCTCCTCGCCGGCGGCAAGGGACTGAGCGCCCTCGCGGTGATGTCCCGGGCAATCGAGGCCGCCGGAGCCGATCACGATGAGCTCTACTTCCTCACCGACTTCCTGGTGGTCCGTTCCGCCGCCGCCGCAATCCACTCCGGGGACTGGCAGGGGGCGGAAACGCTCCTGACCAGCTTTGTCGCGGCATCCGGGCCCAGCCTGATTTCCTTTGGCGGGGGAGTCCACGCGGCCCACGGCATCATCCTGCTCTACCAAGGCAAGGCCGCCCAGGCCTTGAACACCCTGAGCGCCGCGCTCGAGGCTTTGCGGTTGACCGACCCCCAGCAGCTGTTCGCCCTCACGGCGGCCATGGCCTTCGCGGCCGCCGCCGAAGTCGGCGCCCAGGCGAAGGCGGAGCTTCTCCTCGCCGATTTCGAGGCGGCACCTGCGGCCTTGCCGCGGTACATGCGCTCGCTGGCCGCGATGGCCGTGGTCTACGGAAAAGCCCGGCTCGGCAACTACCCCGGCGCCATCGCGGAACTGAAGCGGCTCGGACACCCGGACCCGGACATGGACACCCCAGGCCTCGAACTCGACGCGCTGGCCTTTTGCCTGGAACTCGGGGACACGGACTCGGCGCCGAGGCTGCTCGAACTCCGGGACGGGCTTGAGGGCCCACGGCCCGCCGCGATCTGCGCGTACGCCGCAGCCATCAGCACGGACAACCCCGCAGACCACCTTGAGGCCGCGAAAACCAGTGAAGCTGCGGAACTGTGGACCTTTGCCGCCCTTGCCTACGACGCCGCGGCGCACGCCTACCGGGCCGCGGGGGACACACTGAGAGAGCGCATGGCGAACTCCCAGCGGAAGCGGTGCCTGGACCGGGCCGACGACCTCCCCGGTGAGGACGCGGCCAAGAGCGATGACTCGCTTGGCATACTGACCCGTCGCGAGCGCGACATTGTGGCGCTCGCGGTACGCGGCCTCACCGACCGGCAGATTGCCGCCGAGCTCCAAGTGTCCGTGCGCACGGTTGAAGGCCATCTCTACCGCAGCTACGCCAAGCTCAACGTCAAGGGCCGCGAAGAACTTCCCGGCATCGGCGGACGGTAGCAGACGGAGGCCAGCGTACAAGCTGCCGGCCGGGGGCGGCTTCCGGCCGTGTAAGGCGGCCTGCCGGGCCTGCGGCAGGCCGATTTTCCGGTTTCCGGGACGATACCGTCAGGGACACGCGAGACGGGATTCCGACTACTTGCTTTCGGCCACGCGGCGCTCGGGTCCAACTGAGTACAGCTACGTAGAGCCAGCGGAATACTTGGTGCGTAATCGAGTACTACTTACGCATACCGAAAAAACGCGTAGTCCCTACCGTTGAGGTATCACCGCTCACACTTTGATAGCGAAGGTCTCTCATATGTTCCAGCAAGATGCCGGCTTGCCCGCGGGCAGCGGTCAGACAGAAGCCATTTTTCCCGCGCCAAGAAACGGATATGGACGGAACAAAGACAAACCCTTCACCCGCCAGCAGGTTGTTGCCGACGTCATCGAAACCCTGACGTCAGGTTCCGGCTGCGGCATAGTGCTTGTGGGCGACCACGGGGCCGGCAAGTCTTTTATCGCCCAGCGCGCCCTTGAGCAGCTCGGCGATGATTACCTGGTTGTCCAGGTCAGGGGCAGCTCCATTTCCTCCAAGCTTCCCTACGGGGCCCTGAGCGTCCTCCTCAACGACCTCGACGCCTCCCATCTCGAGCACCCCCTGATGGTGCTGCGCGGACTGACCCAGCTGCTCCACAACAAATCCGAGGGGCGGCGAATCATCCTCTTTGTGGACAACGCCCATGACCTCGATGAGCTCTCGAGCATGATGGTGGCCCAGCTGAGCGCGGGGGCCCATGTCACCCTGTTGGCGGCGTGCGTGGACATGCCCCACGTCGGCGGCGACATCATGGGCCTGTGGAAGGATGACCTGCTCCGGCGGGTAGACCTTGGACCGTTCGACTTCGCCGAGACGGCCGCAACGCTGAATCACGAATACGGCGGCCGATTCTCCCTGACCGCAGCCCGGGCGCTGTGGAGCGCGAGCGGGGGCAACGCCCTGTTCCTCCATTCGCTCGCCCGGGAACAGATCAAGCTGGGCACAGTGGTCCGCCACGACGGCGTATGGTTCCTGGGCAACGGCCCCATTGCCTTGACCGGCGAGATCCGGGACGTCGTGAAGGCACGCCTGAACCGGCTTGGCACCGGCCAGCGCGACGTCTTTGAACTGCTGGCACTTGCGGGCTCGGTCCCGCTGCAGACCCTCATGCTGATCGCCAACCCGCAGGACATGGACGCGCTCCAGGAGCGGGCCCTGATCCGGGTCACCCATGACCATCCGCCGATGGTTAGCGTCGCCAACCCCGTGACGGCCGGGATCGTCGCCAGCGTAGTCCCGCCCGGCCGCAGCGCCGAACTCCGCCGCCGGCTTACGGCCGTGCTCCAGGAGCCGACCGCCCTAGAGGCCGGCAGCGCGACCGGCGTCGCCTGGGCGCTGGACTGTGGAGAGCAGGTGCGCCCGGAAGTGGCCCTGGCCGCGGCCCACACCGCGAACAGCGCGTCCGACCCCGCGGCGGCGCTGCGGTTCATTCAGGAGGCGGAAGGAAGCGAACGCCCCCTCCTGACGGCCATCGAATCGGTGAATGCCCACATTTTGGTGAACAACGCGGAATCCGCGCGGCGGGTTCTGGACGCCCTGGATGACGCCGCCTGCCGGGAGCTGCCAGTGTCCGATTGGGCGGCCCTACAGCTCCTGCGGGCAGAGCTGGAAAAGCGCAGCCCGGTCCCGGGATCCGATCCCAAGGCCCGGCTGCGCGAGCTCGCGGAGCGGCTGGCGGCAGATCCGGAGCAGCACACCCCTGCGGTGGACGCGGCCCGCGAGCAGCTGCGCCTGGCCGAGGCCGAGCTCGCCGCATTCCAGGGACGCTACGCCGATGTCCTGGCCGCGACCGAGCATGTGGACACCACGGACCTGGGCAGCGAACTGCGCATCGTGACTGCCAGCGTCCGCACCGAGGCCCTCGCCGTCACCGGCAACGCCGTGATGGCGCTGGCCCTGGGAAAGCAGGTCCTGGCGGCCACAACCAACGTGCCCCTCACGGACCGTGCAATCCGTGAGGTAAGGGGCAGGTTCCTGCTCCTGCTTCTGCTCTCGGCAAATTTCCGGGAAGCATCCGCCTATCTTGACGAGACCTACGGGGGCGCCGAGCCCCAGACCCGGCTCGGCGGGATGTTCGAGATTGGGCACGGCGTCGTTGACCTGTACGCCGGCCACCTGGACGACGCCCTCTCCCGGCTGCAGGCCGGCAGGTGGCAGCTCCGGGCCCAGGACACCGATGCTTTGACCGGGCTGGCCACGGCAGTCTGTGCCTATGCCGCCGCGCTCCAAGGCGAAGAAGAGACGGCAGGCCTCCTGCTGGGCGACCTGGACCAGCCGCGGCCACCCGCGGCCTGGCTGGCGGAACGGCTCACGCGCTACTTCGAACTCTCGGCCCAGGCCGAGCTCGGCCAGCGGGCAGCATCCATCCGCGCCCTGGCAGCCGAGGCGGAGAGCGACACGGAATCCTCGGCCGTGGCCCCGGCGCTCCTGTTCCAGTCCGCCGCCACCAGGTTGGGAGACCGCCAGATGGGCCACAAGCTCGGCAGCCTCGGTGGCCGGGTGACCGGGCAATTCGCGGCCCTGTGCTCGAGGCTGGCCGAGGGCATGCGGGAGGCCGACAGCGAACTCTTGCTGGGGGCGTCCAAGGACGCCGACACATCAGGCAACGCCGTCTTCGCCCGGGATGCGGCCCGGAAGGCCGTCAGTTGCGCGAACGACGCCGGTAACCGGATCGCACTGCGGATCGCCCAGCGGACGCAACAGTCGCTTGATGACAAGTTCGGCAGCCCCAAGAACGGTCTGCACTCTCTCACCACCTCGACCCTGACGGCGAGGGAATGTGAAGTGGCCGTCCGGGCCGCTGCCGGCACGGCGAACCGCAAGATCGCAGAACAGATGCATGTATCGGTCCGCACGGTGGAGGGGCACCTCTACCAGGTGTATTCGAAGCTGCATGTCGCCAGCCGATCGGAACTCAAAGATGTCATCTCAACTCCGGCAGACAGCGCCCGGCTCGGCTGAACCCGGCAGAATCCGGTCGGCATCCCGGTCGGCTTTCCGGGGAAGGCAGAGGGCGGCAGGAAGAACCGGCAATGGAAAGCATGGCTGAGACCGCACCTTTGATCGAGCGGTCAACAGTGCTCAAGGATCTGGTGCGTTGCCTGCGCGACGACACTCGATCAGGTGCGATCGTCGTCGGCGGCGCCGGGACCGGCAAGACCGCGGTCCTCAAGGCCGCCCTCCGCGAACTCGGGACCCGCAGACACGTGATTCGGCTGATGGCCACCCCGGCCCTGGCCGCTGTTCCCTTTGGCGCCCTGGCGCCGTACCTGTCCCGGCTTCCTGACCGGGAACTGGACTCCTACGCCGCCGTCGTGGGGGCAATGGCGGGAAGCCTGAAATCCGAGGCGGAGCGCCCTCTGTTCGTCGTCGACGACGCGCATTGCCTCGATCACGGGACCGTCGGGCAGCTCGCCCAGGCCGCAGCCACCGGCGCTGCCAGTATCCTGGCGACCTGCAGGCCCGGGCCGATGATCCCGGAAGAATTCCTGTCGCTGTGGGACGACGGAATTATTGCCAAGCTCGATCTTGCCCCGCTCACCCGGACCGGAACACACCAGCTGTGCGAGCAGGTCTTGCGGGCCGACGTCTCACCGTGGGTCAGCGCGCTGTTCCACGACGCTGCGGACGGGAACCCGCTCATGCTGATGTCCCTGATCCAGCATGCCCGTAGCACCGGCGCCCTGGGCTGCAGGCACGGAGTATGGTACCTGTTGGCCAACCCGGACATGGCCCGGGTTCCTGCCGCCGACGTCGTTGACCGGCAGCTGCGCTCCATGACGCCGGAGGAAAAGACCGCAGCCACGATCGTTGCCTTGGCTGGGCCGCTTTCTTTGGCCCAGATCCTGCAGATCAGCGGGCCCAAAGCCGTCGATGCGCTGGACACAGCGGGAATAATCGCTGTTTCGGCCGGGCACCACCGGCTCGTCCGGCCCGCGAGCCCGATGGTCGGCGAGATTATCCGCCTCCGGGTCCCCGCCGGGCGCAGTTCGGCCCTGCGTTCGAGCGTGCTGTCGCTGCCCTCAGAGCGTGCCCTGCTCCCCGGCGCCGCGCTGAACCGGCTGCGCTGGTCCCTGGACTGCGGTGTGGAGATCCCGCCCGCGCAGCTGCTCCAAGCCGCCGTCGCGGCGAACACGGCCCTGGATCCTGCCACAGCTGCCCGGGCCGCGGGCGCCATCCGGGACGCCCGGTTCCTCCCCGAAGCCAGGATCCAGCTGGCCTATTCCCACTTCATTGCCGGGCGCCGGGGGGCCGCCGCGGCGTGCCTGGAGTCCGCGCACCCCGTGCCCGTCGGACGATCGTCGTATCTGGCGGCCCTGCTCGTGGCCCGGCTCGGGTCCGCCAGGCCGGACCGGGATGCCGTGGCTTCCACGCAGCCTCCGGGACGTGTCCCGCAGGAAGATCAGAGGGACGAAGCGTGGGACGGGCCGTGGGACGAGGGGGCCGCTGCCCGGGTGGCCGCTGAGTTCCTCAGCCGCACGGGGGACAGCAGGTCCGTGGCTGCCGACTCCGGGCTACGGGAACTCGTTGATACCCCCGGCACTCCTCCCGAAATCCGCGTCCCGGCACTATCCCTGCTCGCCGAACTGCTGTCGGCCCAAGGCCTGCTGCGCGCAGGTCTGCGCCTGGACTTCGAGGCATGGAACGGCGCCTGCAGCGGGAGCCAAGGGCTTCCCCTGATGTACGAGGACCTAATGGTGCGACACTGCCTGAACCTGATCGGGGCCGGTGACTGGGACGGGCTCGGCAGCGTCCTCGACGACTACGCGGCCCGCGAGCCCGGACGGCTGCTGTACAGCGGCGGGATGCTCCACCTCATGCGGGGATACTCCAGGCTGCGCCAGGGCCGCATGCGCGAAAGCTTGGCCGAACTGCGGCTTGGCGTAGAGGAACTTGCCATCGCCGACCCGTTGAACCTGCTGCCGTTTGCCCACGCGGTGGCCGCCTACGCGGCTGCCGCCGTCGGACGGCACTATGAGGCGAGCCAGCATTGTCTGGCCTTCCGGCTTTCGGACTACCGGGAGCCCAAGACCCTTCGCCTGCTGGCGGAGGCGTATTGTCAGGCGGCGGAACCCAGAGGCGGCCAGGAGGGGAGCGGCGAAAGTGCACTCGCACGGCTGGCGGACGAAGCGTTGCACGAGGGCCTGCGGGGCGTTGAAACCGATATCAGGCGGATCGCGTTCCGCTGTGGTGGCGTCTCCGAAGCCGACGCCGAGGCCCTGGCCCTGAGCAGCAGGGCAGTGGATGGGCCAGAGGCGCGCCTGCTGGAATCCTACGCGCTGGCGGTATCGGCGTCCGACGCTGCCGACCTCATTGGCATCAGCGACGACGCGCTCGGCGGTGGACACGGGCTCCTGTCCCTTGAAGCCGCCCAGCAGGCCGAGCGGATCCTGGTCGATGACCCGGACCGGTGGAGGCTCACCGCGGTCCAGCGCCGGGTTCACCACCGGCTCGTGGAAGCCGGCATGTCAGCGCAGTTGGAGGTGGTCCACAGCGATCACGGGGTCCCGCTGACCGGACGCGAAGCCGAGGTCTTGGAACTTGTGTCCCACGGTGCCACGAATGCCGAGATCGCCTCGGTGCTGTGCGTATCGCAGCGGACCGTGGAGGGGCACCTGTCCCGGATCTTCGCCAAGCTCGGCGTCGGCCGGCGCGCGGACCTGCTGGGCCACGGCTCCCTGGACCTTGAAACCTGAACCCTGAACCCTGAACTTTGGACCCTTGGCCGGCGGCAGCGCCGGCGGTGCGTACAGGCCGGGTGGCCCGGGGGGCCGGGGGAGTATCCCTAAGTAGTGCCATGGCCCGTGTGCCTACAGAAATCAGGTAAACGCTACTCGTGTGCAGATCCGCTCCGGGCGATTGACTTAAGCCAGTCCTACGAACAACCCATAAGGTCTCAATCAGGACGAAGTGTTAAATGCAGAAACGGTCTCAATGAGGAAATGGTCTCAATGAGGAAACTGTCTCAAAATGAGGAAACTTCAGGGCGGCAGACTACGGATGGCATGATCTGCGGGGAAGTTGGTCCTAAAGACCCTCTTGCCTGCTGAAGCAGCCACTGCCACCATTAGAGGTGGTCGGGCCATAACCTCCCTACCCCCCAACTCCTTCGTTGGAATCGTACGGTGCCCCAGCCGGCAGCCGTACGCCAAGGTCGGAGCCGGCGGCGTCAGAGCCTTCTGAGACCGAGGCTCTCCCCCCAGCCGCCGCCGGCTCCCTTAACGGGTTGTTCCCGGGTCCGCGCCGCTCTGAGGCGCGGACCCGGCGTGAGCCCCGTCAACGTGAGCCCCGTCAACGTGAGCCCCGTCAAGGAGCGGCACGGGCGATCGCGGAGGGCATGCACCGGCTGCCCCCACCGCAACCAGGTTTGGAGCGCCACCCGCGTCATCGGGGTCTGATGGCCGGACTACGTCCGTGCCCAGATCGCCCTCGGATTTCCGACTGGGCAATGACTCGAATCCGCATTCGTCTGCCGCGACGCCTTCGCTGTGTGCAGCTGGAACGCCCGACGGCGGCCGGCGCCGTGTCAATTTCCCTGAAGAACATCAGGGCCCCCTCGCGGAGGTCCTGGTGTCGGACGTGTTTCGCATTGACCACGGTCAGCTTTACACACCCCGCGGGTTGCTCGGGAAGGACCATGGGAAAGCCCTTCTCCGGGTACTCCGCCGGAAGCGGCACGTAGTGACTACTCGGAGGCTGCAACTCCAACGGGTAGTCCGCCGCGCCAACCGCAAGAATGAGGCCGCGAAGTTAGGTGGAACGTACTCGTGTGCCCCCCGCGTCCGGCTCATAGGTTTGCGATAGCAATCTGTCAGTAACCGCTTCGGCTACTAGTTGGGTCTCAAAATGCGCTATTGTCTGCCTGCCGCGCGTCGCGGCGATAAATCCTGTGCCGGAGTCCGGCCGTGACCGCCGTCCGCGACACGGATGCCGCCCCGGCCCTGACCCGGCCCAGTCTCGATTTTGCGGGGGTCGTCGCTCCCCAACTGCTGCAGCACCGGGCCCGCGTCTTGGGGGAGGGCACGCGTTGGAGCAACAGGTACCGCCGGCTGCTGGCCGTTAGTGACGTCTGCGTCATCTTCTCTGTCGCCCTCATCGCCCAGACGGCCCGGTTTGGGCTCGACGAGGCTCGGGTCACAGTCGGATGGTTCGACGTCGGTTACTTCCAAATTTCGGTACTCATTTCGGCGGCCTGGATGTTTGCCCTGGGTGCCTACCGAACCCGTGACCCCCGAATCGTGGGGATCGGTGTTGACGAGTACAAGCGAGTGGTCAGCGCTACGGTGGCACTTCTGGGTATCCTCGCCATGCTTTGCCTCCTGTTCCACGTCGACATCGCGCGTAGCTACTTTGCCCTGGCCTTCCCTCTGGGAGTGGCCGGCCTCATCTCCTCCCGATGGGTGCTCCGCCGCTGGCTGACCCGGCAACGCGCCAAGGGGCACTATCTTTCGCAGGTTCTCGTGCTCGGGAAGCCCAAAGACGTGAGCTATGTCGTCAACCAGATTGAAAAGAAATCCGGAGCCGCCTATCACGTTGTCGGAGTATGCCTGACGGGAAACCCTGGCATGAAATGGCTGAACCTCGGCCGGCGGACAGTTCCGATCGTGCCGGAATCCGGCTCCATAGTTGACGCCGTCCGTGCGTTCGGTGCCGATGCGGTGATCGTGGCCGGTCCCGGCAAAGGCGGCGGTAAGTACATCCAG
The DNA here is from genome assembly GCF_042788715.1 of Arthrobacter sp. NPDC056886. Taxonomy (NCBI): domain Bacteria; kingdom Bacillati; phylum Actinomycetota; class Actinomycetes; order Micrococcales; family Micrococcaceae; genus Arthrobacter; species Arthrobacter sp. NPDC056886. The sequence continues at coordinate 136,099 of NZ_JBHUBT010000005.1, forward strand.
GAACTTGGCTGGCAGCTGGAGGAATCGGCTACCGAACTGATCCTCACTACAGGACTGACCAATGTGGCGGGCCCGCGGATCCATGCCCGCCCGGTTGAGGGTTTGCCGCTGATGCACGTCGAACTTCCGCAGTACACGGGAGCACGGCACACCCTGAAGCGCCTCTTCGACATCGTGGCTTCTGCCTCGGCACTGATCTTCCTGCTTCCGGTTTTCCTGCTACTCGCCTTGCTGATCAAGCGCGACAGCCCCGGCAAGGTCTTGTTCCGCCAGGAACGGGTTGGCAAGGGCGGCAAGAAGTTCCTGATGATCAAGTTCCGCTCCATGGTGGAGTCCGCCGAGGACGATCTGGCCCGGCTGTTGGATCAGAACGAGGGAGCCGGAATGCTCTTCAAGATGGAGCACGACCCCCGAGTGACTGGGGTGGGCCGCTGGATGCGCAAGTACTCCCTGGACGAGCTCCCGCAATTTTGGAACATCCTCAAGGGGGATATGAGCCTGGTCGGTCCCCGGCCACCGCTTCAGCGTGAGGTCGACGGCTATAAGACCCGGGTGCACCGCCGGCTCTACATCAAGCCCGGACTCACCGGCATGTGGCAGACGAACGGCCGGTCGGAATTGAACTGGCAGGACAGTGTGCGGCTGGACCTGTATTACGTGGAGAACTGGTCACTGGCCGGCGACCTGATCATCATCTGGCGCACCGCACTGCAGATGATCAAACCCGTCGGCGCGTACTGACCGCCAGCACCGGTACGAACTCCCTTAGACAGCCACTGGAAAGTAAGGACATCCAATGACCACTCGCATTGGCTACGCAGCCGGAGCTTTCGACCTGTTCCACGTCGGACATCTCAACCTTCTGGCCCAGGCCCGCCAGCACTGTGACTACCTCATCGCCGGAGTCGTTTCCGATGAATTGCTCCGGGCAACCAAAGGCCGGGCGCCCATTGTTCCGCTGGCCGAACGACTCGAAATCGTCAGGAACATCCGGTACGTGGACAAAGCGGTGTCCGAGGTTCATCCGAACCGTCTCGACACCTGGCGGGACAATCACTTCGACGTTTTCTTCAAGGGTGACGACTGGCGAGGTACCGAGAAGGGGGTCTCGCTCGAACGGCAGCTGTCGAGCGTGGGCGTGGAAGTCGTCTACTTCCCCTACACGATGCACACGTCCAGCACGGTCTTGCGCCGCGCGCTGGGGCAGATTCTGGAGTCTGAGCACGGAAGCGCGGCGGCGAACTTCGCTTAGCTGCTCAATTACACATTTTCCGAGGGGGAAAATCTACATGGTCTCAACTGCACATCCCGGGCTCGACGGCGGTTTCGGTCTCCCGTCGCCAGACCCGAGGGTGGACATCCTGGGCATCCGGATAAGCGCCGTCAATATGTCGCAGGCCCTCAACCGCCTGGTCCGGCACATCAGTGGCGGCCACCGCGGCTACGTCTGCGTCACGGACGTCAACGCGTTGCTCCATGCCCGCCGCGACCCGGAACTCCGCCGGATCTTCAACAGCTCGACCATGACCGTTCCGGACGGTGTGCCCCTGGTCTGGGCCGGTAAAAGTGCAGGTGCCGACTGGATGGGCCGCGTCTGTGGACCCGACCTGATGCCCGCGCTCCTGAAGGTCGCGGCCGGTTACGGATGGTCCTCGTACTTCCTGGGCGGCGCGCCGCACGTTGCCGAAGACATGATCGAGAACTTCCGACGCACCATCCCCGGCCTCGAGGTCGCCGGCTGCCAATCGCCGCCTTTCCGCGAGCTTACTCCGGAGGAGGAAACGGCTCTGGTCCAGGAGATAAACGCGTCGGGCGCCCAGATCGTTTGGGTGGGTCTCGGGGCACCCAAGCAGGAAACCTGGATGGATTACTACCGCGGCCGCCTCACCGCGCCGCTGTTGGTCGGCGTCGGCGGGGCCTTCGACATGCACGCCGGGCGGGTGAGCCGGGCTCCACGCTGGATGCAGCGGAGCGGCCTCGAATGGGCCTACCGGTTCTCCCAGGAGCCCCGCCGGCTGTGGAAGCGCTATACCCGGAACGTCCCCGTCTTCGCGCTGGCGCTGTGCCGCCGTGCTCCCAAGCTCGTGGAACCTAAGTGAAAGTCATGACCCGAACCCACGCTGCGGCCGGCACGATGGGCGGGCATCGCGCCCGGTCGTGGCACGCCGGCGCGGTGAAACGGGTTGGCTGGGGGCTTGGAGATCAGGCGCTCAGCAGCATGACCAACTTCGCAGTTGGAATTCTCGTGGCCAGGTCCGTCAGCGTTCCCGATTTCGGCGCCTATGCACTGGCCTTCTCGGCTTACTGCTTCATCCTGGGGATCTCCCGAGCCCTCGCAACGGAACCCTTCGCCGTCAGGTTCGTCATTTCCGAGCCGGAGCAGCTGCACCGGGCACGGGTCGGCGTCGCCGGTGTGGCGCTCCTTACCGGAGTTGCCTTCCTGGCCCTGGCTGCGGTGCTCAGCCAGCTGCTGCCGGCGGAGTATCGATCCCTCGTCCTGTGCTTGGGCGCTGTGCTCCCGGGGTTGCTGGTCCAGGACAGCATGCGCCAGGTTCTCTTCGCTGCGGGGCAGGGGAGGTCTGCCTTTAACAACGATCTGCTCTGGGCGGTGCTGATGGTGCCGGCCTTCGGCATCGTCTTTCTGTCTGGAAGTATCAACGCGGCCACCCTGATCCTCGCTTGGGGCGGCGCGGCAAGTTTGGCGGCGATTGCGGGATGCTACCGCTGCCGCGTGGTGCCGGGTGTCCGAATGGCGGCGTCCTGGCTCCGCTCCCAGCGCGGCCTGTGGCCTCGGTACCTCCTCGAGGGAGCGGCTATCAACGGCTCCCAGCAGATCGTTTTCATGGCACTTGGAGTCTTTGCCGGCCTCGCTGCCGTGGGCGAAATGAAACTGGTCCTTGTACTGCTCGGACCCGTCAATGTCCTGGTCCAGGGCATCGGGGTGGTGGCGGTGCCGGAGGCCGCGAGGGCGCTCGCCGGCGGACGCTCCCGCGTGCTGCGTGTCACGGCCGGTTTTTCCGTGGCCGTGGCAGCCGGAGCACTGTTGTGGGGGATCACCGTCACGCTGCTGCCTGGTTCCTGGGGGGCTGCGCTGGTGGGTCAGGGCTGGTTGGCGGCCTCGGCACTGGTCCTTCCCATGTTCCTCGTGCAGGTATTCAACGGGGCAAACACCGGCCCAGTAGTTGGCCTGCGCGCCGCGGGGGCCGCAAGAAGAAGCATGTGGACCCGGATGGCGACGTCGTCTCTGGTGGTTATTGTCTCGGTCGCGGGGGCGGCCGCCGCCGGAGTGCAGGGAGCGGCCTGGGGGCTTGTCCTCGCTGCCGCTCTCAACGCAATGCTCTGGTACCTGCAATTCAGGAATGTCATCGCGCAGTATCCATTCAAGACTGACAAGTCTGGTTTCTTCCGCCACAGGGCGGATCGGTCTCAACCCGGAAAGGTGGGTATCCCTGATGAATGAATCGTGGTCTGTTTGGCATGGAGCCAAGCAAGTGATCAGAATGCACTGGCAGGCAATCGTTGCCGTCATGCTCGTTGGGGGGCTTGTCGGTGCAGGATGGGCGCTGCGCAACCCAGTCACCTACACCGCGCGGGCAGAGCTCGTCACCGGGAACTACTCGCTCCCGGCGGAAGTTGCCTCTCAACCGGCGATCGCCAAGGCAGGGGCCCTTGGCCTCGAGCTCCCCGCTGAAACCCAGGCGCGCATCATTGCGAGCCCGACCATTGTGGACGTGGCAGCCCAGGCCTTGCGCCTTGATGACAGGGAAACGTCGGCTCTCCGGGGCAGTGTCAAAGCGACCGCGACGACGGACAATTCCTTCGCCATCTCAGCGGCCGGATTAACCCCGGAGGAAGCGTCGGCGAATGTCAATGCAGTCGCCGCCGCCTTCCTGCAGTATCGGGCCGACATTGGCCGTGCTGACATGAACGTTCTGGCGGAGCGTGCACACGCCGCCGCCAAAGACAGTCTCGCCTCGGCGGCTTCGCTCGCCGGTCCGCTTGCCAGCGCCCAGGCCACCAACCCCGGATATGCGGCCGGTATTCTGGCCAAACGGGAAGAACTGGAACACGCGGCGAGCAGCGCAGAGTCCACCGCGGCGGCACTGGACGATGCAGTGAAGAACTTCAACGGCGGCGGTTCCGTGGTCCGGCCCGCTACCGCGGGGGCGGTCGATGAATCGCCATCGATGCTCATGTTTATCCTGCTCGGCCTCGCGGTGGGCCTGATGGGCGGCGTGGCCTTTGCCGTGATCCGTCGGCAGGTCAGCGATCGGATCATGGACCGGCGCGACATCATGCGCGCCAGCGGGCTTACTGAGATCTTCGAACTGGGCGGTCAGCGGGATGGCAACGGCTCCGTTCAGATGCTCCTCCGTTCCGTAGAGAACTCCAGCGCCAAACTCGGACTTTCTTCCGCGCAGATAGCAGTCCGGCCGCTGACACACTCCAACCACGGCGCTGCCGGACTGCTGGGGCTGGCCGCCGGCGGGCATGCGAGCCTGGGGTCCGTGGCCGTTGTGGCCCTCCGCAGGGAGACCGGGGCCGATATCGCCCGCCAGCTGGGCGCAGGCCGCGACTCCACACCACTGAGCGCATTGACCGGCCACGACCTCGCCACGGTCAACAGTGAGATCGGCTGTGAAGCTTCAGCCGCTTTCGGCACCGCTCCGACTCCGACCGGAACTTACGATCTTCTGCTGCTGGCAACCGGCTCTCATTTCGGAACCGGCGGCAACCAAGACAGCCTCCCGGCGGGCTTCTCCGGCCCCACGGTACTGGTGGTGCATGCACGGAAGGACAGGGTCCAGGATCTGGAACAGGCCATCGGCGAGCTAAACGCGGCCAATTTCCCGGTGGTGGCAGTCCTGATGGTGGATCAGGCTAAAAATAAGACACGAAAGAGGGGGATTGGCCGGTCAGAACGCCCAAAACCGCGCAATTCCAGCCCTGAGGGCGCACGCCCGAGTCCCGCGGTGCGCTCCGGTATGCCGGATGTTGAGGCGCGCACGACGGCGGGGACCAAGTCATGACCTTGCTCCGTTCGTTGCCGGGAGCCGGGGGAAACCTCGCTGGACAGTCCCGGGACGTTCGGCCACCTCAAGCTGGGTCCGGAACCAGCCGGCTCACTGACCGGACAGCCTTCATTGTGGTCCTCCTGGTCTGGGGTCTGTTGCTTCTCACCGTGCAGCCCTGGTCCAAAGCAGACCCAGCTGGAGGAGCCGACAGCAGCAGTTCACTCAAAGGCGCCGTGTTGATGCTCTGCATCGTGGCGCTTTTGATGGTGCTGCCGCCGCGGGCAGGGCTCCGCATTCCACCACCCCTGGCCCTGTACCTGCTGTACGGAACGTACGTGGTGATTTCGTCCGCAGTGCAGCCTGACGCGCTGCAATCCATGTTTCGGGGCACCCGGCTTGTAATGGGCCTGATGGTACCCGTCTTGCTCTGGTCCGTCGTGCGCGGGCGCTTCCGGCTGATGGTCTACGGGACCGTGGCAGCATATGCGGCCTTGGCTCTGACCGTTTTGGCCGGTGTAGTCCTGGCGCCGGGGCTGGCTTGGCAGGACGGCCGGCCCTTCCAGTCAGCCCGTCTGATAGGAGCTTTCCTGCCCATGATGGCCCCTCGCGTTGGCGAAATAGGCGCTGTGCTGGCAGGTTTGACAGTCCTTTTGTGGGCGCAACGGAAAGTTGGCCTGTTGGTGTTGGTCCCGGCCGCGGCAGTTGGCACCGCCCTGATCGTTTTCAGCCACACCCGGACAGCGGCACTGGCCCTGTTGCTGGGGCTGTTGGTTGCGTTCGGCGCAACCCTTACTTCGCCCGCCGGTCGCCGCGGGCTGGGACTCGTGGGTGGCTCACTCTGCCTGGCACTCCCGTTTCTGCCCGGGATCATCGAATGGACCCTCCGGGACCAGGACAGCGCGCAAATCCAGAAGTTGAGCGGTCGCACCACGGTGTGGGAATTCATTCTCAGCCAGCCCTACGATCCACAGATGTTCTGGCTCGGCCACGGTATCGGGAACAAGAAGGTTCTTCTTCGCCGTGGAGAAGGCGACATAAACGTCATGGCGATCGACAACAGCTGGCTGGACAGCTTCTGGGAGACCGGAGCTGTGGGGACCGCCCTCGTCGCCCTGGCCGTTGTGGCCGCATTGGTCTACGCCCTCAAAACACCCGGATACGCCGCCAGGACGTTCGCCGGATTCCTGATGACCTACGTTCTGGTCGCATCTGTCAACGAGAGCGGTCTTTGTGACTTCTCCTCGATGACGCTCCTGGTTCTCGTTTCAGTCCTGATAAGTGCAGTTGACAGGGCTGACAAACGGGATCGTGCCGCCGGAATTCCGGTCCGGCACGGTCACACCCTCCATCGGTTGCGCCGGTCTTCCACGCAGCCAGGGTCAATCTAAGAGAGGTACGAGATGTACACGAGACGCATAGTGCGCCCTGCCGGAGTAGTGGCAGCTGTGCTGCTGCTGCTGGGAGGACTTGTTTCACCGGCCTTCGCACGGGAGACGACGCTGTCAGCCACCAGCTCATCAATTTGGCAGACCAACAACAACGTCCGGGCCCTGGCTTACGCCAAGGGCAAAGTCTTTATCGGCGGCGAGTTCACGTCGGTGCGGCCGCCCGGGGCTGCCGCGGGGACCCAAGAGAGCCCCCGGAGCTACCTCGCCGTCGTGGATGCCGTAAGCGGGAACCTGCTTTCCTTCGCGCCCCAACCCAACGGCAGGGTCTGGTCGCTTGCAGCATCGGAAGACCAAAGCAGGGTTTACGTCGGCGGCGACTTTACCCAAATCGCGGGTCAGTCCCGCCAACGGTTGGCGGCCTTTGACACCACCAGCCTGGCACTGGTTTCCACTTTCAGGCCCAACGTGAGCTTCCGCGTGGCCACCATCGCTGCCCAGGCTAACAATGTCTACTTCGGCGGCTCGTTCGGAGTCGTGTCCGGCGCCGCCCGGAACCGGCTGGCTGCTGTGCAGGCCAGCGACGGAGCCCTCCTGCCCTGGAACCCGGACGCCAACGCCGACGTGAAGGTGGTGCGGCCGGCGCCCGACGGGAGCAAGGTCTACGTCGGCGGCTCCTTTGAAACTCTCGGCGGCATCAGCTCCTGGGCGGTCGGCCTCGTCGACAGCGCGCAGGGCGCCCTGCTGCCCCTCCCCGCAGCGACGGCGGTTCCGCCCAAGACCACCTCCTGCCAATCAACAGTGCGTGACATCATCACCGATCAGAACACCGTCTACTTCGCCAACTCCGGCAACGGCGGAGGGTGCTTCGACGGCACCTTCGCCGCGGACCTCACCAGCGGCGCCTTGAAGTGGAAGAACAACTGCCTCGGTGCCACCGAAGCCATCGCCCTCGTTGGCGGGTGGCTCTACAAGGGCTCCCATGCCCACGACTGCAGCAGTGACGGAGCCTTCCCCCAGGGACCAAACCGCATGCTGCTGGTTCAGCGCCCTGATGACGGAAAACTCGCCGGCTGGTACCCCCAGACCAACGCGGCCGGCACCACCAAGGTGGGTCCGCTGGCCATGGCCACCGATGGCAAGCAGCTGTGGGTGGGCGGCGACTTCACTCTGGTCAACGGAGCGGGCCAGCAGGGCCTAACACGCTTCCAGGCGGATCCCGAAACAGCTCCGACCAAGCCGTTGACCCCGTCTGCCTCAAGCACGCGGGCAAATCAGGTCAAGGTCACTTTCAAGGCCACTACCGACAAGGACGACGAAAACCTCACCTACAAGTTGTACCGTGCAGGCACCACTGCCCCGATCTTCACCCAGGTCATCCGCTCCCGCTTCTGGGACATCCCCACCCTGACGTTCATCGACAAGAACCTTACCCCCGGAACGCAGGCAGCGTACCGGGTTGAGGCATCCGACGGCACAGTAGCGGTGCTGTCCTCGTGGACCCCTTATGTCACTGTTGCCGCACAGTCCGCGAACTATCAGGACACGGTGAAGGGCGACGGCGCCACCAGCTTCTGGCGCTTTGAGGAGGCCAGCGGTACGGCAGCGGCGGACTTCGCCGGCAGCAACGCGGGCACCTACCGGACCATGAACCTGAGCGGGCCCGGGATCTTGGCTGGCACCACGTCGGCTGATCTGACTGATACCAACAGCAGCATGGCGAGCAGCCTGTCCCAGACCGGTCCGCAGACCTTCTCGGTGGAATCATGGATCAAGACGACCACTACGTCCGGCGGCCGGATTGTCGGCTTCGGCAACAGCCAGGCCGACCAGAGCGGCAACTACGACCGTCACATCTTCATGCAGAACGACGGCAAAGTGGTCTTCGGTGTGTGGACCGGCTCAGCCACCACTGTCACCAGCGGCGCAGCACTCAATGACGGGAAATGGCATCACCTCGTCGCCACGATGGTGCCGGGCCGTTCCGAACTGTTCGTGGACGGCGTCAGCCAAGGCACCAACACCCCGACGGTTGCGCAGGGCTACGACGGTTACTGGAGGGTAGGAGCGGACAACCTCAACGGCTGGCCGAATCAGCCGGCATCGCGTGCCATGGTGGGCAGCGTCGACGAAGTGGCCATCTACCCAGTCCAGCTGACCTCGTCGGACGTCCAGTGGCACTACAACCTCGGCAGCGGCAACAAGGCCCCGGTTGCTTCATTTACCTCAGCCTGCACCGCGTTCAGCTGCGCCCTGGACGGCTCGGCGTCTGCGGATTCGGACGGCACGATCTCGGAACTGGCATGGGATTTCGGCGACGGTCAGACCGCCGTCGGCGCCACGCCGTCCCATACGTACGCAACAGCCGGGACTTTTCAGGTTCGGCTGACGGTGACTGACAACCTCGGGTCGAGCACCACCCTCACGCAACCGGTGTCAGTCACCGCTCCCAACAAGGCGCCGGTGGCGGCCCTGACCGCCGCATGCAACGCACTCAGCTGCTCCTTTGACGCCTCGGCGTCGTCCGATCCGGATGGCACCGTAAGCTCCTGGCTGTGGGACTTCGGTGACGGGCAGACGGGCACAGGAAAGACCGTCACCCATGCGTACGCCACTGCTGGAAACTATGCCGTGAAGCTCACTGTGACCGACGACAAGGGCGCCTCGGCCGAGGCCACCCAGAACGTCACACCCCAGCTCGCTCCGGCTGGCTCGGCGCTTGCCAAAGATACGTTTGCCAGAGTCGTTGCACAGGGGCTCGGCACAGCGGATGTCGGAGGGGCCTGGACAGTAAGTGGCGCGGTTAGCCGGTATTCCGTTTCCGGCGGCGTGGGCAACTGGATCATGCAGGGTCCGGGGAACGCGCCGGGCGCCTACCTGAAAAATGTCCTGGCGGCCGACACCGACCTCTCGTTCAAGGTCTCACTCGATAAGCCGGCAACCGGCGGCGGAGTTTATCTGGCCGCTGTGGGACGTTCGGTTGCCAACCAGGGCGAGTACCGGGCCAAGGTCCGGTTCACCTCGGCAGGCAGGGTGTCCCTCGCCATAGTCCGTACCACCGCTGCCGGGGTTGAGACCTACCTGGCCCCGGAAACCGTGATTGCAGGCCTGACAGGCACCAACAGCCAGCAGCTGGGGGTCCGCATCCAGGTCACAGGCCAGGGAACCACCGCTATCAAGGCCAAACTGTGGGCAACCAGCGGGGCGGAACCAGTTGCGTGGCAGCTGGAAACCACCGATACCACGGCCGAACTTCAGGCGCCCGGTTACACTGGCGTCCTGTCGCAGCTGTCGGGTTCAGCAACCAACGCTCCCGTCACTGCCCGGTTGTCCGAATTGTCCCTGACCACTCCCCGTTGAGATAGGAACCAACCGTGCAGCAGTTCATCGACGCCAGCGGCGCCGGCGGACCCGTCCCCGGCCGGCGCCGCGTACTCATCAGTGCGTACGCGTGCGGCCCGGGGATGGGCTCGGAGCCCGGTGCAGGCTGGGCCTTTGCCCTGGCGGCCGCACAGCACAGCGAGGTTTGGGTGATCACCAGGCGTCGTTTTGAACCGCTGATCAGGGACGCCATCGCCGCGGACCCCGCGCTGGCATCGAGGCTCCACGTGGTTTACCTGGATCTGCCGGACTGGTGCCTTCGTCTCAAGAAGCACCACCGGGACGTCTATTGGTACTACCCCCTGTGGCAACGGCTGGCAGGGCAGAAAGCACTCGAACTCCATCAGGAGACACCGTTCGATGTGGCCCACCACGTGACCTTCGCTTCGGACTGGATGCCGTGTGGTCTGATGGCACTTCCTTCGACCGTGCCATTGGTGTGGGGCCCGGTCGGGGGTGCCTCCTATGTCCCAGTCAGGCTCCTGCGCTGGCTGGGGCTCAGGGGAGCGCTGGGCGAGCTCGGCCGGCGGGCGGTAACTGGGGCGAGCCGGCGGATTTTCGCGGAAAGGATGGCCCGCCGTGCCCAGATTGTCGTGGGCCTGAATGAGGACGTCCGGCGGCGTTTCGCCGGTGCGGCCGCCGTGGTGGTCGAGCCAAACGCAATGGTGGAACCTGCCGGGGCGGCCGTCGTCCGCAGCATCCCCCCGGCCGGCGTCCACACGGCGGTATTCGTCGGCCGCCTGGTGTCTTGGAAGGGAACCAGACTCGCCGTGAATGCCCTAAGCCATCCGTCGGCGGCGAATTGGAGGCTGGAGTTCATTGGCAGCGGCCCCGACCAGCGCTGGATCGAGGCGGAAGCTGCCCGACGCGGCCTGGCCGACAGGGTGACCTGCCGGGGCCAGCTCCCGCGACAGGATGTCCTGGCAGCGCTGGCCGATGCCGACGCCATGCTTTTCCCCTCCCTGCATGATTCCGCTCCCTGGGCTGTGGCGGAGGCCTGCGCAGCGGGCTTGCCCGTGATCTGCGTTGACTTGGCCGGCCCTCCTGTCCTTGTCAGCAGGACGGCGGCCGGGATCAGCCACATCGTCGACGTCGGGCCGGGGCTGCCTGCAAGATTGGCCGCAGCACTCAGGGACGCCGAGTCATCACCGCGGCCGGCGCCGTCGGGTCGCTGGTCGTCCTCCCGGCTGCCTCTCCTTCTTGATGCCTGGTACCGGCAGGCCCAAAAGGTCCCGGCACACGGGGCCGCCGCAGGCCACGGAACGCCCGACGCTGCGGGGGTGACTGGTCTTGTTTCGACACGTCCCTGAAGAAGCCCCTGGGCAACGGTGGCTCTCCCGCCGGCAGCTCCTGACGGCGGCAGGAATGGCAGCCGTCCTGACCGGTTGCGGGAGCGGGCCATCAAACAGCCGGCCCTCCACGTCCGGAGCGCCTGCTGCTGCGCAGCAGATGCACACGCTGACCGAGCTGATGTCCACCGCGCCGTTCTACATTGCCCATCGCGGCTCGGGGGACAACTGGACCGAACACACAGCCGGGGCCTATTCACACGCAATTCAAAGCGGTGCGAAGGCCATAGAAGTCTCTGTCAGCGCCACCAGTGACGGCGTGCTGGTCTGCCACCATGACAGCAATACCGAACGCATGACGGGCCGCAACCTGCAGATCGGAGAGGTGACCTACGAGGACCTGGGCGTACTACGGAATGACTCGCGCGCATGGATCGGCCCGCAGACACCCCGTGAGCCCATTCCCCGGCTCAAAGACGTGCTGGACGCACACGCGGCCACCAGCGTGATCTTCATCGAGGACAAACAGGGCGGAAACACGAAAGCCCTGCTTGACCTGATGGACAGTTATCCGGATTCCAAAGAGCACTTTGTGTGGAAGCAAACGGCCGGCGGCAAACATTACGCAGAGGCGAAGGCCCGGGGTTACAAGACGTGGGGGTACTTCGTCGACAACCTCGGGAACCGGTTCGCTGACTTCGCGGACCGCTTTGACTACCTGGGCATTTACCACGGTGCCACGGACAACGAAATCAAGGCTCTCGTTGCCTTTGGCAAGCCAGTCATCTGCTGGGAAATCCATACCCGCTGGATGCGTGACAGGGTGACCGCGTTGGGCGTGACCGGGCTGATGAGTTCGAATTATCCGTATGTTTCGGGCAAGGCAGCCATGAGTCAACGGGACAGCTTCTCATCCGGGGTACGTGCGGCGGGGGACCTGCCGTGGATCCTGGTCCCCACCTATCAGCCCACACTGCAGCCCGAATTCTCCTCCGTCAGCCTCAACAACGAGGCCAGTTCAACCTACACGTTGGGATCCATGGGACCCGTCATAAGGGATACCTACTCGCTGGCTTTCGACATGCGATGGCCCATGGCGGTCCCGGACAGGAGCGGGACCGCAGGAATCGCATTCGGCCAGGCCGATGATCAGCCGTACCGCCCGACGGCGAAGGCCACGGTGGGCGGCTACCACCTGACCCTGGACGCGGCAGGGACCATGCGGCTATTTTCCCGCGGGGTCGGAGCGCTGGAGGGGGAATTGCTGGGTGAGACGCGTTCGGACGCGCCGAAGGTCGGCGCCTGGATGCGCTTCCGCGTGGACGTCACCCCGCGCACCATTACGTTTACGCGGCTGGACGGTGCCGTAGCCAGCGGGGTAGCCAACAATTCAACCTACCGGGGAGGCTACTTCGGGCTGAACAAGAACTATCAAGGCAAGCAGCCGGTGGAGTTCCGTCAGGTCGAGGTCAGCTGAATCGGAGTGCGGCTGAACTGGAAGATCGCCACCTGACCTTCTAGGCCCGGGGACTTCCCTTGCGCGCGATGACATCATCGTAAATGGCTACAAGCGCGCTCAGGTTGCTTGCCGGAGTGAAGAGGGACAGATAGTCCTGGCGGGCGATCGCACCGGTGCGCAGCGATACCGCGGGGTCGTTGATCTTGAGCAGGGCTGCCCGGAGGGAAAGCGCATTTCCCGGCTCAAAAGTGAAGCCGTTCTCGCCATCGCGCACCAGTTCCGGGAACACTCCCTGGCTCGGCACCACCGCCGGGACGCCATGTGCGAATGCCTCCACGACGCTCAAACCGAAAGTCTCGAAGGCCCTGGACGGGTTGACCAGGTAACGGGCGTTGAGCAGCAGGTCCAGCGCGTCAGCACGGTCAAGCGACCCCACGAAACGGATGGACGACCCGTGCTCGGCCGCCTCTTCCTCCAACTCCCGGCGCAGGGGTCCGTCGCCGGCAATCATGAGGGTGCCCAACGAGGAATCCCAGGCCTTGATCAGCGTCGAGACGCCCTTCTCCACAGAAAGCCGTCCAAGGTAGAGGCCATAGGATCCCGTACCCGCACGAACCTGGGCAGGGGCGGGTATGAAGTGCGGTTTTATGGAGATCTGTTCCGCTGGAATTCCAGCCTGGGTCATTATTCCGCGGGCAAAATTGCTCATCACTATGAACCGGTCTACGCCCCGCTGCCAGGTGCGCAGGGCGCGGTGAGTTCCAATGGACAGGGCCAGTGGAGCGGTCGCCAGGCGGCTGTTGCGGTAGCACGCGTGGACCAGGGCCGGCGTCGGAGGACCGTTCAAGCACTTGAAGCAGGGCTGCCCGTCGCGCAGCAGCGTTCCGGCGGCGCAGACAAGCCGATAGTTGTGGAGCGTTACAACGACCGGGACGGACATTTGCCGGGCCGACGTCAGAATGGACGGGCTAATGAGCGGAAAGGAATTGTGCAGGTGGATAACGTCAAATGGCTGCTTGCTGAGCACGGCGTGCATGGCGGCCTGATCCTGCAGGGACCAGGTGACGCGCAGCGGTAATTCTGCCTTCCGGGTGGCAGGCATTGAAGCGATGTCATCACTGCGGCGGGTGTATTCAACCACCTCGTGCCCGGCACCCTCAAGCAGTCTGCGCTCCTGCTCCACTACGGTGTCCTCTCCGCTAGGATGATCGGAGCGGTAGCGGTTGTGGACCAGTAAAACGCGCAAGTGGTTCCGTTCGCAGTCGGTGATTTCACCGCATGCTATCGGATTCAACGGGTTCTTACTAGAGAAGGACGAGTATGTGATCCGTGCCTGTTGGGGATACCCGGGAGCCTTGTTGCTGGCCGTCGCACTCATGCTGAGCGGCTGCAGCGAGGCAGAGCCAGCGCGCCCGGCAGGCATCCCGCCCACAACGGCGACGGCGACGGCGGTCGCCACTGCCGCGGGCCCTACGTCCGAAAACTCTGGCAAAACTGCCGCCGCCCCCTGCACAGTTTCCGTGGAACCAGGAGCAGACCTCGCCCAGGTGGCGGAATCTCAGCCCGAAGGCGCCGTGGTTTGCCTGGCGCAAGGGCGCTTCATGGTGGACCGGCCCATCCGGCCTAAGGCCTCACAGACCTTCCGTGGCAGCGAGAACACTGTGTTGGCCGGCGACGTTCCTGTCGAAGGCTGGAGAGCCGTGGGGGCAGTTTGGACTGCCCGGGGCCATTTGCCGGCCGATTATGAAAAGTCCGGGCAGTGTGAGGATGCTCAATCGAACCCTTGTCAGGTCGCCGAAACGCTTTTCCTGGACGGCCACCCCATACGGCGGGTCATGACAAGAAACGCCGTCGCCGCAGCCACCTTCTATGCGGATTACGCGGCCAATGTCCTTTATCTTAGTCAGGATCCAACTGGGCGTGCCGCAACGCTGGCACGCACCAGAACTGCGATCACTTCGACCGCTCCAGCGGTCTCGATCGAGCACCTCACCATTCGCGGATTCGCTAATTTGGCCCAGCAGGGCGCCGTTGTGGTCGGCGGCCAGGACTGGACGGTTCGGGATTGCACCGTCACGGCTAACCACGGCGTCGGCATCATGATGGTGGAAGCAGACAAGGCACGCATCACCGGCAATACCATTGTGGCTAATGGCCAGCTGGGCCTAGGTCAATACCGTTCCCAAGGTGTTCGTATTGAAAACAACCGCATCGTCAACAACAATACGGCGGAGTTCTGGCGCGCGGACTGGGAATCGGGCGGAATTAAAGTCACGAGATCGTCCTCGACCATCGCCAACAATGACATCAGCAACAACCTTGGCGTGGGCGTGTGGGTGGACGTGGCCGGCGACGGCGTCGGCATCACCGATAACAAAATAGCCGGCAACGCCGCAGATGGTGTCCGGTACGAAATTAGCCGCAACGGGCGCATAACCGGTAACGCCGTGACCGGGAACGGACTGGCCTTGAAGCGCGGAGCTGGAACCGGCCTGCTCACCGGGGCGGGAATCACCGTGAACACCAGCAGCGATGTCACGATCGAGAAGAACGCTGTCTCCGGGAACCTCAACGGGATAGGAATCCAGGCCCGCCCGCGGGGCGAGGGGCCGTGGGGCGAGTACGTGCTCAAAAATGTGGTGGTCGCGGGGAACCTCGTTGACCTGCGAGGGCCGGACACCGCGACCACCGGCTATGTCGAGGCCGGTTCACTGACGCGTCCGCCGGACGTGGGCAGCATCAGATTTCAAAGCAACCGCTACGTCCTCAAGGACGTCACTGCGCCCAAATTCAAATACCAGGGCGATGAACTGGATTTCGAAGGTTGGCAGGGTGCCGGCAACGACACCGTAGGATCGGTCGCGCCGGCCTGATAAGGGCTGGCCTTTCCATTTCTCCGAGTGCCCGGCTTACCGTAGCCGAAGTGTGCTGTCAACGACCGACTGGATGCTGTTTCGCAACAATTTCTTGCTAGAGTGTCCAACCGTAATGCCCCTTGCATACCCGGGACGCGATTTTCGCTGGGGGAATCGCGGTCAAAGGGCGCACAGACGGGCTCGCCGACAGAAAGAAATTTCTCATGTTGTTCTCCCCTGTTATACCTATGCCCGGTATGAATCCACCCCGGCCCGGCCGCGGCCGACGAGCGGCGGCGGTGGCCTCGCTGGCAGCTGTGTTCAGCCTCGGATTCGTTGCCCCATCCTCCGCGGCCACTCCCGTTGTGGATGCCACGGTGGCCCCCGGGGCTTCGATCCAGACCGTGATCAATGCGTCACCGGAAGGTGCCCGCATCGGGCTGTCGGCTGGTACTTACCGGATTAGCAGCCCCATCAGTCCCAAACGCGGTCAGAAGCTGCTGGCACTTGGCGGCGCAGGCACTGCAGTCATCAAGGGATCGAATGTTGTCTCCGGATGGGTGAAGGATGGATCCAACGCCCGCTGGTACAAGAACGGACTGTTGCCGGCTGCCTATTCGGATGCCGGACAGTGTGAAGTCAACAGTGGAGCGGAAGCCAACCCCTGTCAGAAGCGCGAGCAGGTGTACCGGAACGGCGTCGCCATGAAGCGTGTGATGCAGCTTGGCAATCTGCGCGCCAATGGCTTTTTCCAGGATTACCAAACCAACCGCACATGGCTGGGGACTGATCCTGCCAACGCAACCATGGAAATTGCGCGGACACCGCATGCCATCAATTCCTCGGCACAGGGCGTCACGCTGAGCGGCCTGACCTTCAGCAACTTTGCCGCACCGTCCCAAAAGGGAGCGGTTCTTGTTGGCGGATCCGACTGGATCGTTGAAGGCTGTCTTTTCAAAAGAAACAATGGAATTGGGCTGCAGTTGGCCAACGCGCACCGGGCTGTCGTCCGCAACAACACGATGGTTGAAAACGGCCAGCTGGGCATGGGCCACTACGCATCCAACGGCACCGTTGTTGAAAACAATTCGATCACGAACAACAACACCGCAGGGTATTGGGGAGCCGACTGGGAAGCCGGCGGATTCAAGGCCACCTCTTCCAACGGCGTGACGTTCCGGGGTAACAACGTCCTGAACAATCGGGGCTCCGGCGTTTGGTTCGACATCAACAACATCAACGTCAATATTCTCGGAAACACCATCAATAACAATTATGCCGATGGAATCCGGTATGAGATCAGCTACAAGGCGCTCATCAGCGACAACAAGCTGACCGGCAACGGCTACGGCATGGCGACCGGGGGTGGACGGGGAAGCGACTACTCGCTGTATGCGGTGGCCGCCATCAACGTCAACTCCTCGCCCGATGTTGAGATCCGGCAGAACGTTATCGGGAAAAACCAGAACGGCATCGCCGCGCAGATGCGAAGCCGGGGCAGCGGTACCTACGGCGCCTGGGACCTGCACAACCTTTACGTCCACCACAACGATGTAACACTCGCCACCGGAACCAGGACTGGCGAGGGCGTTCAGGGATTGGGCACACTGTCTCCCGTTTCGCCGACGCCGTACTACACCGCCAAGAACAACCGGTTCGACTTCAACACGTACCGGATGGACGCCACGAGCGCCAAGCGCTTCTCGTGGAACAAGTCGTACATGACGTTCGCTTCGCTTCAGGCCGCCGGCCAGGAGCGCAGCGGGCGTGTGGTCCCGGCCGCCTAACTGCCGACGGCGATGTGGCGGGAGCCGATGGCTCCCGCCACATCGGGCCGTGATGGGCTGCGCCAATCCCGGGCATCTGCGAATTTGCACATCTTGAATTCTGAAAAGTGCTCGCAAGTGTGATCTGCCTCATCTATCATGACAGCACAGATCGTGTGGAGCCCTTAGGACCGGGGTCCGGACATTTGCCGTTCATCATCGTTCGAGACTTCGGGGGACCTTGTGATTAAACGCGCGCTTATTACCGGTATAACGGGTCAGGACGGTTCATATCTGGCCGAACTTCTCCTCAAGAAGGGCTACGAGGTCCACGGCCTCATTCGCAGGGCTTCCACCTTCAACACGGTGAGGATAGAGCACCTGTACGTTGATCCGCATGAGCCGGATGCGAGGCTCTTCCTCCACTACGGGGACCTGAGCGACGGGGCACGGCTTGTCACCCTGATCGCGAAAATCAAGCCTGACGAGGTCTACAACCTGGCGGCCCAGTCGCACGTCCGGGTTTCTTTTGACGAACCAGAGCACACGGCTGACACCACTGGAGTGGGCTCTGTGCGCATGCTCGAAGCTGTGCGTCTGGCCGGAATCGACACCCGGTATTACCAAGCATCCTCGTCGGAGATGTTCGGCGCTACGCCGCCGCCGCAAAGCGAAGAAACTCCGTTCTACCCACGCTCTCCCTATGGGGCTGCAAAGGTCTACAGCTACTGGGTGACGAAGAACTACCGCGAAGCCTACGGAATGTACGCCGTTAACGGCGTCCTGTTCAACCATGAGTCCCCTCGGCGCGGCGAAACCTTTGTCACGCGCAAAATCACCCGGGCCGTGGCCGCCATCAGTGCCGGACTTCAGGACACGCTCTACATGGGCAACCTCGACGCGGTCCGAGACTGGGGGTACGCCGCCGAGTACGTCGAAGGCATGTGGAGGATGCTGCAGGCCGATGAGCCCGACGATTTTGTGCTCGCTACCGGCGCCGCTTACACGGTCCGTGACTTCCTGGAAATTGCGTTCACTCACGCCGGGCTCAATTGGGAAGACCACGTCGAGTTCGACGAGCGCTACCTTCGTCCCACCGAAGTGGATGCGCTGGTGGGCGATGCGTCCAAGGCAAGAGAAAAACTCGGATGGAAAGCCACAGTCGAAACCCCGGAACTGGCCCGGCTGATGGTTGAGGCCGACATGGAAGTCCTGAAGCATCCCGGCGGATGGATCGACACCGTCGACCTCGGCAGCTGGGGCAGCGGGGATGACTGAGGCCACACACTTCACGCCCGGTCCGCTAGAGCGCGAGGCCCCTTTCTACATCGCCGGCCACCGTGGCCTGGCCGGATCCGCGCTTTGGCGCTCACTGGCCAAGGCAGGGTTCACAAACCTGATCGGCCGTAGCTCGCATGAGCTGGATCTGAAAGACCGCGACGCCACTTTCGCCTTCTTTCGTGAAGCGAAGCCGAGGTACGTGGTCCTGGCTGCCGCCAAGGTGGGCGGGATCATGGCCAACAACACCTATCCCGCGGATTTTCTCAGCGAAAACCTCCAGATTCAGGTCAACGTGCTGGATGCGGCGCAGGAGGCAGGAGTCGAGCGGCTTCTGTTTCTCGGCTCGTCGTGCATCTACCCCAAGCTGGCACCTCAGCCCATCAAGGAGGAATACCTCCTCACCGGTCATTTGGAGCCGACCAATGACGCTTACGCCATTGCGAAAATCGCCGGCATCCTCCAGGTCCAAGCCGTACGGCGCCAGCACGGGCTAGCCTGGATCTCGGCTATGCCCACAAACCTCTATGGCCCGGGCGACAATTTCTCGCCGCAAGGCTCGCACGTGCTGCCGGCCCTGATCCGACGCTATGCGGAAGCGGTGGCCGCGGGCTCAGAGTCGGTGACGAACTGGGGCACCGGAACACCGCGCCGGGAGTTCCTGCACGTCGATGACATGGCAGAGGCTTGCCTGCACCTGATGGAACACTATGACGGCCCGGAACAGGTCAACGTTGGCGCCGGGACGGATGTGAGCATTGCCGAGCTGGCCACAATGGTGGCGGATGCGGTCGGGTTCACGGGAACGACAGTGTGGGACACGGCCAAACCCGACGGGACTCCGCAGAAGCTCCTCGACGTCTCCAAGCTGGCGGACTCCGGCTGGAGATACCGTGTCCCCCTGGAGAAAGGCATCGGCGGCACCGTGGAGTGGTACCGGATGCAGGAGTCGGTCCGGCAATAGCCTCAGAGTTCTGTGGGGGCCGCTGCCTGGGCCCTGTCGGCTGAGCCATAACTTCGCATTTCACCGTACCAGCGCGGCATCGCCAGCAGGAGGAAGCACACGTTGATGCCGAAAAAGACTGCATAGACAACGGAAAAAAGCGGCGGGATGGACCACAGGAAAAATGCCAGGCACAGCACCCCGTACTCAGTGGGCAGGACGGCCAGGGAATAGAGAATTGATGAGCTGCCTTCCCCGGCCAATCGGGTCGAGGTGGATCCGCGGTGCGCCCGCCTCATCTGGTCGGTCAAAATGATCGCGAAAAAAAGCACCACGGCAAGCAACTGGTAGAGCAAGGGAACGGCCAGCCAGGCGCCCCTCTCGACGTAGCCCTGGTACCAAGCCACTAGCACCGCCAAGTGGAGGGAAGCCATCTTGACCGCGTCGACAACGTGGTCCAGCCACTCGCCGGCAAAGCTTCCGCCGCCGCGCAGCCTAGCCAGCTGGCCGTCCGCCGAGTCCAGGGCGTAGCCGAGAATGAGCAGCACGGCAACCAGCACACTGATCACCGGCGTCGCCGGAGCAAACGCGATCAGCCCTATCCCGGCGAAACTGCACAGGGCGCTCACCGCCGTCACGCCGTTGGGCGTCATATGCAACTTGTACGCCAGCGCGGCAAGATGGCGGCCCGCGGGACGGTTCAGGAAGCGTGCGTAGGCGGAGGCGCCTTTTGATGTCTTTTGCTTCGATCGCAGGGCCTGAACCAGTTCGCGGTGAGAAGTTGAGGGGGCCAGCGGCTGCTGGGTCTGGTCTACCTGCACGGGGAAGTTTCGGTCGCGGCCCAATTCCGAAGCCCGGAGACTGCCTTATTCCATTGCATGAAGTCATCGTAGCGGCCAAGACCTGCAGGAACTATAAATATGCTTAGTGGTTTTCCGCATGACGCGGGGGCGCAATTCAAACTCAGCCCGGGGTGGGACGGTTCTACAGGCACCCGCACTGCGGGGACATCCACGCATGGAATAATTAGGATTAATCTGCGTGACGTAATGGCGACGCCTGCCTTCCGGCCGGCGCGCTCGAGGCGCCGCAGCGAACGCCGATCCAGGAGTCTCCGCCATGGTTGCCACACCAGCCCACCTCCGCAGCTCTGCCATCACGCTCGGGAACGACGAGGTCCTGAGGATCCGCAACGACTTCCCGATCCTGCAGCAGCACGTCAACGGCAAGCCGCTCATCTACCTGGACTCCGGGGCTACCTCGCAGAACCCGCTCAGCGTGCTCGAGGCCGAGCAAGAGTTCTACGAGCAGCGGAACTCGGCGGTCCACCGCGGGGCGCACCACCTCGCCGTCGAGGCCACCGAAGCGTTCGAAAACGCCCGGGAAACCGTGGCGGACTTCGTCGGGGCGGAGTGGGATGAACTGATCTGGACCTCCAACGCCACGGAGGGCCTGAACCTGCTCACCTACTCCTTCCTCAATGCGTCCCTGCCCGGCGCCGCCCCCGAAGCAGCCCGGTTCGCGCTGGCCCCGGGCGACGAAGTCGTGGTCACGGAGATGGAACACCACGCCAACCTGATTCCCTGGCAGGAGCTGGCGGCCCGGACCGGCGCCGTCATCAGGTTCATCCCGATCGACGACGCCGGCGCCCTGGACCTGGAGGCCGCCGCCGGCATCATTGGCCCCCGCACCCGCATCCTGGCGTTCACGCACGCGTCCAACGTCCTGGGCACCATCAACCCGGTCGCCGCCCTGGTGGCCTTGGCCCGTTCCGCGGGCGCCCTGGTGGTGCTCGACGCCTGCCAGTCCGCGCCGCACCTGCCCCTGGACCTCAAGGCGCTCGACGTCGACTTCGCGGTGTTCTCCGGCCACAAAATGCTCGCCCCCACCGGCATCGGCGCCCTCTACGGCCGCTCGGAGCTGCTTAACGCGATGCCGCCGTTCCTGACCGGCGGTTCCATGATCACCACCGTCACGATGGAACGGGCGGGCTTCCTGCCAAGCCCGCAGCGCTTCGAGGCCGGCACCCAGCGCATTTCGCAGGCCGTGGCACTCGCCGCGGCGGTGAACTACCTCAGCGAAACCGGGATGGACCGCATCCACGCCTGGGAGGCCGAACTCGGCCAGCGCCTCGTGCAGGGCCTGGAATCCATCCCGGGCATCCGTGTGCTGGGTCCCGCGGCGGGGCAGGAACGGATCGGCCTGGCGGCGTTCGACGTCGCCGGCGTCCACGCGCACGACGTCGGCCAGTTCCTGGACAGCCGGGGCATTGCCGTGCGGGTGGGCCACCACTGCGCCCAACCGCTGCACCGCCGGCTCGGGTTGACGGCCACGACGCGCGCCAGCACGTACCTGTACAACACCACGGACGATGTGGACGCGTTCCTCAACGCGGCCGCCGATGTCCGTGCCTACTTCCAAGCCTAGGACGGACATCCATGAGTCTTGACCAGCTCTACCAGCAGATCATCCTGGAACACGCCAAGGCCCGGCACGGCAGCGGCCTGGCCGCGGCGGCCGCGCCGGAGGACGCCAGCAGCGGCCAGTCCCACCAGCTGAACCCGACCTGCGGTGACGAGATCACCGTCCGGGTGTCCGTGGCCGGCGGGAAAGTCAGTGAGCTGCGCTGGGACGGCGATGGCTGCTCCATCTCCATGGCCTCGGCGTCTGTGCTGACGGACCTCGCCGAAGGCATGAGCGTCGGGGAACTCCGCACCGTCATTGACAGCTTCCGCGAAGTGCTGCGTTCGCGCGGCAAGGTGCCGGCCGATCCGGAGGTGCTGGGCGACGCGGCCGCGTTTGAGGGCGTGTCCCGCTATGCCGCCCGGGTCAAGTGCGCCATGCTCTCATGGGTGGCCGCGGAAGACGCTCTCGGCCAGGCGCTGGCAGCCTGACGGCAGCCTCATAGAACCGAGCTAGGGCCGGCCCGCTACGGCGGCCTGCGTTACGGCCGGCCCAGGCCCTTGTAGGTCCAGCCGGCGGCCCGCCACTTGGCCGGGTCCAGCACGTTGCGGCCGTCCAGGATGCGCGGCGCCGACACGAACGCCTTGGTTGCGTGCGGGTCCAGTTCCCGGTATGCCTGCCACTCGGTCAGCAGCAGCACGGCGTCGGCCCTGTGCAGCGCCGTCTCCAGATCCGGTTCGAGCGGAAGCTCCGGGAAGCGTTTTGCGGCGTTGGCCAGCGCCTGGGGGTCGGTGACCGTCACAACGGCGCCTTGCAGCTGCAGCTGCGCGGCGGCGCTCAACGCGGGGGAGTCCCGGACGTCGTCGCTTTCGGGCTTAAAGGCCGCCCCGAGCACGGCGATCCGCTGTCCCATCAGGGTGCCGCCACAGAGCTCCCGGGTAAGCTCCACGACGCGGGTCCGGCGCCTCATGTTGATGGCGTCAACCTCGCGAAGGAAAGTCAGCGCCTGGTCCGCGCCGAGCTCGCCGGCGCGGGCCATGAAGGCACGGATATCCTTGGGCAGGCAGCCGCCGCCGAAGCCGATGCCTGCGTTGAGGAATTTCCTGCCGATCCGCTCATCGAGTCCGATGGCATCGGCAAGCCGGGTGACGTCGGCCCCCGTGGCTTCGCAGACCTCGGCCATGGCGTTGATGAAGGAAATCTTGGTGGCCAGGAACGAGTTGGCGGCAGTCTTGACGAGTTCTGCGGTGGCGTAGTCCGTCACCAGCCGGGGCTTCCCATCCGCGAGCGGCTGAGCATACACCTGGTCCAACACGGCAACGGCGGGGTGGTCTTCGCTCCCGTCCGGCACGCCGTACACAAACCTGTCCGGATTCAAGGTGTCCGTCACCGCGTGGCCTTCGCGCAGGAACTCGGGATTCCAGGTCAGCATCGCACCGGGTTCTGTCTCCGCCAGCATTTCGGCCAGTCGCGCCGCGGTGCCCACCGGCACCGTGGACTTTCCTGCAACGACATCGCCCGGGGATACGTATTCGGCGAGCGATGCGACCGCCGCGTCGACGAATCGGAGGTCGGCGGCGTTCTCGCCGCGTTTCTGCGGCGTGCCCACGCAGATGAAGTGGACCTCAGACCCGCGGGCCGCCGCCATGTCCGTGGTGAACCGCAACCGCCCCGATTCCTCAAGCTCGGAGAGCAGCTCGTCCAGCACGGGTTCGTAGAAGGGGGCATGGCCCGCTGACAGCTGCGCAACCTTGTGTTCGTCGAGGTCGATGCCCACAACGTCGTGGCCCAGCTTTGCCATGCACGCAGCATGGACTGCACCGAGATAACCGCATCCGATAACCGAGATCCGCACAGTTCCGATGTCCTCCCGTTATGGCCTGTTCACAGCGTACGCGGTGCGCCCGGGGATCACACAGTCCCGCGGCGTGCCATGAAGGGCAACGCCGAGAGGGCCCCCAACAGGGCGCCGACGGTGTTCGCGGCGACGTCAACGACCGAGGGAAACCGCGCCGGGAGGAAGACGAGCTGGGCCAGCTCAACCAGGACGGAGAGCAGGAATCCGACGGCAACTCCGCCCCACCAGAGCCGCGGGCCGAGGATCCGGGAGACCAGGGCGCCCAGTGGCAGGAACAGGATGACGTTCGAGGCCATCTCCACGGCCGAATAGTTGAACCATGGAGGGACGCCCCAGCGGTGCAGCTGCCGCAGCGACCGCGTCAGGAAATCAGATGCGCCCTGGTCCACGGGAACGGGCCAGAGGGCAATGAGGCCTAGGCCCAGCAGATAGGCGCCCAGTGCCCACATGGCCGCACGGCGGGGTAGCAAGTGGCGGTCCCCTTTCAGCGGTCCACTTTTTGCTGATTCTAGCGCCGGAACCTGACCGGGGCAGGAGTCCCGGCACACCGGCGGCTACTGCCGCCGGTGTGCCGGATCCTAGCTGACCAGCCCGGCAATGCCGATCGCGGCCGTCGCGGCCCCCAGCAGCATGGAGATGCTGACGAGGACCACGTGAACGGTCAGGAAGCGCGTGGCCTTGCCGTCGGCGTCGCGGGCCCGCGGGTCCTTCATGACTCGGCGCAGGAACTGCGGCCAGACCACCAGGGACCAGAGGCCGGCAATGATCAGAACGACGGCGAGGAACGCTGGCAACTCCACGACGCTAGTGGCTCTCGAGCCAGGCCTGGGCCTGCTGGGACTGCAGGTTCAGGGCCTTGCCGACCATCGGCTCGGCGGCGTCGGCGATCTTGCCGCCCAGGAACGGCACCGAGGACGTGACGTTGCCCTCGAGCTCGATCCGGGTGCTGCCGCCGTCGGACACCAGGCGCTGGACAGCGTTCACGTCCAGCGGAGCGCCGGAGACCTTCAGGGAGATCTTGCTCTGCCGGGAGCCGTCGGCGGCGGGAGCCTCCCAGGCTTCGAGCTGTGTCACTTTCAGGCTTTCGCCGACAAATTTCCGGGCGATGTCGGGCATCCGGGTGGTAGGGATGGTCCGCACGGTGGTGGTGCTGAAGGCGCCGGCGGGATCTCCGTCAAGGGCGAAAGATTCCAAGGTGCCGCCGACGAGTTCGCTCGTGTGGCGCAGGAAGTCTTCATTGACGAAAACCGCGGTAACAAGGTCGACGCTGTGCGGGACGGTGGTGGATGCACTCAGGGCCATAGGGGGTCCTCCATGATGTGGAAGTGGACGTTTCGGGCTCCAACATCCTACGTGGTGTGCCCGGCAGGCTTCGATTCGAGGTTTTCCAGATCCTTGGCGGCCGCTGTGATGTTCCGCGACATGGCGGGAAATATGACGCTGTGGAACGGCAGGACGGCCAGCCAGTAAAGGCGGCCGCTGAGGCCCTTGGGGAAGAAAATGGCGCGCTGGTGGTAGCGGCTACCCGTGCCCTCCGGCTCCACGGAAAGTTCGAGCCAAGCCCGGCCCGGAGCCCGCATTTCGGCCCGCAGCCGCAGCAGCCGGCCGCGGTCGATCTGCTCGACCCGCCACCAGTCCACCACTTCGCCCTCCGCGAGCAGATGCGGGTGCCGGCGGCCGCGCAGCAGCCCTGCCCCACCGGTCAGCTTGTCAAGCCAGCCGCGCACCTGCCACGCCAGCGGCAGGGAGTACCAGCCGTTCCGGCCGCCGATTCCTTCGATGATGGTCCACACGTGCTTCGGGTCCACGTCGCTGGGGAAGCTGCGCTCGTCCACGAACACTGTGTGGCCGGACCAGTCCGGGTCGCTCGGCAGCGGATCGGCGTCGACCCCGGCGCTAGCCCACGTGGTTTCCACCTGGCCGTCGCGTTCCTTACCCAGGGCAAGGGCCACGGCACGCCGGTAGGAGGTCAGGCCGCCCTCGGGGACCGAGATGTGGGCATCGATGTCGTGCTCCCGGGAAACGGCGTCGTGCTGCAGCGATTCCACGAGCGGCAGGGACATGGAGAGCGGGATCGGCGTTACAAGCGCCACCCACAGGCCGGCCAGCTTGGGGGCCGGCACGGGCAGGGCAAGGACCCAGCGGTGGGGGAGTCCGGCCTCTGCGGCGTATTCCTGCATCATTCCGGCGTAGCTGAGCACCTGGCGGCAGCCGATATCAAACGTCCGGTTGATGTCACCTTCCAGCGAGGCCGCCGCCACGAGGTAGTACAGGACATCGCGGACGGCGATCGCCTCGATCTTGTTGCGCACCCAGCTTGGGGCCGGCATGAGCGGGAGCGTCTCGGACAGGTGCCTGATCATTTCGAACGACGCCGAGCCTGAGCCGATGACGACGCCGGCCTGGAACACCACTGCGTCCACCGGGCTGTCCAGGAAGACTTTCCCCACCGCCTCGCGGGAGCGCATGTGCGTGGACAGTTCGGCCCCGGCCGGGTGCAGGCCGCCGAGGTAGACTATCCGGTCCACTCCGGCTGCTGCCGCGGCGCGGGCAGCCGTCCCGGCCATCGCCTTTTCCTTGTCCTCGAAGCCGGCTCCGGCCGCCATGGAATGGACCAGGTAGTACAGGACGTCGACGCCGTCGAGCGCCTCCTGCAGAGCCTCGCCGTCGTCGAGGCTGCTGTGAACCACCTCGACCTCGTCCAGCCACGGCACGCCGCCGATCTTGGCCGGGGTCCGGACCACGACTTTGACCCGGTGCCCGGCTTCCAGGAGCCGGGGGACCAGCCGCCCGCCGATGTAGCCGGTGGCCCCGGTGACCAGCACAGTTTTCCGGGAGGCGGCCTTCGCGGAAGCTGCCTGCGGGGCTGGAGCCGGCGTTCGGGTGGGTCCAGGGGTAGCGGTTGTGCCGTTCATGGTGACTCCTTGTCAGCCAGCAGTTGGCGGGTGGCCTACCAAGCCATTCGGTGCCCAGGCCACTTCGGATGGGCCCCGCTCCTCCTGCCAGCCTAGCCCCGCCGGTCCAGCCCGTCGGCCTGGCCGTGGCCTCCGCGGTAGGCTTGGAGGACCCGGGATTCTCACGAATTGCGGCTATTCGTGTTGCCTGCACCCCGTGATCACATCAGGAGCAACAGCTATGAGCCTCAACGGCCCCTCTCTCACCGGCCTGCGCCGTGTCCTCGCCGAAGACCGGAATTACGCGCGGGTCCAGGCCGAGGCCGCCCGCGGGTTCGCCGCCCGCAGCGAGGACTACCAGATCAGCGCCCCGGCCGGAATGCGGTCCACGCTGCTCGCCGAAATGGCGGACGGACTCACGACGCAGGCGGCGAACGAAACCGGCGCTGCCGGCGCCGTCCGTCCGGTGCCCGTGGTCCTGGCCGTCACCGCGACCGGCCGTGAGGCCGAGGACCTGACCGAGGCCCTGCGCGCCTTCCTGCCGGCCGACGCCGTGGCCGAGTTCCCCAGCTGGGAGACCCTGCCGCATGAGCGGCTCTCCCCGCGCTCGGACACCGTGGGCCGGCGGCTGTCCGTGCTGCGGCGGCTCGCTCACCCCGAGTCGTCCACTGCCGGTGCGCTGCGCGTCGTAGTTGCCCCCGTGCGCGCCGTCGTCCAGCCGATCGTCGCCGGCCTGGGCGAACTGGTGCCCGTGACCCTGAAGCTCGGCCAGGAGGCCCCCTTCAGCAGCGTCGTCAAGAGCCTCGCCGACGCCGCCTACGCCCGGGTGGACATGGTGACGCGCCGCGGCGAGTTCGCCGTCCGCGGCGGCATGCTGGACGTCTTCCCGCCCACCGAGGACCACCCCATCCGGGTCGAGTTCTTCGGCGACGAGGTGGATCAGATGCGCTGGTTCGCCGTCGCCGACCAGCGCTCGCTGACCGGGCCCGGCCTGCACCATCCCACCGAACTCCACGCCCCGCCGTGCCGCGAAATCCTGATCACGCCCTCCGTCATGTCCCGCGCGGCCACCCTGAAGTCCCAGCTCCCGGCCGCCGCGGACATGCTGGAGAAGATCGCCGGCGGCATCGCCGTCGAAGGCATGGAATCGCTGGCCCCCGTCCTGGTGGATGCGATGGTGCCGTTCCTGGACCAGCTTCCGGCCGGTTCCATCTCGGTGGTGATCGAGCCGGAGAAGGTCCGCACCCGGGCCCACGACCTCGCCGCCACCAACGAAGAATTCCTCGAGGCCGCTTGGTCGAAGGCCTCCGACGGCGGTACGGCGCCGCTCGATTTAAGTTCCGCGGCGTCAGAAGCTTTGCATTCGGCCAGCTTCCGCTCGCTGACCGAAACCCGCACCGCCGCTCTGGAGCACGGCGTCTCTTGGTGGTCCATCACCTCACTGGCCAGCGACGAAGAGCTGCTGCCCGACGTCGACGTGCTGAACCTGCATGCCCGGGAACCCCGCGGCTACCAGGGCGACGTGGCGGAAATGATGGACTTCATTGGCTCCCGCGTCCGGGACCAGTGGCGGATCGTCGTGGTCACCGAGGGCCCCGGCCCGGCGCAGCGCCTCGCCGAACTCTTCCACGACAACGACATCCCCTGCGCGCGGGTGGACACCCTCGACGCGGATCCGCAGGCCGGACTGATCGAGGTGACAACCGCCGCCGTCGGCCGCGGATTTGTTCTGGATCCGCTCAAACTGGCGCTGCTGACCGAGGCTGACCTGCTGGGCCGTACCTCCGCCGGTTCCACCAAGGACATGCGGCGGATGCCGTCCAAGCGGCGGAACGCCGTGGATCCGCTCCAGCTGGTGGCCGGGGACTCCGTGGTCCACGAACAGCACGGCATTGGCCGGTTCGTGGAGCTGATCCAGCGCCGGGTGGCGGGTGGCGGCGACGGGGTGCGCGAATACCTGGTCCTGGAATATGCCCCGTCCAAGCGCGGAGCCCCGGGGGACCGGCTCTTTGTGCCCACCGACCAGCTGGACCAGGTCACCCGGTACGTCGGCGGCGACACCCCGGCGCTGAGCAAGATGGGCGGCGCGGACTGGGCCAGCACCAAGTCCAAGGCCCGCAGGGCGGTCAAGGAGATCGCCGGCGAGCTGATCCGGCTGTACTCGGCCCGCATGGCCTCCCGCGGCTACGCCTTCGGCCCGGACACCCCGTGGCAGCGGGAACTGGAGGAGGCCTTCCCGTACGTGGAGACCCCGGACCAGCTCACCACCATCAACGAGGTCAAGGCAGACATGGAGCGCGAGATTCCGATGGACCGGCTCATCTCCGGCGACGTCGGCTACGGCAAGACCGAGATCGCGGTCCGGGCCGCGTTCAAGGCCGTCCAGGACGGCAAGCAGGTGGCCGTGCTGGTGCCCACCACGCTGCTTGCCCAGCAGCACTACGAGACCTTCACCGAACGGTTTTCCGGTTTCCCGCTGGTGGTTAAGCCGCTGTCCCGCTTCCAGAGCGGCAAGGAAGCCAAGGAAACCGCCGACGGCGTCAAGAGCGGCTCCGTGGACGTCGTGATCGGCACGCACCGCCTGCTGTCCAAGGACTTCGGCTTCAAGGACCTCGGCCTAGTGATCGTTGACGAGGAGCAGCGCTTCGGCGTCGAACACAAGGAGGCGCTCAAGAAGATGCGCACCAACGTGGACGTCCTGGCCATGAGCGCCACCCCGATTCCGCGGACCCTGGAAATGTCCCTGACCGGCATCCGCGAGACCTCCACGCTGGCCACCCCGCCGGAGGAACGGCACCCGGTGCTGACCTACGTGGGCCCGTACACGGAGAAGCAGACCTCCGCCGCGATCCGGCGCGAACTGATGCGCGAAGGCCAGGTGTTCTTCGTCCACAACCGGGTGTCCACGATCGACCGCACCGCGGCGAAGATCCGTGAACTGGTCCCGGAGGCGCGGGTGGAGGTGGCGCACGGGCAGATGTCCGAGAGCCGGCTGGAACAGATCATCGTGGACTTCTGGGAAAAGCGCTTCGACGTCCTGGTCTGCACCACCATCATCGAGACCGGCCTGGACATCTCCAACGCCAACACCCTGATCGTGGACGGTGCGGACAAGTACGGCCTCTCCCAGCTGCACCAGCTGCGCGGACGGGTGGGCCGCGGCCGGGAACGCGCCTACGCCTACTTCCTCTACCCCGCGGAAAAGCCGCTCGGCGAGGTGGCGCTGGAACGGCTCAAGGCCGTCGCGACGCACAACGAGCTCGGCGCCGGCATGCAGCTGGCCATGAAGGACCTGGAGATCCGCGGGGCCGGCAACCTGCTCGGCGGCGAGCAGTCCGGCCACATCCAGGGCGTCGGCTTCGACCTCTATATCCGGCTGGTGGGCGAGGCCGTGGCCGAGTACCGGGGCGAGGCCGAGGAGAAGGCCGCCGAAATGAAGATCGAGCTGCCGGTCAACGCGCACCTGCCGCACGACTACGTGCCGGGCGAACGGCTGCGCCTGGAGGCCTACCGCAAGCTGGCCAGCGCCATCACCTACGAGGCGATCGACGAGGTCCTCGCGGAGCTCGTGGACCGCTATGGCGAACTGCCGCTGCCCGCCACCAACCTGATCGACGTCGCCCGGTTCCGGGTGGGCGCCCGCGAGGCCGGACTGTCCGACGTCGCGCTGCAGGGCAACTTCATCAAGTTCTCCCCGGCGCAGCTGCCGGAGTCCAAGCTCATGCGCCTGACCCGGATGTACCCCGGCGCGCAGGCGAAGCCTGCCCTGGACGCCGTGCTCGTCCCCAAGCCCAAGACCGCCAGGATCGGCGGCCGGGACCTGCAGGACGCCGAGATCCTTGAGTGGGCCAACGGCGTCATCCGCAACATTTTCGCTGATGCCGCTGTATCTGCGACACCGGCGGTGAAATAACCGCATGATGGGAGGACATCACGCCGCGTCGGGAGCCGCGGCGTGGGTAGCCATTGCCTCGACCGGCCCGTACGCGCTCGGCTGGTACCCGCTGGATCCCACGGGAATCGTGATCGGCGCCATGGCGACGGCGGGGACCGCGCTTGTCTGCGACTGGGACCACCGGGCCAGCACAGTGGCGCATGCGCTGCCGCCGCTGTCCAACCTGGTGGCGCGCGGCATTGAGAACGTCAGCGGGGGCCACCGGCAGGGCACCCATTCGGTGCTGGGCGCGGCGTTCTTCGTGCTGCTGGCCACCATCGCCGGGCAGTGGCAGGTGCAGACCCAGTGGGGACTGCTGTCCGTTGGAGCCGGCCTGCTGTGCATGTTCATGATCAACATCGCGGTGAAGGCACTGAAGCTTTTTCCGAAATACGGCTGGATCAGCAACTGGATCTTCGGGCTGCTTATGGCAGGCGTGGTGACGTGGTTTGCGCCGCACCAGTGGACCTGGTTGCCGGTCTCGATGCTCACCGGGGTGCTGGTGCACATTGTGGGGGACATGATCACCACCGGGGGAGTGCCGCTGCTCTGGCCACTGGTGATCAAGCCGCCGAAGGTCCTGCGGAAACTGCCGCTGCTCAAGAACATCTGGAGAGCCAACGGGGCGTTCTCCATCCCGCTGCTGGGCCGGGCGGGCTCGCGGCGGGAATGGTTCGTCCTCATCCCGGTGAGCGCCTACGCGATGGTAGGGATGTTCGGCGCCGGCCTGGCCGTGGCCAAAGCGCACTTCCCGGCAGCCCTGGCGCTGGGCACGGGGCTGGTCAAGGGCCTGTTCGCGCTGGTGCCCGGCTAAGCTGCGCTGCTTGGATGACTGAAGGTCCTTAAATGATTGAAGCTCCGGAATATCCGGAGCTTCAATCAACTAAGAAAGGGAGAGGCTAGTTTTCGCCGGCCGAATCCGAGCGGCCCATCAGCGTCTGCGGGATCCAGAACGAGAGGGCGAAGAGCACCAGGCAGACGGCCATCGGCCAGACGTTTTCCAGCGTCAGGAAGGCCAGCGAGTAGATCGCGCCGAGGAACAGGACCATCATGGGCACGAACAGGGCGATGCTGGATCCGAGGCTGTTCTCGACGCGCCGGGACGGGGTGGTGTTGCTGGACATTCGTTCCTCCTCGGCCCCTGGGGGCTCTCAAAACTGTGGGCGCTGCCGGCGTGGATCAGTACGCGGACGAACCCTGTTCACCCTTGACGATCGCAATGCCGGAGCTGGCGCCAATACGTGTTGCACCTGCAGCAATCATAGCCTGAGCGTCGGCCAGGGAACGCACGCCGCCCGAGGCCTTGACGCCAAGGTCCGGACCGACGGTGCGGCGCATGAGTGCGACGTCCTCTGCCGTGGCCCCGCCGCCGTTGAAGCCGGTGGAGGTCTTCACGAAGTCCGCGCCGGCTTCCACCGCGGCCTCGCAGGCGAGCACTTTCTGGTCATCGCTCAGCAGGGCCGTTTCGATGATGACCTTCAGGATGGCTCCGCCCTCGTGCACAGCGTCGGCGACGGCGGCGATGTCATCCACCAGCGTGCCCTTGTCATTGGCACGGGCGGCGGCGATGTTGATGACCATGTCCACTTCTTCGGCGCCGTCCAGGACCGCGCCGCGGGCCTCGAAGGCCTTGACGTCGCTCGGCGTGGCGCCCAGCGGGAACCCGACCACGGAGCATGTCAGGACGCCGGAGCCCTTGAGTGCGGTCTTGACGGTCTTGACCCAGACCGGGTTCACGCAGACCGACTTGAAATGGTATTCGGCCGCCTCGGCGCACACTTTGAGGATCTCCGCTTCGCCGGCCTCCGGCTTGAGCAGCGTGTGGTCGATGTAGGAGGCGATGTTGGGCGTGCCCGCGGTGGCGGCGTCGTGGCTCATGGTGGTCCCTTTCGTGGCGGGCCTGGGACGCGGCGGTCCCTTCCCGGGCCTTGTGGGCCTGCGGGCCCTGGCGGCGCCGCATGGTGCGCGGCTTATCAGGGAACCATCTTGCCATAGGAACATGCCCCGTGGATGTTCCAGCCGGGCCGCCCCCGCACGGCTAAGCGGCGGCCGCCAGGGGCCGGGCCATCGTGGCCTGAAGCAGCTGGGAAGCACACACCGACGCGGCCGAACCGGAGGCCACGAGCAGACCCAGCCGGACGCCATCGTAGGCTGCGGCGTCACCGATCGCCCAGATCCCCGGCACGGAGGTGCGGAAGTCCTGGCCGATGACAATCCCGCCACGCGGCGCGGTGGTGAGCCCGGCCGTGGCGGCGAGTTCGTCGCGGGCGATGCGCTCCTCGGCCAGGATCACGAGGTCGCCGTTCATGCTGGAGCCGTCTTCGAAGACGACGCCGGACGCCGGCAGTACAGACCCGGCGATGGTGGGAACGACGGCGGCGGGGCGGACGGTGGTGCGGATGGGGCGGACGCCCCGGGCCCGGAGCACGGCCTCGGCCTGGCCGGCAGCGGAGCCCGTGCCGACCAGGATGCCCAGCGGGCGCCGGCCCAGGACCCGGGTGACGTCCTTGACGGCCTCGCCCAGCCGGGCGGCGTCGTCGATCGTGGAATAGCTCAGGCACCGCGCGGCCCCTTCCACCGGCGCCTCGGCGGGGGCCGAACCGGTGGCGATGACGAGCTCGTCGTAGTCGAATTCCATGCCGTCGGCCGTGGTCACCCGGCGGTTTTCCGCGTCGATGTAGCTGGCGGGCTGGCCAAAGCGGACGGACACGTGGGGCAGGACGGCGAGTTCCAGCAGTTCCTCGGGGGCGTCGTCCCGGTTGCTGAGGACCGTGATGGCGCCGGCAAACGGGGTCCGGGTGAGTTGCCGGACGAGGGCCTGGGCGGCCGTGCCGGCGCCGGCGATGACGATCCTGGGCCGCGCGGCCGTTGTGACTGTCGTCGGAGAGGCGGTGCCGGGAGCGGCTGCCGTCGAGGGGGACGTGCCGGTGGTGGGAGACAATGCCGGAGCGGACATGTGCAGGCCCTTTCGCTGGGTGGCCATCGTGTGGCCGGTGTGCTTGATGAACCCCAGCGTAGGCGTCCGATTTTTCCGGGGTGTTTCCCGGGTGTTGCCGCTTTTTCCCTGCCTGTTCGCCAGTATTTACCGGCCGGTAATGTCGTGCGTCACACCTGGTCGGCCGGGTCTTTATGCCGCCTCCGTTATACCCGGATCCGGTAGCCGCGCTTCACCACGGTTTCCACCAGACGGGTGTCCGGCAGCGCGGACCGCAGCCGGCTGACGGTCATGTCTAGGGCATGCACGGAACCGCGCAGTTCCAGGAGGTCCGAGAGCGCTTCGCGGGACAGCACGGCCCCGCCGGCGCCGATGAGCGCGCGCAGCAGCAACAGGGGTGCCGGTGCCATGTCGACTGCTTCGCCGTTGATCCGCAGGGAGCGGCCGCGCAGCTCAATGCTTCCTGAAGCGGTATCCAGCCGGCGCACGTGGTTGAGCGCCAGGTGCTCGCAGACCAGCCGGATCAGGGCGCCCATCCGGAAGCGTTCCGGGATCAGCGGATGCAGCCCGGCATCCAGCAGCGGCTGAGCGGTGATGGGCCCGACGACGGCGGTCGCCACAGTGGTCTTCAGGCTTTCCACGAGCTGTTTATAGACGCCCATCTCGTGCGCGGTGCTCCACATGGCGTCCACGGCGGGGGCGCTCGTGAAGGTCAGGACATCCAGGTTGCCGCTGCACGCGGCTTCGATGAGCTTGGGCAGCCGGTCGGCGCCGTCGGGCTTGACCCAGCGGTACGGGGTGACGGTCAGGACGGTGGCGCCGGACATGCGCAGGCGCTCAAGCTGGCGGACATCCGTGTAGCCGTGCAGCTGCACCGCGACAGTCTTGCCCCGCACACCCTCGGCGAGGAGCATGTCCACGAGCGTCGCCGTGGTTTCGTCGCTGCTGATTCCGACGTCGGCAAGCCCGGCCGCGCGCACGGCGCCGCGGGCCTTGGGCCCGCGGACGAACATCCGGGTGGCGGAGAGGGTCTCGAGCAGCTGGTCGCCGATGCCAAACGTGTCCGCGGCCTCGCACCAGCGGCGCATGCCGTAGGCGGTGGTGGCGATGCAAAGATCGGGCCGAGCGGCGATGATCGCCCGGGTGTCCTCGATCAGGCTTTCGTCCTCCCGGACCGGGGCGATCTTCAGAGCCGGGGCGTGAAGCACCTCGGCACCGCGGCGCTCGAGGGCCTCGATGAGGTCCTGCGAGCGGCGGTGCGAGGTGACGCCGATCCGGAAGCCGTCCAAAGGAAGGTCCCGTTCGGTCGGATCCTCCGCAGGTTCCGGCGCGGGTGCTCCGGACGTTGCGGGAATTAACGGTGTCAAGGGTGTGCCGGGTTCCGGGAAGGTAGCGGCGACGGCGTTCAATGCGCTCATGGGAATCCTTACGCCTCCATCAGTGACGCGGCCAGTCGGTCGAGCTCTGCTGTGGCTTCGGCACAGCCCCGGTTGGCCTCGGCTACCCGGACAACCTCCCCGATCACCAGGACGGCGGGGTTGCTGCAGCCGGCGGCTGCGGAGGTGATGGTGCCCAGTTCGGCGATCGTGGTGCGCTGGCCGGGGCGGTAGCCGCGTTCGACGACCGCCATCGGCATATCGGCCCGCATCCCGGCCCGGCGGAGTCCGGCCGCGAGGTGGTGCAGGGTGCCGATGCCCATCAGGACCACAATGGTCCCGCCGAGCCCGGAAAGGTGCGTCAATTCGTTCTCGGTCAGCGGCGCATGGCCGGAGACGACGGTGAACATGTGGCTGACTTCGCGGTGGGTGACCGGGATGCCGGCGGCGGCCGGAACCGAGATGGCGCTGGTGACTCCGGAGATGACGCGGACCGGAACCCCGGCCGCGACGCAGGACGCGACTTCCTCGCCGCCGCGGCCGAACACATAGGGGTCCCCGCCCTTGAGGCGGACCACATTGTTGCCGGCCAGCGCGCTTTCCACCATGAGCTTTTCGATGTCGGCCTGGCTGACCTTGTGGTGGCCGGGCTTCTTGCCCACATCCACGAGCTCGGCCGAGGTCAGGGACGGCAGGTCCTGGTACGGGGCGAGCCGGTCGTAGAAGACGACGTCGGCATCCCGCAGCGCCGCCACGGCGGCGACCGTGAGGAGCTCGGCGGTGCCGGGGCCGCCGCCGACCAGCGTGACGTGTCCGATCGGGCCGCCCGCGGGCTCGGCCGCCACCGGAATGCCGGCGGCATGGCACCGGACCAGCAGGGCCTCCCAGCCGGGCTGGCCGTCGTCGACTGCCGCCACCAGGAACGGGCGCTCGGGCAGGGGGCCGTCAATACCGGCGCCCTGCGGGGAGCTGAGACGGAACACGATGGCGCCGGCCGCCTCGTAGCGCCGCACGGCCTGGCGCGCGGCGTGGTCCGCGCCCGCGACCAGGACTTCGCGTCCGGTGAGGTCAATGGTGAGCTGCATGGCTATACCTCGTTCTCGTCAGGCAGTCCCGGGGTGGTGGCACGGACCGGGATGGAAGCGCCGATCAGGACTGGCTGCTGGCCGGCCAGCGCCTTTTCTTCTGCCGTGGCGGGGCGCATCTGGCCGCGCTCGTCGGAGACGAAGGTGATGGAATCGTCCTTCTGGTCCGGGGCGTTGACGAAGGAGCGGAAGCGGCGGAGCCGCTCGGGATCCTTCAGCGTGTCGGCCCATTCGTCGACGTAGGTGTCAACGTGCTTGGCCATGGCGGCCTCAAGGTCCTCGGCGATGCCCAGGGTGTCGTGCACCACCACGTCCTCGACGTGCTTGATGCCGCCGTCGAGCTCTTCCTGCCAGCGCGCGGTGCGCTGCAGGCGGTCGGCGGTGCGGATGTAGTACATGAAGTAGCGGTCGATGTACTTGATCAGGGTTTCGCCGTCGAGGTCCTTGGCCAGCAGCTGGGCGTGCGCCGGGGTGGCCCCGCCGTTGCCGCCGACGTACAGGTTCCAGCCGTCCGCGGTGGCGATGACGCCGACATCCTTGCCCCGGGCCTCCGCACATTCGCGGGCGCAGCCGGAGACACCCATCTTCAGCTTGTGCGGGCTGCGGAGGCCGCGGTAGCGCAGCTCAAGCGCGATGGCCATGGCCACCGAGTCCTGGACCCCGAAGCGGCACCACGTGGAGCCGACGCAGGACTTCACCGTGCGCAGGCTCTTGCCGTAGGCCTGGCCCGATTCGAAGCCGGCATCCACCAGCAGCTTCCAGATTTCCGGCAGCTGCTCCAGCCGGGCGCCGAACATGTCGATCCGCTGGCCGCCGGTGATCTTGGTGTAGAGGCCGTACTGCTCGGCCACCGCGGCGATCACGCCGAGTTTCTTCGGGGTGATCTCGCCGCCGGCGATCCGCGGAACCACCGAGTAGGTGCCGTCCTTCTGCATGTTGGCCAAGGCGCGGTCGTTGGTGTCCTGCAGGGTGCCGCGGCCAGCGTCCAGGACGTAGGCGCTGTTCTGGCTGGCCAGGATGTTGGCGATGGTCGGCTTGCAGATATCGCAGCCGGACCCGGTGCCGTACTTGGCCATGATCTCCTCGAAGGAGGTCAGTTCCAGAACCCGGATGGCGTCGAAGAGTTCCTGGCGGGAGAGCTCGATGTGTTCGCAGAGTGCCTTGGAGACCTCGACGCCGGACTTGGTCAGCTCGGTCTCAAGCAGCTTCTTGAGCATCGGCACGCAGGAACCACAGCTGGTTCCGGCGCGCGTGCAGCCCTTCAGCTCGCCGAGTTCCTGGACGGGGGCGTTGCCGTCGCAGGCACCGCAGCCGTTGACGGTGTCGCGAATGGTTCCCGCAGAGACGTTGTTGCACGAACACAGGATGGCGTCGTCCGGCAGTTCGGTCTCCGGGGCGTCGCCGCCGCCGGCCGCGGTGAGGTAGGCGCCGGGCTCGGCCGCCAGTTCGCGGCCCAGCATGGGGCGCAGGGACGTGTAGGGCGAGGCGTCGCCGACGAAGATGCCGCCGAGCAGGGTCTTGGCATCGTCGGTGGTGACGATCTTCTGGTAGACGCCGCGGGCGGGGTCGGCGTAGACGATTTCGAGCGCGTGTTCGGTGCGGGCGAAGGCGTCGCCGAAGCTGGCGACGTCGACGCCGGAGAGCTTGAGCTTGGTGGCCGTGTCGAAGCCGGGGAAGGTTGCGTCGCCGCCGTGCAGCCGGTCCGCGACGATCTCGGCCATCGTGTTGGCCGGGGCCACGAGGCCCAGGCACATGCCGCCGAAGTTGGCGACCTCGCCGATTGCCCAGATGCCGGGGACCTCAGTGGAGCAGTCATCGGAGATGACGACGCCGCCGCGCGGGCCGAGCTGGAACTGCTGTACTCCCTTTTGCCCATCCGGGCCATCGGCGGCGCGGAACAGTTCATCGCGGGGCCGCACACCGATCGCAACGATCACGATGTCGGCGTCGATGATCCGGCCGTCGGCCATGAGGACGCCGGTGACCTGGCCGTCGTCGTCGGAGAGGACCTCGGAGGGGAACACCCCGCCGTGGACGGTGAAGCCCTTGGCCTCGATGAGCCGGCCGAGCGACTGTCCGGCACCCTCGTCCAGCTGGGTGTTCATGAGCCACGGCGAGCCGTTGATGACGATGGGAGTGGCGCCGAGCTGTTCGGTGCCGGCCGCTGATTCCAGGCCCAGCAGACCGCCGCCGATGGTGACTGCGTTGACCTTGCGGCCAAGCTTCACGGTGAGGTCCGCGATCGCCTTGTTGATGGCCCAGACGTCCTCAAGGGTGCGGTACACGTGGGTGAGTTCGGAGCCCGGGATGGGCAGACGGGCCGCGTCCGAGCCCGTCGCGACCACGAGCTCGTCATACGGATAGACGGTTCCCGCTGCGGTGTTGACCGTCTTGTTCGCGGCGTCGATGCTGATGACGCGCTCGCCGGTCTTCAGGGTCAGGGCCGTGTGGTCCCACATGGAAGCGCTGCCCAGGGTGAGGTCGACGTCGCTGTCGGTGAGTGCCTTGCTCAGCGCGACGCGGTCGTAGGGGAGGTGGGCTTCCTCGGTGAGGACTGTAACGTGCCAGCCATCGAGTCCGCGGGCATGCATCGCATCGGCGAAACGGTGCGCTGCAGGGCCGCCGCCGGCCACCACAATACGGCGCGGGGCGGCGCTGGCTGCGCCCTGGTTCGGGTGGCTTGAGGGGTGTCCGGTCACGGTGGGCCTTTCGCATGGGCCGCAGACGGTGCTCTGCAGCTTGTCGTCCCAGACTAGGCAAAGGGAATTTCGCTTCAGTTTCCCTTATGTTTCGTGATCTTAACTTCTGCATCACGATCGCATTTCCGGCCGTGTGAGCTCTCTTTTACGCGCCGGACACATCCGGCGCGTCCGGATGAAACACCGCGGGCCTAGCTTGAATATGTGGCCGCAGCAGCGGCTGAGCCCGTAAGGGATGTATCAGAGAGGGGCCGGGATGACCGCCGTACTTGAAACCGCACTACACGAGTTTGAGGATCAGGCCGCCGAGCAGGCTGGATCCACCGCCGGCTGGCACCGGGTGTGCGCCGTGACGGACCTGGAACCGGCGTGGGGCGAGGCGGCATTGATTGCGGGCCGCCAGATTGCCCTGTTCCGCACCGTGACCGGTGAGGTTTTCGCCGTCGCGCAGGAAGACCCGGCCACCGGGGCGAACGTCATGGCCCGCGGCATCACCGGATCCCGCGGGGACCGCCCCACGGTGGCTTCGCCGCTGCACAAGGAGGTCTACGACCTCGACACGGGGGAGTGCCTCGGCAACCCGGAACTCCGGCTCGCCACCTTCGGTGCCCGGATTGTGGGCGGGTACATTGAGGTAGGACTCTAGAGGCCCAGGGCCTCCCGGACGTCGGCCAGGACGCCGTCCAGCGCGGCGCGGGCCTCGTCCCGGGCCGCCGGAAGTTCGGCGGCCGAACCGACACTGCGGATGACTTCCAGGTAGCACTTGAGCTTCGGTTCCGTGCCGCTGGGACGGATGATGACGCGGCTGAGGTCCCTGGTCAGGTACAGCAGGCCCTCAGTGGGCGGGAGTTCCTCGGTGCCCACGGCCAGGTCCGTGACGGCCTCGACGCCGGAGCCGCCGAACGATTCCGGCGGGCTGACCCGCAGCCGGTTCATCATCGCGTCCAGCAGGCCGAGGTCCGCCACCCGGATGCTGAGCTGGTCGCTCGCGTGCAACCCGTGCACCAGGTAGAGCTCGTCCAGGGTGTCGAAGATGGTCTTGCCCTCTGCCTTAGCAGCGGCCGCGAGCTCGGCGATTAACACCGCCGCCGAGATGCCGTCCTTGTCGCGCACCAGGGACGGGGCGACGCAATAGCCCAGCGCCTCCTCGTAGCCGTAGACCAGCCCCGGCACGCGGGCAATCCATTTGAAGCCGGTCAGGGTTTCCTCGTGGGCGTAACCTGCCGCGGCCGCGATCCGCGCCAGCAAGCGGGAAGACACAATCGAGTTGGCGAACACGCCGCCCGGCGCCTCGCCGCCGGCGGCCTGACGCGCCACGATGTGGGCGCCGAGCAGGGCGCCCACCTCATCGCCGCGCAGCATGCGCCACGCGCCGGTGGCCGGGTCCTTCGCCGCGACGGCCGCCCGGTCGGCGTCCGGATCGTTGGCGATCACGATGTCGGCGCCCTCGCGCGTCGCCGCCGCAAGAGCCAGATCCAGCGCCCCGGGCTCTTCCGGGTTGGGGAAGTTCACCGTGGGGAAGTCCGGATCCGGCTGCGCCTGTTCCGTGACGAGCGTGACGTCGGTGAAACCGGCGGCCTTCAGTACAGCCACAGCCGTTTCCCCGCCCACGCCGTGCATGGGGGTCAGGACGATCTTCAGCCCGCGGGCCGGAAAGTGCTGCGGAACCGCCAGAGCCGCGACGGCGTCCTGGTATTCGGTGGCGATCGAGGGCTCCAACACGGTCCACCCGTCCGCGGCCAGAACGATGGAGTCCAGGGCGCCGACGCCAGCGATCTTCGCCGCTATCAGGGCATCGTACGGCTCCACGATCTGGGCGCCGCGGCCGCTGTCCTCAACCGCGTGACGGCCGAGGTACACCTTGTACCCGTTGTCCTGCGGCGGGTTGTGGCTGGCGGTGACCATGACGCCGCCGTCGCAGTCCAGCGCCCGCACCGCATACGCGAGCAGCGGGGTGGGCAGCGCCGCCGGCATGAGAAAGGTTTCGACACCGGCCGCGGTGAGGATCGCGGCGGTTTCTTCGGCGAAAATATCGGAGTTGTAGCGGGCGTCATAGCCGACGACGGCGCGCGGCCGGGTGCCGGGGGAGGCCTGCTGGACGGCGTTGGTGAGGAACGCGGTGAAGCCGGCGGCGGCGCGGCGGACTACGACACGGTTCATCCGGTTCGGTCCCGGGCCCAGGGCCGCCCGCAGCCCGGCGGTGCCGAACTGGAGGGTGCCGCTGAAGCTGTCGGCCAGTTCCTGGCGGGCCGCGGCGACGCCTCCATCGGTGAGGCGGATCAGCTCAGCCAGGGTGGCGGCGGTGGCGGGGTCCGGGTCCTGGTTTGCCCAGTCGCGGGCATCGCTCAGGAGTCGGGCGAGGTCGGCATCAGAAGACGTCATAGGAACCAAACTATCGCCAATCGCGAGCGATACCCGTCCAGATAATCGAGAGTTGGGGTTTCAGTTCCATCTCAAAGCTTCCAGCGGGACCTTGACACCCAAATTTCCGGACACGTAGCGTCTGGAATATGAAGATGGGCCGGGGCGTGGAATGGGCCGTGCACAGTTGCGTCAACATGGCATGGACACCGCCCGGGGAGCCGGTGAACAGCGCCCGGCTGGCCGAGTTCTACAAACTCCCGGCCGCCTACCTTAACAAGCAGTTTCAGTCGCTGGTCCGGGCCGGCGTGCTGGAATCAGTCTCCGGACCTCGCGGCGGATTTCTTTTGGCGCGCAGGCCGGAGAACATCACGGTGCTGGACATCGTGCTGGCGCTGGAGGGCCAGGACGCTGCCTTCCGGTGTGAGGCGATCCTTGGTAATGTTCCGGAGCCGGACCGGCAGGAGAACTTCGCGCGGACGTGCCTTATTTCCCAGACCATGCGTCAGGCCGAACTCGCCTGGCGGCAGGCGCTGGCGCGCCAGAGCATCGCCGGGATCGCGGACTCGATCGAGCGGCGGTTCCCGTCGGACAAGGAAAAGATCCTGGACTACCTCGCGGTGGAATGACCGCAGCGGGTACTCCAGGACCTGTTGCCGGGCTTGTGGGCCCCCGGCCGGTGCACGGACCAGGGCCTACATCAGTGACCGGATCAGAGCTTGGCGATGATCTCTGCGAGCAGCTTCGAAATCCGCGGTCCGGCGGCCTGGCCGGCCTCAAGGACTTCCCCGTGGCTGAGCGGCACCGGGCTGATCCCGGCGGCGAGGTTGGTCACCAGCGAGATGCCGAACACCTCCATGCCGGCGTGGCGGCCGGCTATGGCCTCCAGGGCCGTGGACATGCCCACCAGGTCGGCTCCGATCCGCTTGGCGTACTGCACCTCGGCGGGGGTCTCGTAGTGCGGGCCGGTGAACTGGGCGTAGACGCCCTCGTCCAGCGACGGGTCCACTTCGCGGGCCAGGGCGCGGATCCGGGAGGAGTACAGGTCCGTCAGGTCCACGAACGTGGCGCCTTCCAGCGGAGAGGTGGCGGTGAGGTTGATGTGGTCGCTGATGAGCACCGGGGTGCCGGGCGTCCAGTCCTCGTTGAGCCCGCCGCAGCCGTTGGTCAGCACGAGGGTCTTGCAGCCGGCGGCCGCGGCGGTGCGCACGCCGTGAACCACGGAGCGGACGCCCTTGCCCTCGTAGTAGTGCGTGCGTGCGCCCAGGACCAGGGCCCGCTTTCCCTCTTTGGTCAGCACCGAGCGGATGGTGCCCACGTGCCCCACCACGGAGGGGGCGGAAAAGCCGGGGATTTCGGTGGCGGACAAGGTGGCGGTGGTCTCGCCGATGAGCTCGGCGGCGTCGCCCCAGCCCGAGCCGAGGACCAGCGCGACGTCATGGGAATCGACGCCCGTCTCTTCGGCGATGTAGGCGGCGGCGTCGCGGGCGGCGTCGAAAGGGTCCGTGTTGAGGAATTCTGTATAACTCACTGGTACAAGTTATCGCGGCTCGGCCCTGCTGCCCAGCATGCCCGGCCGGACCCGCGGCGGCCCCGATTCTTGGTGGCTTCGGTTCGGATGGTGGACAATGGTTGATTGTGACTACGCACCCTGACTTCAGCTCACCCCGCATCGCAATTCTCGGCGGAGGGCCTGGCGGCTACGAAGCCGCCATGGTCGCCGCCTCGCTGGGGGCGCAGGTCACCATCATCGAGCGTGCGGGACTCGGCGGCTCCGCGGTGCTGACCGACGTCGTCCCCTCTAAAACCCTGATCGCCACGGCAGACCTGATGACCCGCATGGGTGAGGCGGGGGAGCTGGGCGTCAAGTTCGACGTCGACGGCGGCGACTTTGCCCCGGCGATGCGCGCGGACCTCAAGCACATCAACGACCGACTGCTCCGCCTGGCGCGGAAGCAGTCCGAGGACATCCAGGCCGGGCTGGAACACCAGAACGTCCGCATCGTGATCGGCTCCGGCAAGCTGCTGGACAACCACACCATCGAGGTCCTGACCGCGGACGGCACCGAGATAGTGGAGGCCGACACTATCCTGCTGGCGGTCGGCGCCCACCCGCGCGAGCTGCCCACGGCGCGTCCGGACGGTGAGCGCATCCTGAACTGGGCGCAGATCTACAACATGGACGAACTCCCCGAAGAGCTGATTGTGGTGGGTTCCGGTGTCACCGGCGCCGAATTCGCCTCGGCCTACAACGGCCTGGGCTCCAAAGTCACCCTGATTTCCAGCCGCGACCGCGTGCTGCCGGGCTCGGACACCGACGCCGCCGAGGTCCTCGAGGGCGTCTTCGAACGCCGCGGACTCAAGGTCCTCTCGCGGGCCCGCGCCGAGACCGTGGAGCGCACGGATGACGGCGTCGTGGTCACCCTCGGCGACGGTTCAAAAGTGACCGGCAGCCACTGCCTCGTCTGCGTCGGCTCCATCCCGAACACCGCCGGAATCGGCCTGGAGGAAGCCGGCGTCGCGCTGACCGAGAGCGGCCACATCAAGGTCGACGGCGTCTCGCGCACCACGGCGCCGAACATCTACGCCGCGGGCGACTGCACCGGCGTCCTGGCCCTGGCCTCCGTGGCCGCGATGCAGGGCCGGATCGCCGTGGCCCACTTCCTGGGCGACGCCGTCATGCCCATCAAGCTGCACCAGGTGGCATCCAACATCTTCACCTCGCCCGAGATCGCCTCCGTGGGCGTGTCCGAGGCCGAGATCGACTCCGGCAAATACCAGGGCGACATCATCAAGCTGTCCCTGCGCAGCAACGCCCGCGCCAAGATGCGCAACCACCGCGACGGCTTCATCAAGATCTTCGCCCGCAAGGGTTCCGGCACCGTCATCGGCGGGGTGGTGGTGGGCCCGAACGCATCCGAGCTCATCTTCGCGATCTCGATTGCCGT
Source organism: Arthrobacter sp. NPDC056886 (assembly GCF_042788715.1). Lineage (NCBI taxonomy): Bacteria > Bacillati > Actinomycetota > Actinomycetes > Micrococcales > Micrococcaceae > Arthrobacter > Arthrobacter sp. NPDC056886. The sequence goes on from NZ_JBHUBT010000005.1 coordinate 179,963, forward strand.
GACGCAGAAGCTGCACGTCGACGACATTGCCAGCACCTTCACCGTGTACCCGTCGCTGAGCGGCTCCATCTCCGAAGCAGCCCGGCGGCTCCACGTCCACATGTGACAAGAGGCCAGATGTGACTACTGGAGGCCGTAGCCATGCAGAGTCCCCGCACCGTTGTTGACTCCGTGGAACAGCACCCCGTGCTGCCCTCCGGCCCGGAGGAATGCTTTGCCGGCTACGGCGTGATGGGCGTTCCGTTCAGTTCCGGCTACATCCTGGCCCTGCGGCATTTTCCGGCCTCTTCGGTCGGCCCGGGGTACAACTCGGTCTGGATCCGTGACCCCGCGGGGGTCTGGACGATGCACAGCACCATCGGGCCAGGGTCGTCCTGCCCCCGCTACTTCGGCAGCGCCCTCGGGGCGGCGTCGACGGGCGGGATCTCGATCCGGTGGCGCGACGACTACTCCTTCAGCGTGGAGGTCGGTGACGGCGTGGACCTGGTCTGGGACCTGACGCTGGCGGCGACTCCGGTCACCCGGCTCATGTCCGCGGTGTCCGGCGCCGTTCCGGAGCGGCTGTGGCGCAGCCGGACGTTCCTGCGCGTCATGGGGGCCATCGCCGGCCCGGCGCTGGGGGCGGGGCACACCGGATTGACCGGCAGGGTGCCCAACGGCCAAAGCTTTGGGGCGCGCCCGCGGCAGATGTGGTTTGTCCGCGAAAGCACGGCACGCCTCAGGGGACACAGCCTGGGACATACTGCGGCCCTTCCTGTCCAAGACAGGCTCGGCGACTTCTGGATCCCGCAGCGCGGCATCTTCATGCTCGGCTCGTCCGTGTTCGAGCCCTACGACCCCGCCACGCACGCCGCCGCGGGGGAGTGATCGGAAGTAGGGCTCGGGCGGAGAACTCAGGAGTAGGCGTACGGGGGAACCGTGTCGCCGGAGGCGAAGGGTTTGAACCACTGCTCGAAGCCTAGACTCGCGGCGTCGTCCTCGAGAACGTCGAGGTTCTCGGAGTACAGTGCTTCACTGTCGGCATCCTCCAACAGGACTTCCTCGACGTCGGCCCGCCAGTCCTCCGGAAGGTCCAGTTCGTAGATGTCCTCGGTGATTTCCGCCTGATCGAGCAGGCATCGGATGGCCAGTTCGGCTGCAAGGCATCCGGGGGCGGTCCAGCCCCGGGCCAGGGATGCGGTGACGTCTGCGGCGACCACGATGAACTTCTGGGTGAACTTCGCGTCGTAGCTGGCCGCGAACTGTGGCGGCAGCGAGGACAGGACCGAGGTGCCGGCGATGTCAGTCGGCGTGAGAACGTCGAGCGTGCTGAGCGTTCCGAGGTCTCGGAACAGTTGATCGATCAGGATGCTGGACGAGTTCCACAGGAGCCCGGCCAGCAGGCGGGTCTGGCGCACGGCTATGTGACGGTCCTCCGGTGAGACGGCGGCCATCTCGGCCAGGTCCTCGGGATCGAACTGGAGCCGCTGCTCGGCCGTCATGTCGTCCGGGTGCGGGTCGAGCCCCAGCAGTTCCAGGCTCAGTCCGGTGAGTTTCCCGGCGTCCGCCAGTAGTTCTTCGGTGATGTCGTCGTCGTCGGCGCTCATGCTCCCGATGCTACCCGCCGATTGTTTCCGGCCCGATTCGCGTTACGCGGCCGGGTAACCGGACGTTTTCAGGCGGTGGTTGCCTGTTGCTTCCCGGATGCCGTGCTGCCGTGGGCCATCCGGTCGGAGAGGAGGTAGCTGATCCCCGCGATCAGGGGGACCACGCTTGCAGCGACGATCGATCCGACCGGGCCGGACCTTGCGATGATGGTGATCACGAGCGGTAGCACGCCGAGGGCCACCAGCAGCCAGCCGGCCAGCACGGTCCGCTTCAGGCCGAGTACGGCGGCCGGGAAAGCCAGCGCGACGACGCTGACGGCAATGAGAGGTCCGTTCTCGCTGACGAAGCTGCGCAGGGCCGCGGGGTCGAAGGCCAGCCAGATGCAGGCGGCGATGAAGGCCGAAGACAGGGCGAGCAGCATAGGAGCGGTAGGAGCCGGCCAGAACCACGCTGCGGCCGCGAGGATGAGCATCGGCACCACCCAGGCCAGGGTAATCAGCATCGCGGCCGTTCCGCCGGGGTTCTGCAGCGAGTCGCCGACAATGACGATTCCCGCAAGGACCGTGAACACCGCCATGATGGCCGCCCCGGTGCGCAGCAGCACCGCGGCCCGCTGCTGCGGATCCTTGCCTCGCGTCATGACCACGACGACGGCGAACACAACGATCGCGCCGAGCGCCAAAATAACCGGAACGTTCATGGGATGCCTCCTGTTGACGAACGGAGCCTACGTTCATTCCAACCCCGGCTCAGGGGCGTGCCAATGGGAGAAAGGCCCACCGTTGCCGCGGCCGGGTGCGTTGCTGGAGGAGCGCGGTCAACTCGGGCTTCCGCGGACTGCTCCATGCTCCGGTATGCCCTGCAGAGTTACCGGTACCGCCGTGCAATCAGAAAGGGCCTAAACGGGTCTGGTTGGGTATCGGTCTCAGGTGGGACAATGAGGCATTAATCCTTTGAGGGGGCTTGGAGGGCGAGTTTCAGCATGGTGGTTTTGGCATCCCTGCTCGCAATCTTTCTGGGCGTGGTCCTCACCATCGCCTTCTTCGCCTTTTTGGGTCTTGCGACCTTGTACAGGCGCCTTACCGCGGACGAGGTTGCCCCGGCGCCGCCCGCACCCACTACACGCCTGGGGCTGCGGCAGGAAGACTACCTAAACCTCGTGGCACCGCGGAAAGAACTCAAGCGGGCCTATCCTCCTCCTCCTGCGGCGGTCAGGCCGGAGCCCAAGCCCGAACCCGAGGACCACATGCGCCGGTGGAATGCCGGTCGCCGGGCGGACGCCGCCCGCGAGCACGCGCAGTGGCAGAAGCTGTTCGACAGCTTATTGCGGTAAGGCCTGCTCCGCCGGGCAGAGGGTCCACAAACAGGTAGCTCGGGCGCCGGTGCCCAGCTGAGAAGCGGATTACACGGGGGAGGACCATGCGGACGGCAACTCCCGTGCGGGCGATCAGGGAGTAAGGCCCCTACCTCCGGGCGTGTCGCATATGCATAATGTCGCCATGTTTATCTTCGTGCTATTGGCCATCTTGTTACTGGTCGTGTTTTGGCAATACATCTTGGCAGGGCTCGTCCTGTGGGTGCTCGTGCTCATCATGCGAGCCGTGGTCAACTGGACGCTGGCCGACCCCAAGCCGAACTACCCCCGGAGGCCCGTCCAGACCCGGCCTGTGGCCAAGCCTGTCACCACCCGTCCTAAACCCAAGCCTGTCCAGACTCGGCCTGAGCCCAAGTCCAGGCCCAAGCCTGCCCGCGAGCTGCCCGCGCCCGAATATCTGCCCAGGTGGACTCCGAACCGCCGGCTGGACGCGGGCCGCGAGCATGCCCTGTGGCAGGAGAAGTTCGACAACGCAGCGCAGTAGGACCCCGCCGGGTCGGTGTCCACAAAGGGGTGACTCGGCCGCGCCGGTGGGCTGGCGTTGAGTTTCACCGAAGGGGGTGCCGGAGCGCTCGGCAGACCGCGGAACTACTCTTCAGCGCCGCCGTGAAGGCCGTCGTCGCTGCTGTCGCTGGAGGGAGAGCTTTCCGCGTCTTCGGGGGGTAGAACCATGTTCCCGCGCGCTTCCGCCATGGTGGGTCCGCCGCTGGGAACGTCGTAACGCTCCGGCCGGATGCCGTGAGCCTGTTCCTCGATGAGGGCTTGCTCTTCACTGAAGCGGATCACGTTGGCCTCATCGCCGGCGTCGCCCGGAATGTCCTCCCGAATCTTCGAAGGGTCCGGAATTATGAAGCCGTCTTCGCTGCTGCCGTTCTTTTCCAATGGATTCGTCCTCTCAAACTGTGCCGCCGTTTACATCGTAAGCCTACTTTCCATTCAGCGCCCCCGGAAATCTGGGCAGCTAAGGGCTTAGCGCCTGCCCCGGCGAAGGGTCAGGCAACCGCCCCCTGAAAGTGGGCCTCGATGATCCCCTTGATGTCGTCGTGGCAGCCGCCGCAGCCCGTGCCGGCTCGGGTGGCCGTGGATACCTCGGGCACGGTGCCGCAGCCCTCCGTAACAGCAGAAGCGATGGCCGTCCCGCTGACGCCTGCGCACCTGCAGACCGTCCGGGAAGGGTCGACGGCGCCAGCCGAGGCGGCCTGGTCCGGCCCGTCCAGGCGCAACAGCAGTGAGCGGTCCGCGGGCAGTTCGGCGCCGCGTTCGAACAGCTGCACCAGCTCGGCCGAGGTGCGTGGCATGCCCACAGACACGAGGCCTTCGAGCACGCCGGCGCGGGTGGTCATCTTGACGTAGCGGCCGTGCTCAGGATCGGCCCACTGGGCGATCTGCAGCCTGGCCCGGCCGTTCACGGCCCCGGCGGTCAGGGCTTCGTCGTCCCACGGGTCCGCGGAAACATCCCCGGCCACGGCCATGTTCATGCCGCGGGCCTTGAGCACGATCACGCCCGGCAGCTCCGCGGGAAGGGACGGCAGGGACTCGGCCTCCGCGTCGGCGCCGGAGGCCAACAGGGTCAGATAGTCGGCGAGCCATTCGGCCTGCCGCCAGCCCGGCCCCACCAGCCCGGACGGGCCGCGCGCGGTCCGGCACTGAACGCACTCGGGATCCGGGCAGCGGACCTCGGCGCAGTCGCCGATGGCAAAGATGTGGGGCTCGTGGTGGGCGCGGAGCTTGTGGTCCACCAAGATTCCGGCGGCGGTGGAGAGCCCGCAGCCTTCCGCCAGTTCGGTCCGGGGCCGGACACCGCAGGAGAGCACCAGGAGGTCGCCGTCGATCGCGGAGCCGTCATCGAGCAGCAGGGCCGAGAAACCGCCGGCGGGCGCGTTGTGCTCCACGCCGACAGAGCGGGCGTTGCCGGCCACCCGCACGCCGCAATTCCGCAAGGAAGCCGCGAGCACGGAGCCGCCGCCGCGGTCGATGTTCCGGCCCAGGGGATGCGGGCCGTTGTGCACGACGGTCACCGTGGCACCTTCCTCGGCCGCGGCCAGGGCCGTCTCCAGGCCCAGCACGCCGCCGCCCAGGACCACCACGCGCTTGCCGCCCGCCACCGCAGAATGGAGCTCGGACGCGTCACGGAGATCCCGCAGGGCGGTCACACCCGGCGGCAGCACCGGCGCGGCGGGATCCGGGTTGAGCCCGGTGAGGTTGGGGATGACAGGGCGCGAACCGGTGGCGAAGACGAGCCGCTCGTAGCCGGGGGAGGTGCCGTCGCTCAGCAAAACCCGCTGCCGGGCGCGGTCCACACGGCGGACGCGGACACCCAGCCGGACATCGACGCCGTCGGCCACCAGCGCTGCCGCGTCGGCGAGGGCCAGGGCGGCCGGCGTGGTCCGGCCGACGCCAAGATCGGCCACCAGCACGCGGTTGTACGCCGCCTCGGACTCTTCGCCGATCACCGTCAGATGCGCGATGCCGCTGCGCACGGCCGGCAGCAACTCGTCGATCAGCCGCGCGGCGACGGGCCCGAAGCCCACCACCACAATCCGCTCAGTCATGAGGTCTCCTCTGCTTGAAGAACGCGGGCTGAAGCACCGCTGCGATTGCCGGCCGCGCCCCCGGAGACAGCGCCTCCGGAAACCGCCGGGCGGATCCACACCTTGCTGGTCTTGAACTCGGGCATCCCGGAAATGGGGTCCGTGGCGGCCTCGGTGAGCCGGTTGGCGCTCTCGAGTTCCGGGAAGTGGAACGGCAGGAACACCGTCTCCGGCCGGATGTCCGTGCTCAGCTCGGCACGGCAGCTGACCACGCCGCGTTCGTTGGAAATCGAGACGTAGTCGCCGTCGGCGATGCCCTGGGCGGCGGCCGCGGCGGGGTGCAGCTGCAGCCGCGCCTCGGGCTGGGCTTCGGCCAGCGCGGCCACCCGGCGGGTCTGCGCGCCGGACTGATAATGCTCCATGAGGCGGCCGGTGATCAGGGTCATCGGCGTCCCGGCGCGATCCGCAGCGGAAGGTCCGTGGCCGGTGCGTTCCGCAGCGGCCACCGGGGCCGCGCCGGCAGATGGCGTACGACGTCGGGGCGTCACCGCCGTGAACACCGCACGGCCGCCGGCGTGGGCAAAGGCGTCCAGGAACAGCCGCGGCGTTCCGTCGCTTCCGGCGGGGTAGGGCCAGTAGGCGGCCTCGCCGCGGTCCAGCATGGCGTAGTCGATCCCGGAGTAGTCGGCCAGGCCGCCGGAGGACGCGAGCCGAAGTTCCTCGAACACGGTTTCAGGGTCCTCGCTGAACGTGGACGGCGCATCCAGCAATTCGGCCAGCCGGGTCATGATCCACAGTTCGCTGCGGACCCCGGGCGGGGGAGTGAGGGCCCGGCGGCGCCGCAGCACGCGGCCCTCGAGGTTGGTCAGGGTTCCTTCTTCCTCGGCCCACTGCGTGACAGGCAGGACCAGGTCCGCCTCGGCAGCGGTCTCGGAGAGGAAGAAGTCGCAGACCACCAGGAAGTCCAGGCTGCGCAGGCCCGCGATCACGGCGTTCGCGTCCGGGGCGGACACAGCCACGTTGGCGCCGTGCACGAAGAGGCACCGGACGCCGTCGGGCTCTCCAAGGGACTTGAGGAGTTCGACGGCGGGCAGGCCCGGGCCCGGGATGAGGGTTTCCGGCACGTCCCAGACCTTTGCCATGTGGGCGCGGGCGGCGGGATCGGTGATCTTCCGGTAGCCGGGGAGCTGGTCCGCCTTCTGGCCGTGTTCGCGGCCGCCCTGGCCGTTGCCCTGCCCGGTGAGCGTGCCGTAGCCGCTGCGCGCCGAGCCCGGGAGGCCCAGCACGAGGGCGAGATTGATGGCAGCCGTGGCGGTGTCAGTGCCGTCGACGTGCTGTTCGACGCCGCGGCCGGTGAGGATGTAGCTGCCGCCCTTGCCGGCGCCGTCGGCCAGCCGCCGGGCGGTTTCACGGATCAGCCCGGCGGGGACGCCGGTGATCGACTGGACCCGTTCCGGCCAGAAGCTTCCGACACTGCGGGCCATGGCCTCGTACCCGGTGGTCCGGTCCGCGATGTACCCGGCGTCGGCGAGGCCTTCGTGGATCACCGCGTGGGAGATGCCCAGCAGCAGGGCGAGGTCGGTGCCGGGCAGCGGCTGCAGGTGCAGGCCGCCGCCGTCGGAAGTGAACGCCGCGGTGGCGGAGCGGCGCGGGTCGACGACGATCAGCCCGCCGGCGTCGCGCGCCCCCTGGAGGTGCTGGACGAAGGGCGGCATGGTCTCGGCAACGTTGGAGCCGAGCATCAGGATGGTGCTGGCGGCGTCGAGGTCGGCCAGCGGGAACGGGAGCCCGCGGTCCAGGCCGAATGCGCGCATGCCGGCTGCGGCGGCCGAGGACATGCAGAACCGGCCGTTGTAGTCGATCCGCGAGGTGCCCAGGGCCAGTCTGGCGAACTTGCCCAGCTGGTAGGCCTTCTCATTGGTGAGGCCGCCGCCGCCGAACACGCCGACGCCGTCCGGCCCGTGCCCGGCGCGGGCCTGCTTCACGGCCGCGACGATCCGTGTCAGGGCCTCGTCCCAGCTGACCGGGCGGTGGACGCCGTCGGCGCCCCTCAGCAGCGGCTCCGTGACGCGGCCGGTGTGGTTCAAGAGTGAGGCGGAGGTCCAACCCTTGCGGCACAGGCCACCGCGGTTGGTGGGGAAATCCCGTCCGGCGACTGTCAGGAGCGGCGCGGCGACGGCGGGTGCAGCTTGTTCCGTCACGGGGTCTGACCCCGGCTGGACAGCCGGGGTCAGAGCCGCTGGAGATGTGAGCGTCATGGCGCACTGCAGGGCGCAGTAAGGGCAGTGCGTGTCGGCGCTTTTGGTCATGTTAGACGTGTCCCATCGCATTTCGGTTGGCGTTGCGGATGTAGAAGAACCAGCAGACGGCCAGCATCAGGACGTAGGCCCCCACGAATCCGTAGAACGCCGGGGTGTAGGAGCCGCTGGCGGAGTTCGAGGCGTTGAGCACCTGCGGGATGACGAATCCGCCGTAGGCGCCGATGGCCGAGACCAGGCCCAGGGCCGAGGACGCGAGCCGCTGGGTGGTTACCGTGCTGGCGCCTGATTTTGCTGCCCGGCTTGAGGTGGCGAAGATGATGGGGATCATCCGGTAGGTGGCACCGTTTCCGAAGCCGCTGGCGGTGAAGAGCAGCAGGAACAGGCCCAGGAACAGCCAGAAGTTCTTCAGCGGCAGCGTCCAGATCATGGTGAGGGTGATGACGGCCATGGCGGCGAAGGCTGAAACGGTCATCCGGGCGCCGCCCATGCGGTCCGCCATGCGTCCGCCGTAGGGGCGGGCCAGCGAGCCGACCAGCGGGCCGAGGAAGGCGAGGGACAGGGCTACGGTTCCGACGCCGATCGAGGAGAAAGCCGGGAAGTAGTCCTTGATGAGCTTGGGGAACACACCGGCGAAGCCGATGAACGAGCCGAAGGTGCCGATGTACAGCAGCGCCATGATCCACAGGTGCGGTTCCTTGAGCGCGGCGAGCGAGCCAGCGACATCGCCCTTGGCGCTGGTGAGGTTGTCCATGTACTTCCAGGCGCCGAAGGCGGCGAGCAGGATCAGCGGGACCCACATGAGACCGGCCACGGGCAGGTTCACGGTGCCGGCGGCCAGGAGGGTGATGGCAATCGGAACGGCCAGCTGCGCGACGGCGGCACCGAGGTTGCCGCCGGCGGCGTTCAGTCCCAGCGCCCAGCCCTTTTCACGGGCCGGGTAGAAGAAAGTGATGTTGGCCATCGAGCTGGCGAAGTTGCCGCCGCCGAAGCCGGCGAGGGCGGCCACGAGCAGCATGGTGCCGAACGGGGTCTCCGGGTTGGAGACGCACATTGCCAGGCCTATCGAGGGGATGAGCAGCAGCAGGGCCGAGACGATGGTCCAGTTGCGGCCGCCGAAGCGGGGGACCATGAACGTGTAGGGGATCCGCAGCGTGGCGCCCACCAGGCTGGGCATGGAGATCAGCCAGAAGATTTCCGAAGTGCTGAAGGTGAAGCCGGCCGCGGGGAGCTGTACCACCACAATCGACCAGAGCTGCCAGACCACGAAGCCCAGAAACTCGGCGAAGATGGACCAGTTCAGGTTGCGCCGGGCGATGGAGCGGCCGGCCGATTCCCACTGTTCCTTGTTTTCTGCATCCCAGTTGGCGATCCAGCGGCCGGGCCGGTGGTCGAGGGTAAGGGCGCCGGTGCGGGCGGCGCCGGCATCTGCGGTGCCGATTTCGGCGGTGCGTTCAGCAGTCACTTGGGAGACCTCCTTGGGGGGTGTTGTCCCTTCAAAGGTAGGGATGCCGCGTTTCCGGGACAGTCGCGGTTTATTAACGCGCTGTGACTTTTGCCTATCGGGGCTTTTATGACGGTGTGAGAATGGGTGTGACGACCACCACGTGAGACGACGACACGGCGTCCAAATAACGGACTATTTGTCCATTGACTGGACGGTGGGAACTAACATCAGACATATACGAATCCCTAGCCGGCGGCCCCGGGCATCGGGCCCAGGGGGAACATCCGACCGGTCTACCTGAAAGCGTTACAACATGTCATCCACTGCAACCTCCGCGGAGCATGGGTCCACCAAGCAGGTGAACTCGCGCGGCCGCGTGATTGTCGCCAGCCTGATCGGCACCACCGTCGAGTTCTACGACTTCTACGTGTACGCCACCGCTGCCGTGCTGGTCTTCCCCTCCTTGTTCTTCCCGGCGCAGAACGAGACCGCCCAGCTGCTGGCATCCTTCGCTGTATTCGGCGTGGCGTTTATCGCCCGTCCGCTCGGCTCGATCGTTTTCGGCCACTTCGGCGACAAGTTCGGCCGCAAGGGAACCCTCGTGGCCTCGCTGCTGACCATGGGCATTGCCACCTTCCTGATCGGCTGCCTGCCGACCGCGAAGGTGGAAGGCTGGGAATTCTGGGCTCCGGCCCTCCTGGTCGTCATGCGCTTCTTCCAGGGCCTTGCCCTCGGTGGCGAATGGAGCGGTGCGGCACTGCTGGCCACCGAGAATGCCCCCGCGAACAAGCGCGCCATCTACGGCACCTTCCCGCAGTTGGGGGCCCCGATCGGCTTCATCATCGCCAACGTGATCTTCCTGGTCTTCAGCTACACCCTGTCGCCGACGGCCTTCATGGAGTGGGGCTGGCGCGTGCCGTTCCTGCTCAGCGCTGTCATGGTGATCATCGGCCTTTACGTCCGGCTCAAGCTGATCGAAACCCCGGCGTTCACCAAGGTCATCGAATCCAATGAGGTCGCCAAGCTGCCTCTCGCCCGGGTCATCAAGGGCAGCTGGCGACACCTGATCCTGGGCACGTTCATCATGCTGGCCACCTACGTGCTCTTCTACCTGATGACCACGTTCACGCTGACCTACGGAACCCGGGCTTCCAGCCTGGATGCCGCCAAGGCCGCAGCCGAGAAGGCGGGCAAGCCGATGACCGAGGCCGCGGCCGCCGCGTTCGTCCCCGGTCTGGGCTACACGCGCAACGACTTCCTCTGGATGCTGATTGTCGGCGTCGTGTTCTTCGGCATCTTCACCCTGGTTTCCGGTCCCCTGGCCGAGAAGTTCGGCCGCCGCAAGATGCTCATGGTCGTTACGGCCGGCATCCTGGCCTTCGGCCTGCTGTTCGTCCCGCTGTTCAGCGCCGGATTCGTGGGCACCATGGCGCTGCTGATTATCGGCTTCTCCCTCATGGGCCTGACGTTCGGGCCCATGGGTGCGCTGTTGCCGGAGCTGTTCCCGACCAACGTCCGGTACACCGGCTCGGCCATCAGCTACAACTTCTCCAGCATCCTGGGTGCGGCCGTGGCTCCGTTCATCGCCGTCTGGCTCTGGGAAGTCGGCAAGGGCAGCCCGGCGCTGGTGGGTGTCTACCTCGCCGCCATGGCCGTGCTGACGCTGATTGCCCTGTTCGTGAGCAAGGAAACCCGCGATCTTGATTACGAGAACAACGTAGCCTGACGCTCCAGCCCAGTTGCTGACAGAAATGCCCGGTGTGTTCCTCGAACACGCCGGGCATTTCCGTGTCGGTGGAAGAATGCCCGAAAGGAACCGGGCAGGAGCGTCGGGGTACGGGCTGGGCCGGCAACCGGGGGGCCCGGACGGGCCCGGCAGCCGGGCGGGAATGCGCGCGGGGCGGGACGGCGGCACGGGCTAGCTCGCGTAGCGCTCCACGAAGTTCCGCAGGATTTTCATCGGCTCCGTCGCGGTGAACCGCCGGGCGTCTTCCATGAGCATTTCGGCCGATTCCGGCGGGAAGTAGCCGGCGTGGCGGTAAATATCGATCCTTGTCACGAGCCCTTCGGCATCGAGCTCAGGGTGGAACTGGGTGGCGTATAGGTTGGTTTTGATCCGGAACATGTGCACCGGGCAGGCGGCTGAGCTCGCCAGGAGCACCGCGTGGGCGGGCAGGACGGTGCAGGCTTCCTTGTGGCCGGTGAAGGCAATGAAGGTCTCCGGCAGTCCGCGCAGAAGGGGATCCTGCAGCCCTTCCGCCGTCAGTTTGATGGTTACGCCGCCGAGCCCTTCACCATACGTCCGGTCGATCACGGCGCCCTGGTGCAGTCCGAGCGTGCCGACACCGTAGCAGGCGCCGAGGAACGGGAAGTCCTCTGCCACAATCCGGTCCAGCAGCCCCGCGAGTTCACGCTCCACCCGGTGCTGGGCGGCGCTTTTGTGCTCGGCCGGGTCGCTGGAAGTGAAGGGACTGCCGCCCACAATGACGCCCGAATAGTCGGACAGCTCCAAGTCGGGCAGCGGGGCGGCTTCCATCCGGATCCGGTGCAGCTGCTCCGGCTTGAGCCCGCAGTAGCGAAGATAGGCGCGGTATTCGTCCTCGGCGGCGGTGTCTTCCGCGCGGGAGGCGAGGAGCAGGAATGGCTTCACACTCCAAGTCTCTACTGGCCGGTCACGGAGGCGCTAGAGGCGCGCCCGCGACCGGCAGCGTCATGAAGTCCTACCGTCGCTGTCGCTTACTGTGCGTCGCCGTCCTCGATCATGGCGATCACGGCGCCTGCGGCCACAGTCTCGCCGGCCGCCGCGGCGAGGCCGATGACGATCCCGGCGCGGTGGGCGGTGAGCGGCTGCTCCATCTTCATCGCTTCGAGCACGACGACGAGATCGCCCTCGGCGACCGTGTCACCTTCGGCCACTGCCACCTTCACGATGGTCCCCTGCATGGGGGAGGTCAGGGCGTTGCCGCTCGCGGCCGCGGCTGCGCCGCCGCCGCGGGAACGCTTCTTGACCTTGGCCGGCTTGGAGCCGCCCGTGGTGCTGACCGAGCCCAGCGACGCCGGCAGCACGACTTCCAAGCGCTTGCCGCCGACCTCAACGACCACGCGCTGGCGGTCGCCGGCGTCGGCCGCTTCAGCCTCGGTGCCGGTGGGGGTCCAGGCGGGAATGTCGTTGACGAAGGCAGTCTCGATCCAGCGGGTGTGCACCTTGAACGCGCCGTCGGCCGGTGCGAAATCGGGGTTGGTAACAACCGCGAGGTCGAACGGGATGACGGTGGGGATGCCTTCCACCACCATTTCCTCGAGCGCCCGCCGGGACCGCTGCAGGGCCTGGGTGCGGGTGGCGCCCGTGACGATCAGCTTGGAGAGCATGGAGTCGAAGTTGCCGCTGATGACATCGCCCTGCTCCACGCCGGAATCGATGCGGACGCCGGGGCCGGTGGGGTTCTTCAAGAGGGTGATGGTGCCGGGGGCGGGCATGAAGTTCCGGCCCGGGTCCTCGCCGGTGATGCGGAATTCGATCGAGTGGCCGCGGACTTCCGGGTCGCCGTAGCCGAGCTCCTCGCCGCAGGCCAGCCGGAACTGTTCGCGGACGAGGTCGATTCCGGTCACTTCCTCGGAGACGCAGTGCTCCACCTGAAGGCGGGTGTTGACCTCGAGGAAGGAGATGGTGCCGTCCTGGCCGACCAGGAACTCGCAGGTGCCCGCGCCGAGGTAGCCGGCCTCCTTGAGGATGGCCTTGGAGGATTCGTAGAGCCGCCGGTTCTGCTCTTCGGTGAGGAACGGGGCCGGGGCTTCTTCGACGAGCTTCTGGTTGCGGCGCTGGAGCGAGCAGTCGCGGGTGGAGACCACCACGACGTTGCCGTGGGCGTCGGCGAGGCACTGGGTCTCGACGTGCCGAGGGGCGTCCAGGAAGCGCTCGATGAAGCACTCGCCGCGGCCGAAGGCGGCGGTGGCCTCGCGCACGGCGGATTCAAAGAGTTCGGGGATTTCCTCGCGGGTGCGGGCCACCTTGATGCCGCGTCCGCCGCCGCCAAAGGCCGCCTTGATGGCGACCGGCAGGCCGAATTTGTCCACGAACTCGAGGATTTCCTCGGCGGATTCGACTGGGTCGGCGGTGCCGGGGACCTGCGGGGCGCCGACTTTCTCGGCGATGTGGCGGGCCTGGACCTTGTCGCCCAGGGCCGAGATCGCTTCGGGGGAGGGCCCGATCCACGTGATGCCGGCATCGATCACCTTGGCGGCGAACTCGGCGTTCTCGGCCAGGAATCCGTACCCGGGGTGGATGCTGTCCGCGCCGGACTGGCGGGCGACGTCGATGATCTTGTCCATCACGAGGTAGGACTCCGCGGCGGTGTTGCCACCGAGTGCATAGGCCTCGTCGGCGAGCCGGGCGTGCAGCGCGTCCCGGTCGGGGTCCGCGTAGACAGCCACCGAGGCGATGCCTTCATCGCGGGCGGCGCGGATGATGCGCACCGCAATTTCTCCGCGGTTGGCGATCAGCACCTTGGTCAGCCGACGGGTGCCCGCGGCTGTAGATGACTGTGTTGATCCCGGCACGGTGGGTGCGGACTGCTCCGAATTTGCTGACAAGGCGTCTCCTTCTTTCCTTCAGGGAGCCTAGCGCGGTTTTGAGGGTTCCGCCGATATTACTTGCGGATTCCGCGCGTATACGACCCTTCCTTTGTAGGGTTGCCACAAAGGGCGGCGAATTGGTTCACTCCGGGCCCACTCGGCTCTCGCTCGGGTCTTTACTCAGCTCGGACGTCCGCCGGGTCCACGGCCCCGCCGGTCCAGAGCTCGGTGATGCCCACATTTGCCTGTCCAAGCAGCGCGCGCAGGGTGGAGATGGAGAGCCCGACGACGGTGTGGGGATCGCCGTCGACCTTGCGGATGAACGCCCCGCCGTAGCCGTCGATCGTGAAGGAGCCGGCGCACTGGAGCGGCTCGCCGGTGGCGATGTAGGTTTCGATTTCCCCGGCGCTCATCTCCATGAAGTGCACTTCGGCGGAGGACACCGAGCCCAGCGTGGCGCCGGTGCCGCGTGCGGTGGCGGCGCCGTCGTCCGTGCCTTCGCCGTCAGTGTCACCGTCCGTGTCGCGGCAGTCGACGAGCCAGTGGCCGGTGTGCAGGACGCCCATGCTGCCGCTCATGCGGAGCATGCGTTCGCGGGCGACGTCGGCCGTGTAGGGCTTGCCGTGGGCTTCGCCGTCGAATTCGAAGACCGAGTCGCAGCCGATCACGAGTGCGCCCTCCGCCTCAGGCAGGGACGCCACGGCCTCGGCCTTGGCCCGGGCGAGCAGGAGGGCCGTGTCATGCGGATCGGTCACGCCGTAGCGGGCCTGGACGGCGTCTTCGTCCACATCCGAGACGAGGACCTCGTGCCGGATGCCGGCGTGGCTGAGCAGCTTGGTGCGGGCGGGGGACTGGGAGGCAAGAATGAGGCGGGTCACCGTTCAAGCCTAGTTGACGGGCTCCAGAGGGGGACTGTTGCGGTGGGTTCACGGGTGGCGGCTGGTCAGGAATTGCTCAATGGCAGTGAACACCTGAACGTGCGCCGCTATGGAGGCGCGCCAGTCGTTCGGGACTTCCAACGAGTGATTGGCGTCCTGAATTTCAACGAACGTAGCTGCCGCCTCTGACAACGCGTCGGGTACCCAAAACTTGTCTTTGGATCCGCCGATCAGCAGATCCGGCTTGGCAGTTTCAGTAAGTGTTCGCCGAATGAGGTCATCCGTGAGGATAGGAGTGAGCCAAATAGCTGGCACTTGGGCCTCTTCCGCCCAAGGAATAGAGAACGTGCCAAACGACTTGGCCACGATCAGCCGATGGTCGGCCGGCGGCGACTCTGCGAACGCCTGCTGAACCGCACGAGCAGCGAACTCGTGGGGATCATCCCCAGGTTCATCGTCGCCGGTCCAGCGAATTGCCTGAACCTGCCAGCCGCGGTCTCTCAACTGTTCTGCAGGCCAGTAAAGGAGAGGGGATTCGACCTTGTACCCCGCACCTGGCACAAGAACGGCGACCTTGTTCTCACGTTGATGGGACTCACAGCCTGGCCAGAGGAAAGTCTCCATGCCGGAGATCCTACAGGGGGTGAATACCGTTCTGATGGCAGGAGCCGGTGGGCAAAGTTCGTGGTCCACCCGTTGCGACGTCGGTGAGAGAACCGGCGTCGAACGGCCGCACAACCGGTCCCGACTCGCGCGAACGAATAAGCCGCCCGCCGATCGGAACGATCAGCGGGCGGCTTCAGGGAGCTCGGCTTTCGGGCGACCCACAAGCAGGCTGTGAGGGTCAGCGCGCGCCGACCCCCTCCGGCTCGGGCTCGCTTTCGGATGAGGTGGCCGATGCCGCGGGCCGGAGCTTGGCGCCCTCGACGTCGACGTCCGGCAGGATCCGGTCCAGCCAGCGGGGCAGCCACCACGCCTTGCCGCCGAGCAGGTACATCACGGCCGGGACGATCGTCATGCGGACCACAAACGCGTCCACCAGGACACCGAAGGCCATCGCGAAGCCCAGCGGCCGGACCATGTTCAGGTGCGAGAAGATGAAGCCGGCAAACACGCTGACCATGATGATGGCGGCGGCGGTGACCACGGACGCGGCATGGCTGAAGCCGGTGCGGACCGCATGCTTGGCCGATTCCCCGTGCATGAATGACTCGCGCATGCCGGAGGTTATGAACACCTGGTAGTCCATGGCCAGGCCGAACAGCACACCGATCAGGATGATCGGCAGGAAGCTCAGCACGGCGCCAGGGTTCTCGACGCCGAACACGCTCCCCAGCCAGCCCCATTGGTAGACCGCGACGACGGCTCCGAAGGCGGCCGCCAGGGAGAGCAGGAAGCCGCCCGTGGCCAGCAGCGGCACCACGATCGAGCGGAATACGAGCAGCAGCAGGATCAGCGACAGTCCGACGACGATGCCCAGGTACGGGGGCAGGGCGTCGCCGAGCTTCGTGGAGACGTCGACGTTGCCGGCCGTCTGGCCCGTGAGGCCGATGCTGACACCGGTGGAGTCCTTGATTCGGTCCTTTTCGGCGCGTAGCTCGGAGACCACCTTGACCGTGCTGGCGCTGGCCGGGCCCTCCTTCGGAATGACTTGGAACACCGCGGTGCGGCGGTCCTCGCTCAACGCCACCGGAACTGCGGCCGTGACGTTGGCCGTGCCGCGGAGAATGTCGGCGACGTCGAGCTGCTTTGCCGTGGCTTCGTCCTCGCTCAGGCCGGCGGGGAAGTCGCCTACCACCACGATGGGGCCTGTCATGCCTTCGCCGAAGCTGCGGCCGGTGACGTCGTAGGCCTTGAACGCCTGAGACTCAACGGGCTCGGATCCGCCGTCGGGCAGCGCGAGCCGCAACTGGCTGGCCGGCAGCGCCACGATGCCCAGCAGCAGGACACCGGCCAGCAGCGCCAGGATGGGGTGCCGGGTGACGAGGCCACCCCAGCCGCGGGTGCTACGGCGTTCGTCGCGGGCACGGTCCTCCCTCTCATGGCCGGGAGCGGCGTTGTGCTTCTCCGCCCTGGCCCAGACGCGGCGCGAAATGAGCCTGGGGCCGATCAGGGACAGTACGGCAGGGGTGAGGGTCAGGGCGACGACGACGGCGACTGCCACCGTTGCGGCGGCGGACAGGCCCATGACGGCCAGGAACGGGAGTCCCGGAATGACGAGGGCCGCGAGGGCGATGATGACCGTCAGGCCCGCGAACAGCACCGCGTTGCCGGAGGTGCCGGTGGCGAGGGCCACGGACTCCTCACCGTCCATGCCGGCCAGGAGCTGGCCGCGGTGCCGGTTGACGATGAAGAGCGAGTAATCGATGCCGACGGCGAGGCCCAGCATGAGGGCCAGCATCGGGGAGATGGAACTCATGTCGACGGCGCCGCTGAGGGCGAAGGTGCCGCCGACGCCCACTGCCACACCCACCAGGGCCATCAGCAGCGGGAGCCCGGCGGCGATGAGCGTTCCCAGCATGACGATGAGCACCAGGGCCGCGATGGCAATGCCGAGGATCTCGGAGATGCCGAACAGCTCCGAGACGTCCTCGGTGATTTCCTTGCTGGCCAGGGCGGTGACTCCGGCCGAAGAGACTCCATGGGCGATGTCCTGGACCTGCTGGCGCACCGCGGGGGCCAGCCCGTTGATCGAGGTCTTGAACTGGACCTGTGCGATCGCAGCCGTGCCGTCCTCGGAAACGAACCGCATGCCCTGCGAGGCCTCAAGCTGGCGTTTGGCGAGGGCGAGCTTGGCCGCGCCGGCCTCGAGTTCTTTCGTCCCGGCGTCGAGTTTTTCCTGGCCGCCGGTGAGGGCGGCCTTCTGCTGGCCGAGCTGGGCGTCGATGGCCTCGGCGGACATGCCGGCCGCGGTCATCTGCTGCTCTGCCGCAGCCAGCTGGGACTTGCCCGCGGCCAGCTGGGCGGCCGACGCGTCCAGCTGCGCCTTGCCCGCGGACGCCTTCTGCTCGCCGGCGGCAAGGTCCGCGACGGCCTTGTCCAGCTGGGCCTGGGTGGCGAACGGGTCCACGGTGCCCTGAACGTCGGGAAGGGCCTTCAGCTTGGCCAGGGCGGCCGAGACCGCGTCCTTGCCGGCCTGGGTGAACTGGCCGTCCTTGGACTCGAACACGATGCCGGCCGAGCCGCCGGAGGACTTGGGCAGTTCCCGCTTCAACTTGTCGGCCATCTGCTGGGTTTCCGTGCCGGGGATCTGGAAGTTGTTGGACATGGTGCCGTGGAAGGCCGCCGCTGCGCCGCCGACGGCCACCAGGACGGCGAGCCAGAGGGAAATGACGAGCCAGCGGTGGCGGTAGGAGAACTTGCCGAGACGGTAGAGCAATAGGGCCATGTCAGTGCCGATCTGGGGAAGGGGTGGCGGGGGAGTGGGAAGCGAAACCGGAGCCGAGGAGGCTCATGGAATCGATGAGGAGCTGGCGCAGGATGGACAGGGAGGCCGGACTGAGGTCGCCGCCGCACCGGGCGAACCAGACATCCATGGCGGCCTTACCGCAGGAGATGATGGAGCCCGCGAGGGCGCGGAGGTACAGTTCGTCGATCTCGACGCCGGAAACCTGGGCGAAGCGCTCACGGGCGGCGTCGATGATCTCAACGGTGCAGTGGTCCCAGGCTTCCAGTTCAGAACGGCTGAGCATGGGGTTCGTCTGGCCCATGCTGTACAGCTCGGCGATTGGAGCCACTGTCATGGGGTCGGCCAGTTCAACCAGGGCCGCCCGCGCGGATTCCAGGATAGGCTCGCCTGCCGGGCGGAGCCGGAACTGCTGGAGCGCCTTGTCCAGGAACCCGTGGGTCACTGAGGCAATGACCACCTCGGTGCTGGCGAAGTAGTTGAAAAACGTGCGGCGGGATATGCCAGCTGCCTCGGCGATGTCCTCCACCGTGAAGTTTCCGGGACCCCGCGTGCGGAGCAAGTCCATGGCGGCGTCCGTGATGGCCTGCCGGGTGGCCGCCTTGTTTAATTCGCGACGGCTCGGTTCGCGGCGCGACGTCGGTGCGGCGCCGGGGGCAGCGGCGGATCCGCCGGACCCGCCGGACCCGCCGGACGGGGCCGCCGGGGCGGCGGAAGAAGAAGGTGAGGAGGGCACGCGCTTACACTACGTGCATGTTTGCACTCTGCGCAAGTATTTTTGAGGGAGACCGGGCAGGCGGAAATCAAGGCTTGAGCTGGGGCGCCGCGCCGCCGGAATTGGTCAGGACCTCCGAACTGGCCAGGCCGCCGGAGGTCGCCGCGCCGCCGGAATTGGTCAGGTAGATCGACTGGCCCGTTGCTCCGGGCTCGTCCTGAGACAGGGGAATGGCAAAGACGGCCGTGCCGTAGGCGCAGATTTCCGTCCAGTTCTGCCCGATCGCTGAAGTGTCGAAGCGCATGGCGATGATGGCGTTGGCGCCGCGCTGCTCCGCCTCGGCCACCATCCGGGCCATGACATCCTGCCGGCTGTCGTAGAGGGCCCGCGTCATTTCCAGCACCTCACCGCCGCCCAGGGAGCGGAAGCCGGCCATGACCTGGGCGGTGATGTCCCGGGAGCGGACGGTCAGGCCCATGACCTCGCCGAAGACGGCGTCGATCCGGTGGCCCGGAATGTCATTTGATGTCACGATCAGCATGCCCAGAGCCTATCCACTTTTGCCACCCCCGCGGCGGGTGCCAGACGGCACAGCATCCCTGCCGGATTCACAGGAAAGCGAAAGCTGGGAAACAGCTATCTCTGCCGGGGGCTGGTGCAGACTGGAGGTGCTCGAGGAGCAGACTTCCCCGGAAGGACCACCAGCTCAAGCGCCGTCACCACTCGGCAGATCCAGGAGACAGCAGATGTCACGCACAACCAAGATTGCGCTCGGCCTCGGGGCGGCGGCCGTGGCACTGGGCGCCGGGCTCGGAGTCGCCGGGATGGCTTCCGCCACCACGACGCCGACGCCCACCCCGACCCCCAGCTCGAGTGCCCCGGGGAACAACCCCGCCGACGGCTACGGCATGCGCGGTGGACGCCACGGCCACGGTCACGGCGGTGCGGAGTTTGGCGCTCGAGCCAAGGAACTCGCGGCCAAGCTGGGCGTCGACGAGGCCAAGGTCACCGACGCCCTGAAGGCCTTCCGGGAAGCAAACAAGCCCGCCACCCCGCCCGCCACTCCTCTTGTTGATGGACAGAAGCCGGACCGTGCCGCGAAGGAGAAGGCCCTGGCCGCGTCCCTGGCGAAATCGCTCGGCATCGATGAGGCCAAGGTCACCGCTGCCCTGGCGGAATTGCGCACCGCGGAACAGGCCAAGCATGCCGCGGCACTGAAGCCCCGGCTGGACCAGGCCGTCAAGGACGGCACCCTGTCCCAGACAGAAGCAGATGCCGTCACCAAGGCCGCCGAAAAGGGTGTGATCGGCGGCCGCTAGGCCACCGCGGATTCGGGCCTGCGGATTCGGGCCGGCGTATTTGGACCAACGTCGATTAGAGACGTCGGTTAAGCCAGAGAAGTCCCCGGGGGATCCCGGGGACTTCTCCTGTAAACGCTGGTACTGAACGCCGGTTCAGTCGCTACGCCTTCGCGTCTACCAGCTCGCGCTCATCCCGTCCGGCCGCGGGAGCTCCACTCGCGGGAGCTGCGGCAGCGGACGGATCAGCGGCGGTGGTGCCGTCGACGCCGTCGACGTCGTCGCTGAACGGGTCCCCGTTCCGCGGTGCGTTGTACAGGGTTTCATCCAGAATGCCCTGGCGCTTGGCCACGATCGCGGGGATCAGGGCCTGCCCGGCCACGTTGACGGCGGTGCGGCCCATGTCCAGGATTGGGTCGATGGCCAGCAGGAGGCCGACGCCGGCAAGCGGCAGTCCCAGCGTGGAGAGCGTCAGCGTCAGCATGACGACGGCGCCCGTGGTGCCGGCGGTCGCGGCCGAACCGAGGACGGACACCAGCGCGATCAGCAGGTACTGGGTGAAATCGAGCTGGATGCCGAAGAACTGGGCCACAAAGATCGCCGCCACGGCCGGGTAGATCGCGGCGCAGCCGTCCATCTTGGTGGTCGCGCCGAGCGGCACCGCGAAGGAGGCGTAGGCGCGGGGGACACCCAGGTTCCGCTCGGTCACGCGCTGGGTCAGCGGCAGCGTGCCGATCGAGGAGCGCGAGACGAAGGCCAGCTGCACGGCCGGCCACACGCCGGAGAAGTACTGCCGGACGGACAGCCCGTGGCTGCGGACCAGGACGGGGTAGACCACGAACAGCACAAGCGCCAGGCCGATGTAGATCGCCACAGTGAACTTGCCGAGCGAGCCGATGGTGTCCCAGCCATAGACGGCCACGGCGTTGCCGATCAGGCCGACGGTGCCCAGCGGCGCGATCCGGATGATCCACCAGAGCACCTTCTGGATGACGGCGAGGGCGGACGCGTTCAGGGCCAGGAACGGCTCGGCCGCCTTGCCCACCTTGAGCGCGGCGATGCCGACGGCGATCGCGATCACCAGGATCTGGAGGACGTTGAAGCTCACGGCGGTGGTGGCGACGCCGTCGGTGACGGTGGTGCTCGCGCCGAGGCCCAGGAAGTTCTTCGGGAACAGCCCGGTCAGGAAGGCCCACCAGTCACCGGACTTGCCGGCGTACTTGGCGTCCTGGCTGATGCCGGTGCCGGCGCCGGGCTGCAGCAGAACACCCAGGCCGATGCCGATCAGCACGGCAATCAGCGAGGTGATCGCGAACCAGAGCAGCGTGTTCCACGCCAGCCGGGCGGCGTTGGACACGGCGCGCAGGTTGGAGATTGAGCTGACGACGGCGGTGAAGATCAGGGGGACCACGGCGGTCTGCAGCAGCGAGACATAGCTCGAGCCGATGGTCTGCAGCGTGGCGCCGAGGGCGTTGGGGTTTGCCTTGGTGCTGCCGGTGTACTTGGCCAGCAGGCCAAGGCCCAAGCCGATGATCAGGGCGGCGATGATCTGGAAGCCGAACGAGCCGGCCCATTTGGGCAGCTGGAACCCGGTCTTTCCAGCGGGTGCGGGGGTGCTTGTCTGAGTGGTCACCGGAACACGCTAGGACCGCCACGAATAGCATGACCAACGGATGTTGAGAAATGTTACGCGGCGGTAGTTTTCCCGGGAGTGCAAAATCCCGGGAATTCCGCCGGAAGACTGCCCGTTTGTGAAGTTATTCCCGGGCAGAATGTGGCGATTGTCTCGCGGCCGAAGCCCCGATCACACGAGAGGGCAGTTCGCGGCAATGTCTTTGGGAAACACTGCCGCGAACTGCCCTCTCGCCGCGGCCCGGTGGGGACTTGCGAGGTTAGGGTGACGGTGGGGACTACCCCAGCAGCGCGCGCTTGAGGGTGTCGAGGCCCACCGAGCCGATGTTCAGGGCCTTCGTGTGGAACGCCTTGAGGTCAAAGTCCGGGCGGGCTTCCAGCTCGGCCCGGATCTGCTCCCAGAGCCGCTGGCCCACCTTGTAGGACGGTGCCTGCCCCGGCCAGCCCAGGTAGCGGGTGAACTCGAACTTCAACTGTCCCTCGCTGATGGCGAGGTTCTGCTTCAGGAACTCGAACCCCTTGTCGGGGGTCCACGCCCCGGAGCCCCAGCGCTCGGGGACCTCAAGTTCCAGGTGCACGCCGATGTCGAACACCACGCGGGCCGCACGCATGCGCTGCGCGTCCAGCATGCCCATGTGGTCGCCCGGATCGCTGAGGTAGCCCAGTTCCTGCATGAGCCTCTCGGCGTACAGCGCCCAGCCTTCGCCGTGCCCCGACGTCCAGCAGACGTTCCGCCGCCATTTGTTCAGCAGCTCGCGGCGGTACGTCGCTGTCGCTACCTGAAGGTGGTGGCCCGGGACTCCCTCGTGGTAAACAGTGGTGGTCTCGGCCCAGGTGGTGAAGGTGTCCTCGCCGGCCGGCACGGACCACCACATCCGGCCCGGACGGCTGAAATCGTCCGATGGCCCCGTGTAGTAGATCCCGCCTTCATCGGTGGGCGCGATCCGGCACTCCAGCGTCTTCATGACCTCCGGGATGTCGAAGTGGACGCCGGCAAGCTCCGCGACGGCCTTGTCGGAGAGTTCCTGCATCCAGGCCTGGAGGGCGTCGGTGCCTTTGAGCTGGCGCGCGGGATCGTTGTTCAGGATCTCCTTGGCTTCCTCCACGGTGGCGCCGGGCCGGATTTCCGCGGCCACCCGTTCCTGCTCGGCGATGAGACGGTCCAGCTCCTGGACGCCCCACGCGTAGGTCTCCTCCAGGTCCACGGTGGCGCCGAGGAAGTCCCGGGATGCCAGGGCGTAGCGGCTGCGGCCCACCGAGTCCTTGGCCGGCGCGACGGGCAGGAGTTCGCACTCGAGGAAACCCGCCAGCCGGGAGTACGCCACCCGGGCAGCCGCCGCGCCGGCGTCGAGCTCTGACTGCAGTTCCGCCGGAAGCGGGCCCTCCGCGGTCTTGGCGCCGGCGGCGAGCTTCGCAAAGAAGCCGTCGTCCGCGGCGTGCTTGGTGGCCTGTTCGATCACGATTGACACCTGGCGGGCTGCGGCCACCTTGCCGTCCTGCATCGCCGACCGCAGCGACTCGATGTAGCCGTCGATCGCGGCGGGGACATTGTGGGCCCGGCCCGCGATGTGCTCCCACTGCGCGGTGGTATCCGTGGGCATGAGGTCAAAGATCGCGCGGATGTCCTGGGACGGGGACGCGATGTTGTTCAGATCGGCCGTGTGCCAGCCCGATTCGTGGATTTCCAGCTGCAGGCCCAGCCGCTCGTGCATGGCGTCGAGCGTGACGGCGTCGACGTCGTCAACCGGCTCCAGCCCGTCCAGCGCGGCGAGTGCCTCGCGCGCGGCGGCCGCGAATTCCTCGTGGCCGGAGGGGGAGAAGTCCTGGTACTCGGTCTCGTGCCCGGGCAGGCCGAGCTCCGTGGCGAAGCTCGGGTTCAACCGGATCAGGGTGTCCGTGTAGGCGTCGGCGACGGCGTCAATGGCCGTCTGCTGGCGCACGGGGGCAGTGTTGTCTGAGGCAATCGTTTCGGTAGTCACCCGACGAGACTAGCCCGGCCGCGGTGGTTATGAAAGAGTCACTGAACTTTTTCGGGGCCCGGTTCAGGGACAGGCCACCGCGCCCGGCGAGGACGCTCAGCCGAGGCTGCGGCGCCAGGCCTCCGGGCCGGGCCTCGGAGCCAGCCGAAGCTGCTGCCGGCGGACCCAGTGCCGGACCCCGGGGCGTTCCGGTGCGGCCTGCTGGCTCTGCCCCAGGGACAGCACGACGGCGGTCAGCGCCGCCAGCTCTTCCGGCGTCGGTTCGCCCTTGGCGACCGAGAACAGGACCTCGGGCGTGGCCTCCGGCCCAGTGGCTGGCTCGAGCGGGGTGGATGGGCCCACGCCGGCAGGGTTCCCTGGCCGAGCTTGCGAAGGCTGGGAGCCGGTGGGGACTTGCGAGGTGAGGGGGCCGGTGGGGCTCACAGCGGGATGTTCCCGTGCTTCTTGGCGGGCAGGGCAGCCCGCTTGTCCCGGAGGGCACGCAGGCCCTTGATGATCTGCACCCGGGTCTCGGACGGCGCGATGACGGCGTCCACGTAGCCGAGCTGGGCGGCCTGGTACGGGTTCAGCAGCTCTTCCTCGTACTGCCGGATCACCTCGGCGCGCTTGGCCTCGACGTCGCCGCCGTCCTCAGCCACAGCGGCGAGTTCGCGGCGGTACAGGATGTTGACGGCGCCCTGGGCGCCCATGACGCCGATCTGGGCGGTAGGCCAGGCGACGTTGAGGTCCGCGCCAAGCTTCTTGGAGCCCATCACGATGTAGGCCCCGCCGTAGGCCTTGCGGGTGATCACGGTCAGCTTCGGCACAGTGGCCTCGGCGTAGGCGTAGAGCAGCTTCGCGCCGCGGCGGATGATGCCCTGGAACTCCTGGTCCTTGCCCGGCAGGAAGCCCGGGACATCCACAAGCGTGATGATGGGGATGTTGAAGGCGTCGCAGTGCCGGACGAAACGGGCCGCCTTCTCCGACGCCGCAATGTCCAGGGTGCCGGCGAACTGCATGGGCTGGTTGGCCACGATGCCCACCGTGTGGCCCTCGACCCGGCCGTAGCCGATGATCACGTTCGGGGCGTAGAGGGACTGCATCTCCAGGAAGTGCGCGTCATCGACAATCTGCTCGATGACCTTGCGCATGTCGTACGGCTGGTTGGCCGAGTCCGGGATCAGCGCATCCAGGGCGAGGTCGTCGTCGTCGACCTCCAGCTCCTGGGAGTGCTCCAGCACCGGGGCCTCGGCCAGGTTGTTGGAGGGCAGGAAGTCCAGCAGCTCGCGGACGAACTCGACAGCGTCAGCCTCGTCGGAGGCCAGGTACGTCGAGGTGCCCGTGTTGGCGTTGTGCTGGCGGGCGCCGCCGAGGGTTTCCATGTCCACGTCTTCGCCGGTGACGGTCTTGATGACGTCCGGGCCGGTGATGAACATGTGGGAGGTCTTGTCCACCATGACCACGTAGTCGGTCAGGGCGGGGGAGTAGGCCGCGCCGCCGGCCGAGGGGCCCATGATGAGGGAGATCTGCGGGACGACGCCGGAGGCATGGACGTTGTTGCGGAAGATGTCCGCGAACATGGCCAGGGAGGCGACGCCCTCCTGGATGCGGGCACCGCCGCCGTCGAGGATGCCGACCACGGGGCAGCCGTTGCGCAGCGCGAATTCCTGGACCTTGACGATCTTCTCGCCGTTGACCTGGCTGAGTGAACCGCCGTAGACGGAGAAGTCCTGGCTGTAGACGGCGACCGGGCGGCCGTCGACGGTGCCGTAGCCGGAGACCAGCCCGTCGCCCAGCGGCTTCTTCTTCTCCATGCCGAACGCGGTGGAGCGGTGCACGGCCAGCGCGTCGAATTCGACGAAGGAGCCGGCGTCCAGCAACAGGTCAATGCGCTCGCGGGCGGTGTTTTTGCCGCGCGCATGCTGCTTGGCGATCGCTTCCGGACCGGAGGGCTGCTCTGCACGGGCCTGGCGGTCGCGGAAATCTGCAATCTTTCCCGCAGTCGTGGTCAGATCGTGGCTCATCAAGTGTCTCCGGCTCTGTCGCTGGTCGTTCGGTCGCTGTAAACTCGCTGGCCCTGGTC
This sequence comes from Arthrobacter sp. NPDC056886, assembly GCF_042788715.1. NCBI lineage: Bacteria > Bacillati > Actinomycetota > Actinomycetes > Micrococcales > Micrococcaceae > Arthrobacter > Arthrobacter sp. NPDC056886. The sequence continues at coordinate 205,703 of NZ_JBHUBT010000005.1, forward strand.
CGTGGGGCGCTTTAGCTGGAATGCACAAAAGCAAGGCCTCGATGGCAAGTCTAGTGACGCCATCGGCCAACGCGGCTGTAGAAAACCTACAATTTTCGTTCCCTCTCCCGCCGTGACCGCTAAAGATGATCGTGGCCGGCTCGGGCCAGCCCCGGCGCTGCGCTCCTTCCCTGTTGCTTTCGGGCGGCCCGGAGTCGGCCCGCGGATTTCCGGGGAGCGGCAACGTTTCGCGGCGCCTAAGAGGAAAGCAACCGGGCAGGAGCGCCGGCAGTTTCTTGTTACCCGTCAGTAACATCGTTCCGCTAGAGTGTGGGGCATGACTTCTAGCAATGATGCTTCGGGCCCCGCCGCAGGGCCGTACCAGGCCGCCGGTTCCCTCCAGGGCCGCACTGTCCTTATCTCCGGGGGCAGCCGCGGCATCGGCCTGGCCATCGCGCTCCGCGCAGCCCGGGACGGAGCCAACATTGTCCTGATGGCCAAGACCGGCCAGCCGCACGCCAGGCTCGAGGGCACCGTCTACAGCGCCGCCGAACAGATCGAGGCCGCAGGCGGCCAGGCGTTGCCGCTGGTCGGTGACGTGCGCAACGACGCCGACGTCGCCGGCGCTGTCGGTGCCGCCGTGGACCGCTTTGGCGGGATCGACGTCGTCATTAACAACGCTTCCGCGATCGACCTCTCCACCACCGATGACGTGGACATGAAGCGCTATGACCTCATGCAGGACATCAACGTCCGCGGCACCTTCCTGCTCTCGAAGCTGGCACTGCCGGCCCTTCGGGCGTCCGAGGCCGGGCACATCCTCACGCTCTCGCCGCCCTTGAACCTGGACCCCAAGTGGGCCGGGATGCACCTGGCCTACACCATGGCCAAATACGGCATGAGCCTGACCACGCTGGGACTGGCCGAGGAACTCAAGGCCGATGGCGTCAGTGTGAACTCGCTCTGGCCGTGCACGTTGATCGACACCGCGGCCATCCGCAACATGCCCGGCGGCGACATGATCGTCAAGGGTGCCCGCAGCCCCGAAATCATGGCCGACGCCGCGCACGCCGTGTTGACCGGCAGCAATGCGGTCCCGGCGCACGGCAGCCGGAGCGGAAACTTCTACACCGACGAAGAGGTTCTCGCGGCGGCAGGGGTGACGGACTTCAGCCCGTACAGCCTCGGCGCGCCGGAGGACCAGCTGGTGCCGGACATCTTCCTCTGAACTTGCTGAGTGTTTCCCGGCCGCCTGCCCTGCGCAAATTCCCCATGTTTGATGATCCGACGCCGAAAATCCCCGGCAAGTGCGGCCGACCCGCCGGACTTGCCGGCCAAAGGTGGGGAGTTTCGGCGGAGTTTGACTCAACAGGGGCGGGAGCCGGTGCGCTTTCCTCGGTAGGATTCAAGCATGGAAGCCGTGCAGGAAACCCCGGACCGTCCGCCCCTGGACCTGAGCGTCCTCAGCGATGAGGCGTTTCTGTCCGGCAACGGAATTCCGCGCCTGACAGTGGTCGATTCCACCGGCTCCACCAATGCCGACCTCCTCCGCGGTGTGACCGAGGATCCCGGCGCCTGGCCGGATTTGTCGGTGCTGACCGCCGAGTACCAAAGCGCCGCGCGCGGCCGGCTCGACCGCCGCTGGGAGGCGCCGGCCCGCAGCTCCGTCTCCGTCTCGCTCGTGCTCCGGCCGGTCAACGCGGCCGGCCGCCCGTTGCCGACCCACAGCTTCTCCTGGCTCTCCCTCCTGGCCGCCCTCGCCCTGCGCGAGGCCTTGGCGGAAACGGCCGGCCTTCCGGCGGAACTGAAATGGCCCAACGACGTCCTGGTGCGGGGCCGGAAGATCGCGGGCATCCTGGCCCAGCTCGGCCCGCTCGGCGGCGCGGGCACGCCGCCGGTCGTTCTCGGCACCGGCCTGAACGTCACGCTGACCGAGCCCGAACTTCCAGTCCCCACCGCGACGTCCGTGTTGCTGGAGAATGCCGACACCGTGGACCGGACCGAGCTCCTGAAGAGCTACCTGTCCCGCTTCGCCACCCTCTACCGGAGTTTCTGCAACGCCGACGGCGACCCCGCCGCCGGCATGGCCGGCGGCCCGTCGCTGCACAAGAGGGTGGAACACCTGCTAACGACCCTCGGCAAGCAGGTCCGTGCCCAGCTCCCCGGCGACCACGAAATCATTGGCCACGCCACGCGGCTGGACGAATACGGTTCGCTCCTGGTGGTGGACGCCGCGGGCCATGAACACGTGGTGACTGCCGGCGACGTCGTACACCTGAGGCCTTGGAACCCGGCCGGGACCGGCGGGCAGGGCGACGGCCGCGGCGGCCACGGCGGAGCAGAAAGCGGTTATGCGTAGAGTGCTCCTGCCGGGAGAGCAAGTGATTGTGGTGACCCGGCCCCAGCCCAGGATGCTTATTGTCCCGGCGCTGACGTTCATTGTTGTTCCGGCGTTGGCCGCCTACGCGTGCGCCTGGGTTCTCAAGGGCGGCCCGGCCCGGCTCATGCCCCTGATTCCGAAGGAATGGACGCCCTGGCTGGTGGCCGTGGCCCTGGCGCTGGCGGCGTGGGTGCTGCTGGGCTATTGCCTCCCGCGGGCCATAGCGTGGCACGCCACGCGCTACATCCTGACCAGCCAGCGCTTAGTTACCCGCTACGGCATGTTAAGGCGGCGCGATGAACAGGTTGCCCTCGCTGCCGTCCGCCATGTGGCCATTGAGCAATCGTTGTTGCAGCGGCTATTGCGCTCCGGGAATATATCCTTGGAGACCGGGTACCCCGTTGGAATGGTGGTTCCCGATGTCCCGGAGGTCGCGACATTCCGAAACTTCATTCTGGACGCCATCGGCGATCTCCCCCGGGACGAGGCGTTCGGGGGCGATGACATGACCTACAACACGGGCGAGGCCGGGCCGTGGGAGACGAGAGAAGGTGGAAGAGATGAACGCTGAGAACGTCCACCAGGACATCGACCTCGCTGCCCCGGATTTGCCCCGGGAGCCCGAGGACGTCGCCGGCACGGCTGCGCCCGGCGATGACGCCGAGACCGGCTTCGACACCGAAACCGGCGCGCTCATCGAACCCGCCGAGTCCGAACTTGGAATTGACCCCGCACCCGGTTTCGAACCCGCCGAACCCGATCCCGAACCTGCGGCCCCGGAACCTGCCGCCCCGCCAACGGGGACTGTGTCCGCCGAACGGCTCGCGGCCAAGGCTCTGGAGGCCCGGTTGCTGGGCGGTGAACGCAAACTCAGGCGCCGTGAGGTTGCCGCAGGCGCCGGACTCTCGCTGCTTTCTGCGCGGAAACTTTGGCGTGCCCTCGGCTTTCCCAACCTCGGGGATGAAGACGTCGCCTTCACCGAGCGCGACCAGTCCGCCCTGTCCACCATCGTGGACCTCGTGCGTGACGGCAAGCTCACCGAGGAAGCCGCCATCTCCATCACCCGGGCCATCGGCCAGATGACCGACCGGATGGTCGTGTGGCAGATCGAGGCCCTGGTGGAGGACATGGTCCAGGAACAGGGCGTGCCGGACGCCGTCGCGCGCAAGCGGCTGGTCAGCGAGCTGCCGAACCTCATTGACGCCCTCGAGGAAATGCTTGTCTATTCCTGGCGCCGGCAGCTCAACGCCGCTGTGCAGCGCCTGGCCGTCCGGGCCGAGGCCGGACTGCAGTCCAGCGAAGAGGGCCGTGAAGGCGACGAGGACGATTCGCCGCTGCCCTTGGCCCGGGCCGTTGGCTTTGCCGACCTCGTGTCCTACACCAGCCTGTCCCGACGGATGAACGAGAAAACCCTCGCCCAGCTGGTGCAGCGCTTCGAGAACAAATGCGCCGAAATCATCTCCGTCGGCGGCGGCCGGCTGGTCAAGACCGTCGGCGACGAAGTCCTCTACATTGCCGAGACCCCCGCGGCCGGTGCCGAGATTTCCCTGGCCTTGTGCCGTGCCTTCACCGAGGACGAGATCCTGCCCCAGGCCCGCGTGGCCATGGTCTGGGGCCGCATCCTCTCCCGCCTCGGCGACATCTACGGACCCACCGTCAACCTCGCCGCCCGCCTGACGGCCCTCGCGGACCCCGGAACCGTGCTGGTGGATTCGATGACCGCGGCCGCGCTGGAACAGGACGATCGTTTCGTCCTGGTGCCCCGCCCGGCCGAGGACGTCCGCGGGTTCGGTGAAATCCACCCGGTACAGTTGCAGCCCGGCAGCGGCCGCGGCCTGATCCTGGACTGAGCACAGAATAAGCCCGGCGGTAGCCCGTGGCGGGCTTCTCACTCTGCGGCGCATATGCAATAGTCGGACCGGCAGTTGCGATCCGGCTGGGTTTGTGACCGCCGTGAACCCTCGCGCACCACTGCAGCCGCGCATGACCTATTGAGGACCGCCATGAACCCAACGCCAGACGCCACCCTCCCGCCGTCGGACGGGAAACGGGGACTGCGCCTGCGCTGCGGGTACGGCACGGACCGGGGACTGCGCCGCGAGGTGAATGAGGATTCCTTCATCGCTACCGATCCTGTCTTCGCGGTGGCGGACGGCATGGGCGGACATGAGGCCGGCGATATTGCCAGCGGCATCTGCGTGCGCACCCTGGCCGAGCTGCCGCAGGTGACCACCGGCGTCCGGGACGCAACAGCCGCCCTCCTCCAGGAGTACGTGGTCATGGCCGACGCCGGCATCCGTCATGCCACCGGATCCCGCGCCGGAACCACCCTCTCCGGCGTCGTTGTGGTGGAAGAAATGGACGGCCCGTACTGGCTGGTGCTGAACATCGGTGATTCGCGCACGTACCGGTACAGCCACGGCAAACTCACACAGGTTAGCGTGGACCATTCCGAGGTACAGGAACTTTTCGACGCCGGACACATCACCGAGGCCGAGGCCGCCGTCTATCCGCGCCGGCACGTCGTGACCCGAGCCCTGGGAACCGGTGACGACTCCGAGGCCGACTACTGGCTACTTCCGCTTGAAGACGGTGACAGGATGCTGGTCTGCTCCGACGGCCTCAACGGAGAACTCAGCGATGAACAGATAGCCGGCATCCTTGCGGCCGAGGCGGACCCCCAGACGGCCGTGGACGTACTGATCCAGGCGGCGGTGCATAGCGGCGGCCGGGACAACATCACGGTGATCGTGGTTGACGCCCGGACTGCAAGCGAGGATGCGCCGGCCTGACCGGACGCTGGCCCGGCCCTGGACCGGACAATGTCGGGGATCTAGGGCAGGATAGGTCTGTGAGCACAGGGAAGACCGCAGCAGAGACTGAAGAAGCAGCCGAAGTAGCCCCGGGGCACGCCACGGATCCTCAACCTCCCGAGGGGGAGCAGGTGCCGTCCGGGGACATCCGCGAGGAGTATGAGGACCTTGTGGAGCAGGTCCGCAAACACCGCTTTGCGTACTACCAGGAGGACGCTCCGATCATCTCCGACGCCGAGTTCGACGAGCTCTACCGGCGCCTGGAAACGATCGAGGCCATGCATCCGGAACTGGTGGCCAACGATTCGCCCACGCAGGAAGTCGGCGGCGAGGTCTCGGCGGCGTTTACCGCCGTCCAGCACCTGCAGCGCATGTACAGCCTGGAGGATGTCTTCTCGCTCGAGGAGCTGGAGGCCTGGATGGTGAAGGCCGAGGCCGGCGTCGCCAAGATCAGCAACGGCGGCAATCCGCCGTCGTGGCTCACCGAACTGAAGATCGACGGCCTGGCCGTCAACCTGCTCTACCGCGACGGTGTGCTGGTCCGGGCCGCCACCCGCGGCGACGGCACCACCGGCGAGGACATCACGCACAACGTCCTGACCATCAAAGAGATCCCGCAGCAGCTCAGCGGTTCCGGCTTCCCGGCCGAAATGGAAGTCCGCGGCGAGGTCTTCATCCCGTCCCAGGCCTTCGCCGAATTCAACGAGGCCCTGATCGAGGCCGGCAAGGCGCCGCTGGCCAACCCGCGCAACGCCGCCGCAGGCTCGCTGCGGCAAAAGGACCCGGCCGAGACCGCCAAGCGTCCGCTGCGGATGTACGTCCACGGAATCGGCGCCCGCGAGGGACTCGACATCGCCAGCCAGTCGGAGACCTACCGCAAGCTCGCCGAGTGGGGCCTGCCCACGAGCCCCTACTTCGAGGTCCTCGCCGGGCTGGCCGACGTGCTGGACTTCATCAAGCGCTACGGCGACAAGCGGCACAGCCTCACCCACGAGATCGACGGCATTGTCATCAAGGTGGACGACTTCGCCACACAGCGGGCCCTGGGCTACACCACCCGGGTGCCGCGCTGGGCCGTGGCGTACAAGTACCCGCCGGAAGAAGTCCACACCAAGCTGCTAGATATCGCCGTCAACGTCGGCCGCACCGGCCGGGTCACCCCGTACGGCGTGATGGAACCGGTCAAGGTTTCCGGCTCCACCGTGGAAATGGCCACCCTGCACAACCAGGAGGTGGTCATTGCCAAGGGCGTGAAGATCGGCGACATCGTGGTGTTGCGGAAGGCCGGAGACGTCATCCCGGAAATTGTGGGCCCGGTCCTGGCGCTCCGGGACGCCCAGGTCCCGCCCGTCCGCGACTTCATCATGCCCACCGAATGCCCCGCCTGCGGCACCCCGTTGGCCCCCGGGAAGGAAGGGGACGTGGACATCCGCTGCCCCAACTCCCGGTCCTGCCCGGCGCAGCTGCGCGAACGCGTCTTCCACCTCGCCGGCCGCGGCGCATTCGACATCGAGGCCCTCGGCTGGGAAGCCGCCATCGCGCTGACCCAGCCCGCCGAGCCGGCCACGCCGCCGCTGACCACTGAAGCGACACTGTTCGATCTCACTCCGGAGCAGCTCGCGGACGTCCGCGTCCGCCGCGAGAAGCGGTCCAAGGGCGTGGGCACAGGGGAATTCGAGCTGGTGCCCTACTTCTACACCAAGGCCACCACCAAGACCCCGTCCAAACCCACGGCCACCACGGACAAGCTCTTCCGGGAACTGGAGAAGGCGAAGTCCCAGCCGCTGTGGCGGGTCCTGGTGGCCTTGTCCATCCGGCACGTCGGCCCGCGGGCCTCGCGTGCCCTCGCCACCGCGTTCGGCAGCATGGATGGCATCCGTGGGGCTTCCGAGGAGGAGCTTGCCCACGTCGACGGCGTGGGTCCGGTCATCGCCCAGGCGCTGACTGAATGGTTCGCCGAGGACTGGCACCGCGACATCGTGGACCGCTGGGCGGACGCAGGCGTCCGGATGGCGGACGAACGCGACGAGTCCAAGCCCAGGACCCTGGAAGGGCTCACGATCGTCGTGACCGGAAGCCTCGAGGGCTTCAGCCGCGACGAAGCCAAGGAAGCCATCCTGATCCGCGGCGGCAAGGCGGCCGGTTCGGTCTCCAAGAACACCAGCTACGTGGTGGCGGGCGAGAACGCCGGCACCAAACTGGACAAGGCCGAACAGCTTGGCGTCCCGGTTCTGGATGAGGACGGCTTCCGGGCGCTGCTGGCGGACGGGCCTGCCGGCGCCGGCGCGGAAAGCTCCGCGGATAGCGTCGCCGACGGCGTCGAGAACAGCGCCCTGGCCCCTGAAGCCGACGGCGAGTCCGACGGCGTCGACGCTGCGGCGGCCGAATGAGCGCCCGCCCCGGCGTCCCTCCCGAGTCCGCGCCCGGCATCCCGGCGTTGCTGGAACTGGCCAAATCGGCCGCGGCGGCGGGGGCCGCTGTCCTGGCCACCCGCAAAACCGCAGCCCTGGACGTCAGCAACAAGGGCGACTCAGGAGACTGGGTGACGGCCTTTGACCTCGCCGCCGAAGCCGCCGTCCGGGACGTCATCACCGCGGCCCGGCCGTGGGACATCATCACGGGCGAGGAGGGCGGCACCGTCCTGCCGGCGCAGCCCAGCGGCTACCGCTGGTCCGTCGACCCGCTCGATGGCACCACCAATTTCATCCGCAACATCGTCTACTACGCCACCTCCGTGGCGGTGGCGGACGCCGACGGCGTCTGGCTGGCCGGCGTCGTCAGCGCACCGGCGCTCGGGCGCACGTACTACGCGTCCCGCGGCGAGGGGGCCTGGCTCCAGGAGCACGGCACACTGACCTCCCTGTTCGGCCCCGTCCCCGGACGGGCCGGGCAAATCCTGGCCACAGGCTTCAGCTACGACCCCGACGTCAGGGCGGAACAGGCCGCCGGCCTGGGCGACCTGCTGGACGGCTTCGCGGACATGCGCCGGCTGGGCTCGGCGGCGCTGGACCTCTGCCTTGTGGCGGACGGCACGCTCGACGCCTTCGGTGAGCGCGGGCTCAACGAACACGACTTCGCCGCCGGGGCCCTGATCGCCGAGGAAGCAGGCTGCTGGGTGCGCCGGCCGCGGCTCACCAGCCCCCTGGCCGGCGGCCCCTCCGACGACGAGCGACTGGCCGCCTGGACGTGCGCCGGGCCGCTGGAACTCTCCGGCAAGTTCCCACTCTAAATCGTTTCCGCGAGTCGTTTCCGCCAGTCGGCCCCGGGCCTGAGTGCGGGTGACCTGAGTGATAGTTCGGTCACGGAAACGGCCCTTCCGGTCCAGGCCCGGGCAGAGCGCCCGTACCATTGACAGGTGCCTTCGCAGATCCTCATTCGCCCCGCCGTTCCGGCCGACTACGACGCCATAGCGCGCATCACCCGGGACGCCTACCTGGCGGCAGGCTACTTTGAGAACGCCGACCACCCGTACATGCGGCAGATCCAAAACGTCCAGCAGCGTGCGGCGGACGCGACGGTTTGGGTCGCGGAGCGGAACGGCCGGATCCTCGGCTCGGTGACGCTGGCGGTCAAGGGCGAGCCCTACGCGGACATCGCCCAAAGCGATGAACTCGAGTTCCGGATGCTCGTAGTGGACCCGTCCGTCCAACGCAGCGGCGCCGGCAGGACCATGGTCCAGGCCATCATCGACCACGCCAAATCCCTGCCCGGAATCCACGCCGTGGCCCTCACCACGGGCGAGAGCTGGGAAAGTGCCCACGGCCTCTACCGGAAGACCGGCTTCCTCCGGGCGCCGGAGCGCGACTGGCTGGTGCCTGGCACGGACATCAAGTTGCTCGTTTACCGCCAAGAGCTCTAGACAGAAGCTCTAGCCAAAACCCCTAGCCCGGGCAGTGGCCCCGCGCAGGCCCGTCGGCCAGCCCCGCCGACCATCCGGGCCGCCGACACAAACCAACCCGGTTTGGCGGCTCAAGCGCCTGGCGACCTAAAGTTGTGCCGATCCCTGCGGCAACTGCGAAAGGCCCACCATGCGCAAGACCTTCGGTACCGGCTCCACCTGGGAACAGGCCCTCGGCTATTCCCGGGCTGTCCAGGTGGACAACACCCTCTACATCTCCGCAACCGCCGCCAGCGGCGAGGACGGCATTGTCGGCGACGACTTCTATACCCAGACCAGCTACATCCTGCAGAAGCTCGGCGCAGTGCTCGCCGACGCCGGCTTCGGCTTCGAGGACGTGGTGCAGTCCAAGCTGTACCTGACGGACATCAGCAAGTGGGAAGAGGCCGGCCGCGCCCACGGCGACGTCTTCGGCGACATCCGTCCCACGCTCTCCCTGGTTCACGTCCTGCCGTTCCTGGACCCCAAGATGCTCGTCGAGATCGAACTCGTCGCGCAGAAGAGCGCCAGCTAGGAACCAACGCAGGGACCGCCTGGACTCTGGCGGAACCTCCGGGCGTGGAGTATGACTGGCGCATGAAGACGGCGCATGTCAGGGGCCCGGCCCGGGTCCCGCTCATCGGCCAATTCCGCTCGTATGACCGCAGCTGGCTGCGCGGCGATCTGATCGCCGGCGTCACCGTCGCGGCCCTGATCGTTCCCAAGAACCTGGGATATGCAGGCATCGCGGGGATCCCCCTGCAGAATGGCCTGTACGCCGCGGCCGCCGGCGCCATCGTGTACGCGATCTTCGGCACGTGCCGGCAGATCTCGATGGGGCCGAGCTCGGGCCTCGCGGCGGTGGCCGCGAGTGCCGTGCTCGCCGCAGGCATCACCGGCGATCAGGATGTCGCCTCGTTCGTTGCCGGAATTACTCTGGCCTCCGGCATCCTGTTCCTGCTCCTTGCCGTCCTCAATATGGGCTGGATCGCGCAGTTCCTCTCGAAGGCCGTGGTCACCGGCTTCCTATTCGGCGCGGCGATCGACGTCGTCATCGGGGAACTCCCCAAACTCACCGGGACCGAGGTCACCGGCTCCAACCCGATCCAGGAACTGCGGTCCTGGCTCGGCACCCTAGGCGAGGCGCAGCCAACCACCGTGGTGGTGGGCGTCGTCGCTCTGGCCGTCGTCTTCGGACTGAAGGCCGTCGCGCCTTCAGTCCCCGGCGCCCTGGTCCTGGTGGTGGGCGGACTCCTGGCTGCGGCGCTGTTCGATCTGGGGGCCAAAGGGGTGGCCCTGGTGGGCGACGTGCCCAGCGGGCTGCCCTCACTTCAGGTCCCGAACGGCCAGCTGATGTGGGACCACGTAGCCACCGTGGCCGTCGCGGCGGTGGCACTGGTCCTGATCGGCTTCTCCCAGACCGCCGGGGATGCGAGGGCGTTCGCTGCCAAGCACCGCTATCAGATCGATATCAACCAGGAATCGATTGCCCAATCGATGGCAAACATTGCCGCAGGACTCTTCAAGGGGATGCCCGTGTCGACGAGTCTGTCAGCGAGCTCGCTGAACGACCACTCCGGGGCGAAGACCGGCCTCGCCTCCCTCACGTCGGGGGCCACTGTTCTGCTCACGCTGCTTTTCCTGGCGCCGTTGTTCTCGATCCTGCCGAAGCCGGTGCTGGCCGCGCTGATCATCGAGGCGGTCGTCATGGGCATGATGAACGTGCCCGAGATGCGGCGGCTTGCCCGGGTGCAAAGGTTCGACTTCTGGATTGCGGTCGCCGCGATCATCGGCACCCTCATCTTCGGTGTGCTCGCAGGCGTCGTGATCGGGATCGGCCTCTCGCTCCTCTGGCTCGTCCGGGTGGCCACCCACCCGCAGATGCCGTCCCTCGGCCGCGAACCGGGCACCCAGGTCTTCCGTGAAACCGGTGAGCATCCCGGTGACGAGATCGTTCCCGGCATTGCAGTGATCCGGTTCGACGGCGGGCTCTTCTTCGCCACCTCCGACGCGCTGGAGGACCGCCTGCGCGAGGTCATCCAGTCCACGCCGGGGCTCACCGGGATTGTGCTGGACTGCGGCGGGATCAATTTCGTCGACTCCCAGGGGGCAGCCAAGATGGCGGACATTGCCCGCCTCGCCCGCGAGTCGGACGTCAACCTGCGCCTGACCCGGCTCAAGCCCGCGGTTCGGGCGGTCCTGGAGCGCGACGGCGTGATCGGGCGCATCGGGGCGGACATGATCCACGGCAACATCCACCGGGCCGTGCAGGCGGAGCAGGCGGCGGCACAAAAGCGGCCCGACGGCACCGCCGGCCAGCCGCAGTGAGCCCGCAACCCCGGGCACCTTGCGTTCCTAGTGGCCGGTTCCGGCGGGGATCCCGTAGCGGTGCTCGGGGCGCCCGGTGGTGCCGTAGCGCAGCTGGATGTCGACGGCGCCGTCGTCCGCCAGCGCCGACAGGTACCGCTGGGCGGTGGCCCGGGACACGCCAACCCGAGCGGCGACGTCGGCGGCGGAATACTGCTCGCCGGGAACCAGGGATTCCAGCACCGCGGCCTCCGTGGCAGAGCGGGGCCGCGCGGACGCGACCACGTCGCCCGGGATCAGGGCGCGCTTGGCGCGTTCCACCGTCTCCTGGTTGACCGATCCCGGCTGCGCCAGGATCCGGCGGTAGCGGGCGTAGGAGCGCAGCTGCTGCGAGAGGGCTTCGGCCGTGAAGGGCTTGAGCAGGTAGCCCAGCGCCCCGCGCCGGAACGCGAGCCGGAGCGACGCCGTGTCCGAGGCCGCACTGAGGATCACGGTGTCCACGTCCAGCTGGTGCAGCAGGTCCAGTCCCGACGCGTCCGGCAGGTAGACATCCAGCAGCACCAGGTCCGGGCGCAGGCTGTGGATGGCCTGCAGCGCCTGCGACGCCGACCCGGCCGGGGGCAGGGCCAGGAACCCCGCCACCGAATCCACATAGGCGGCATGCAGCTTGGCGACGTGGAAATCATCATCGACAATCAGCACCCTGAAATCCTCAGACATCGTTGTCCTCTCCGCCGGGTTTGGTGGTAGTCGGTTCGGTGGTTCCCGGTTCAGCAACAGCTGATTCAGTGGCCGGGTTCCGGGTAGCCGGTTCAGCGGTGGTCGGTTCGGTGGTTCCCGGCAGGGTGGCGACGAACACGGCGCCCGGGCCGCCGGGGGTTCCCGCCTCGAGCAACCGCACATCTCCGCCGCGGCGGCGCGCGAGCTGCCGGGACAACGCCAGCCCCAGGCCGTGGCCGGCGCCAGCCCGAGCCGGCCGGTCCGACGTCGTATAGCCTTCCGCGAAGACCGCCTCGGCCTCCTCGGCTGTCATTGCGGCGCCCAGGCCGTCGCCGGAATCCGCCACCACAATGTGAAGTGTGCCGGGGCCTCCGTTGATGCCCGGTTCGTCCAGCACTTCCACTTCCACCCAGCGCTCGGCCGCGGAACCGGCGACGGCGGCGTTCACGGCGTTGTCGATCAGGTTCCCCAGCACGGTGGTAACGTCCTGTGGCTCGGTGACGTGGCCGCGGACCACGGATTCCGGGCCGAGGCGCAGGCTCACGCCGCGCTCGTCCGCCTCGACTCCCTTGGCGCCCAGGAAGGCCTGCAGGTAGGGATCCTGCAGCAGCTCGGCCTGGTCCACCGGGAACGCCAGCGGCCCGGTGCCGGCCAGTTTGGCGAGATAGTCCTGGGCCTGCTGGGGCTGGCCGATGCTCATGAAGCCCGCGATCGTGTGCAGCTGGTTGGCGAATTCGTGGCGCTGCGCCCGCAAGGCCGCGGACATGGTGCCCACGGCGTCGAGCTGGCGGGTCAGCTGCTGCAGCTCGGTCCGGTCCCGGAGCATCACCACCCAGCCCAGGTCCTCGCGGCGGTGCAGGGCCTTGCGGGCGCTCGCCACCAGGACCCGGCCCCCGGCCACGAGTTCTACGGCTTCACCCTCCGCCGCGTCGGCCCGGGTCAGGGCCTTCAGCTGGGCCGGCACCGGTGCGTCGGCCCAGGCACTGCCCGCGAGGTCGGGGACGCCGAGAAGCCGCTGGGCGGCGGCGTTGAAAACACTGACCCTGCCGTCGGCCGCAACGCCGATCACGCCGTCGTCGACCCCCTGCAGGACGGCCACCTGGTCGTGCACCAGCGTGCTGATCTCCTCGGGCTCCAGCCCGAGCGTCAGCCGCTGGAGCCGCCGCCGCAGCAGGAAGGAGGCCAGCACGCCGGCCAGCAGCGCGCCGGCGGCCGTGGCAGCGATGGGGACGATGTCCCGGGCCAGGCTTTGGCTGATGGTTTCGGTGGAGTACCCCACGCTCACCTCACCCACCACCGTCCCGGAGTCCGGGGCGTACACCGGGACCTTGGCGCCGGCGGACGGGCCTAGCGTGCCCGTGTTGCGGGTGGTGACCTCCCGGCCGGCGAGGGCCTCGGAGGGGTCGGTGCTGACCTTTTCGCCCAGCCGTTCCGCTTCCGGGTGCGCCAACCGGATGCCGGTCTCGTCCGTGATGACCACGAACAGGGCCCCGGTGCGCGTCCGGGCACCCTCCGCGGCAGCCATCAACGGACCGGACAACAACTCGGACGCCGGGGGAGCGGCGGGAAGGGCGCTGATGGACTGGACCTCTGCCCGTACTGACGGGTCCGAGGCCACGGTCCGGGCCAGGGTCAGCGCCTGGCTTTCCGCCTCGCGGCCCAGCCGGTCGTAGGTCAGCCAGGCGTGGACGGCGCTGCTCAGCAGCACCACCAGCGCCACGACGCCGAGCTGCAGCAGCAGTGTCTGGGTCGAAAAGCGCAGGGCCGGCATAGCTGTGCGGCGCTTCATCGGGCTCCTGCCTGGGGTTAGTACGGACGTGAGCAAAATGCGCAAAATGCATCCAATAAGCAGTATGCCAATCAATTGAGCCAAAGGCCCAGTCGTGACGGGCGCCACTCTAACGTCTGTAGTGCGCATCACACCGGAGTGGTGTCATTCAACGAAGAAGGAGCCGGCCGTGCTGGTATTACTAGGATTCGCCATGATCGCGGTATTCATGGTGCTGATCATGACGAAGAAGTTGACGCCCGTATTGGCGCTCATCATCGTCCCCACAATCTTCGGGCTTTTCGCCGGCGCGGGCCTCGGCATCGGTCCCATGGTCATGGACTCCATGAAGTCCATGACCTCCACGGCCGCCCTGCTGATGTTCGCGATCATCTATTTCGGCCTGATGATCGACGTCGGGCTCTTTGACCCGCTGGTCCGCTTCATCCTCCGCAAGCTCGGCAATGACCCTGCCAAGGTGGTCCTCGGCACGGCCATCCTCGCCGCAGCTGTGTCCCTCGACGGCGACGGCTCCACCACCTTCATCCTCACCACCGCGGCGATGCTGCCGGTCTACCTGCGGCTCAAGATGAGCCCCGTGGTCCTGACCTGCGTGGCCGGCCTGGCCAACGGCACCATGAACATCCTGCCCTGGGGCGGCCCCACCGCCCGCGCCGCCACCGCGCTCAAGCTCGACGTCAACGATGTCTTCGTGCCCATGATCCCGTCCCTCATCGCCGGGCTCATTGTGGTGCTGGTCTTCTCCTGGCTGCTCGGCCTGCAGGAACGCAACCGCCTCCGCGCCACAGCCCCCGAGATTTGGGGCGTCCCGGATTCAGCTGAAGGGTTCGACGGCGGCGCTGCCGGCGCAGCAGGTGGCAGCACGGCCGGCGGTTCCGGAAACCGTCACGGCCGCAAGGGCCCCGGCGTCTCGCCCCTTTCCCCGGAGGGATCCTCCGTTGCAGTGCTTGAGCGCACCGAGGTCCTCGTCGATGACAAGGACTCCGCCATGGCCGACACCGCCCTGGACCCCAACCGCAAGACCCTGCGTCCGAAGCTGTTCTGGTTCAACCTCGGCCTGACGGTCGCGGTCATGGTGACGCTCGTCGCCAACATCATTCCGCTGCCGTTCGTCTTCATGGTCGGCGCCGCCATTGCCTTGTTGGTCAACTTCCCCAACGTCAAGGACCAGGGCGCCCAGCTGATCGCCCACGCACCCTCGATCGTCGCCGTCGTCAGCATGGTCATGGCCGCCGCGGTCCTCACCGGTGTCCTCAACGGCACGGGCATGGTCAAGGCAATGTCGGAATGGCTGGTCCAGATCATCCCGTCCGACATGGGCCCGCTGATGGCCGTCATCACCGGCGTCCTGAGCATCCCGATGACCTTCTTCATGAGCAACGACGCCTTCTACTTCGGCGTCCTGCCGGTCCTGAGCGAGACGGCGGCCCACTACGGCGTCAGCGCCGCCGATATGGCCCGCGCTTCCATCACCGGCCAGCCCTTCCACCTGCAGAGCCCCCTGGTCCCGGCCATCCTGCTCCTGGTCTCCCTGGCCAAGGTGGACCTGGGCGACCACCACAAGAAGGTCCTCTGGCGCACGGCCGTGATCTCCCTGGTCATGCTCGGAGTAGGAGTCCTCACCGGAGCCATCGGCATCGGCTAACAAGCCCCACCAGACGACAGTTCGCGGCAGTGTTTGTCCAAAACATTGCCGCGAACTGTCGTCTCGGCGTCCGACGGTAACAGCAGTTCAACCCACGTAGACTGGGACGGAAAATAATCCGAACTTGCAGGGGAGATCCATGGCTGCGATCAACCGCGACGACGTCGCGCATCTCGCGCAACTCGCGCACATCGAGATGAGTGCTGAAGAGCTGGACAGGATGGCCGGCGAACTCGCCGTCATCGTGGATTCAGTGAAGTCCGTCAGTGAAGCTGCCGGTGATGACGTCCCGGCCACGTCCCACCCGATTCCGCTGACCAATGTGTTCCGCGAGGATGTCGTGGGCCACACGTTTACGGCCGAGCAATCCCTCTCCGGTGCCCCCGACGCGTACGAAGGCCGTTTCAAGGTCCCGGCAATCCTGGATGAGGACTAAGACCATGACTGAGAACAACGAACTGATCCGCCTCTCCGCCGCCGCGCTCGCCGAGAAGCTCGCCGCACGCGAGGTCACCGCCGTCGAGGTCACCCAGGCGTACCTGGACCGCATCGCGGCCGTGGACGGCAAGGTCCACGCCTTCCTGCATGTCAACACGGATGAGGCGCTCGCCGTCGCCGCCGAAGTGGACGCGATCCGCGCCGCGGGCGGTGCCGCCGCCGAAGAGCTCCACGTCCTCGCAGGCGTGCCGATCGCCGTCAAGGACCTCATTGTCACCATCGGCCAGCCCACCACGGCCGGCTCGAAGATCCTCGAGGGATGGCACAGCCCTTACGACGCCACCGTCGTCGAGCGCCTGCGCACCGCGAAGATGCCGATCCTGGGCAAGACCAACTTGGACGAATTCGCGATGGGCTCCTCCACCGAACACTCCGCCTACGGCCCCACCCGCAACCCGTGGGACCTGGACCGCATCCCGGGCGGCTCCGGTGGCGGTTCCGCCGCCGCCGTCGCGGCCTTCGAAGCGCCGCTGGCACTCGGCACGGACACCGGCGGCTCCATCCGCCAGCCCGGCGCCGTCACCGGCACGGTCGGGGTCAAGCCCACCTACGGCGGCGTCTCCCGCTACGGCGCCATCGCCATGGCCTCCTCGCTGGACCAGATCGGCCCGGTCTCCCGCACCGTGCTCGACTCGGCCCTGCTGCACCAGGTGATCGGCGGCCACGACCCGCGCGATTCCACCTCGCTCCCGGACCCGCTGGAGGACCTCGTCGCCGCGGCCCGGACAGGCAACGTCGAGGGCATGAAGATCGGCATCATCAAGGAGCTCCACGGCGAGGGCTACCAGGCCGGCGTCGAAAACCGCTTCAATGAATCCCTCGAGCTGCTCAAGGCCGCCGGTGCCGAGATCGTCGAGGTCTCCTGCCCCAACTTCAAGTACGCCCTGGGCGCCTACTACCTGATCATGCCCTCCGAGGCGTCCTCCAACCTGGCCAAGTTCGACGGCGTCCGGTACGGCCTGCGGGTCCTGCCCGAACAGGGACCGCTGACGATCGAACGGGTCATGGGCGCCACCCGCGCCGCCGGCTTCGGCGATGAGGTCAAGCGCCGCATCATCCTGGGCACCTACGCCCTGAGCGCCGGCTACTACGACGCCTACTACGGCTCGGCCCAGAAGGTGCGCACCCTGATCCAGCGCGACTTCGAGGCCGCGTTCGCCAAGGCCGACGTGCTGATCTCCCCGACGGCCCCCACCACGGCCTTCAAGCTCGGCGAGAAGCTCAACGACCCGCTGGCGATGTACCTCAACGACGTCGCAACCATCCCCGCCAACATGGCAGGCGTCCCCGGGCTCTCGCTGCCCGGCGGCCTGGCCGACGAGGACGGACTGCCGGTGGGCATCCAGCTGCTGGCCCCGGCCCGCCAGGACGCCCGGCTGTACCGCGTGGGCGCGGTCCTGGAATCCCTGCTGGAGGCGCAGTGGGGCGGCCCGTTGCTGGACAAGGCTCCTTCTCTGACCGATTCTGCACCGGCGGTTGCTGCTGGCGCCCCCGCGAGCCACGGAGGTTCACACTAATGACTGACGCAACCCTCAGCTTCGAAGAGGCGATGGAGAAGTACGATCCCGTCCTGGGCTTCGAGGTCCATGTGGAGCTCAACACCAAGACCAAGATGTTCTCCTCGGCGCCGAACGTCTTCGGGGACGAGCCGAACACCAACGTCAACGAGGTGGACCTCGGCATGCCCGGCGTGCTGCCGGTGGTGAACAAGACCGCGATCGAGTCCTCGATCAAGATCGGCCTGGCGCTGAACTGCAAGATCGCCGAGAGGTGCCGCTTCGCCCGGAAGAACTACTTCTACCCGGACACCCCGAAGAACTTCCAGACCTCCCAGTACGACGAGCCCATCGCCTACGACGGCTACCTGGACATCGAGCTCTCCGACGGCACCATGTTCCGCGTCGAGATCGAACGCGCGCACATGGAGGAGGACGCCGGCAAGCTGACCCACATGGGCGGCGCCACCGGCCGCATCCAGGGCGCGGACTACTCCCTGGTGGACTACAACCGCTCCGGCGTGCCGCTGGTCGAGATCGTCACCAAGCCGATCGAGGGCGCCGGCAGCCGCGCGCCCGAACTCGCCAAGGCCTACGTGGCCGCCGTCCGCGAAATCGTCAAGAACCTCGGCGTCTCCGACGCCAAGATGGAACGCGGCAACGTCCGCTGCGACGCCAACGTCTCGCTGCGCCCGCACGGCCGCGAACGCTTCGGCATCCGCTCGGAAACCAAGAACGTCAACTCGCTGCGCGCCGTCGAACACGCCGTCCGCTACGAGATCCAGCGGCACGCCGCCGTCCTGGATTCCGGCGAGCCGGTCACCCAGGAAACCCGGCACTGGCACGAGGACACCCGGACCACCACATCTGGCCGGGCCAAGTCCGACGCCGACGACTACCGCTACTTCCCGGAACCGGACCTGGTCCCGATCACCGCGTCCCGCGAATGGGTCGAGGAACTCCGGGCCACCCTGCCCGAGCCGCCGGCCGCCCGCCGCAAGCGGCTGCAGGCCGACTGGGGTTACTCGGACCTGGAATTCCGCGACGTCGTCAACGCCGGCGTGATGGACGAGATCGAGGAAACCATCGCCGCCGGCGCCACCGCCACCGTGGCCCGCAAGTGGTGGATGGGCGAGATTGTCGGACGCGCCAAGAACGCCGACGTCGATCCCGGCCAGCTCGGTGTCGCACCGGCCACCATCGTGGAACTGAACAAGATGGTGGAGGACGGCAAGATCAACAACAAGATGGCCTCCGAGGTCCTGGACGGCGTGCTCGCCGGCGAAGGCACCCCGGCGGAAATCGTCGAGAAGCGCGGCCTCGCCGTGGTCTCCGACGACGCCCCCCTTCTGGAAGCGATCGACGCGGCCCTCGCCGCGCAGCCCGACGTCGCGGACAAGATCCGCGCCGGCAAGCTCCAGGCGATCGGCGCGATCGTCGGCGGCGTCATGAAGGCCACCCGCGGCCAGGCCGACGCCGGCCGCGTCAAGGAGCTGATCCTCCAGCGCCTCGGCGTCGAGGGCTAGCCCCTAGCCGCCCACTAAATCGGTCATGATGGTCTGCAGTGCTTCGCAGACCATCATGACCGATGTGCGTTTAAGGTTCTCCGGCCTGGCCAGGAGGTCGATCCTGCGCCGGGTGCTGATGCCTTCCAGCGGCCGCAGCACAATGTCCGGGTTCAACACAGGCCGCGCGGTGTGCCGCGGCAGCAGGCCGATCACGCCGCCGGCCGCCACGAGGGCCGCCACCGTGGAGTAGTCGTTGATGCGGTGCACAATGTTCAGCTCGCGGCTGGAGACCGCTGCGACGGCGGAGAGCACGTCCGCGGGGGAGTAGCCGGCGCGGCTGGTCACCCACGGTTCGCCGACGACGTCGTCGGCCGTCACCGCCCGCTGGCCGGCAAGCCGGTGCCCGGCGGGCAGGGCCACGTCCAGCGGCTCGTGCGCGAGCGGAATCACCGCGACGCGTTCCTCGGGCCAGCGCGGGCTGTGATCCATCCGGTGCGCCAGCACCAGGTCGTAGCGGGCCGTCAGGGCCGGGAAATCCTGCTGGGCCACGTCCTCGTCGGAGAGCAGGATCCGGGGTTGGCCGGGGCCGTCCAGGAGCCGGGCCAGCGGCGCGAACAGCGCCTGGCCGGCACTGTGGAAACCGCTGAGGGTCACCGGCGCCACCGGCGAGCCGTGGTACGCGCCGATGGCCATCTTCGCATCCGCCATCGCGCTGACCACTGCCGCTCCGGCGTCCGCCAGAACCTGCCCGGCCTCTGTGAGCACCAGGTTCCGGCCCTCCTTGCGGGTCAGAGGCACCTCAACGGTCTTCTGCAGCGCGGCCAGTTGCTGGGACACGGCCGACGGCGTCACAAGGAGGGTTTCCGCGACGGCTTTGACGCTGCCCAGGGCCCCGAGTTCGCGCAGCATCTCCAGCTGGTGGATTTCCATGCCAGCCATTCTATGCAATAGCAATTCCTAATTCGTCGATTGAGAAAAATTCGGTTGTGCTAATGCTTTCTGATGGGTCTAATGGGGTGAGTTGTCCCACACGCCCGTGCCGGCGGAACAGAACGCGGCGGAGCGAATCTCAGAGTTAGGAAGACCCATGAAGGCTCTCTACAAGGCCGGCGCCCATGCAGGGTTCGAGCTCGTCGACCGTCCCGAGCCGAAAACCGGCCCCGGCGACGTCAAGATTCGCGTCATGACCACCGGCATCTGCGGGACAGACCTTCATATCCAGGCCTGGGACGCCTGGGCGCAGGGCATCATCAACGCACCCCTGATCGCCGGCCACGAGTTCTACGGCGAGGTCGTGGAGACCGGTGAGGACGTCCTCGACGTCAAGGTGGGGGACCGGGTCTCCGGCGAAGGCCACATCGTCTGCGGCATCTGCCGCAACTGCCGCGCCGGCCGCCGCCAGATGTGCATCAACACCGTCAGCGTCGGCGTTCAGCGCGACGGCGCCTTCGCCGAGTACGTGGTGATCCCCGAGACCAACGTCTGGGTCCACCAGGATCCCTCCGTCACGCCGGAACTCGGCGCCATCTTCGATCCCTTCGGCAACGCCGTGCACACCGCCCTGAGCTTCCCGCTGGTCGGTGAGGACGTCCTGATCACCGGCGCCGGACCCATCGGGCTGATGGCGATCGCCGTCGCCCGGCACGCCGGCGCGCGGAAGATCGCGATCACCGACGTCTCCGCGCCCCGGCTGGAACTGGCCCGCAGGCTCGGCGTCGACCTCGCGATCGACGTCTCGAAGATGCGGGTCAAGGACGCCCAGCGCGAGCTCGGAATGCGCGAAGGCTTCGACATCGGCATGGAAATGTCGGGACACCCCACGGCACTGCCTGAGATGATCGACAACATGAACCACGGCGGCCGGATCGCGATGCTGGGACTGCCCAGCCAGTCCATCGACATCAACTGGGGCAAGGTGGTCACGCACATGCTGACCATGAAGGGCATCTACGGCCGCGAAATGTTCGAGACCTGGTACGCGATGAGCGCCATGCTCTCCTCCAACCCGGTCCTGCACGCGAACATCTCGGCCGTCGTCACGGACACGCTGCCGGCCACCGACTGGGAAAAGGGATTCGAGGTGGCCCGCGCCGGCGTCGGCGGCAAGGTGGTCCTCGACTGGACCGTTTTCTAGGCCAGCCGCTCTTTAGGCCCGTTTTACACCGTCCTTCCAGACCGCATTCTTTGCCCCCGCATCCAACCAGCTGAGGAGCCAACCCATGTATTCAGCCATCAAGGACCAGCTGCAGCACGAACTCGATGAGATCCGCAGCGCCGGACTCTTCAAGACCGAGCGGCACATCGACTCGCCGCAGGCCAACCGCATCAAGGCCGGGCAGATCGGCGAATCCGGTGCCGACGTGCTGAACTTCTGCGCCAACAACTACCTGGGCCTCGCCGACCACCCGGACATCATCGCCGCGGCGAAGACCGCGATGGACGAGCGCGGCTTCGGCATGGCCAGCGTGCGCTTCATCTGCGGCACCCAGGACCTGCACCTGGCCCTCGAGCAGCGCGTTTCGGCGTTCCTCGGCACCGAGGACACCATCCTGTTCTCCAGCTGTTTCGACGCCAACGGCGGCGTGTTCGAGTCCCTCTTCGGCCCGGAAGACGCCGTCATCTCCGACGCCCTGAACCACGCCTCCATCATTGACGGCATCCGGCTCTGCAAGGCCCAGCGCTTCCGCTACGCCAACCAGGACATGGCCGACCTCGAGGCCAAGCTGATCGCTGCCACCACGCAGGAGAACCCGGCCCGCCGCACGATCATCGTCACGGACGGTGTCTTCTCGATGGACGGCTTCCTGGCGCCGCTCGAAGCGATCTGCGACCTCGCCGAAAAGTACGACGCCCTGGTGATGGTGGACGATTCCCACGCGGTGGGCTTCATGGGCGCCACCGGTGCCGGCAC
The DNA here is from genome assembly GCF_042788715.1 of Arthrobacter sp. NPDC056886. Classification (NCBI taxonomy): domain Bacteria; kingdom Bacillati; phylum Actinomycetota; class Actinomycetes; order Micrococcales; family Micrococcaceae; genus Arthrobacter; species Arthrobacter sp. NPDC056886. The sequence continues at coordinate 227,626 of NZ_JBHUBT010000005.1, forward strand.
GCCGGAGCACGCCGGCGTCTCGGACCGCGTGGACATTTACACGGGCACGTTCGGCAAAGCCCTCGGCGGCGCGTCCGGCGGCTATGTCTCCGGCCGCGGTGAAGTCATCGCCATGCTCCGCCAGAAGGCCCGCCCGTACCTGTTCTCCAACTCGCTGGCCCCGGCAATCGTCGCGGCCACGCTCACGGCCCTGGACCTCGTGGAAAACTCCGGCGAACTGCGCGGCAAGCTCTTCGCGAACGCTGAGCTCTTCCGGAGCCGCATGAGCGAGGAAGGCTTCGACCTGCTCCCCGGCGAGCACGCGATTGTCCCGGTGATGTTCGGCGACGCCGTCATGGCGGCCAAGGTGGCCGACGCCATGCTCCACAACGGCGTTTTCGTCACGGCATTCAGCTACCCGGTGGTGCCCAAGGGCGCCGCACGGATCCGCGTTCAGCTCTCCGCCGCGCACAGCTCCGACGACGTCGAGGCCTGCGTCCAGGCGTTCGTGCGCAGCCGCGCGACAGTGGCTGCAGCCTAGACGGATCCCTGAGGCCGGGGCCCAGTTCAGTCCGGGGTCCGGCCTCAAGCTGAACTGCAAGGGACCTGGCCCGGCCTTGCTCGTTCTTCCATGTTTCCTTCACTTGTTTGTCCGCGGGACATGCCCAGTTCCGGCAGCGAGGACTGGACATAATGCCACTATGTCCAACGGCTACGACCAACGAAGGGCATGTCCCGGGCCGGCTCGCGGCAACGAGGGACATGTCCAGTCGGGCGGCCCAGGGAAGGGCATGTCCCGGTCCGGCTCGCGGCAACACGGGACATGTCCAGTCGTGCGGACAGGGAAGGGCATGTCCCGGGCCGCCCCTGCTCATTTCCCGGGCGCGGCCCAAGCTCGGGCAAATTCTTTTTGAGGCCCAGCCCCCTTCATAACGGCTCAAAATCCCGTGTGACTTGAATTTGTCCGGGATTTTTTCGGGGCCGCGGCGGCCCCCGGAGACCGGGTCGGGGCCGCTGCCGGGACGGTGCAATGAAGGCTCTATGACGCGGACAATACGGCTCTGACCTCGTGTTTCTTCTCACGACAGATACCCTTGCGGGTCCGGCGGCGGCGTCCATAGCGTGGATCAGGACCCGCCCCACGAGCCAAGGACTGAAATGCCCGCACCTGCCGCCCCGGATCCACGCTCCGCTCCTGCCACCGGCAGTCGGATTCCCCTCCGAACAGTCCTGACCTCCGGGCTCCGTTGGGATTTACCTGCGTCCCTTGTGGTGTTTCTCGTTGCGGTCCCGCTCTCGCTGGGCATCGCGGCGGCGTCCGGGGCGCCGGTCATGGCCGGGCTGATCGCCGCAGCCATCGGCGGTCTCGTGGCCGGCACCCTCGGCGGCTCGCCCCTGCAGGTGAGCGGTCCCGCCGCGGGGCTGACCGTCATCGTTGCGGGCTTGATTGAACAGTTCGGCTGGCCGGCTACGTGCGCCATCACGGCGGCCGCCGGCGTCCTGCAGGCGCTCCTCGGCTTCGCCCGGGTGGGCCGCGTCGCCCTGGCCATCGCCCCCGTGGTCGTGCACGCCATGCTTGCCGGAATCGGCATCATCATTGTCCTGCAGCAAACCCACGTGCTGCTCGGCGCCGAGGCAGGGGAGTCGGCGTGGCAGAACGTCACGGCGCTCCCGGCCAGCATCGCCTCGCTGGACCCGCAGGCCGCGGTGCTGGGCGTCGCCGTGATCCTCCTGCTGCTGGGCTGGAAGTACATGCCTTCGTCCCTGCGGCGCATCCCCGCACCGCTGGTGGCGGTTGTCGCCGCCACGGCGCTTTCGCTGCCGCTGGCGTCCGACGTCGACCGGATCACCTTCGACGGGTCCCTGCTGGACGCGCTGTCCCTGCCGCAGCTGCCGGATGGGCACTGGAGCGCCGTCGTCATCGGCGTCGTTACTATCGCCCTGGTGGCCAGCGTCGAATCGTTGCTCTCCGCGGTGGCCGTGGACCGGATGCACCACGGTGAACGAACGGACTTCAACCGTGAGCTCGTCGGCCAGGGCGCCGCGAACCTGACATCCGGGATGTTGGGCGGCCTGCCCGTCACCGGGGTGATCGTCCGGAGCGCAACAAACCTGGAGGCGGGGGCGCGGACCCGCAAGTCCGCCATACTTCACGGCGTCTGGGTCTTGGTGTTCTCCCTCCTTCTTGCCGGTGTCATCGAGTTGGTTCCGGTGGCCGTCCTCGCGGGACTGCTCATCATCATCGGCGTGCGGCTGGTGAAGGTGGCGGACTTCAACACCGCCCGCGCGACCGGAGACCTGGCCGTCTACGCCGTCACGCTCCTTTCCGTGGTGTTCGTCAACCTCCTGGCCGGCGTCGTGACCGGGCTCGCCCTGGCCATGGCGGCCGTGCTGTGGCGGGTGGTCCGCGCCGGGATCCACGCGGAGCCCCTCGGCGCCCGGGACGAACAGCGCTGGCGGGTGGTCATCGACGGCTCCTGCAGCTTCCTGGCACTTCCCCGCCTCAGCCATGTGCTGGCCTCCGTCCCGCCAGGATCGCACGTGACCGTCGAGCTGGAGGTCGACTTCCTTGACCACCCGGTCCATGACACCCTTGACGCCTGGCGCCGACGCCACGTCAGCAATGGCGGCACCGTGGAGATCGAGGAAAGCGGTACCGCCACCCTTCGCGCCGCCCAGGACCGGCCGCCGGCACGCGGCAATTCACGGTCGGCGCTCCGCGGCGGCTTTGCCCCCTGGCGCAGCTGGCAGCAGCACGGACGGGCGGAACAATCAGGCCCGACGGCGGAGGCGGCGGCTCCGTTGCGTCCCGTGCTGGCCGGCGTGGACAACTACCACCGCCGCCACGCGCACCTGCTCCGTCCCCATGTGCAGGAACTGGCCGCAGGCCAGAACCCGGACACGCTCTTCCTGACCTGTGCTGATTCCCGCCTGGTGCCGAACCTGATCACAAGCAGCGGCCCCGGAGACCTCTTTACCGTCCGCAACGTGGGCAACGTTGTAGGTAACGCCGTGGGCCATGACCGTCTCGATCCCTCGGTGGAGGCAGCACTCGAGTTCGCGCTCAGTGAGCTCTCCGTCAAGTCCGTGGTCATCTGCGGACACTCTGGTTGCGGGGCCATGTCCGCCCTGCTCGCCGAAGCTCAAACCGCGCCGGAGCGCTCGCCGCAAATAGCGCCGAAAACCGCGCCGGACACTGCGCGCGGCGCCGTCGACGCCTGGCTCGACCACGCCCGGCCGAGCCTGGCTGCCTTCCGCGCAGGCCATCCGGTGCAGGCAGAGGCGGCAAACGCCGGATACGGCGAGGTGGATCAACTGGCCATGGTCAACGTCGCCGTCCAGCTGGAGCAGTTGCAGCGGCATCACAGCCTGCAGCAAGGATTGCGGTCCGGCGAGCTGCACCTGACAGGGCTGTTCTATGACATAGCCACGGCCCAGGTCCTGCAGGTGACCACCGCCGGCATCAGCCACCTGGACCCTGTCCCGTGAAACGCCGCCGCTCGGCCCGGCGCGGGTATCGGCGCGGCCTGACGCGACAATCTGCAAGGATGGGACCATGTCAGCTCATTACGATGTCGTGATTGTCGGCGGCGGTATCGCCGGCCTGTCCCTTGCCTCCACCCTGGCCGGGCAATGCAGCGTCGCCCTGATCGAGGCCGAGCAGAACCTGGCCTACCACACCTCGGCCCGCTCGGCCGGGCAGCTGATTCCCAGCTACGGCCCGCCCGTGGTCCAGGAACTCACCCTCCGGACGCTGGACCTCATCGCCGCGCAGGATGCCGAACGTCCGGAACCGGTGCTCACGCCGCGCAGCTTCATGCTGATCGGGGACGACGCCAGCGTCCGGGCGGAGGCCAGCGGCCACATGCACCGGATCACCCATGCGCAAGCGCTGGAGTTGTGCCCGGCCCTTGTCCCGGACGCGTTCAGCGCCGCCGGCCTGGACACCGGATCCTTCGCCTGCAACGCCCCCGTGCTGCTCGAGGACCACCGGCGCCGCGCCGAGGCCGGCGGGGTGGACATCATCACCGGCGCCAGGGTCCATTCGGCCCAGCGCCTCGGCACCGGCTGGGAACTGGGCGCGGGGCAGGAAGGCTTCCAGTCCGCCGTCGTGGTCAATGCCGCCGGCGCCTGGGCGGACGAGCTCGCAGTCCTCAGCGGCGTCGAGAAGCTCGGCCTCCAGCCGTACCGGCGCACCGCGGCGATCGTCGACGTCGACCATCCGCTCCCGGAGGCCTCCCCGTTCGTGGCGGCGGCCGATGACAGCTTCTACTTCCGGCCCAAAAACGGCCAGGTCCTGATCTCGCCCGCTGAGCACGTGCCCAGCGGCCCCGAGGACGCCCGGCCCTATCCCGGCGACATCGAACGGCTCGTGGCCCGGCTCAACGCGATCACCACGCTCGGGATCCGGAACGTTCGCACGGCTTGGACGGGGCTGCGGACGGAGGCGGCCGACGGCGTCCCGGTGGCGGGGTTCGACGCCGAGGCCACCGGATTCTTCTGGCTCGCCGGTCAGGGCGGGTACGGCTTCCAGACCTCGTCCGCCATTGCGGAACTGGCCGCCGGCCTGATTCTGGCCGATCAGGGACCCGGGGACCCGGCCGCGGCCCTGTCCCCGGCTGTGTCCCCGTCCACCGAGGCCAGTCCGGCATCCCGGACAGCGGAGGCGCTGGCCGCCACCCGCTGGTCCATCCGGCGCTAAAGAATGGATCCATGAGCACCCTGATCACCAACATCGCCGAACTGATGACCCAGGACACGGAACACCGCGTCCTCCGCGACGCGGCGGTGGTGATCGAGGGGGAGCGGATTTCCTGGCTCGGCCCCGCAGCCGAAGCTCCGGCGGCCGACGAGGCCGTGGACGCCGGCGGCCGGGCGCTTTTGCCAGGCTGGGTCGATTCGCACACGCACCTGATCTTCGCGGGGGACCGCACGGCCGAGTTCGAGGCCCGGATGGCCGGGCAGAGCTACAGCGCCGGCGGGATCGCCGTCACCACCGGCGCCACCCGGAGCACGAGCGACTTCGATCTCACCCGGCTGGCGATGGGCCGCGTGGCGGAGGCCGTGTCGCAGGGCACCACCTACCTCGAGACCAAAACAGGCTACGGGCTGGATCTGGAGAACGAGGCCCGCAGCGCCCGCATCGCCTCAACTGTGGCGGACGAGGTGACCTACCTGGGCGCGCACCTCGTGCCCGCCGGGATGGACGCGGAGGAATACACGGAGCTGGTCTGCGGGCCGATGCTGACCGCGGTCCGGCCCTACGTCCGCTGGGCCGACGTCTTTTGCGAGCAGGGCGCCTTCAACGAGGACCAGTCCCGCCGGGTGCTCCTGGCCTGCAAGGCCGCCGGGCTGGGGCTTCGCGTCCACGGCAACCAGCTGGGCGAGGGCCCCGGTGTCCGGCTTGCGGTGGAAGTCGGCGCCGCGAGCGTGGACCACGTGAACTACCTTTCGGCGGCCGACGTCGACGCCCTGGCCGCCAGCTGGTCCGGCTGGGACGCCGCCGGCGGCAACGGCCCGCGGGGCACGGTTGCCACCTGCCTTCCGGCCTGCGATCTATCCACGCGGCAGCCGCTGGCCCCGGGCCGGGAACTGCTCGACGCCGGCGTGCAGCTGGCGCTGGCATCCAACTGCAACCCCGGCACGTCGTACACCAGCTCCATGGCGTTCTGCGTCACCACCGCAGTGCTGCAGATGCGGCTCAGCGTCCACGAGGCGGTGCGTGCCGCGACCTACGGCGGCGCGCTGGCCCTGGGGCGGGAATCCGGGAACGACGTCGACGGCGAACGCGCGGTGGGCTCGATCGCCGTCGGACACCGCGCGGACCTGCACCTGCTGAACGCGCCTTCGGCCACGCACCTGGCCTACCGGCCCGGCATTCCCCTGACGCACGCAGTGTGGCGGGCCGGCCTGGCGCAGCCCGTGCGTTAGCCAGCTTGTGCGTTAGCCAGACGGTCCGCTAGCCAGCCCGTCCGCTGGTCCTGGCTAGAAGATCATGGGCGGAGCGTCGAGGACAGTCTCGTCCACGCGCCGCTTCTCCCACTGCGTGAAGGGCTTGTCGAGCTCGTACTTGCCGCGCGCCGTCCGCAGCAGGGTGCGGACCTCGGCGTTCTCCGGGTTGTTCAGGGACTCGAAATATTCCACCGACCAGTGGAACCAGCGCATGCAGAACAGCCGCATGGTCAGCCCGTGCGTCACGAACAGCGCGTTCGGGGCGTAGCTGGGCTTGGACCAGTGCCGGTGCAGGGTTTCCATGAAGGAGGAAATCCTGTCGTACACATCGGACCCGGACTCGCCCTCCCGGAAGCGGTAGAAGAAGTGCCCGTAGGCGTTGCGGAGCTCCTTCTGGTCCTCGATGTCGCCGGCGATCTGAAAGTTGGCCCAGTCCTGTTCTCGGAGGCGCGGTTCCTCAATCACCCGCTCCACGAGCGGGCCAAGGTTGAGCGCCTCGAGGGTCTGGTAGGCGCGCAGGTACGGGGAGACATAGACGCACACCGGGCGGCCGTTCAGCTGGCGCCGGACCTCCTCCCCGGCCGCGGTGGCCTGCTCCAGGCCCAGCGCCGTCAACGGGATCCGGTAGTCCGGAACCCGGTTGTAGATCGAGGTGTCGGCATTGGCGGCAGACTGGCCGTGCCGGATCATGATGATTTTCCGGGGCGCACTCATAATCCCCAAGCATAGGGCTCCCAAAAAGCCGGGGTGCCGGCGCGGCCGGCGCCACGCGGGCACCAGCAAACTATCGGCAACTGCAGGCAAGATAGAAGCATGTTGGTTCCCTCCCGCCGTCGGCTGCGGTTCGAAATGTTGATCGTCCTGGGTTTGTCGCTGGGGCAGTCCGCGATCTACGCCCTGGTGCAGCTGCTGGACAAGATGACCACGGCGCCGCTGGCCCAGGGAACATCCACGCTCAACCGTTCGCAGAGCCCGCGCGAATACTTCGACCTCACCTACCAGATGCTGGACATCATCTTCGCCCTGGTCCCGGTGGCACTGGTGATCTACTTCCTTACCGAACACTGGCCAGCCGGAGAGCGCGGAACCTCGGCGTTCCGAAAGATCGGCTTCGACTTCGCCCGGCCCGGTAAAGACCTCCTGCAGGGTCTGGGGCTCGCCGCGCTGATCGGCATTCCGTCCCTGGGGCTCTACGCCGCCGGCCGGGCGCTGGGAATCACGACGGCCATCATCCCGAGCGCCCTGGACCCATACTGGTGGACCGTGCCGGTGCTGGTGCTGTCCGCGATCAGGCACGGGATCGTGGAGGAAGTGATTGTGGTGGGCTACCTGCTGGACCGGCTCGGGAAACTGGGCTGGAGCGTGCCGGCAGCCATCGCCGCCAGCGCCCTGCTCCGCGGAAGCTACCACCTCTACCAGGGGTTCGGGCCGTTCATCGGCAACGCGCTAATGGGCGTCATCTTCGCCCTGTTCTACGTCCGGACCAAACGGGTGATGCCGCTGGTGATCGCCCACGCCATCCTGGACACTGTGGCGTTTGTGGGGTTCAGCCTGTTCGGCAAGGCCGTGGGCCTGGGCTGACTGGGCGGACTGCGCGGTCTGACTGCCCGGGCCGGCCCTTAAATGATCTCGGCCGCCGTCTCCTAGGTGACATCGTTGGCACCTAAGAGATGGCGGCCGAAGCGTGGGGCAGGTGGAGCGTTAGATCGTGACCGCTCCGGAGGAGGTCTCGAAGGTGACGGAGAGGATGCCGGGAGTACCGTGCGGCGCGATCCAGTTCACGGCGACGTCTTCCAGCGGCTTTTCCACCGGCTCGCCCAGCCACTCCGTCACGCGCGCTGCCGAACCGGCAATGGTCAGTGCGGACATCTTGACTTCGCTCGCGTAGGCGTTGGACGGGTGCAGTTCCGGGTCGCCCTCCCACTTGAGCATGTAGGGCACCTGGGGGTCGGCGATGAGCCCCAGGATACCGATCTGCTTCCAGACCAGTTCGCGGCCGTCCGGAAACTTCCGGTTGCCGTTCACGGCCGCGCGGCCGAGCCGCTCCTCGAACGGGGCGAGGTCGTCAACCTCGACGCACCAGCCCATCCAGCCGCCGCCCGCTTCGGAGCGTGCCCGGACTGCCTGGCCAAACGGGGCCTTGTCGGATGCCGGGTGGTTCAGGACCTCCACGACTTCCAGGTACTTGTGTCCCGCGAGCGGGATAATCATGTTGCGTGTCCCGAAACGGGGGTGCACTCCACCCTTCACGGCTTCGACGCCGAGGGCAGACGCAATACGTTCAGTGGTGGCTGCCAAGCCATCGTGTTCACAGGCGTAAGAGACGTGATCCATGCGCATGCCATCATCTTGGCACTTTGTGATGGACCTCTCAGCTTAGGTTCCCCTAACCGTCGTGGGATGTCCCGGGGTGGCCGATGCGGTGTCACGGGAGGCGCCGACATGGCAACCGTCTTCATCTTCGTCACAAAGCTATCCAGGGCTCCGCCGCGATTCCTACACTGAGGCAAGGTCATGAGTGCCAGCGCACAGCCCCGGCTTGCTGGCCGGCAACCCTCGTATCGCGGTGGGGTGCCCCGGGTGAGGACCTGGCCGTCCGGCGCCCGCTGGAGGGCAAGCGCGGCGCCTGCGCCGGTCTGGGCCCCAAGTCCCGCCGGTGCTGTGCCCAGTTCTTTGAGGAGCATCAATGTCCAACGCCTGGTCCTTCGAAACCCGCCAGATCCACGCCGGCCAGGAGCCGGATAGCGCCACCGGCGCGCGTTCCCTGCCGATCTACCAGACGACGTCGTTCGTGTTCCCGAGCGCCGAAAGCGCCGCGAACCGCTTCGCGCTCGCCGAACTCGCCCCCATCTACACCCGGATCGGCAACCCCACCCAGGACGCCGTGGAACAGCGCGTGGCCAGCCTGGAAGGCGGCCTCGCGGCGCTGCTGCTCAGCTCCGGCCAGGCGGCGGAGACCTTCGCGATCCTCAACATCGCCGAGGCCGGCGACCACGTGGTGGCCAGCCCCAGCCTGTACGGGGGAACCTACAACCTGCTCGCCCACACGCTGAAGAAGTTCGGCATCTCCGTAACTTTCGTGGAGGACCCGGACAACCTGGAACAGTGGCGCGACGCCGTCCGGCCCAACACCAAGCTGTTCTTCGGCGAAGTGGTCTCCAACCCCCGCCAGGACGTCCTGGACATGGAGGGCGTCTCCCGTGTGGCGCACGAGGCCGGGGTGCCGCTGGTCGTCGACAACACGCTCTCCACCCCGTACCTGATCCGGCCAATCGAGTGGGGCGCGGACATCGTGGTCCATTCCGCCACCAAGTACCTCGGCGGGCACGGCGCCGCGATCGCCGGCGTGATCGTGGACTCCGGCAACTTCGACTTCGGCAAGGACCCGGAGCGGTTCCCCGGCTTCAACACCCCGGACCCCACCTACAACGGCCTGGTCTACGCCCGCGACCTCGGCGCGGACGGCGCGCTGGGCGCCAACCTTTCGTACATCCTCAAGGCCCGCGTCCAGCTCCTGCGCGACCTCGGCTCCGCCGTGTCCCCGTTCAACGCGTTCCTCATCGCCCAGGGCATCGAAACCCTGAGCCTGCGCGTCGAACGCCATGTCGCCAACGCCACCAAGGTGGCGCAGTGGCTCGAGGCGAGGGACGACGTCGACTCGGTCGCCTACGCCGGGCTGCCGTCCAGCCCCTGGTACGAGCGCGGCCGCAAGTACGGGCCCAAGGGAACCGGCGCCGTCGTGGCGTTCAACATCGCCGGGGGAGCCGAGGCCGGCAAGCGGTTCGTCGATGCCCTCGAACTGCACTCGCACGTAGCGAACATCGGCGATGTCCGCTCCCTGGTGATCCACCCGGCGTCAACCACCCACAGCCAGCTCTCGCCCGAACAGCAGACCATCGCCGGCGTGAATCCCGGGCTGGTGCGGCTTTCGGTGGGCCTGGAGTACATCGACGACATCCTCGCGGATCTCGACGCCGGATTCCGCGCTGCCAAGTCCGCCTAAGGAAAACGGCCACGTAAACCTGGCGGCCGGTCGGCCGGTTTCCCGTGAACGGGACCGCCGGCCCCCGGCCGTCAGACGGCGGAGCTCTCAGATGCCCGGGCTGTCACATGGAAGTCACAATCTTCGTGATTTCCGCACCCTCTTTCGTAGACTCGTACCAGGTCATGAGTGCCAGCGACAGCCCCGGCTTGCTGGCCGGCAACCCTCCTTTTGCGGCGGGGTGCCCCGGGTGAAGACCTGGCCTGCCGGTCAGCTGACGGCAGGCAAGCGCGAAGATAGGTCCTCACATGACGATTGCCGTCACCCGCACGGGTGTTCCCGAAACCAAGCCATCCCGCAACCCGGACGGAACCGTCCAGTACGTCAGGATCGGTGACCTGCAGCTCGAATCAGGGATTCCGCTGCCGGATGTGGTCCTCGCCTACGAGACGTGGGGGACCCTGAATGCTGAAGCCTCCAACGCCGTCCTTATTGAACATGCCCTGACCGGCGACACGCACGTGACCCGCGGCGACAGCGAGGAGCCCGGCTGGTGGGAGCAGCTCGCCGGACCCGGGGCCCCCGTGGACACGGACAAGTACTTCGTCGTTTCAATCAACATCCTGGGCGGCTGCCACGGATCCACGGGACCCTCCACGCCGGCGCCGGACGGGCGCCCCTGGGGATCGCGGTTCCCGCTCGTCACCCTGCGGGATACCGCCGCCGCGGAGGCGCGGCTGGCCGACGCCCTGGGCATCGGCAGCTGGTACGCCGTGCTGGGCGGCTCCCTCGGCGGCGCGCGCGCCCTTGAATGGGCCGTCACCTTCCCCGGCCGGGTCCGGCGCTGCGCCGTGATTTCTGTCGGCGCCAGCAGCACGGCCGAACAGATTGCTTTCGCGCAGGCCCAGACCCTGGCCATCCGCCAGGACCCCCACTTCAACGGCGGAAACTACTACGGCGGCCCCGAACCCGAAGCAGGGCTCGCCCTCGCCCGCCGCATCGCGCACATCACCTACCGCTCCGCGGCCGAACTGGACGGCCGGTTTGGCCGGAACCCGCAGGAGCCCGAGGCGCCCCTGGAAGCCGGGTCGCTGGCCGGCCGCGGGCGCTACCAGGTGGAGAGCTACCTGGACCACCAAGGCAGCAAGCTGGTCCGGCGCTTCGACGCGAACAGCTACATCGCCATTACCGAAGCCCTCATGAGCCACGATATCTGCCGGGGGCGCGGAAGCCTCGGGGAGGCCCTGGCCCCGGCCACCGCCGAGTTCCTGGTGGCCGCGGTGGACTCGGACCGGCTGTATTTCCCGGCCCAGTCCCGTCAACTGGCCGAAGCCCTGCCGGGCGGGCCGGAAGTGCACATCATTGAAGCGCCGATCGGCCACGACGGCTTCCTGACAGAAATCGGCCAGCTCAGCGGCCAGCTGCGGGAGGCCTTCTTCGGCCACTAGGCGCGACCTCTTGTGCATTTTTGCAGATGCGCTCTGCACTAATGGCCGTTGAGGCTCAGGGCGGGAGCGTCCATACTCATGGGGAATGACGCCATGTGCCCTACATCACTGGCGTCCTCAGCCCAATGGTCCACAGGGTGTCGACGGAGACACCGAAGGAGTCACGATGAGTACGGAAAACGCCGCAAGGCGCGCTGAAGAAACGGACGTCAAATCGTCCGGCCTGAAGAAGGTTGTAACGGCCTCCATGGCCGGCACGGTGGTTGAGTGGTATGAATTCTTCCTCTATGCCTCCGCGGCCACCCTGGTCTTCGGCAAGCTGTTCTTTCCCAATTCCGGTACGGAGTTGGATGGCATCATAGCCGCGTTTGTCACCTACGCGGTCGGCTTTGTTGCCCGCCCCATCGGTGGCATCGTCTTCGGCCACTTCGGCGACAAATTCGGCCGCAAGCAGCTGCTCCAGCTGAGCATCATCCTTGTCGGTGTTGCCACCTTCGCAATGGGCTGCCTGCCGACATTCCAGCAGATCGGCTACTGGGCCCCCGCCCTCTTGGTCTTCCTGCGCTTCGTCCAGGGCTTCGCAGTCGGCGGTGAGTGGGGCGGCGCAGTCCTCCTCGTTGCCGAGCACAGCCCGAGCAAGTCCCGCGGATTCTGGGCGAGCTGGCCTCAGTCGGCGGTTCCGATGGGCAACCTGCTGGCCACTGGTGTGCTGTTCACCCTGTCCGCCACGCTGTCCTCCGCCGAGTTCCTCAGCTGGGGCTGGCGTGTGGCCTTCTGGCTCTCTGCTGTGATCGTGATCGTCGGCTACTACATCCGCACCAAGGTCCAGGACGCCCCGATCTTCTTGGAGGCCCGCAAAGAGGTCACCGTGGAGAACAAGGGCTACGGCGTCGCCGAAGTCTTCCGCCGCTATCCGCGTGGCGTCTTCACCGCGATGGGTCTGCGCTTCGCGGAGAACATCCTCTACTACCTTGTGGTCACGTTCTCCATTACCTACCTGAAGGTCGTGGTCCAGACGGACACCTCGCGGATCCTGCTGCTGCTGCTCGTCGCGCACCTGGTCCACTTCGCCGTGATCCCCATGGTCGGCAAGCTCTCCGACAACTTCGGCCGCAAACCGGTCTACATGGCCGGTGCTGTCCTCGGCGGCACCTGGGGCTTCTTCGCCTTCCCGATGATGGACACCAAAAACGACCTCGTCATCCTCGCTGCCATCACCATCGGTCTGCTGTTCCACTCTCTTATGTATGCCGGCCAGCCGGCCATCATGGCCGAGATGTTCCCGACCCGGATGCGCTACTCCGGTGTCTCGCTGGGCTACCAGGTCACCTCGATCGTGGCCGGTTCGCTGGCTCCGATCATCGCCGTGGCCTTGCTGAGCCAGTACAAGTCCTCCACGCCGGTGGCGATTTACCTCCTCGGCGCCTGCGTGGTCACGATGGTGGCCGTGTTCTTCCTGAAGGAAACCCGCGGCATCTCCCTGCACGACGTCGACGCCGCCGATGCCCGGGGCACGGCCGACCTCCTCGCCGCCTCCAAGAAGTAACAGCGAATCAACGCGGCAACAGCCCGGGTCCCGCACTGCGGGGCCCGGGCTGTTGCCGTTTGTGCCAGCCGGCTCATCCTGCCAGGACTGCTCAGCCAGCCAGGACGTTCTGGCGCTCCCGGATCTCGCCGCGGATCGCCTCGAGCACGGCACGGACGGGGGCTGAACGCAGCGCCTCGGGCCGGGCCACGGCCCAGACGGGCAGCTGGCGCTGGAAGTCGTCCGGCAGGACGGGCAGGAAGCCGGACCTGCCCGCGACAAGGAAGTTGGGGAGCAGGCCTATCCCGGCGCCCCGCCGGACGGCCTCCAGCTGGGCGAAGACGCTGGTGGCTTGGAAGCTGGAGCGCGGTACCGGCAGCTGCGTGGAGCGGTGCCCCAGTTCGGCCACCTGGAGCGCCGACTCCACGTAGGAGACGAAGCCGTGCTGCCGGACATCGTCGAGTGTTGCCGGCAGCCCGTGTTCCTGCGCATATCCGGGACTGGCGTACAGCCTGAGGAAATAGTTGCTCAGGAAGATGGCCTGGGCGTTTGCGGTGTCCATGTTGCCCACCACCACTTCCAGGTCCACGCCGGAGCGGTTTTGGCTCGCCTTGCGCGTGGCGCTGAGTAACTCGACGTTGAGCAGCGGATTGGCCCGCTGCAGCCGCACGAGCGCCGGGGCCAGGAATTCGGCACCGAAGCCGTCCGGAGTGCTGATCCGGACAAGGCCGGAAACAACGTCGCCGGAGCGGGCAATGCTGCTGGACAGGGCACCGAGAGTGCCCTCGATGGCCTCCGCGGCCGCGACGGCCTGGCTGCCGAGCTCGGTCAGCTCCCAGCCGTGCGGGCTGCGTTCCAGCGTCCGCCCGCCGAGCTGCTTGTCCAGGGCCAGGACGCGGCGGGAAATGGTGGTGTGCGTGGTGCCAAGCGTCTCCGCCACCGCGTTGAACCGGCCCAGCCTTGCCACGGTCAGCAGGATCAGCAGGTCATCGGGGCTCGGAAGCCGACGCAAGTCCACGGTTGTCCCTCTTCAGCGAGTGTGTCGTCAAACGGATACGGGGAGCCGGCACCGCCGGTGTGCATCTGTGCACATGGCATCTGTGATTTTTTCCCTTGATTGCACTCTATCAGCGGTGTGATGCTGGACACCGGGACGCCAGGGTTTCGGCCTTGAGGCCAGAGCGCCCGGCAGCACATCAAGCAAAGGAGCTTAAACCATGGCAATCATCGCCTGGATCGGACTCGGAAACATGGGCGGATCCATGTCCGTCAACCTCTCAAACGCCGGACATGAGGTCCGCGGCTTCGACCTCAACACCGCAGCCGTTGCGGCCGCCGAGGCCGGGGGAGTCAAGGCCGCCGGCAGCATTGCCGAGGCCGTCGCAGGCGCCGACGTCGTCTTCACCATGCTTCCCAAGGGCGAGCACGCCCGTGCCGTGTACCTCGGCGAGGACGGCGTCCTGGCCCACGCAGACACCCGGACCCTGCTGGTGGATTCCTCCACGATCGATATCGCTTCCGCGCAGGCCCTGCACGACGCCGCCGCTGCCGCCGGCTTCCGCTTCGTCGACGCGCCCGTCTCGGGCGGCATGAGCGGCGCCAAGGCCGCCACCTTGACGTTCATGATCGGCGGTGAGGCCGGCGCCGTTGCCGAGGCCACCGAATACATCCGACCCATGGCCGCGAACATCATCCCCACCGGCGGCGCCACCACCGGCCAGGCCGCGAAGATCTGCAACAACCTCATGCTCTTCATCAACCTCGCCTCCACGGCCGAGGGCGCAGTCCTCGCCGATCGGCTCGGCCTGGACAAGCAGGTTTTCTGGGACATCGCGTCGGTCTCCTCCGGCGACAGCTGGGCGCTGCGCACCTGGTACCCGGTGGCCGGCGTCGTGCCCACCGCGGCATCCAACAACGACTTTGCTCCGACCTTCACCACGGAGCTGGCCAACAAGGACATCGGCCTGGCCATCAGTGCCGCGCGCGACACCGGCACCCCGCTGGAAATCGGCGAGCACGTCCAGCAGCTCTTCCAGCGGCTCATCGACTCCGGCCAGTCCGGCCAGGACTGCTCGATGATCGTCAAGCTCGTCGACGGCACGCTCGACCCCGCCAACTAGGCAACCCCGCCAACTAGCCGACCCCGCCAACTAGGCGACCTGCCCGTCAGGGCCCAACCCTTGAGGCCCCGCAACGTCGCGGCCCCGCCCTTCACGAGAGAGATCCACCCATGGAACGCATTCCGCACTTCATCAACGGCGCCCTGATTTCGGACGCCGAGCGCTTTGGCCCGGTCTTCAACCCCGCCACCGGCGAGCAGGAGAAAGAGGTGGCCCTGGCCACCGCCGCCCGCGTTGAGGAGGCCGTCGCGGCCGCCCGCGCCGCCCTGCCCGGCTGGCGCGCCACGAGCCTGGCCAAGCGCACCGGCATCTTCTTCAAGGTCCGTGAACTGCTCATGCAGCGCCGGCCCGAGCTGGCGGCCCTGCTGACCAGTGAGCACGGCAAAGTCCTTTCGGACGCGGAAGGCGAAATCACCCGCGGCCTGGAGAACATCGAATTCGCCACCGGGCTGGCCCACATGCTCAAGGGCGAGCGTTCCGAGCAGGTCTCCGGCGGCGTCGATGTCCATTCGGTCCGCCAGCCGGTCGGCGTCGTCGCCTGCATCACGCCGTTCAACTTCCCCGCCATGGTGCCGCTGTGGATGATCGGCAGCGCTCTGGCCTGCGGCAACACCGTGCTGCTCAAGCCCAGCGAAAAGGATCCGTCCTCCGCCATCTTCATCGCCCAGGTCTTCGCCGAGGCCGGACTGCCTGCCGGCGTGCTCAACGTGGTCCATGGCGACAAGGAGGCCGTGGACGTCCTGCTGGAACACCCGGACGTCAAGGCCGTCAGCTTTGTCGGCTCGACGCCGATCGCGCAGTCCATCTACAAGCGCGCCGCCGATCACGGCAAGCGCGTCCAGGCCCTGGGCGGGGCGAAGAACCACATGGTGGCCCTGCCGGATGCGGACCTCAACATGGCCGCGGACGCCGCCGTCTCGGCCGCCTACGGCTCCGCAGGGGAGCGCTGCATGGCAGTCAGCGTCCTCGTCGCCGTCGGCAGCATCGCCGATGAGCTCGTGGACGCGATCAGCACCCGCATGGCCACGCTCACCATCGGCCCGGGCACGGACCCGGCCTCCCAGATGGGCCCGCTCATCACGGCCGAGCACCGTGACAAGGTGGCCTCCTACGTTGCCGGCGCGGCCAACGAAGGCGCCACCGTGGTGGTGGACGGCCGCGAACACGAATTCGACTCCAACGGCTTCTTCATCGGCGTCAGCCTGATCGACCACGTCAAGCCCGGCATGAAGGTCTACGACGACGAGATCTTCGGCCCCGTCCTGTCCGTGGTCCGCGTCGAGACCTACGCCGACGCCGTGAAGCTGGTCAACGACAACGAGTTCGGCAACGGCGTGGCCATCTTCACCCGCGACGGCGGCGCCGCCCGGCAGTTCGAGTTCGACGTGGAGGCCGGCATGGTGGGCGTCAACGTGCCCATCCCGGTGCCGGTGGGCACTTTCTCCTTCGGCGGCTGGAAGAATTCGCTCTTCGGCGACACGCACATGTACGGACCGGAAAGCATCCGCTTCTACACCCGCGGCAAGGTGGTCACCACCCGCTGGCCGGACCCGTCCACCTCCGTGATCGACCTCGGCTTCCCGCAGGTCGACTGACACCTCTCGGGTTCCACTCCAACGCGGGGTCACCTGCACGCCCATCCGGCACCGGATCATGGGCTGCAGGTGGCCCCGCGTTGCCTGGTCTCTCGCCGGTATCGGGGTCCGGGACTAGAGTAGGCAGGCAGGGACGGCCACGATCCGGGAGGCACCATGACCACGCTCATCAACCGCCCCAACACGGCATTGCTCGTCGTCGATATGCAGGTGGGTGTCGTCGCGGAGGCCTACCGCCGTGACGACGTCGTCGCCACCATTGCCGACCTCGTGGAGAAGGCGCGCGGCGCCGGGGTGGACGTCGTCTGGGTGCAGCACAACGGCGAGGAACTCCCGCGCGGCAGCGACGGCTGGCAGTATGTGCCGGAGCTCGCGCGCCGCGATTCGGAGCCGCTGGTGGCCAAGGAGTACAGCGACGCCTTCGAAGCGACCGAGTTGGAGTCCGTGCTGGCCGATCGCGGCATCGGGCGGTTCTTCCTGGCCGGCGCGCAGACCGACGAGTGCATTCGCTCCACCCTCCACGGCGCGATTACGCGCGGCTACGACGTCACGCTGGTTGCCGACGCCCACACCACCGAGGACCTGACCGACTTTGGCGCGCCGCCGCCGGAACTGGTGGTGGCCCACACCAATTTGTACTGGCAGTACCACAAGGCGCCGGGGCGCACGGCAGGAACGGTCAACGCGGCCGACGTCGATTTTGCTAGCCCTCCAGGGTCCTAGCCCTTCATGATTTCCGCGCGCTGGGCCATGTAGTCCTCCATGGACAGCTTGCCGTCGCTGTACTGCTGGTCGAGTTCGGCCAGCTTGCGGGCCCGGTAGCCCTGCGCGCCCGACGGCGGCTGCGGAGTTGGATGGGGCGTTTGCGGGGCCTGCGGCTGCCCTGCTGCCGGCGCCGGGGGAGTTGCGGGTGCCTGCCGCTGCGGCTGCGGCGGGTTGTTCAGGTACTCGGGGCTGTCCTCGTAGGGAACCGGCGACTGGTAGCCGGACGGACCGGAATATGGCGGGTTGGGGTACTGCTGGTCCGGGTACTGCTGACCGGGGTACGGCTGGTTCGGGAACTGCTGGCCGGGGTACGGCTCATTCACCGGTCCCGGCTGCCGCGGGGCGCCCAGCTGGCCGAAGCCGCCGAAGTAGTCCTGCTGTGTGTAGCCATCCCGCGGCTGGTTGCTTTGGTTGCCGGGGTTGTTCTGGTTGCCGGGGAACCGGCCGAACTGTCCCGGCGTGCCCTGGTTCCGGCCGCGGGCGGACCTGCGGTAGAGGCGCATGGCCACGGGAATCAGGAACGACAACACGATGATCCAGAAGAACATACTGCTCACGGTATGGGGCCTTTCAGCTGCTGGGCCTTCTCATCTGCGGGCTCAAACATCGGGCCGGAGAAGTGTTCTTCCAGCTTATGCCCCGCAGGCTCAGGACCGCACCGCATCCTCGGCGCCGGGCGGTCCTTCGCCGGAGCCAAGCGGAACGCCGGGACCGAACACCGGCCCGGCCAGGGGCCGCTTGGCCGTCACGCCGTCGCCCGAGGACCTGTGCCGCAGCCGCCGCACCACCCAGGGGACAAAATACTCCCTGGCCCACACCAGGTCCCCGCTGCGCGCCTCGCGCCAACTCCGCTGCGGCAGCGGCTTGGGGGAAAGGGGCTGCAGGGTGTGCTGAACGTTCAGCGAGTCCAGCACCATGGCCGCGATCGTGTGGTGGCCCAGCGGTGAGAAATGCAGCCGGTCAGCATTCCACATCTGCGGGTCATTGAGCTGGCGCAGGGACCACATATCCGCGATTACGGCGTCGTGGCGCGCGGCGATGGTGCGCAGGTTCTCGTTGTAGATGGCCACCTTGCTGCGGATCCGGCCCAACACCGTGGAACCGGTGTCCGGGCCGTTGAACAGGACCACGGTGGCGCCACCCAGGCTCAGGATCTGCACCACCGAGTCCAGCTTTTCGGCCAGCACGTCCGGATCGCCGCCCGGGCGGATGAGGTCGTTGCCACCCGCGGAGAGCGTGATGAGATCCGGCTTGAGGGACAGGCAGTGCGCCATCTGCTGGTCCACGATCTGCTGCAGCAGACGGCCGCGGACGGCCAGGTTGGCGTACGCGAAGTCGTTGTGGCCGCGGCTGAGTTCCTCGGCGACGCGGTCTGCCCAGCCCCGGTGGCCGCCCGGGCTGGCCGGTTCCGGGTCGCCGATGCCTTCCGTGAAGGAGTCGCCCATGGCCACATAGCGGGTCCACGGGTGGGTGACGACAGTCTCCGCTGAGGGGTCCGGTGAATTTTCCATGGCTTCGGTTTCGCTCACCCCCTTATCCTGCACTGTTCACGTTAAGCTACGCCACCGTAAGTTGTTACCGGCGGGTAACTGTAAGAATGGTTCCATGACTCACGCTGATGCCCTTCCGGCCCCCGTCGTCCTTTGGTCCAAGCCGGAGCAGGAGCGGGCCGGCAAACCCCTGCTGGTCCTGCTGCATGGCTACGGCGCCAACGAACAGGACCTGCTCAGCCTGGCGGAGATGCTCCCGCAGGATTTCGCGGTGGCCTCGTTGCGCGCCCCGCTCCCCGAAGGTCCGGGCTTCACCTGGTTCCCGCTGACAGCGTCCATTGACTATTCGCTCGACGCCGTCAAGGTCGCCGCAGCGTATGTCCAGGACTGGCTCGACGGCGTCAAGGCCAACCACCCGTCGGTGACGCTGCTGGGGTTCTCGATGGGCATGGCCATGGCCACCACGTTGCTGCGACAGCGCCCGGCGGACTTCGCCGCCGTCGTCGGCCTCTCGGGGTTTGTCATCGACGCGGGCGACGATCCCAGCTTCCGCGACGGCGAACTGGACGGCAAGGTGCCGCTGTTCTGGGGCCGGGACCAGCAGGACCCGGTGATCACCGAGGACAAGATTGACTACACCATCGGCTGGGTCCGCAAGCACGTGAAGCTCACCAAGGTCCTCTACACGGGCATGTGGCACGGCATCAACCAGCAGGAAATCGGGCACGTCTCGGAGTTCCTCACGCACGTGGTGCTCAACTCCAAGAAGTAGCCGCGCGCGTAGAGGTGGCCGCGACAAAGACGTTGGCGCGCCAGATGAATTGGGGCGCGCCTAGCGGCTAGGAGGCTGCGGGCGCGCTGATCCGCACGGTCCGGGCGTTCACGGTGACGGTGTCACCGTCGTGAAGCTGGCGGCCGCGGCGCTCGTCGATCTCCCCGTTGACCTTGACCAGCCCGTTCTTGATCAGTTCTGCGGCCTCCACGCCGTCCTCCACCAGATTCGCAAGCTTTAGCAGCTGGCCCAGCCGGATCATGCTGTCGCGGATGGTGATGTCTTCGAATTCCGGATTGCTCATACAAGCAATAATGCCTGACCTAAGGTGGCACCCATGACCCACACCCCCCGGCTCCCGCTGATCGTGGGCCTGCCCATGGCCGTCGCGACCGGACTGTTCATCCCGGTCCAGGGACGGATCAACGGCGCACTCGGGGTGGTGCTGGGCGACGGGATCGGCGCCGCCGTCGTCAGCTTCAGCACCGGACTGGTGGTCATGGCGGTCATTTCGCTGGCACTGCCCAAAGGCCGGGCCGGCCTGGCCCGGATTCTGCCGGCCGTGCGCGAACGGCAGTTTCCGCCCTTTTACGTGATGGCCGGCTGCATCGGGGCCTTCTTCGTCTTCGCCCAGTCCTTCACCGTGGGCCTGCTCGGGGTTGCCCTCTTCACGGTGGCCGCCGTGACGGGCCAGACCCTGAGCGGCCTGCTGGTGGACCGGATGGGGATCGGGCCGGCGGGGAAGAGGCCCATCACCGGGATCCGGGTGCTCGGCAGTGTGCTCACCGTCGCAGCCGTCGCCTGGGCGGTGTCGCCCAGGTTCAGCGCCGGGGAATCCGGGCTGCAGCTGCTAGTGCCCGTCATGCTGCCGCTTCTGGCCGGGTTCCTGATGAGTTTCCAGCAGGCCATGAACGGCACGGCCACCGTGCACTACGGCACCCCCATCGCCGCGACACTCGTGAACTTCATGGCCGGAGGCGCCCTGCTGTGGGTTGCCTGGCTGATCAAACTCGCCGTGGCCGGGGCCGGCAACCCCCTGCCGGCGCAGTGGTGGTACTACCTTGGCGGTCCGCTGGGCTGCATCTTCATCGGCATCGGCGCCCTCCTGGTCCGCAGCCTGGGCGTGCTGGTCACCGGCCTCGGGATGATCGCCGGACAGCTGCTCGGGTCCCTCGGACTGGACCTGATAGTGCCGGTGCCCGGAACGGTGATCGCGCTCCCAACAGTCCTCGGCACCGTGCTGACGCTCGGCGCCATCATCCTGGCCACTCTGCCCTGGCCCCGCGGCGCGCTGAAGCGGTAGCGTGCCGGTAGGCTTGGAGACTGCATCGCACTGTTCGTATCGCACACTTCGCATCGCACTGTTCGTTTCCCCCCGTCCGGCAACCAGCCGGTGACCCGGGGCTGACACCGCGGACCGCACCCAGCGGCCCTGTACAAAATTGGAGTTCCCATGGCAGCAAAATCCGTCCTTGACCAGAT
Organism: Arthrobacter sp. NPDC056886; assembly: GCF_042788715.1. Classification (NCBI taxonomy): domain Bacteria; kingdom Bacillati; phylum Actinomycetota; class Actinomycetes; order Micrococcales; family Micrococcaceae; genus Arthrobacter; species Arthrobacter sp. NPDC056886. The sequence goes on from NZ_JBHUBT010000005.1 coordinate 248,736, forward strand.
CATTTCCCTCGCCAAGCGCCGGGGATTCGTTTTCCAGGCCGGTGAAATCTATGGTGGCTCCCGCTCTGCCTGGGACTACGGGCCCCTCGGCGCCGAGCTCAAGGAAAACATCAAGCGCCAGTGGTGGCAGTCCGTGGTCCGCGGCCGCGAAGACGTCGTAGGCCTGGATTCCTCCGTCATCCTGCCCCGCCAGGTCTGGGAAGCGTCCGGCCATGTCGATGTCTTCTCCGACCCGCTGGTGGAGTGCCTGTCCTGCCACAAGCGCTACCGCGCGGACCACCTCGAGGAAGAGTACGAGGAGAAGAAGGGCCGTCCTGCCGAGAACGGCCTCAAGGACATCGCCTGCGCCAACTGCGGCACCCGCGGCCAGTGGACGGAACCCCACGAATTCTCCGGGCTGCTCAAAACCTACCTCGGCCCCGTCGCCAGCGAGGAAGGCCTGCACTACCTGCGGCCCGAAACCGCCCAGGGCATCTTCGTGAACTTCGGCAACGTCCTGACCACCTCGCGGAAGAAGCCGCCGTTCGGCATCGGCCAGATCGGCAAGTCGTTCCGCAACGAGATCACGCCGGGCAACTTCATCTTCCGCACCCGCGAGTTCGAGCAGATGGAGATGGAATTCTTCGTCGAGCCCGGCACGGACGAGCAGTGGCACGAGTACTGGATGAAGGAACGCATGTCCTGGTACACCGGCCTGGGCATCCGCGAAGAGAACCTGCGCTTCTTCGAGCACCCACTGGACAAGCTCAGCCACTACTCGAAGGGCACCACCGACATCGAGTACCGGTTCGGCTTCCAGGGCTCGGAGTGGGGCGAACTTGAGGGCATCGCCAACCGCACCGATTTTGACCTCTCCACCCACGCCAAGGCCTCCGGGGCGGACCTGAGCTACTTCAACCAGGCCACCAACGAACGCTACACCCCGTACGTGATCGAGCCCGCGGCCGGCCTCACCCGCTCCTTCATGGCCTTCATGATCGATGCCTACACCGAGGACGAGGCCCCCAACGCCAAGGGCGGCGTGGACATCCGCACCGTGCTCAAGCTCGATCCCCGCCTGGCCCCGGTGAAGGCAGCGGTGCTGCCGCTGAGCCGCAACGAGGACCTGTCCCCGAAGGCCAAGGACCTCGCCGCCCAGCTGCGCAAGAGCTGGAACATCGAGTTCGACGACGCCGGCGCCATCGGCCGCCGCTACCGCCGCCAGGACGAGATCGGCACCCCGTTCTGCATCACCGTGGACTTCGAGACCCTGGACGACCAGGCCGTCACCATCCGCGAACGCGACACCATGAGCCAGGAACGCGTTTCCCTGGACAAGGTGGAGGGCTACCTGGCCGCACGGCTGATCGGCGCCTGATCATGGCCATTGCATACCGGGAATGGCGGGAGGGCGACGACCTCGCGCTGCTGGAAATCTGGGGCGGCCCTGAGACGGTCCAGGCCGGGCAGTTCCGCGGCACGCTGGCGCCCTCGGGCAATTCCCCGTGGCGCCGCTGCATCGTGGCGGAGGACGTCGTGGACGGTGTCGGAATTCCCGTGGCGGCTGCCGTGGTTCACGAGGCCTCGCTGCATCCGGAACGGCTCTGGGCGTATGTCGAGGTCGCCCGGGACCACCGCCGCGCCGGCCTCGGGTCCACGCTGCTGACCATGCTCCGGCACGAGGCCGCCCAGGCGCCGTCGGGCGTGTCCAAACTGCGCTGCAAAGTGGAGCCGGGCACCCCCGGGGCGGCGTTTGCCGAGGCCGCTGGCCTGGCCCCGATCCAGCGCACCCGCCTGGTGGTCGTTGACCCGGCGCCGCTCAAGCTGCCGGTGTTCGGCGACGGTTCGGAGTCCGCAGCCACCGATCAGGTCGAAGACCTGGCCACAGGCTCCGTGGAGCTCAGCGACGTCGTGGGGCGCTACTACACCGCCGTGCACGGCTGGGACAGCCCGGGGGAGCTGAGCGTCGGCGCGGTGCAGCGCCTGTTCCTGGATGATCTCAGCGGCGCCCACGGAGCGATTGTGCTGCGGGCGCCCAAGGCCAGTGCCTTCGGGCACGGCATCGCGGCGAGCCGGAAGGGCCGGCTGGAGGGTTTCGCCATCAGTTACGCCCAGGGAATTCCGGGCGCCGACGCCGACGGGGCCGGTGCGGCCGGGTCTTCTGAACCTACTGAGGTTTTCCTCGGACACGAACCGAAGCTCGACGCGGACCAGGCCCGGGCCGCCGTCCGGGACCTGCTGGCCCTGATCGCCTACCAGCACCCGGTGATGCTGGAACTGGACGACGCGATGACCGCCCTGCGCACCGTCGTCGAACCGCTGCTCGAGAGCGGCAAAGCCCATGTCCAGGGCTCGGAAACGCTGGTCGTCTCCGACCCGGCGTAAGCCTTAACCCAGCTGACCCGCAGCGGCGGCCGTCATCAAACGGCTGCGGCTGCGGGTCAGTTTGCGTTAAGGCCGGTTACTGTCCGGGACAGTTACTTGGGGATCACCGGCGGCACGAAGTCGAAGGTCATGCCCAGCAGCCAGACGAGCAGCAGGACCACCGGCAGGTGGAAGACGAACTGCAGGAAAGTGAAGCCCACCAGGTCCCGGGCGCGCAGCCTCAGCACCGCGAGCAGCGGCAGCATGAAGAACGGGTTGACCAGGTTCGGCAGCGCCTCGGCGATGTTGTAGATCTGCACGGTCCAGCCGAGGTTCATGTTGACGTCGGTCGCGGACTGCATCACGTACGGCGCTTCCACGAGCCACTTGCCGCCGCCGGACGGCACCAGGAGGCCCAGCAGGGCGGTGTAGAGCGCAATGACGACGGCGAACGCGCCATTGCCGCCGATGTCCGAGAAGAACTCGGCCAAGTGCGCGGAGATGGTCATCCCGCCGTGGCCGGTGGCCTTGGTCAGGATCGCGGCCATCGCGGCGTAGAGCGGGAACTGCACCAGGATGCCGGCGGTGGCTGGGACCGCCTTGGTGACCGCCTGCAGGAAGTTCCGCGGCGTCCCGTGCAGGACCAGGCCCAGGATGAGGAACACCAGCAGATAGCCGTTGAGGCTGCTGACCACACTGAGGAACGGCTTGGTGGAGAACTGCGAGATGAGCCAGCCGAGCGTGAGGATTCCGGCCAGGATCGGCAGGAGCTTGCTGTATTCGAGCCATTCGCCCGGCCGCGAACGCGGCGCGGGCTCGCTCGGTTCATCATCCAGGTCCACGCCGAGGTCCTCGGCGGTGCGGATCGAGCCGCCCTGGGGCGCGGAAAAGTGCGCGATCACGGTGGTGAGGGCCATCAGGATGGCCAGGGTCAGCAGCGACTGCCAGGTAAAGATTGTGGTGCCGAAGTCCAGGATGCCGGTGATTTTCAACAGCGCCGGCGGCAGCGACGCGGCGGTGGCCTGCAGCTGCGCGGCCGAGGAGGACAGCCCGAGCGCCCAGACGGCGCCAAGACCCATGAACGCGGCCGCGCCGAGTGCACGGTAATCCACGGTCAGGTCCTTGCGGCGGGCAATCGCCCGCGCCAGCAGACCGCCGAAGATCAGGCTGAGCCCCCAGTTGAGGAAGGACACGGACATCGACATCAGCGCCACGAAGCTCACCGCGGTCCGCGCGGTTGACGGCATGAGTGCAAGCCGGTTGATCAGCTTCGCCACGGGCGGGGAGGTGGCCACGACGTAGCCGGTCAGGACCACCATGGCCATCTGCAGGGTGAAGGCCGTCAGGTCCCAGAAGCCGTTGCCGAACGAGTCAGCGATGGCCTGGGGCGAGGCGCCGATGGCCAGCGCGGCCACAGCGATGATGACGACGCCGGCGAGGGCGAAGATGTAGGCGTCCGGAAACCACTTCTCCGTCCATGACGCCATCCGTTGGGCTATCCGTGCGAGACCGCGTTCTTCGATTCCGCTCTTGGTCACGACTGTGCTTGCCACAGGTGTCCCTCTCCATTGAGTGCTTTTTATACCCCATGGAGCTTAGTCAAGACGATGGCGGAAGCCGGGCTTATCGGCGCCGGGCACCTGCGCGCCGTGGACCGTCGGCCTCGTCCAGCCGGCGTCGTTCCTCCTCGGTCGGGGCGCCGCCGCCGAGACCGGCCGGCATCCACCAGGCACCGGGTGCGGGCTGCAGGGGAAAATCGGCGATGCCGGTGTCGATCCCGTCCTGGAGCGTCTTGGCCAGGCGCGCGGTGCCCGGCCGGGCGTCCTCGGCCGGGCCCGGGAGGGAGCCCGGAAGGATCGGGGCGCCTACGTGGATGCGGACCGGGGCACGCCAGGCACGCCGCGGCGAGAAGGCATGGTGGCGGCTCATCAGCCGGTGGGCGCCCCAGATGGAGACCGGGATGATCGGGACGCCGGCCTCGGCGGCCATCCGCACCGCACCGGTCTTGCATTCGCGCACCGTGAAGCTGCGGCTCACGCCGGCCTCGGGCAGGACTCCGATGTACTCGCCCTCCAACAGCTGGGCGACCGCGGCGTCATAGGCGTGGGCTCCCGATCCGTACCCCACCACGACATGCCCGGCTGCGCTGACCGCGGGCCCGGCCAACCAGTGGTCGGCGGCTCCCTGCGTGACGAGGAAGCGCAGTTCGGCCCGGTTGTGCCACCACAGCAGCATCTCGGCAAAGGCAAAGTCGAGGTAGCCGAAGTGAGTGATCGCGACCACGACACCCTGGCCGGGGACCACCGGGCGTGACGCACTGAGTGGCCCGGGCTGGGGCAGGTGTTCCCGGCCTGTGACGAGGACACGGATCCGGAACAGCCAGCGGAGCACCAGACCGGTGCGGAGCGTGAAACGGTAGAAGCGCTCGCTGGGTTCCGGCCGCCAGCTCATCAACCTCCACCTCACCGTCCGCCAGGTAAGGGGAGGCCGGAGCCGTCCAGAGCCGCGCATGTCAGTGCCGGCCCACCCGCCGCCGGGGCGGCAGGGGCAGGAATCCGGAGGTGGATTCGATGTATTCCTTGTAACCGGGCCGCGCAGACATTGCCTTTTCCGTCAGCGGCTTGCCCGTCTTACCGGCAAGGGTCCAGATCATGAGGGCGGGGGAGAGAATGGTCAGCACGCCCGGCCAGGAATCGGCGGCCACGAGGAAGAGCCCTGCCCAGACGGCGGCATCGCCGAAGTAGTTGGGGTGGCGGGTGTAGCGCCACAGCCCAGTGTTGAGGACGGTGCCGCGCTTGGCGGGATCAGCCTTGAACTGCATCAGCTGCCGGTCGCCCACGGACTCGAACACGAAGCCAAGGATCCAGAGCAGGACGCCGGCGAACGCGAGCCAGCCCAGGCTCCCGGTGGCGAACATGCCGACCTGGACGGTGAGCGAGACGAAGAACATCACCACCCCCTGGGGCAGGTAGACCCGCCGCAGGGCGTAGACGTTGCGTGACCCGGGTGCTGTGGAAAGCATGGCCACGTAGCGCGGGTCCTCGTGGCCGCCGCGTGCACGGAGTCCGATGTGGACGGCGAGGCGGATGCCCCAGACCGCGACGAGGGCAAGCAGCAGCAGCCGCCGTCCGTCGTCGCCGTATCCGGCGGAGAGCAGCCAAGAGACGCCGGCCACCACAACGAAGCCGAGGCCCCAGACGGTGTCGATAACGGAGTGCCGGTTCCGCCTAACGGCAACCGCGAAGGTGACTGCCAGCAGGATCACGAGTCCCGTGATGACCCACGCCAGGCTGGCAAGGAAGGCATCAAGCGGGAACGGCGGCATCACAACACCACCGGCAGGCGTGTTCCGGCCGTCCGCAGGGCGCTGCGCAATGCGTCCGTAGATCCAGAGACGTCAGCTCCCGTGGCCTCGCCGAAGGCATCCAGGACGAAGCCGTTCGCCAGCGCATTCCACAGCGCCACCCGGCGGACCATGAAATGGCCAGCACCGGTGAGGGAGACGTACTCGACGGACGCGGCGACGCCTTCGGCGCGCCGGGCATAGTTCAGTGACTTCGCCGGGCTGGTCCAGCGGTCATCGGTGCCGTGGACGATCAGGACCCGGCGGCCAGCGACGGGTTGGACCGGGGTCTTGTGATCAATCCAGGGGGCGAGCGCGACGACGGCCTCGACCTGCGGGTCGTCGGCCACGCACAGTGCTGTGAGGCCGCCCATCGAGTGGCCCAGCAGGTACACGGGCACGCCGGGATGTTCCTGGCTGATCTGCGCGAGCGCCCAACGGGCATCGTGAACGGGGGACATGTCCTCCCCGTTCCAGCCGCGGTACCGATTGCGCAGGGTCCACACGGCCAGCCCGTGCGGGCCGCCTTTTCGGTGCAGTGCCCAGGCGAAGGGCAGCATCCGGGCCGGGCTCAGGTGCCGGCCGCGGACGGCGTCATAGCTGTCGGCCCGGCCGCCGTGCAGGACCACGGCGACTGCGCGGGTCTCACCGGCGGCTTCGGCGATGCTCAGCACGGCCTTGGCGGCAGGCGCGGACCGTCCCGCCCCCGGCTCGCGGTCGTGTCGTTTACGCATGGCCATGCGTGTGTCCTTCCGTCCCTCGTCCGTCAATTACCAACCCTAGGTTGCAGCCCCCGCCCGTCAAGGCAGGTGGTGCCTAGTGTGGATTCGGAGCCGGTGCCCCGGGCGATGGGTGCGGCTGGCGTTGGACCCTTGACGGGGGATTACGGGGAGAGTAGGCATGTGCAAGTAAACCTCCGGGCGCCACGCCGGCTGGGAGCGCAGAGAACCGTCCGGGTCGACTCTCACGACGAAATCGACGGTACAGAAAATGAACGGAACAAAGTTCGATAGCTTGCGCGAGCAAGTCCGCGGGCAGATCATCACACCCGGTGACGCCGGCTACGACGCGGCGCGGGCCGTGCATAACGGCATGATCGACAAGAGGCCGGCAGCGGTGGTCCGCGTATCCCAAGTGGCGGACGTTATCGCCTGCGTCAACTTCGCCCGGGACAACTCCTTGGATCTTGCCATCCGCGGCGGAGGCCATAGCGTTCCAGGGTTCGGCACCTGGGATGACGCGCTGGTCATCGACTTCGTGAACACCTCCGGCGTCAGGGTCGATCCAGCAGCCCAGACGGCGCGCTCGGAGGCCGGTGCAACGTGGGCCGATTTCAACCACGCCACGCATGCCTTCGGGCTGGCGACTACGGGCGGAATCGTGGGGACGACGGGCGTCGCTGGACTCACTCTCGGCGGTGGCATCGGCTATCTGGCGCGGAAGTACGGACTCAGCTGTGACAATCTGCTCTCCGCCGACGTCGTCACGGCGGACGGAAATTTCCTGACCGCCAGTGAAAGGGAGAACGAGGACCTCTTCTGGGCCCTGCGCGGCGGCGGAGGAAACTTCGGTGTCGTGACGTCGCTGGAATACCGGCTGCATCCGGTGGATATGGTCCACGCCGGCATCATCATCTACCCGATGGAGCATGCGGACACAGTGGCGAAGTTCTATCGGGATTATATGGATTCAGCGCCGGAGGAGTTTGGAGCGTTCCTGGCATTCGCCCAAGGGCCGCCTGTGCCATTCCTGCCGGAGGAATGGCATGGCAAACCGGTGGTCGTCGTCGTCGGCATGTGGACGGGCGATCAGGCGGAAGGTCCCAGCCGCTGGAAACCCTTCCTCGACGCCGCTCCTGTGGCGGGTTCCATGGTGGGGCCGATGCCCTACCCGGCCCTGAACCAGGCCTTCGACCCGCTGGTTGCCAAGGGACTGCAGGGCTATTGGAAAGCGGATTTCCTCGCCGAGCTCAATGACGGCGCCATCGCCGCCCACATCGAACACGGCAGCAAGGTCCCCAGCGTACAAAGCGCCGTCCACCTCTACCCCATTGACGGGGCAGTTCGTCGCGTGGGCGCAAACGAAACTGCGTTCGCCAACCGGAACGTGAAGTTCGCACCCGTGATTGCCGGCCTCTGGCAGGACCCGGCGGAGAACGAGGCAAACATCGCCTGGGTCAAGGAATATGCGGCGGCACTGCGTCCCTATTCGGCGCCGGGTGGCTACATCAACTTCATGGACCGCGATGACCAGTCCCGGGTCGCGGAAAACTACGGACCGAACTACAGCCGATTGCGGGAGATCAAAGCCAAGTACGATCCGCAGAACCTCTTCCACGTCAACCAGAACATCACGCCGGCGTAAATCGACGTCTCGCCGACACGCCGGGGCACGCCGCGTATGCGCGGCGTGCCCCGTCATCCGTCCCGGACAGCCCCCGCCCACGCCGTAAAGTCTTCGGCATGAGGTTGAACTGCTGATGGGTGCTGGACACTCGCATTCCCACACTGACGACGTCGAACCCACGCCCCGGACGCTCGCGGCGCGGAAAAAGGCCAACTGGATCCTGGCTGCCATCCTGATCCCGCTGACGCTGCTGACCCTTGCGGCCATGGCCTTCATGTGGCCGTCGGGAAGCAAGGAGGGCATCACCCTGGCCAGCCCCTATGCGGCGGCCCCGGGCGTGACGTTTGACACCGGCAAGATCCAGCGGGTCGTCGTCGGCAGCTGTTCGGATGCCCCGGCGGGCGGTGACGCCGCGGCGCAGCAGGGCACCTCCGGTTCCGGCACCACTCCGCAGCCCCCGAACGAGGGCTCGCAATGCACGTTCGCCTACACCGAGCCGGATAAGGGCGGCAACCCCGTCAAGGTGGTCATCAACCCTGACATCGCGAAATCCCACGGCGTGAAACCCGGGGACGACATCCGCTACCTGAACCTCTCCAAGGTGCAGGGAGCCGACGGCCAGGGCGCGCCGGCCTATGTCTTCGTCGACTTTGTCCGGACCCTGCCCATCATCTTCCTGGCCGTGCTCTACGCCGTCGTCGTGATCGCGGTGGCCCGGTGGCGCGGCCTACGCGCCCTGATCGGACTGGTCGGCGCCTACGTCGTGCTCGTCTCGTTCATGCTGCCCGGGCTGGTCGAGGGAAAGCCGCCCCTGCTGCTGGCGCTCGTGGGGTCCACGGTGATCATGATCGGGGTGCTCTACTTCGCCCACGGCTTCTCCGCCCGCACGTCGACGGCGCTGCTCGGGACAATGTTCGGCCTCGCCATCACGGCGCTGCTGGCGGCCTGGGCCACCGACGCCGCAAACCTCGCCGGTGTGGGCAGCCACGACGCCGCCACCCTCACCAACATGTCGGACAACATCTCAATCTCCGGCATCATCCTTTGCGGTCTGATCATCTCCGGTCTTGGCGTGCTGAACGATGTCACCATCACGCAGTCTTCGGCCGTCTGGGAACTGTGGGAGCTCGCCCCCGAGACCAGCGCACGGAAGCTCTTTACGTCCGCGATGCGGATCGGTCGGGACCACATCGCCTCCACGGTCTACACCATTGCGTTCGCCTACGCCGGCGCGGCCCTGCCGGTACTGATCCTGGTCATGCTCTACGAGCGGCCGCTCGGTGACGCCCTCACCAGCGCCGAACTCTCAGAGGAAGTCATCCGCACCCTGGTCGGTTCCGTGGGGCTCGTGCTCGCCGTGCCGGTCACCACCCTCATCGCCGTGCTCGTGGTCAAGGCCACCGGAATCAAGGGCGGCTCGGTTAAGGGCGGAGTTGCCATGGGGGAGCCCCACCGGGTCGGGTCCGACGCCGGCAGCGCTGCAAGGATCGAGTCCGGCCGGGCTGCGCCGGACGGGATATTGCCGGGCGGGGTCGAGCCAGATGATGCCGGTTCCGGTCCTGCCACGCGCCGCGGGCGGCGGGCCGCCCTGCGGGGCTGACGCGGACCCGGACAGGATCCGAAAGCATCCACATAACCGGGCATTTCCACATGGCCGGAGCGGGACCGGGCCGATTTGCCCGTCTTTGAGACAATGGTCGGGTGACTGTTGTAGCGACGCCTCCCGCCCCCAAGCTGGAACTCCCGCCCCTGAAGCTGGGCCCGATCACCGTGGACACCCCCGTGATCCTGGCTCCCATGGCGGGCATCACCAACTCCGCCTTCCGCAGGCTGTGCCGTGAATACGGCGGCGGCCTGTATGTGGCGGAGATGGTCACCTCCCGTGCCCTTGTGGAGCGCACGCCGGAATCGCTGCGCATTATTTCGCACGACGACGACGAGAAAGTCCGCTCCGTCCAGCTCTACGGTGTTGACCCCGTGACCGTCGGCCAGGCCGTCCGGATGCTCGTCGAGGAGGACCGGGCCGACCACATCGACCTCAACTTCGGCTGCCCCGTGCCCAAGGTGACGCGTCGCGGCGGCGGCTCCGCCCTGCCGTGGAAGATCGACCTGTTCACCTCGATCGTCCAGACCGCGGTGAAGGAAGCCTCCAAGGGCAACGTCCCGCTGACCATCAAGATGCGCAGGGGCATTGACGAGGACCACCTGACGTACCTCGACGCCGGCCGGATTGCCCGCGATTCCGGCGTCGCCGCCGTCGCTCTTCACGGCCGCACCGCCGCACAGTTCTATTCCGGCCAGGCCGACTGGTCCGCGATTGCCCGGCTGCGCGAGGCCCTGCCGGACATTCCCGTGCTGGGCAACGGGGACATCTGGTCAGCGGAAGACGCTGTCCGAATGGTCCGCGAAACTGGCGTGGACGGCGTCGTCGTCGGCCGCGGCTGCCAGGGCAGGCCCTGGCTGTTCGGCGATCTCATGGCCGCGTTCGAAGGCAGCGATCAGCGGTTCCGGCCAGATCTGCGCCAGGTGGCCGAAAGCGTGTACCGGCATGCCGAGCTCATGGTCGAGACGTTCGGGGACGAGGGCAAGGCCCTACGCGAGATCCGCAAGCACATTGCCTGGTACTTCAAGGGCTACGTGGTCGGCAGCGAACTGCGCACCAAGCTGGCACTCGTGACCAGCCTCGAGGTGTTGCGTGGAACCTTGGATCAGTTGGACCTGGACTCGCCCTATCCCGGGGCCGACGCCGAGGGCCCGCGCGGCCGCGCCGGCTCTCCGAAAAAGCCTGCGCTGCCGAAGGACTGGCTGCTGAACCGGACGCTGGACGATGCGCAGACCCGCGACATCTCCTTCGCCGAACTGGACGTCTCCGGTGGCTGAGACCCGGACCACCGCCCCCGTCCTGGACGGCTACGTTTCCCGCGACTGCGCCCGGTGGGTCGAAGAGCCGCCCAAGAGCACCTACCGGTCGGACTTCGAGCGCGACCGTGCGAGGGTCCTGCACTCCTCGGCGCTGCGCCGACTCGGCGCGAAAACCCAGGTGGTGGCGCCGGATACCGACGACTTCGTCCGGACCCGGCTCACCCACAGCCTCGAAGTTGCCCAGGTGGGCCGGGAACTGGGCCGCGCGCTCGGCTGCGACCCCGACGTCGTGGACACCGCGTGCCTCAGCCACGACCTCGGCCACCCGCCCTTCGGCCACAACGGCGAAGCCGCCCTCAACGAGGTGGCCCATGGGATCGGCGGCTTCGAAGGCAACGCCCAGACGCTGCGGCTGCTGACCCGGCTGGAGCCAAAGGTCCTGGCCACCGACGGCCGGCCAGCTGGCCTGAACCTGACCCGGGCAAGCCTCGATGCCGCCGCCAAGTACCCCTGGTCCGCCGTGAACGCGCCGGTCATCCACGGGGAGCGGACCAGCAAGTTCGGCGCCTACGAGGACGACCTCCCCATCTTCGACTGGATCCGCGACGGCGCCCCGGAACGCCGGTCCTGCCTCGAAGCGCAGGTCATGGACCTGGCGGACGACATCTCCTACTCGGTGCACGACGTCGAGGACGCGATCGTCGCAGGCCACTTCCAGCTGCGCTGGATGGACAACCCGGACCACCGCGCCCGCGTCGTCGGCTACGCCAAGCAGTGGTACCTGCCGCACAACGACCCCGCCGCGATCGACGCCGCATTGGCCCGGCTGGAGGCCACGGACGTCTGGGTGCGCGAGGCCGACGGCAGCCGCAAGGCCATGGCGGCGCTCAAGGACATGACCAGCCAGCTCATCGGCCGCTTCTGCCAGAGTGCGCTGGAGGCCACCCGCACGGTCTACGGCCCGGAGAATCTGACCCGCTACAACGCGGAGCTGATCGTTCCGGATGAGACCGTCATGGAAATCGCGGTGATGAAGGGCCTGGCCACCACCTTCGTGATGACCACCGAACACCGGCAGCCCATCTATGAGCGCCAGCGCGAGGTCCTGCATGCCCTCGTCACCGCGCTCAGCGCCACCGGGGACCGTCACCTGGAGCCGATGTTCGCCGCCGACTGGCTCGACGCCGCGGACGACGCCGCGCGGCTGCGCGTCGTCATCGATCAGGTCGCCTCGCTGACAGACGGTTCGGCGCTGGCCATGTACGAGCGCCTCGTGGGCAGCCTGCCGTCGCTGTGGTGACCGCCGCCATGGCCGGCCCGCCGGCGTCGTATCCGGGGACTAGGATGGCACAGTGGCCGGCCTGATCAAACGCGAAGACATCGACGAAGTACGCCAGCGCACGGACATCAAGGAAGTCATCGATGGCTACGTGACGCTCAAGGGAGCCGGGCTGGGGTCCTACAAGGGCCTGTGCCCCTTCCACGACGAGCGCTCGCCCTCCTTCACGGTCCGCCCCCAGGTTGGCCGGTACCACTGCTTTGGCTGCGGCGAGGACGGCGACGTCATCTCCTTCGTCCAAAAGCTGGACCACACCACCTTCCACGAGGCCGTGGAGAAGCTTGCCCACCGGATCGGCTTCGAACTCCGCTACGAGGACGGCGGCTCCGGGCCCAACCGGGAGGACATCGGCCGGCGGCAGCGGCTGTTGGACGCGCACAAGGTGGCCGACGAGTTTTTCCGTGCCCAGCTGATTACCCCGGGCGCGGCCGAGGGCCGCAACTTCCTCTACGAACGGGGCTTCGACCGTGCGGCGGCGGAACAGTTCGGTGTGGGCTACGCGCCGCAGGGCTGGGACTCGCTGCTCAAGCACCTCCGCGGCCGCGGCTACACCGAGGCGGAACTCAAGCTGACCGGCATGTTCTCCGAAGGCGGCCGGGGGATCTACGACCGTTTCCGCGGCCGGCTGATCTGGCCCATCCGGGACATCGCCGGCGACACCATCGGCTTCGGCGCCCGCAAGCTATACGAGGACGACCAGGGCCCCAAATACCTGAACACTCCCGAAACCGCGCTCTACAAGAAGTCCCAGGTCCTCTACGGAATCGACCTCGCCAAGCGCAACATCGCCAAGGACCGCCAGCTCGTGGTGGTGGAAGGCTACACCGACGTCATGGCCTGCCACCTGGCCGGCATTCCGACGGCCGTGGCCACGTGCGGCACCGCCTTCGGCACCGAGCACATCAAGATCGCCCGCCGGCTGCTTTCCGACGACGGCAGCGGCGGAGAGGTCATCTTCACCTTCGACGGCGACGCCGCCGGCCAGAAGGCGGCACTGCGCGCCTTCGAAGAGGACCAGCGGTTTGTGGCGCAGACGTTTGTCGCGGTGGAACCCAGCGGCGCTGACCCCTGCGAACTCCGCCAGTCCAAGGGCGACTCCGCCGTCCGGGATTTGATCGGAAGCCGCCGGCCGCTGTTCGAGTTCGCCATCCGGGCCACCCTGAAGCGGCACAACCTGGACACCGTCGAGGGCCGGATCGCTGCCCTGCGTGAATCCGCGCCCGTGGTGGCGCAGATCCGCGACGCCGGCATCCGGCCGGCCTACGCCCGGGAGCTCGCCGGCTGGCTGGGAATGCCGGTCGAGGAAGTCAGCCGGGCCGTCGGCGCGGCCACCAAGCGTGCAGCGCAGGCGGCCTCGGCCCCGCCGGGGGGCGGCCAGGGCCAAGGCAATGGGCAGGGCGGGGGACAGGGAAATGCAGGGTCCGGCCGCGGCTTTGCCGGGACTGCGCCGGGCGTTGCCCCGTTGCCGCCGTCGGCGGTGCTCCCGTCGTTCAACAGGCCTGATCCGCGGGACCCCGTGGCGGCGATGGAGCGCCAGGCGCTCGAGGTCGCGCTGCAGGAACCGGGGATGCTCGAGGGAGAGACGTGGCAACGCTTCTCGGAGGCGCGGTTCTCCACGCCCGCCTATCTCGCCATCCACGAGGCCATCCGGGCCTCCGGACTCGGGTTTGCCGGGGATCCGGTGCGCTGGGTGGAGCAGTTGCTGCAGGAGGTCCCTGAGCCGCTGCGGCCGCTCGTGTCCGAACTCGCAGTGGTTCCCCTGCCGGCCAACACGCCCGAAGGTGTCCTGCGCTACTGCAAGGACATCCTGGCCCGCCTGTTCGAGCTCCAGATCACCCGGGTGAAAGCCGAGAAGATGGGCCAGTTGCAGCGTCTGGACGCCTCGGCCGATCCCGAGGAATTCCAGCGGCTGAATCGCGAACTCATGCAACTTGAGATGCAGCGGCGGTCCCTGCGCTCGGACGCCTGAGCCGCCGATTTCGTTTCCCGGGCCGGTGTTTGCTAGGCTTATACCCGCTTCATTCCTCCTTAGCTCAATTGGCAGAGCATTCGACTGTTAATCGAAGGGTTGCTGGTTCAAGTCCAGCAGGAGGAGCGCGCAGTCCCCGTTCCGGGTTCCGGAACGGGGACTTTTTTATACCCGGAGGGGTATTTCGCAGCCGGCAGGCGCTGGTCCTTTTGGCCGATTTCCCTACCGGCAAAACCTTTGCTAATGTCGTACCTGCTTCATTCCTCCTTAGCTCAATTGGCAGAGCATTCGACTGTTAATCGAAGGGTTGCTGGTTCAAGTCCAGCAGGAGGAGCGGACAGGTCCCGCGGTCGGTGAAAACCAGCCGCGGGACCTTTTTTATTGCTCCGTTTTGTTGACCCGTACCGTTCACTCGGCTGGGCCGAGCGTTTGTCGCCGGGCTTTCAGCTGCCCGGTTCAGACGAAGTACATTTCCACCTGGAGGAAGCGCTGGGCCTCGGCCACCGCGGCCTGGAAGGCCTCCAGCTCCGTGGGGGACTTCCGCGGCTCCCGCGGATGCCATTCATGCGGCGCCGAGTGCACCTGAGTGAATCCGCCCCCCGGAGGCGCGTAGAAGATGCCGAACCGTTGCACCGGCCACTCGGGGGAGGATTCCGGGGCCACGAGGAGGGCGGAGTCGTAAGCCGGGTTGTACCACTGGGCTATCGGGCGGCGGCGGTCTTCGGTGAACAGGCCGGAGGCAAACAGGGCCGCCGACTGCGGACTGGTCTGGCTGCACAGGCGATCCCACCACAGGGGCAGGATTCCGGCGTCGCACCGCTGCCATGTGGCCGGAAGGGGCGGAGGGTCCTGCCTGTGGGGCATGAAATAACTGTATCGCCCGCCGCGGACGTCGAACAGGGTGCGAGTGGGCCAAGGGACGGCCGTGAGGGCTGGCCGTGTTCCCCTGCCCGGGGGACATGCCCAGTGCTGGTCCCGGAGCATGGACATAATGCCGCTATGCCCAGTCTTGGGCGCGAAGAATGGGCATGTCCCGCCGGGGGTACCGCAAAGAAGGGGCATGTCCCTCCGGGGTGGGTACTCAGAAGGGGCATGTCCCGACTGTGGTCCGTTCAGTGAGGTGCGCGCGGGGACATGTCCAGTTCTGGCGACCTGCCCGTGGGGACATGCTCGGTGCCAGGCCCGGAGCATGGAAATAATGCCGCTACGCCCAGTCTTGGGCGCGAAGAATGGGCATGTCCCGACGGGGTGGGCACGAAGAATGGGCATATCCCTCGGGGGGTCCGTTCACCGAGGTGCGCGAGGGGGACATGTCCAGTTCTGGCGACCTGCCCGTGGGGACATGCTCGGTGCCAGGCCCGGAGCATGGACATAATGCCGCTATGCCCAGTCTTGGGCACGAAGAATGGGCACGTCCCGACGGGGTGGGCGCGAAGAATGAGCATGTCCCGACGGGGTGGGCACGAAGAATGGGAATGTCCCTCGCGGGGTCCGTTCACCGAGGTGCGCGAGGGGGACATGTCCAGTTCTGGCGACTTGCCCGTGGGGACATGCTCGGTGCCAGGCCCGGAGCATGGACATAATGCCGCTATGCCCAGTCTTGGGCGCGAAGAATGGGCATGTCCCTCGCGGGGGAGCCGGCCCTACTGGATCGGAGGCACCGTGCTGGGCCGCACGACCAGCCACAGGGCAGCGGCTGCCAACAGGATGCAGGCGGCCTGGACAGCGCCCATGGGGGTCGCGGACCCGACGCCGAGCCAGCCGACCACCGGGGAAACCAGGCCCGCCATCATGAAGGTCGCCGCGCCAAGGAGGGACGCCGCAGTTCCGGCCTGGGCGCCGTGTTTGGCCAGGGCCAGCACCTGCACGGTGGGGAAGGTGAATCCGGCGCCGAGGATGTAGAACCACAGCGGCACCAGGACGCCCCACAGCCCGAATCCCAGCTGGTCGAAGACGACAATCAGGACGGCCATGACGAACATCCAAGCCGTGGAACAGGCCAGGATCCACTGTGGCGGGACGCGCCTGATGAGCCTTGCGCTGGTCTGCACGCCTGCCACGATGCCGAGGGAGTTAATGCCGAAGAGCAGGCCATACTGCTGGGGGGTGAAACCGTAGACGTTCTGGAACAGGAACGGCGAGGCGGAAAGATAGGCGAAGAGGCCCGCGAAGTTCATACCGCCCACCAGCAGCAGGCCAACGAAGATCCGGTCGGAGAACAGCACCTTGTAGCGCTGGCGCACGGTCATCCCGGTCTTGCCCCGCAGCTCCGGCGGCAGGGTCTCCCGGATCACGAACAGGGCCGCGATGATGACGCAGGTCCCGTAGGCGGCCAGGAACAGGAAGATGCCCGGCCAGGGCATCAGCAGCAGCAGCTGGGAGCCGATGACCGGGGCGAGGATCGGGGCCAGGCCGTTGACCAGGGCCATCCGCGAGAACATCCGCACCATGGCGTAGCCGCTGAAGAGGTCGCGGACCATGGCCATGGCCACCACACCGCCGCCGGCGGCCCCGATGCCCATGAGGACACGGAAGAAACCCAGCGTGGCGATATCCGTGGACTGGGCTGCGCCCAGGGAAGCGGTGATGTGGACCGCCGTCGCCAGGATCAGGGGCAGCCGCCGGCCGAACTTGTCGCTCAGCGGCCCCACCACCAGCTGTCCCAGCGCGAACCCAATGGTCGTCCCCGTGAGCGTCAGCTGCACCGCGGCCTCGGAGACGCCAAGGCTGTCTTCCAGGGCAGGGAATGCGGGCAGGTAAAGATCCACGGTGAACGGCCCCAGAGCCGTCAAGGCACCGAGCGTCAGGATATAGAGGAACTTGCGACGCCGGCTGAGGGAATCACCGGGATTGGGGGCTGTACTCACAGAGGTCCATCCTAGGGCCCGCGAGGGCGGCCGGCCGGTGGCTGGGCGGGCGCGCCACACCTTGCCTGAAAGGGCCTGCCAAGAGCCTAAATGATAGTTTTGACACCGGGGTCTGTGCGAAGCTGTCCAGACCCGGCAAGCCCGCGTGAGCGGATCGACGGATGGCACCAGTTAGGCGGGACCGATGAGCGGACGTCACAGCGGCGGGACAGGCAGCGGATTGCGCATTTCCGCGCTGCCGAAAACCTTGAAGATGATCTTCAAGCTGGCGCCCCGCCAGCTCAGTGACGAGATTGCTCTGGCCAAGGCGGAAATCAAGCGCAAGGGGATGCAGCTCGGTGTTGCCGGCGCCTTCTTCGCCGTCGCCCTGGTCTTCATCGGCCTGCTGGTGATCGGGCTGATGGTCGCCGCGATCATGGGCCTTGCCACGATCATGCCGGCGTGGCTCGCCGCCTTGCTGGTCTCGGCTGTGTGCCTGATCATTGCCGCGATCGGGGCGCTCATCGGGCAGAGGAAGTTCAAGGCGGTCATGCCTCTGGTTCCCGAGGACACAATCCGGGGACTCAGGCACGATCTTGGCATTGCCAGGGAAGGCTCCGCGTTCGACGCAGCCGTCCTGGATCCGAACTCCGAACAGTACAAAGCCGCGAAGGCCGCCAAGGAAGCCGCAGCCGCCAAGGCGAAGGCGGAAAAGGAAGCCAAAGCCGCCGCGCAGCCCGACTTGGGGCCTGCCCCCACAGAGGCCGAACTCCGAAGCCGGCTGGACCAGCGGCGGACGCATCTCACCGGCGTCCGCGACGACCTCGGCCGGGAACTCGATGTCAAGACCCAAGCCCAGACGCTGCTGGCCGCCACCCAGGCCCGGCTGCAGGTCGGGAAGGCGCAGCTCAGCGACAAGATCGCAGAATTCCGCTCCTCAGCACGCACCTCGGCGGGGACGCCCACATCCACTGACGGGCAGAACCTGACCGGCCAAATCAAGAACCGTTGGAAGCCCCTTGCTGTGCTGGCCGCGTCGGCCGCCGCCTTGGCAGTTCTGGTGCGCAGGCTCATGAAGGGTTAGGCAGACCCTGAACCGACACGCCAAACCGTTGCCGTCCACGGAAAGGGGGAATCGATGAAGTTCATCGGCGCTGGTGCCCGCCCCGGGCAACCCCTCGTCCACCGCGACGCGGTCTTCACGGTTCCAAATGTCCTGACCGTGGTGCGCTTCCTTGGTGTTCCCCTGTTCATCTGGTTGGTCCTCTCGGAACACGAGTACGGCTACGGTGCCCTCGTGCTCGCCGTCATGGCCAGCACCGACTGGGTGGACGGCTACATCGCCCGCCGCTTCAACCAGATGTCCAACCTCGGACGGGTCATGGACCCTATTGCCGACAGGCTCTCACTGATCGCCGTGGCCGTGACCCTGGTGATCGCCGGCGTCGTCGAGTGGTGGTACCTCGTCGCCCTGCTGGTGCCGGACGCGGTCCTGCTGGCCCTGTCACTGTTTTATTTCCACGGCCACCCGGATCTGCCGGTGAGCCGCATCGGAAAGATCCGGACGGGCCTGCTGCTGGTGGGCACACCGCTGCTGGTGCTGTCCAAACTTCCGGTGCCCGCCGCGAACGTCTACGCCACGGTCGCGTGGATCTTCCTGGGCCTGGGCCTCGTGGGCCACTGGATCGCGGCGTACAACTACGTCGGGGCCATCATTGCCAAGGGCAGGCAGCTTCGGGCGCACGACGGCGGCTCCCACTGATGGTGTGGCTTGCGGTTTTGCTTGCGGTACTCGGCGCCTTCTGCCTGGCCTTTGGTGCCCAGCGCCAGGGCAGCGCGGTCAAGGCCGATACCGGTGGCCTCGCGCTGAGCAGCCACGGCCTGCTGCGGCTTGCGCGCAATCCGCGCTGGGTGCTCGGCCTCCTGCTGCTGTGCGTCGGCATGGCGATGAACGCCGTCGCCCTCGTCATGGCCCCCCTGACGGTGGTGCAGCCGATCGGCGCGATCGCGCTGGTCATCACCACCGTGGTCAACACCAAGGACCAGGGCCTGAGCATGAACCGGGCAACCGTCGTGGCGATCTCTTGCTGTGTGACGGGCTCAGCGCTGTTCGTGTTGCTGGCTGTCAACGCGACCCAGGAGAACCACAACGTCAGTGCCTCGGACGAGCTGACCATCGTGCTGCTCCTGGCCTTGGCCGTGGGGCTTTTCGGCACGCTCGCCGTCCTGTTCAAGCACCGCCTGAGCGCATTCGTCTACATCCTTGGCGCCGGCGTCCTGTTTGGCTTCGTAGCTGTCCTGACCCGCATCATTGGCAGGCATCTGCTCGATCCCAACGGACAGTTCCTGTTGAATGTGCCGTGGTACAGCGTCTTGGCGCTTATTGCTGCCGGCGCTCTGGGATCGTGGTTTGTTCAAAACGCCTACTCCAGCGGCCCGCCGGACCTCGTGATCGCCGGATTGACCGTGATTGACCCCATTGTGGGCATCGCGATCGGCATCGTGATTCTGGGAGAACTGCGCCCAGACGTCCAAGCCGTGACGGCTATTGCCATGGGCACGGCCGCATTGCTTGCTATCGTGGGAGTTATAGCCCTCTCCAGGCACCACCCGGAAGTCACCAAGCGCAAGAAGGAAGCGCGGAAGGCGGCGGGCAGGTCCTAGGGCATCAGTCCAAGCTTCGGCTGCAGGCCCGGCGCGCCTGTGCCGACCGCCAGCCGGCCGCCATTGATCCAGCTGTCCGCACAGCGACCACCAGGAGCTCTTCCCGTGACCAAGTCCGACAACCAGTCCCCGCTGACCATCCTGATTGCCGCTGACACGTACCCGCCCCACGTCAACGGCGCCGCCCAGTTCGGCTACCGCCTCGCCAAGGGCATGACTGCCCGCGGGCACAACGTGCACGTCCTGGCATGCCGCCCGGGCAAGGGCGCGAGCTACAGCGAGTTCAGCGAAGAGGCCACCGTGCACCGCCTTCGCTCCCATTCCGTGCCCACGCACGAGTACTTCCGGATCACCTTCCCCTGGGAGATCAAGAAGGAAATCGGTCTTTTGTTTGACCGCGTCCAGCCGGACGTGGTGCACATCCAGAGCCATTACATGATCGGCGAGCACGTCCTCTACGAAGCTGTGAAGCGCGGCATCCGGGTGGTGGCGACGAACCACTTCATGCCGGAAAACCTGAACCCCTTCCTGCCGTTCCCGCAGTGGTTCAAGGACATCATTGGCCGGATCTCCTGGAGGGATATGGGCAAGGTCATGGGCCAGGCCGACGTCGTGACCACACCCACGCCGCTGGCCGCCAAAGCCATGCACCAGCACGCATTCCTCCGCAAGGTCCTGCCGCTGTCCAACGGCATCGACGCCGCCAATTACGAGCTGCGTCCCGACGAGACGGTGGAACGCCACGCCAGCCCCACCGCACTCTTCGTCGGCCGGCTGGCCGAGGAGAAGCACGTGGACGTGCTGATTGACGCCGTCGCCAAGACGCCCAAGAACCTGGATATCCACCTGGAAATCGTCGGCGGCGGAGAAGTCCGTCCGGCCCTCGAGGCCCAGGTCGCCCGGCTGGGACTGACGGACAGGGTCAGATTCCTCGGCATGGCCAGCGACGCCGACCTTCGCAGGGCCTACATCATGGCCGACGTGTTCTGCATGCCCGGCACGGCGGAACTTCAGTCCCTGGTGACCCTGGAGGCGATGTCGGCTTCGACGCCAGTCCTGCTGGCCAACGCGATGGCGCTGCCGCACCTGGTGCGTGACGGGGAGAACGGCTACCTCTTCACGCCCAACGACAGCGATGACCTCGCCGACAAGCTGGCCAGTGTCTTCTCGCTGCCCTCACACGAACTCGCGGCTATGGGCAAGACCAGCCGGGAAATGGTGGAGAACCACGGCATCGCGCGCACGCTGCAGACGTTTGAGGACATCTACCGGGGCGCCAGCTACGACGACTTCGTCGTCTAGGCAGGCTGCTGCTGGGCCGGCTGTGGCCCGTTGTGGCCCGTTGCGGGCGGGCCGGCTGGAGGCGCACCGTGCCGACCGGTGGCCGCATGCACCTGCGATGCGTCTACTATTGCTAGAGTATTTTTGCCCGGAATCAATCCGGCCCCCACGGGCCAGGACTGCCTCCGGGCGCAGGGGGCTATAGCTCAGCTGGTTAGAGCGCGGGACTCATAATCCTAAGGTCCTCGGTTCAAGTCCGAGTAGCCCTACATTTCTGCGGGATCCTCCTCATCCTGGGGGCCGCACCACGGGAGCCGTGGCTGACGTCCGACGTCGGCCGCGGCTCCCTTTTTGTCGGGCCCGGTGCTTGCAGCCGTCAGCAGACTGCGATATGTTACTGGTCAGTAACATATCGCCGGCGCTAAGTCTGCGTCCTTTTGGTCGCCGCTGATCACGAGTGAAGGAACATCATGCCCAAAGCTGCAATCGACATTAACAACCTGCCCTACGCCGACGGCGACTTCTTCGCGTTCGAGCAGCTGCTCAGCGCCAAGGAGCAGGACAGGCTGGCCGAGGTCCGCGAGTTCCTCACCCGCGAGGTCAGGCCGATCGCCGTTGGTTGCTGGAATCGCGCGGAGTTCCCCATGGAGCTGATCCCGAAGCTTGCCGAAATCGACCTGGTCAGCCCGGTCCGAAGGCAGGGGTACTCGAACCTCTTCGCCGGAATCCTGCACGCCGAGGCCACCCGGGCGGACACGTCGATCGCGACGTTCATGGGCGTCCATGACGGGCTCTTCACCGGCTCCATCGAAGCCCTTGCCTCCCAGGAGCAGCAGGACGCGTGGCTTCCGGAAATCTATTCGCTCAAGAAGATCGGCGCCTTCGGCCTCACCGAGCCTCTTGGCGGCTCCGACGTCGCTGGCGGCACCCGCACCACGGCGCGGCGCGACGGCGGCAAATGGATCCTCAACGGCGCCAAGCGCTGGATCGGTAACGCCACCTTCTCCGACTGGGTGGTCATTTACGCCCGCGACATCGAGGACAACCAGGTCAAGGGCTTCCTCGTCGACACCAAGACCGAGGGATACAGCGCCGTGAAGATCGAGAACAAGATCTCGCTGCGCACGGTCCAGAACGCCGACATCACGCTCGACAACGTGGTGGTGCCGGAGTTCTTCAAGCTCGCCAACGCCAACAGCTTCCGCGATACTAACAAGGTCCTGAAAGTCACCCGCCTCGCCGTGGCCTGGCAAGCGGTGGGCCAGCAGCTCGCGGCCTTCGACGTCGCCCGGCGCTACGCCGTGGAACGCAGTCAATTCGGCCGCCCGATTGCCTCCTTCCAGCTGATCCAGCACCAGCTCGTGCAGATCCTCGGCAACGCGGTCAGCTCCATGGGCATGATGGTGAGGCTTTCCCAGCTGGAGGACGCGGGCGAGGCGAAGGACGAGCAGTCCGCCCTGGCTAAGGCGTTCACCACCGCGCGCATGCGCGAGAGTGTGGCCCTGGGTCGGAGCATCCTCGGCGGCAACGGAATCGTGACGGACTTCGAGATGGCCAAAGTCTTCGCGGACGCCGAAGCCATCTATTCCTACGAGGGCACGCACGAGATCAACACCCTGGTCACCGGCCGGGCGATCACGGGAATATCCGCAATCGTCTAATCCGCGCCGAACAGCCGCCGAGACTGCCTGCCGTGCCTGCACGAGGGAGCGGTCACGGGTGAGCAGTTCACACGGGAGCCGTTCATGGGGGGCTGTTCATGAGGGAGCCGTTCATGAGGGAGCCGTTCATGAGGGAACCGTTCATGAGGGAGCCGTTCATGATGGGCCAGCGTCAATGGGCTGGAGCAGGACGGAAGGTCGCAGATCCATCACGAACGCCAGCGGATTGACGTATTCTTCGCCGCGCCGGACGCCCCAATGGAGGCAGGGCGGTGCCGGGCCGCAGTGGCCGGCCTGTACCTGCCCCAGGACATCGCCCTCCGCGATGGCGGCCCCGGCCCTCAGTGAACTCGCCACCGGCTCGAAACTGCTGCGCAGCCCGTTGCCGTGATCGATCGTGATGACCGGCCGGTTCACCACCGTCCCGACAAAGCTCACCGTTCCGGCGGCCGGCGAGATGAGCGGGGCACCAACCTGTGCCGCGGCAAGGTCGACACCGCGGTGACCGCTGAGCCACGGCCTGGCCGGGGGATCGAAGGCGCGCAGAACCGCCGGCCGCGGGCTGAGCGGCCAGCGCCAGGCGGGTGCCGGGACAGGCGCTGCCCCCGGGGAGCCGCGAACGGTGGAAACCGAACCCTGGGTGGAAACCGAACCCTGGGTGGAAACCGAACCCTGGGTGGAAACCGAACCCTGGGTGGAAACCGAACCCTGGGTGGAAACCGAATCCTGGGTGGACGCCGAGACCTGGGTGGACGCCGAAACTTTGAAGGCCGCGGCGACTGAATCAGCCGGGATGAGGGACAGTGCCAGGAGCAGTGCTGCAAGGCCGGGGGAGATCTTCATGGCCCCAGCCTGCCGCGGCGGCGCGCTGGGCGGAATGTCCCACGAGGGCTATGTGGAAAAGCCTCAAGTACGGTCGGGAGGCGCCTGCATCCCAGTCTGATGCCCGTTCGTCTTCGGTTCCGGGCGCCGCGGAATGTGCTCGACGACGCCACGAGGGATTCGGCGAAGGCCCGGAGGCAGCTAGGACGGCTACCGCCCAACGACGGATACCGGCCCCAGTCGCATGCCGGCCAGCCGCAATCCCGGGCGTCACGAAACATGCCCAACGGCGCCCGTCAAAGCCCCGGAACCCGGCCCCGCGACCCCGCGAAAACCGTCCTTCGGTACGGGGCCGCTGTAGTACACTTGGTGGAGCAGTTTGCTGTGCCCTCACGCTTGTACGTCGCGATAATTCGTGGTTGTCCAGGCCGGCACGCCTCATTCAGGGGTGCGGGGGAGCAGTGGCTGACTACGCGTATCCAGCCCTCCTCAAAAGAAGCCTGAAACTTCAGCTGCGGAGGACTGTGCCTCCTGCGGTCCGTTCCTTCGGGTACGGATGGGAAGCGCAGTGGATGCCAGGAGCAACGCCCGCCCCGGGCGAATGCTAAACAACCGTCAACTATTGGCAGGGTAAGAGAGCCATGGGCTCTCTCATGAATGACCTGCCGGAAGGAGCGTCGGCATGCCCGTCGTAACTATGCGCCAGCTGCTTGACAGCGGCGTCCACTTTGGACACCAGACCCGCCGTTGGAACCCGAAGATGAAGCGCTTCATCTTCACGGAGCGCAACGGTATCTACATCATTGACCTGCAGCAGTCGCTGTCCTACATCGACCGTGCCTACGAGTTCGTGAAGGCCACCGTTGCACACGGCGGCACCGTTCTCTTCGTCGGCACCAAGAAGCAGGCGCAGGAATCCATCGCCGAGCAGGCCACCCGCGTTGGCCAGCCGTACGTCAACCAGCGTTGGCTCGGCGGTATGCTGACCAACTTCCAGACGGTCTCCAAGCGCATCCAGCGCATGAAGGAACTCGAAGAGATTGACTTCGACGACGTCGCCGGTTCGGCTTACACCAAGAAGGAACTGCTGCTCCTTCGCCGCGAACTCACCAAGCTGGAAACCAACCTCGGTGGTATCCGCAACCTGACCAAGGCGCCATCCGCGCTGTGGATCGTTGACACCAAGAAGGAACACCTTGCTGTCGACGAAGCCAAGAAGCTGAACATCCCGGTTGTTGCCATCCTGGACACCAACTGCGATCCCGACGAAGTCGACTTCCCGATCCCGGGTAACGACGACGCCATCCGCTCCGTCAACCTGCTGACCCGCGTGGTCGCCGACGCCGTTGCCGAGGGCCTCATCGCCCGCAACCAGCGCGCCACCGGCACCACGGAAGCTCCGGAAGAGCCGCTGGCCGAGTGGGAGCGCGAGCTCCTCGAAGGCAACAAGGCTGAAGCTGCTGCAGCGCCCGCCGCTGAGGCTGCTCCGGCTGCCGAAGAGGCACCCGCCGCTGAGGCTGCTCCGGCTGCCGAAGAGGCACCCGCCGCTGAAGCTGCACCGGCTGCTGAAGAAGCACCGGCTGCCGACGAAGCTAAGTAGTCAGACAAGTAAATCTGGATCTCCCCACATGCGCTCAGCTGCATAGGGGGTACCGACAGGATGGCCGCTCACTCGGTGAGCAGCCGTCCTGTCGGTCCGTACACCACATAAATTTCTAGACAGAGGGGTTCACATGGCGAACTACACTGCCGCTGATATCAAGGCTCTGCGCGAGCGCACCGGCGCCGGCATGATGGATGTCAAGAAGGCTCTTGACGAAGCCAACGGTGACGCCGAGAAGGCCATCGAAATCATCCGCATCAAGGGCCTCAAGGGCGCCACCAAGCGCGAAGGCCGCTCCACCGCTGAAGGCCTGGTTGCTGCCAAGGTCTCCAACGGCGTCGGCGTGATGATCGAAGTCAACTGCGAGACCGACTTCGTCGCCAAGGCTGACAAGTTCATCCAGCTGGCTGACAAGGTCCTCACCGTGGCCGTCGAGTCCGGCGCTGCCGACCTTGAGACCCTGCTGGCCACCGACGTCGACGGCAAGCCGCTGTCCGAGGTTGTCATCGAAGAGGGCGCTGTTCTGGGCGAGAAGGTTGTTGTCCGCCGCATCTCCCGCATCGAGGGCGCAACGGTCGACGCTTACCTGCACAAGACCTCCAAGGATCTCCCGGCCCAGGTCGGCGTGCTCTTTGCTGTTGACGGCGAAGGCGAAGCAGCTGCCACCGCAGCCCACGACGTCGCTGTTCACGTCGCCGCGATGTCCCCGAACTACCTCTCCCGCGAGGATGTTCCGGCCGAGCTCGTCGAGTCCGAGCGCCGCATCGCCGAGGAAACCGCCAAGGCCGAGGGCAAGCCCGAAGCCGCGATGACCAAAATCGTCGAAGGCCGCGTCACCGGCTTCTACAAGGGCGAGGTTCTCCTCGACCAGGCATTCGCCAAGGATGCCAAGAAGTCTGTCGCCCAGGTTCTCGAAGAGGCCGGCGTCAAGGGAACCGCGTTCACGCGCTTCCGCGTCGGTTCCTAGTCAGAGACTAGACAGACACCAGTCAGGCAATAGCCAGGCACGCTAAGGGGGTGGTCACCACGGTGGCCACCCCTTTTGCATGCACGCGCGAGGCATGGTTCCGGTCACGGCCGGAATGCCGCCTTGGGCGCACAGCACGATAACCTAACTCAGAGTTCACCAACGGGAAGGCACCATGGAAACCGTCACCACTTCAGCCCAGCCAAAGAAGAACAGGCGCCGCGTCCTTTTGAAGCTCTCCGGCGAGGTCTTCGGGGGCGGGAAACTTGGCGTTGACCCGGATACCGTCCGCGGCGTGGCCAAGCAGATCGCCGCTGCAGTCCCCGACGTCGAGGTCGCAATCGTCGTCGGTGGAGGCAACTTCTTCCGCGGCGCCGAACTGTCCCAGAGCGGCATGGACCGCTCCCGCGCCGACTACATGGGCATGCTCGGAACTGTCATGAACTGCCTCGCGCTCCAGGACTTCCTGGAACAGGCCGGGGTGGAAACGCGCGTGCAGAGCGCCATCACCATGGGCCAGGTGGCCGAGGCCTACATTCCCCGCCGCGCCATCCGCCACATGGAAAAGGGCCGGGTTGTCATCTTCGGCGCCGGCGCCGGCCTGCCGTACTTCTCGACGGACACCGTTGCCGCCCAGCGCGCCCTGGAGGTCCACGCCGACGTCGTCCTGATGGCCAAGAGCGGCGTCGACGGCGTCTACACCGCTGACCCGAAGAAGGACCCGTCGGCGGAGAAGCTGCACCGCCTCAGCTACGACGACGCCCTTCGCCGCGACATCCGCGTGATGGACCAGACCGCGATGACCATGTGCAAGGACAACAACCTCACCATGGTGGTCTTCGGCATGGAAGGCGAGGGCAATGTCACCCGCGCCATCCGGGGCGAAGACCTGGGCACCGTCGTCACCCCTTAGCAACAGCTAGGATGTTTTCAGGACCTTTCCGCCGGCTGGCGGAAGACACAGGCGCACAAGAAGACGTGCCGCGCCCCGGCCCCCGGGACGCACCAATTTCTGAGGAGAGACCGTGATCGAAGAAACCCTGCTCGAAGCCGGGGACAAGATGGACAAGGCAGTTGAGGTAGCCAAGGACGACTTCGCCTCGATCCGGACCGGCCGCGCGACGCCTGGCCTGTACAACAAGGTCGTCGTGGAGTACTACGGCACCCCGACACCGCTGCAGCAGCTGGCCTCCTTCGCGGTCCCGGATGCCCGCACCATCCTCATCACCCCGTACGACAAGACAGCCCTGCGCGACATCGAACGCGCCCTGAGCGACTCCGAGGTGGGTGCCAACCCCTCCAACGACGGCAACGTCATCCGGATTACCATTCCCGAGCTGACCAGCGAACGACGCAAGGAATACGTCAAGATCGTCAAGTCCAAGGGTGAGGACGCGAAGGTGTCCATCCGCAACATCCGCCGCAAGGCCAAGGAAACGCTGGACAAGCTCGTCAAGGACGGCGACGCCGGCGAAGACGAAGGCGCACGCGGCGAGAAGGAACTCGACGCCATCACCAAGGCGCACGTGGACGGGATTGACGAGCTGCTCAAGCGCAAGGAAGCTGAGCTGCTCGAGGTCTGATGGATCAGGCAAAGGAGACCTCCGGGCCGCGCGCCCGGAGGCGGGGGAAGCAACGCGAAAACCCGACGCCCAAGGCGGGCCGGAACCTGCCCGCCGCCATCGGGTCGGGTGTGGGCATGCTCGTGTGCGTCCTCGGCGGGCTGCTCTTCCTCCCGCTCGGCTTCGTCCTGGTGACCGCCACGTTTGCGATCTTCGGCGTCTGGGAAATTTACCGCGCGTTGGAGGCCGCAGGCACACGGCTGCCGATCGTCCCCGTGATGGTCGGAACGGTCGCCATGCCGATCGCCGCCTACTTCGGCGGACTGGAAAGCCTGCTCTTTGCCATGCTCGTCAGCAGCGTGGCGGTGCTGTTATGGCGGACCCTGGAGGGTGCCGCCGGCTCCGCGCGGAGCATCTTCGCGGGGGTCTTCACCTTGTCCTGGGTGCCGTTCCTGATCAGCTTCGCGACGCTGCTGTTGCACACCGCCGACGGCGAGACGCCGGTGGGCCTCTGGCCCGACGGGGTGATCCCGCAGGGAGCCTGGCAAATCGCCACCCTCCTGCTCCTTGTAGTAGCCAACGACACCTTCGGCTACCTCGTGGGCGCATCCTTGGGCAAGCATCCGATGGCCCCCAAGATCAGCCCCAAGAAGACTTGGGAAGGCTTCGCCGGCTCGATCGCCGGCGCCGTCATTGTGGGCGTGCTCGCCATGATCTTCGTGTTGGGCGAGCCTTGGTGGTTCGGCGTGGTGGTCGCCGTGGGCATGGTGGCAGCCGCCACCGCCGGCGACCTCGCCGAATCGATGGTCAAACGCGAGCTCGGCATCAAGGACATGAGCAGCATCCTCCCCGGTCACGGAGGCGTCATGGACCGTCTGGACTCGATTGTCTTCGCCTCGCCGGTGGCGTTCATCCTGTTCTCGGCCCTCGCCGGCGCCTAGAAGCACGGCACCAGCACTTCCGGCGCCTAGAATGGTGCCGAGCAAACCAGCCGAACGGCATCAAAGGAACAAAGAAACAGTGGACATTCAACGGCAGATTCCTGCGTCTTTTGACCGCGTGCAGCGGAACCAGTATGGCTACAACGCCAAGCAGGTCGACGATTTCCTGCAGCGCGCCCGGGTGTCATTTGAAGCGCCGTCAGCGGCCGCCCGCGCCATCAAGAGCTCCGACGTCCGCGCCGTGTCCTTCGATCCTGTGAAGGGCGGCTACGCTGCGGCCGGCGTGGACGCCGCGCTGGACCGGCTCGAAGACGCCCTGGCGCGGCGGGAGCGCGATGAGCTGGTTGCCGAGCGCGGCGAGGACGCCTGGCTGCGCGAAATCGGACGGCTCGCGGGCGTCCTGCGCGGCCGCCTGCACCGCCCGGACGGCCAGCGCTTCCGGCGCCCGTCCAAGCCCAAGACCCGCAGCTACAACATCACCGACGTTGACGATTTGTGCCACGAGCTGATCGGCTACCTCGAGGAAGACCAGCCGCTGAGCGTGGACAACGTCCGGCGTGCCGTGTTCCGCCCCGCTGTGGGCCGGGACGGCTACGAGGAAAGCCAGGTCGACGCGTTCCTGGAGCGCGCCGTCGAGCTCATGGCGGCCATCGACTAATCACGCCCGACGCCGGGTGCCCCCTGCCGGATGCCGCGCGCCCCCTGCCGGGTCGACGGCGCGTCACCGTTCCGTCGCGAGCGGCCGTTCCGGGGTGTGCAGCCGGGTCATGAGCCGCGTCAGGGTCCGCGGCACGCGGGCCCGCGTGGCCCGGGACACCAGGACTGTGACGGCGAACGCCGCCGGGACCGTCCAGGCGGCGGGCTGCGCCAGCCACGACGGCGTCTGGGCAGCGCCCAGCACCGAGCCGGCCACCATCGCGCTGCCGCAGAGCACGCCGCCGGTCGCCATGCCGGCGATTGCCCCGGCGTCGGTCAGTCCCCGCCACCAGATGCCCAGCAGCAGGACCGGGCAGATGGTGGACGCCGTAAAGGCAAACACGAGCCCCACGCTGCCGGCCAGCGCCAGCGATTCGGTCATCGATGCGACCCCTAGCGGGACGATGGCCGAGATCAGCGCCGCCAGCCGGAAGCCCCGGACACTGCCGCCGAACACGTCCTGGCTGATCACGCCCGCCAGGGAGACCACCAGCCCGGACGTCGTCGACAGGAACGCCGCGAACGCCCCGGCCACTACGAGCGCCGTCAGCAGGTCGCCGGCCATCCCGCCGATCATCCGGCCGGGCAGCAGCAGCACCAGCGCATCGGCCTGGCCGCTCTGGGCAAGGTCGGGGGCGAACATGCGCCCGAACATGCCATACGCCGTGGGGAACAGGTAGAAGACCGACAGCAGGCCCAGGACAATCAGGGTGGTCCGCCGGGCGGACTGCCCGTCCGGGTTCGTGTAGAAGCGGACCAGCACGTGGGGCAGCCCAAGTGTCCCAAAGAGCAGGGCCACGAGCAGTGAAATGATCTGATACGGCCCCGCGGGGGCCAGCGCCGTCGGATTGGCTGCGCTGGATGACGGCGACTCCGCCACGGCGGATTCGCCGCCGCCCAGCACAAACAGCAGGAACACGATCGGCACCGCCAGCGCGGTCAGCTTGAGCCAGTACTGGAACGCTTGGACGAACGTAATGGAGCGCATCCCGCCGGCCACCACGGTGATGCAGACGACGCCGACCACAGCCACCGGGCCCACCCAGGCCGGAAGGCCCGTAGTGATCCGGATAGCCAGGGCCGCGCCGTGGAGCTGCGGGACGATGTAGAGCCAGCCGACCAGGACCACCACCAGGCTGGTGACGCGGCGGACGGCCCGCGAATCGAGCCGCGCCTCGGTGAAATCCGGAATCGTGTAGGCACCGGAGCGGCGCAGGGGAGCGGCCACGAACAAGAGCAGCATCAGGTACCCGGCCGTGTAGCCCACCGGGTACCACAGCGCATCGGTGCCGGAGAGCAGGATCAGTCCGGCGACACCCAGGAAACTCGCTGCCGAGAGGTACTCGCCGCCGATCGCCGAGGCATTCCACCACGGCTTGACCGTCCGGGACGCCACGTAGAAGTCCCCGGTGGTGCGTGAGATCCGCAGCCCGTAGAAACCGATGACGGCCGTGGCGAGCGAGACCGCGGCGAACGCGGCCACGCCGACGACGGGGTTCACGTTCCGCCCACCCGGGACGTCAGCTCTCCGGTCATGTCCCTCACTTGTCGCCCGCGAGGTCCCGGTAGCGGGCCTCGTTCCTGGCGGCGGTCCGCACGTACAGCCAGGCGCTGAGACCAATCACCGGATAGATTCCGGCACCCAGCAGCACCCAGTCGAAGGGCAGGCCGGCAATGGTGGAGCCCGCCAGGCCGGGGACCAGCCCGAGCATGAGCGGGAAGGCGAGCAGGATCAGCAGGAAACCCAGGCCCACCACGAGGCCCAGCCGGAGCTGGGACCGGATGAGCGAGCGGACGAACAGCTGTCCGGCGTCGGATTCCTCTGCTGCCTCGTGCGGGGCCGCCGTGGAGCGCCCGCCGGCCAGGGCGGCACTGCCCCGTGTGGCACCGCCCGACGTGGCGCTGCCCGACGTGACGGTCCGCGGCGCCGTGACCCGGACCCGCGTCATGCCTGCGGCCGGATACGGCTTGCTTCGAGCTTTTCCCGGACCGCCGGCAGGTGCCGGCGGCTGATGGGCAGTTCGGCCCCGGCCACGGTGACGCTGGGCCGCGCCGCGGCAAGCTTCATGTGGCTGATGTGGTTCAGCGCGGTCAGATAGGAGCGGTGGATGCGCAGGAACCCGGCGTCGGCCCACTGCTGTTCGAGGTCGGTCAGCGGAACCCTGATGAGGTAGCTCGCCTCCGCGGTGTGCAGCCGGGCGTAGTCGCCCTGCGCCTGGACGTACGTGACGTCTTCGCGCCGGATCATCTTGGTGGTCCCGCCCAGGTCCACGGTGATCATTTCGGGCGCCGGGGCACCGTCCTTGAGCAGGTCGCTGATGCGGCCGATCGATTTCGCCAGCCGTTCGGCGCGCAGCGGCTTGAGGAGGTAGTCCACGGCCGCGAGTTCGAAGGCCTCCAGCGCGCAGTCCTCGTCCGCGGTCACGAAGACCACGGCGGGAGGATGGGAGCTGCGGGAAATGACCCGGGCAATGTCGAGGCCTGACAGGGCTGGCATGTGGATGTCGAGGAAAACGGCGTCGACTTCTTCGGCCTCAAGGACCCGCAGGGCCTCGGCGCCCGAGGAGGCACGGTGGATGGCGCCGATCCGGTCATCCTTGCCGAGCAGGAAGGCCAGTTCCTCGACGGCGGGGAGCTCGTCGTCGGCGACGAGGACGTTAATCATGGCTCTAGCCTACTGCCGGAGGCATTTTGGCCGGTCCAGGCCGCCAGGCATGTGCAGCCGGCGGGGACCGTCGCGGATTAGTCGCGGACCTTCCCGGATCAGGCGTCGTGCCGGGGCTGGGACTTGGGGACGCGCATCGTAATCAGGGTACCTTCGCCCGGTGCCGTCTCAATCACGAGGCCGTTGTCGTCACCGTAAACCTGCCGCAGGCGGGCGTCCACATTGCGCAGCCCCACGTGATCGCCGTCGTTGTGCCCGGCAAGGACGGAGCGCAGCTGGTCCGGGTCCATGCCCACGCCGTCGTCCTCGATCGTCACCTCCGCGAACGCGCCGGAGTCGTCCGCGGTGATGGAGATGTGACCCGGTCCCTCCTTGGCCTCCAGCCCGTGCCGGACCGCGTTTTCCACCAGCGGCTGCAGGCTCAGGAAGGGGATCACAGTGCTCAGGACTTCCGGAGCGATCCGCAGGCTGACCTGCACACGGTCCCCGAAGCGGGCCCGTTCCAGGAGCAGGTAGCGGTCGATGCAGCGCAGTTCCTCGGCCAGGGTGGTGAAATCGCCGTGGCGGCGGAAGGAGTAGCGGGTGAAGTCGGCGAACTCCACAACGAGCTCGCGCGCCCGTACCGGATCCGTGTTGATGAAGGAGGCGATCGCGTTGAGCGAGTTGTAGATGAAGTGCGGGCTGATCTGGGCGCGGAGGGCCCGGACCTCCGCCTCCATCAAGAGGGTGCGGGAGGCGTCGAGCTCGGCGAGTTCCACCTGGGTGGCCACCCAGTCGGCCACCTCGCCGGTGGCACGGACCAGCCCGGCGCCGGCGGCCGGCGCGAAGGCGGCGACCACGCCGACCACGCGGGCACCGGCTTTGATCGGTGCGATCACGACGGCGCGCTCCACCTCCGGGGTCAGCGTCTGCCCGCCGCTGCCGGCGGCAAGCAGCTGGAGTTCGCCCGCCGGAATCACGGCGAGGTGGCCGCCGTCGAGCACTTTGGCCGCGAGCCCCATCAGGGCGGGCTTGAGTTCCTCGCCGGCGCCGTCCCACGCGAGCACGCCCATTGTGTCGGTGATGGCCAGGGCGTCGCAGCCCAGGAGGCTGCGCAATTGCTTGCTGGCCTTGGCCGCGCCGGCCGGGTTGAGGCCCGTCCGCAGGTACTGGCCGGCACGGGAGGCGGCATGCAGCGTCTTGTAGGTGGCCCGCTCCACGTCGGTGCCGAGGTCCCGGAAGGAGCGGAGGACCTTGAGTCCCACGGCGACGACGGCCGCGATCGCCAAGGCAATCACCGCGATTGCGGCGGCGGTGAGCAAGGGAGAGTCGGGCATGGTGCCAGCCTACCGGCGGGGCCCGTTTCGGCGTCTGCGGATACCGTTGGGCGCAGGCTGGGGGCCGTTGGGCGACGCAGCCGGCGGGGGTTCTAGAACGCACGCGCGTCACGGTACAGAGTGATTGCAGTCACATTGGCTTGAGGGGTTGTACGCGGAGTCCCGCGAGACCACGGCAGCCGGTGTGGGCTCACCACTCTCAATGAGGAGGAACCGATGGGTCACGACGCCCAAGAAACGGACGCAGCGGCGGCCGTGGACTTCAAGGAAGTCCAGTCGACGGAGCAGTTCAAGGAACTGCGCAAACGTCACCGCAGCTTTGTCTTCCCGATGTCCATTGCATTCCTGCTCTGGTACTTCGCATACGTCCTGCTGGCCGACTATGCGGTGGAATTCATGTCCACGAAAGTCTGGGGCAACATCAACATCGGCCTGCTCCTGGGCCTGTTGCAGTTCGTCTCCACGTTCGCCATCACCGGCTGGTACGTCAGCTACTCCAACCGCAAACTCGACCCCATTGCCTCCGAAATCCGCCACGGGATCGAAGGGCACGAATTCGACAAGCACGGCAACCCGGTAGGCGGAGCAGCAAAATGACACTCATGGTCCCCGCGGTCAATGTCGCCGCCCTCAAAGACACCACCCTGCTGAACATGGCCATCTTCGCCCTGTTCGTGGCGGTCACCATGGTGATCGTCTTCCGCGCCAGCCGCAACAACAAGACCGCGGCCGATTACTACGCCGCCGGACGTTCCTTCACGGGGTCGCAGAACGGCACGGCCATCGCGGGCGATTACCTCTCCGCGGCCTCCTTCCTGGGCATCACCGGTGCGATCGCCATCAACGGCTACGACGGCTTCATGTATTCCATCGGCTTCCTCGTCGCCTGGCTCGTGGCCCTGCTGCTCGTGGCCGAACTGCTGCGCAACACGGGCAAGTTCACCATGGCCGATGTCCTGTCCTTCCGGCTCAAGCAGCGCCCCGTGCGCATCGCAGCCGCCATCTCCACCCTGGCCGTCTGCTTCTTCTACCTGCTGGCGCAGATGGCCGGTGCCGGCAGCCTCATCTCCCTGCTGCTGGGCATCAGCGACTGGGGCGGACAGGCCTTGGTGATCATCGTCGTCGGCGTCCTGATGATCATGTACGTGCTGATCGGCGGCATGAAGGGCACCACCTGGGTCCAGATCATCAAGGCCATGCTGTTGATTGCCGGCGCCGCGGTCATGACCTTCTGGGTCCTGGCGATCTACGGCTTCAACCTCTCTGACCTGCTCGGCGGTGCCGCGGAAACCGCGAAGAATCCGGCCGTCCTGAATCCGGGCCTGCAGTACGGCAAGTCCGATACCTCCAAGCTCGACTTCATGTCCCTGGGCCTGGCGCTGGTGCTCGGCACCGCGGCCCTGCCCCACGTGCTGATGCGCTTCTACACCGTGCCCACGGCCAAGGAAGCCCGCAAGTCCGTGGTGTGGTCCATCTGGCTGATCGGCATCTTCTACCTCTTCACGCTGGTGCTCGGCTACGGTGCCGCGGCACTCGTCGGCGCGGACACCATCAAGTCCGCTCCCGGCGGCGTCAACTCGGCCGCACCGCTGCTCGCGTTCCACCTCGGCGGGCCGTTGCTGCTCGGCTTCATCTCCGCGGTGGCCTTTGCCACGATCCTTGCCGTGGTGGCCGGCCTTACCATCACCGCCGCGGCGTCCTTCGCGCACGACATCTACGCCAACGTGTTGGCCAAGGGGAAGGCCGACGCCGGCACTGAGGTCAAGGTTGCCCGCCGCACCGTCGTGGTGATCGGCCTGCTGGCCATCGCCGGCGGCATCTTCGCCAACGGACAAAACGTCGCGTTCCTCGTGGCGCTCGCCTTCGCCGTGGCGGCGTCCGCCAACCTTCCCACCATCCTCTACTCGCTGTTCTGGCGCCGGTTCACCACCCAGGGAGCGCTCTGGAGCATGTACGGCGGATTGTCCGCGGCCATCATCCTGATTGCGCTGTCCCCGGTGGTCTCCGGGGCCAAGACGTCGATGATCCCCGGCGCCAACTTCGCGATTTTCCCGCTGAGCAACCCGGGCGTCGTCTCCATCCCGCTCGCGTTCTTCCTTGGCTGGCTCGGCACCGTGCTAGACAAGCGGAAGGAAGATGTCACGAAGCAGGCCGAAATGGAGGTCCGTTCCCTGACCGGAGTGGGTGCCGAGAAGGCCACCAACCACTAGGACCGGCCTACCAACAGCAGGAGCTCCCGTGCAGCAGCACGGGAGCTCCTGCTGTTAACTGGCCGGCGCCAATTGGGCGACGGGCGCGAGCGAGCTTGCCGGAGTCAGCGCTGCGGCCGCAGCCGGATATTGACCATCTTGAGCTCGTCGCGGCCCTCAAAACGGTAGGCCAGCTCCACCCGCTTGGTGTCGCAGTCGATGGAACCCGCGACGTCGGCCGAGTTGGAGCCGTTGTCTGTGCTGACGTTGAGGCTGGAATAGTTTGGTTTGCAGCTGGCGTCCAGCTCCAGGCTCCGCACCCCGGCGGCGAACTCCTCCCGGGAGATCTTCTCCATGAGGGCCGGATCCAGGTACTTCTCGTAGGCGCCGTTGACGTCGCCTACGATGATCAGCTTAGTGAAATCGTCCGCGATGCCCCGCGCCTGGTTGGTGGCTCCGCCCACCACGCTGAGGAGAATGACGACGCCGGCCGCTACCAGCAGCAGCACCCCGCCGACGATCCCGAGGACGATCCACAGCGCCTTGCGGCTCTTTTTAGGGGGAGGCTGGCCTGGGCTGCCGTAGTGCGACGGCGGCTGGCTGCCGTAGTACGACGGCGCGCCGTTTCCGGGAGATGGGTAGTTGGGCGGTGGGTGGTTGGGCGGTGCGCCGTTCCCGGGTGGAGCGGAAGACGGATTCGAGGCAGGCGGCGCGTAGTTGGGCGGTGAGCCGTTCCCGGGTGGGGCGGAAGACGGATTCGAGGCAGGCGGCGCGTAGTTGGGCGGTGCGCCGTCGCCGCCCGGCCCAGGTGCGGCCGGCCCGGGCGGGGCCGCATAGTACGGAACGGGCGGCTGACCGGGGGCTTGCTGGCCCGCCGCAGGCTCATGCCCGGGCAGCGGCGGTCGGTGCGGTTCCTCGGGACTGCTCACGGCTCAAGCCTCTCCGGCAGTCCAGACAGCCACTGCCTGTTGAACAGGGCCGCCTGCGCGGACCCACTGACTCAGGGGGGACCCAACGGACACAGCCTAGCGCCGCGGCCTCCCTGCGCACAGATCTCCCTGCGCCAGATGAGGCGGGTCAGTTGTCGGCGGATCCGCGTTCTAGCAGGGGCTGGATCCGGAACGGGATCAGCTCACCCATCGCCAGGGCCGTATCGGTCCGGTCCACGCCGTCGCAGGCCAGGATCTTGCCATTGATCCGGAACAGGTCCTCGGCGTCGAGCGCCACCACCCGCAGGAGCAGATCGGCCGAGCCCGTCAGGCCGTAGCCCTCCAGGATTTCCGGAATCCCGGCGAGCTCGACAGCCAGGGTGCCGAGTTTCTGTTGCTGGACGTGGACGGAGATGAAGGCCATCAGCGGATACCCCAGGGACACCGGATTGATGCGCCGCTCGAAGGAGAGGAACACATGCTTTTTCTCCAGCTGGGCCATCCTGGCCTGCACCGTATTGCGCGAGAGTCCGAGCTTCTGGGCGAGGGCCACCACGGTCCGCCGGGGGTCCCGTGACATGGCCGAAAGCAGGCGGGTGTCAGTGCCATCCAAGGGTTGCATAATGCGCAAGATTAGCACGGTCTGGGGTGGTCCGGCAGTGCATAATGCTCAGTATTCTTAGGGGTGGTTGTACCCGATGAGCATTGTGAGTAGGGTCACAATTATCCGGGGCAACGGCGCCCGGGCGGCTGGCGCGCCGCGGGACCACAAGTCCTGCGAGTTCCGGTCAGACGACGTCAGAAGGTGCGGACTACAGTGTTTACCGACGACGCGGGCAAGGGCGGAATTTCCGCCGGAGGCCCCGGGAACAGTGAAAATTCAACGAGGCGGACGGGCGGCGATCTCGTCCAGCTCATCACTCCGGCGGGTGAGCGCATCAGCCATCCGGAGTTCGATTCCTGGCTCCAGGACGTCAGCGACGAGCAGCTTTGCTCCCTCTACGAGGACATGGTGGTCATCCGGCGGATCGATGCCGAAGCCACCGCCCTCCAGCGGCAGGGCGAGCTGGCACTCTGGCCGCCGCTGCTCGGCCAGGAAGCATCCCAGATCGGCTCGGCCCGCGCACTGCGCGAGGACGACTTTGTCTTTCCGAGCTACCGCGACAACGGTGTGGCCTTCTGCCGGGGCGTGAAACCGGAGGACCTGGTCCGCGCCTGGCGGGGCAACGCCTCCGCCGGCTGGGACCCGTTCACCGTCAACGTTGCCACCCAGCAGATCATCATCGGTGCGCAGAGCCTGCACGCAACGGGCTATGCCATGGGCATCCAGAATGACGGCGCCGATTGCGTCGCCGTGGCCTACTTCGGCGACGGCGCCACGAGCGAGGGCGACGTCAACGAGGCCATGGTCTTCGCCGCGAGCTTCCAGGCGCCGGTGGTCTTCATCTGCCAGAACAACCACTGGGCCATCTCGGAGCCTGTCCGGCTGCAGTCCCACATCCAGCTGGCCGACCGCGCCTCCGGGTTCGGCATCCCCAGCATGCGGGTCGATGGGAACGATGTCCTCGCCGTCATGGCGGCCACCCGCATCGCCCTGGACCGCGCCCGGCATGGCGGCGGCCCCACCTTTATCGAGGCCGTGACCTACCGGATGGGCCCGCACACGACGGCGGATGACCCCACCCGCTATCGGGACGCCAACGAGCTCGAGGACTGGGCTGCCAAGGACCCGATCTCCCGGATGAAATCGCTGCTGGACCGCAAGGGACTGCTGACCGCGGACCTTGAAGACGCCGTCGCCGCGAAAGCCGACGCCGTGGCCAAGGAACTCCGGGCCGGCACCATCAACATGCCCGAGCCGCAGCCGCTGGATATCTTCAAGCACGTTTACAGCACGCCCAACTCCTGGCTGGACCGCCAGCAGGAGCAGTACTCCCGTTACCTGGCTTCCTTCGGCGATCCCGCAGAAGCCGCTTCTGAAGAAGGTGCACGCTGATGACGCAGATGACCTTTGCCCGAGCCATCAATTCGGGCCTGCGCAAGTCCCTCGAGAACGATCCCAAGGTGGTCCTGATGGGGGAGGACATCGGCGCCCTCGGCGGTGTCTTCCGTGTCACCGACGGGCTGCAGAAGGATTTCGGGAAGCACCGCGTCGTGGATACCCCGCTCGCCGAATCGGGCATCATGGGCACCGCCGTCGGCCTGGCCTACCGCGGCTACCGCCCGGTGGTGGAGATCCAGTTCGACGGCTTCATCTACCCGGCGTTCGACCAGATCGTCAGCCAGGTCGCCAAGATGCATTACCGCACCCAGGGCGCGGTCAAGATGCCCATCACCATCCGCGTCCCGTTCGGCGGCGGCATCGGCTCTCCGGA
Source organism: Arthrobacter sp. NPDC056886 (assembly GCF_042788715.1). Lineage (NCBI taxonomy): Bacteria > Bacillati > Actinomycetota > Actinomycetes > Micrococcales > Micrococcaceae > Arthrobacter > Arthrobacter sp. NPDC056886. The sequence continues at coordinate 287,455 of NZ_JBHUBT010000005.1, forward strand.
GCACCACTCGGAATCGCCCGAGGCCTACTTCACCCACACTTCGGGGCTGCGCGTGGTCAGCGTGTCCAACCCCCAGGACGCCTACACGATGATCCAGCAGGCCATCGCCTCCGATGATCCCGTCCTGTACTTCGAGCCCAAGCGGCGCTACCACGACAAGGGCGAGGTGGACGAGACTGTCGACCTGAGCACTGCGCTTTCCATGGAGAAGGCCCGCGTGGTCACCGAGGGCAACGACGTCACCCTTGTGGCCTACGGTCCGCTGGTCAAAACTGCCCGCGACGCCGCACTCGCGGCCGCGGACGAAGGCGTCTCGGTCGAGGTCATCGACCTCCGCTCCCTCGCACCGCTGGACTTCGTCACCCTTGAGGCGTCTGTCCGCAAGACCGGCCGGCTGGTCATCACGCACGAGGCCGGCCAGTCCGGCGGCCTCGGCGCCGAGGTTGCCGCGAGCATCACCGAACGCTGCTTCTACCACCTCGAAGCCGCCCCGGTACGGGTGACCGGCTTCGACGTTCCGTACCCGTACTCCAAGCTGGAAATGCACCACCTGCCGGGCCTCGACAGGATTCTCGACGGCGTCGACCGTGCCATGGGCCGCCCCAACTCCCTCAGCGGGCTGGAAGGATGAGCGCCACCATGATCAAGGAATTCAGGCTGCCGGATCTCGGCGAAGGACTGACGGAATCGGAAATCGTCGCCTGGAAGGTCGCGGTAGGCGACACCGTCACGCTCAACCAGATCATCGCCGAGGTGGAGACTGCCAAGGCGGTGGTCGAGTTGCCCTCGCCGTTCGCCGGCGTGGTCGCGGCCCTGCACGAACAGCCCGGCACTGTGGTGGAAGTCGGCAAGCCGATCGTTTCGTTCGAGATTGACGACGACGGCTCCGGCGGTTCCGACGGTGCCGGTGCGGACGGGACCGCCGCCAAGCGTGAGCCGAACCTCGTGGGCTACGGCGCCGTCCTCGAAGCCTCCGGCCGGCCCGCCCGCCGCGCCCGCTCTTTTGCGGCCCCGGCGACGGCTTCTCAGCCCGCCCCCGCCGCTCCCGTCCGCGCCGAGCCGGTGGCCCCGGTCCGCGCTACTGAGCCGGTTGACCCCAAGCCTGCCGAAACCGGGCCGGCCTCATCCGCGCCGGGGGAGCGTCCGCGGTCCACGCCGCCGGTGCGCAAGCTGGCCAAGGACCTCGGCGTCGACCTCGAGGCCGTGACCGGCACGGGGGAGCGCGGGCTCATCACCCGTGACGATGTCCTGAATTTCGTCGGCGGGGGAGACCTGCCAGCAGAGGAGGAACTCGCCGGCGCTGCACAATCAGTTGGGGCGCCCTCCATTGGGCGCGTCCTGGCCGGCGGCGAGCGGGAGACCCGCACGCCGATCAAGGGCGTGCGGAAATTCACGGCCGCCGCCATGGTGGCCAGCGCCTTCACCGCACCGCATGTCACCGAGTTCCTGACGGTCGACGTCACGCCCACAATGGAGCTTCTGGCACGGCTCAAGGCCAGCCGCGCGTTTGCCGGCTACAAGCTCACGCCGCTGACGCTGGTTTCCAAGGCGGTGCTGATCGCGCTGCGCAACCACCCGACGCTCAACGCCCGGTGGGACGAAGCCAACCAGGAGATCGTCCAGTTCAACTATGTGAACCTGGGCATTGCGGCCGCGACCCCGCGCGGGCTGACGGTTCCGAACATCAAGGATGCGGACCGGCTGTCCCTCATGGAGATCTCCTCCGCCCTGACGGAACTGACGGACACGGCCCGGGCCGGGAAGACAAGTCCTGAGGCCCTTTCCGGGGGCACGATCTCCATCACGAACATCGGCGTCTTCGGCATTGACGCCGGCACGCCCATCCTGAACCCGGGCGAGGCAGCCATCCTGGCCCTCGGCGCGGTCCGGAAAATGCCGTGGGAGTACCAGGACGAGGTCGCCCTGCGCCAGGTCATGACGCTCAGCCTCTCGTTCGACCACCGCCTGGTCGACGGCGAGCAGGGCTCGCGCTTCCTCCAGGACCTCGGCGCCATGCTGGCCGACCCGGGGATGGTCCTGGCGATGGTCTAGGAACCCGGTTTAGCGCGCCGCAGGCCAAACAACAGCTGCCGGTTGCTCCTTTTTGGGGCGGCCGGCAGCTTTCTTGTGCGCCGGGAATGTCCTGCGCCTGGTTCTTCTGCGTGGGTTTGCCGTCTGGGGGCATTTTGGGCGCAATATTCGACGTCGGCGGCCCAGTTGACGGCGTGTCCGCGCCAAAGTGCCCCGGGAGTGCGCCCCGGCAGAGGGAGTGCCCCGGGGAGTGCGCCCGGACAGAGGGAGTGCCCCGGGGAGTGCGCCCGGACAGCGGGAATGCCCCGGGAAGAGTGCCCTTGGGAGTGCGCCCGGGCCGGGCGGGGAACCGGTCAGGGTTCGGGCAGGATGACCGGTGCCATGAGCGCGGCCAATGCCATGCTTTCCAGCAACGGGCGGGCGCGGCGGACGCCGATCCGGCGCCCGTGGCTGCGCACCGAGTGCGGGGTCGAGTTGATCAGACCGAAGGTGGCATGGGCCCGCATCCGCAGTTCGGCGGACTCCGTGCCCTCGTGCAGTCCGGCCAGCACGTCCACCCAGAGCTCAACGTAGCTGCGCTGGAGCGTGCGGACTTCCGCCTGGTCCTCGCCGGCCAGGTTGCTGAAGTCCTGGTCCTGGACCCGGATGACGTCCGGGTTGCTCAGGGCAAAGTCGACGTGGAAGGCCACGAGGCCGCCCAGCGCCGCCAGGTCGCCGTCGGCATCGGCCACCACCTTGCGGCCGCCGTCGAGCAGGTCCTTGCTGACGCTGAGCAGCAGCGCGCCGAGGACGGCCTGCTTCCCGGCGAAGTGGCGGTATACCGCGGGCCCGCTCACACCGGCCGCGGCGCCCAGATCCTCCAGGGACACGCGGTTGAAGCCCTCGAGGGCGAAGAGCGCGGCGGCGGCGGATAAGAGGGCCTGCCGCCTGTTCGCCTTGGCCTGGCTGCGCTGTGTTGACGTTGCCTGAGTCGAGGCTGCTTGGGTGGAGGCTGCCTGGGCTGACGGAAGCTGGGCGGTCTGGCTGGGCTCGGTCACCGGCGCATCCCCTCGTTGCAAATGGTCCCTGTGTTGGACATCACAGTTAATAGAGACTAACCTAAATCTCAGTTATGCGGTACTAACCGAAATGGCCGGGCGGCCTAAGCTGCCGGTCCGGCACGCAGGTCAGGGAACGGAAGCAGTCAATGGAGACAATCGCCAGCCGGTTGAATGCGACGAGCACAGCCTATGCCGCGAACCGGGAGGCCCAGCTGGGGCTGGCCGGCGAGTTGAGGGAACGGCTCGCCGCCGCAGCGCTGGGCGGGCCGGCAAAGTCCCGGGAACGCCACGTGGCCCGCGGCAAGCTCCTGCCGCGCGAGCGCATTGACCGGCTGCTCGATGACGGCAGCCCCTTCCTGGAAATCGCCCCGCTGGCGGCGGACGGCATGTACGACGGCGATTCGCCCGGTGCCGGCGTCATCGCCGGGATCGGCCTGGTGCACGGCCGGCAGGTGCTGGTCATTTCCAACGACGCCACGGTCAAGGGCGGCACGTACTATCCGATGACGGTGAAGAAGCATCTCCGGGCGCAGGAAATCGCCCTGGAGAACCGGCTGCCCTGCATCTACCTCGTGGACTCGGGCGGCGCGTTCCTGCCCAAGCAGGACGAGGTCTTCCCGGACAAGGAACACTTCGGCCGGATCTTCTTCAACCAGGCCAGGATGTCGGCGGCGAAAATCCCGCAGATCGCCTCCGTCATGGGCTCCTGCACCGCCGGCGGCGCCTATGTCCCCGCGATGAGCGACGAGACCGTGATTGTCCGCAACCAGGGCACCATCTTCCTGGGCGGGCCGCCCCTGGTGAAGGCCGCGATCGGCGAGATCGTCACGGCCGAGGAACTCGGCGGCGGCGACGTGCACTCGAAAATCTCCGGGGTCACGGACCACCTGGCCGAGAACGATGAGCATGCCCTCCAGATCGTCCGGGACATCGTGGCCACGTTGCCGCGGCCGGCCGCACCCGTCTGGGACGTGGACACCGTCGTCGAACCCGTTGCGGACCCGGATGAGCTCTACGGCGCCGTTCCCACGGACGTCAACGCCCAGTACGACGTGCACGAGGTCATCGCCCGGCTGGTTGACGGCAGCAAGTTCCACGAGTTCAAGAAGAACTACGGCACCACCCTGGTCACCGGCTTCGCGAAGCTGCACGGCCACCCGGTGGGCATCGTGGCCAACAACGGCGTGCTGTTCAGCGAGTCCTCGCTCAAAGGCGCGCACTTCATCGAACTCTGCGATCAGCGCGGGATCCCGCTGATCTTCCTGCAGAACCTTTCCGGCTTCATGGTCGGCAAGGACTATGAGCAGGGCGGGATCGCGAAGAACGGCGCCAAGATGGTCACGGCCGTCGCTACCGCCCGGGTCCCCAAGCTCACGGTGGTGATCGGCGGGTCCTTCGGTGCCGGGAACTACTCGATGTGCGGGCGGGCCTATTCGCCGCGGTTCCTGTGGATGTGGCCGGCGTCGCGGATCTCTGTCATGGGCGGCAACCAGGCCTCCAGCGTGCTGGCCACCGTGAAGCGGGACCAGTACGAGGCCCGCGGCGAGGAATGGTCCGCCGCGGACGAGGAAGCCTTCAAGGCGCCCATCAAACAGCAGTACGAGGACCAGGGCAGCCCCTACTACTCCACCGCCCGCCTCTGGGATGACGGCGTGATTGACCCCGCGGACACCCGCACCGTCCTGGGACTCGCGCTCGACGTCGTCTCCCGCACCCCGCTGCCGGAGACCTCCTTCGGCCTGTTCCGGATGTGAGCCAGCAATGATTACTTCTTCACCGACGACGAGTTCACCGTCCGCCAACCCTGCCGCCGGGAAGCCCCTGTTCGGCACCGTCCTGGTCGCCAACCGCGGCGAGATCGCCTGCCGCGTCATCCGGACCCTGCGCGCCCTGGGGATCCGTTCGGTCGCCGTCTATTCCGACGCCGACGCCGGCGCCCGGCACGTGCGGGAGGCCGACGTCGCCGTCCGGATCGGCCCGGCCGCCGCCGCCGAGAGCTACCTCAAGATTGAGGCCATCCTCCAGGCCTGCCGCGACACCGGGGCCGAGGCCGTGCACCCGGGCTATGGCTTCCTGAGCGAGAACGTCGACTTCGCCCGGGCCCTCCAAGGGGCCGGGATCACGTTCATCGGCCCCGGCGTCGAATCCCTGAACGTCATGGGCGACAAGATCCGCTCCAAGAACCACGTCACCGGCTACGGCGTCCCGGTGGTCCCGGGCATCGCCGAACCGGGCATGACCGACGCGCAGCTCATCGAGGCCGCAGCCGGCGTCGGCTTCCCGTTGCTGATCAAGCCCTCTGCCGGTGGCGGCGGCAAGGGCATGCACATCGTCGAACGGCCCGAGGACCTCGAAGCCACCCTGGCCACCGCCCGCCGCGTCGCCGCCAGTGCCTTCGGCGACGACACCCTGTTCCTGGAACGGCTGGTGCTCACTCCGCGGCACATCGAGGTCCAGGTCCTCGCCGACAACCACGGCAACGTCATCCATCTGGGGGAGCGCGAGTGCTCGCTGCAGCGCCGCCACCAGAAGGTCATCGAGGAAGCCCCGTCCCCGCTATTGGAATCCCTGCCCGACGGCGCGGAGATCCGGGCCCGGCTCGGCGAGGCCGCCTGCAACGCCGCGCGCAGCGTCAACTACTCCGGCGCCGGCACCGTGGAATTCCTGGTCTCGGACAACGCCCCGGACGAGTTCTTCTTCATGGAAATGAACACCCGCCTGCAGGTCGAGCACCCGGTCACCGAGATGGTCACCGGCGTCGACCTCGTCGAATGGCAGGTCCGCATCGCCGCTGGCGAGCAACTCACCGTGACCCAGGACGACGTCGTCCTCACCGGACACTCCGTGGAGGCGCGCGTCTACGCCGAAATCCCGGAGAAGAACTTCCTGCCGTCCATCGGGACGGTGCTGCTCCTTAATGAATTGCCTGGCCCCGCACAACGGCCAAGCGCCCCCGCGCTGGTCGAGGTCGCGGCCGGCGGGGGCCGTGTCCGGGTGGACTCGGCGCTGCTGGATGGCCTCGAGATCACTTCGAACTACGACCCGATGATCTCCAAGGTCATCGCGTGGGGCGAGGACCGGGCGGATGCCTTGGACACCCTGGACCGGGCACTCGCCGGGTTTACCGCGCTGGGCATCGACACGAACGTCGAATACCTGCGGCTGCTGATCAACGACGCCGACGTCCGGGCAGGCCGGCTGGACACCGGCCTGATCGAACGGAAAATGCCGGAGTTCTCTTTCCGGCATGCCGGCGACTTCGAGGTGGCCGCTGCTGCCGTCTTCGCCGCGGCGATGCATGAGCCTGAAACGCAGGACGCCGGGAAAGGCCCCTGGCATCGCCGTGACGGGTGGAGGCTCGGTGTACCTGCTCCGCGCCGGATCAGTCTGGGCACGCCCGACGGCGGTATGGCCACGGCTGAGGTGCTTGGCTCGTTGGCGCAGGGGACGGCGACTGTGGCAGTCAACGGCGGCCCACGGCGCTCGGCATCAATGCGTTCCTCCAGTCGAGGCCACGCGGAGTTGAGTCTGGGCGATGAATCCCGCACCTACGCGCTCGTGCCGGTCCACCGCGGACCCGTGACCCCGGAACCCTATAACCCGGTGCCCACCGAAATCTTCCTCGGCAACGAGGGCTGGTCCTGCCGCCTCGAGGTGCTCAGCCGGGAAGCCCGGCTGGCGAGGGTGCTGGCGGCCATCGAACGCGAGGAAGGCGCCGCCGACCCGGCCGTGCGCTCGCCGATGCCCGGCACCGTGGTGTCCGTGTCCGTCAGCAACGGCGACACCGTGGAGGCCGGCCAGGTCCTGCTCTCCGTGGAGGCGATGAAGATGGAGCACCAGCTTGTGGCGCCCCTCGACGGAACCGTCCACATCAGCGTCGGGTCCGGCGACCTCGTCAAGGCAGACCAGGTGCTCGCGACGATCCACCCGGCTGTCCCGGCAGGACCGCCTTCGGCGGAGAATGCGGCCGAGGACACGATCGAGGAAGCCGTCATCGCGATGGGCGCGGCCGAATGACCTCACCGTACTGACACAAGGGGATAACCACCCGCAGCCAACACCCGTTTCAACAGACCACAGAAGTACCTCAGACACAGGAGTCACCCCATGGCAGATTTTGAACTCAGCGAGGACTACCAGGACCTCAGCAACACCGTCCGCGAATTCGCCGACGAAGTAGTGGCCCCGGTCTCCGCCAAGCACGACGAGGAACACAGCTTCCCCTACGAGATCGTCTCCCAGATGGCCGACATGGGCCTGTTTGGCCTGCCGTTCCCGGAAGAATTCGGCGGCATGGGCGGGGACTACTTCGCCCTGGCCCTTGCCCTTGAACAGCTTGGCCGGGTGGACCAGTCCGTCGCCATCACCCTCGAGGCCGGCGTCTCCCTCGGCGCCATGCCGATCCACCGCTTCGGCAACGCCGCCCAAAAGGAGGAGTGGCTGCCGCTGCTGGCCTCCGGCAAGGCGCTCGCCGGCTTCGGCCTGACCGAGCCGGAAGCCGGCTCGGACGCCGGTGGCACCAAGACCACCGCCAAGCTCGGCGGCGGAGAGTGGGTCATCAACGGCAACAAGGAGTTCATCACCAACTCCGGCACGGACATCACCAAGCTCGTCACTGTCACCGCGGTGACCGGGCAGGAGGAACGCTCTGACGGCAGCATCAAGAAGGAAATCTCCACCATCCTGGTGCCCACCAACACCCCGGGATTCACAGCCGAGAAGGCCTACAACAAGGTCGGCTGGAACGCCTCGGACACCCACCCGCTGACGCTCAACAACGTCCACGTCCCCGAGGCAAACCTGCTGGGCACCCAGGGCCGCGGCTACGCCAACTTCCTCTCCATCCTGGACGAGGGCCGGATCGCGATCGCGGCCCTGGCCGTCGGCGCGGCCCAGGGCTGCGTGGACCAGTCGGTGAAATACGCCAAGGAACGCAGCGCATTCGGGCAGAACATCGGCAAGTACCAGGCCATCGCGTTCAAGATCGCCCGGATGGAGGCACGCGCCCACACGGCCCGGCTGGCCTACTACGACGCGGCCGCCCGGATGCTTGCCGGCAAGCCGTTCAAGACGCAGGCGGCCATCGCTAAGATGGTCGCAGGCGAGGCAGCCATGGACAACGCGCGGGACGCCACCCAGGTGTTCGGCGGCTATGGCTTCATCAACGAATTCACCGTGGCGCGCCACTACCGCGACTCCAAGATCCTTGAAGTCGGCGAGGGCACTACGGAGGTCCAGCTGATGCTGATCGCCCGCGAACTGGGACTGTAGCCGGCCGGAAGGATCTCCGATGATCAACAAAGTTGTTGCCAGCGCCGCCGAGGCAGTCGCGGACATCCACGACGGCGCCTCCCTCGCCGTCGGCGGGTTCGGGCTCTGCGGCATCCCCGTGACCCTGATTGAGGCCCTCCACGAGCGCGGCGCCACGGACCTGGAAACCGTGAGCAACAACTGCGGCGTTGACGACTGGGGCCTCGGAATCCTGCTCAAGGACGGCCGGATCCGGCGCACCATCAGCTCCTACGTGGGGGAGAACAAGGAGTTCGCCCGGCAATACCTCGCCGGCGAACTGGAGGTGGTCCTCACCCCGCAGGGCACGCTGGCCGAAAAGCTGCGCGCCGGCGGCGCCGGCATTCCCGCCTTCTACACGCCGGCCGGCGTCGGTACCCAGGTGTCCGACGGCGGCCTGCCGCAGAAGTACGATCGCGACGGCAACGTCGCGATCGCCTCCGCCCCGAAGGAAGTCCGCAGCTTCCACGGCGCCGACTACGTGCTGGAGGAATCGCTCACGCCCGACTTCGGCCTCGTCCATGCCTGGAAGGGTGACCGCCACGGCAACCTCGTCTTCCACGCCACCGCCATGAATTTCAACCCGCTGTGCGCCATGGCCGGGAAGATCACAATCGCCGAGGTCGAGGAACTCGTGCAGCCGGGGGAGCTGGACCCGGAGCACGTCCACGTCCCGGGGATCTTCGTCCAGCGCGTCGTGCTGGCCCCGCAGGGGGAGAAACGCATTGAGAAGCGGACGGTTGCGGTGACCACCGGCGCCTTCGGCGCACCAAAACAGTCACCCGAGCAGGCAGGAGCATAGCCGTGGAAACGAACAAGGCTCAAGAGGCCCCGCCCCGTCCTGAGGCGGTGCGGCACGAATACCGGCGCTCCGCCGTCGAACATCCCGCCGGTGTCGAGAGCAAGGGCTGGACCCGCAACGAACTCGCCGCCCGGGTGGCGCAGGAGCTGCACAACGGCCAGTACGTCAACCTCGGCATCGGCATGCCGACGCTGATCCCCAACTACATTCCGGCCGGCGTCGAGGTGGTGCTGCATTCGGAGAACGGCATCCTGGGCGTGGGGCCCTACCCGGCCGAGGACGAGATCGATCCGGACCTGATCAATGCCGGCAAGGAAACCGTCACGGTCAACAAGGGCGCGGCGTTCTTCGATTCCGCCGCGTCCTTCGGCATGATCCGGGGCGGCCACGTCGATGTGGCCGTGCTCGGCGCCATGGAGGTCGCCGTCAACGGCGACCTCGCCAACTGGATGATCCCCGGCAAGATGGTCAAGGGCATGGGCGGCGCGATGGACCTTGTGTTCGGGGCCAAGAAGGTGATCGTGATGATGGATCACGTGGACCGCAGCGGCAGGCCGAAAATCGTGGAGACCTGCACCCTGCCGCTGACCGGCAAGGGCTGCGTGGACAGGATCATCACCGACCTCGCCGTGATCGACGTCGTGACCGACGCCGGGCCGCCCAGGCTGGTGCTGCGCGAACTGGCCCCCAACGTGTCCGTGGAGGACGTCGTGGCGGCCACCGGAGCCGAACTCTTTGAGGAAGACCAGGAACTGACCGTATGAGTGACGTTGACCGATCCGCCCCCAGCCCCGTACCCGGCAGTGCCAAGGTGATCGAGCAGCGCGGCCTCTATTTCGATGAGCTGGAGGAGGGCGTGGTCTACGCCCACCGGCCGGGCCGGACCGTGACGGAGACGGACAACGTCTTGTTCACCACCATGACCATGAACACCCAGGCCCTGCACCTCGACGCGGCCTGGAGCGCCGGGCAGCCCTTCGGCCAGCGGCTGATGAATTCGATGTTCACCCTGGCCACCGTGGTGGGCCAGTCCGTGCCGCAGCTGACCCAGGGCACCATCATCGCCCAGCTGGGCCTGACGGATGTGTCCTTTCCGCACCCTCTGTACCACGGGGACACCCTGTACACGGAGACAGTGGTCACCGGGAAACGGCTGTCCGCGTCCCGGCCTGGCCAGGGCATCGTGACTATGCAGCACACCGGGCGGAACCAGCACGGGGACGTGGTAGCACTCGCCGCCCGCAGTTGCCTGATGTGGACACGCGAGGCACACGCAGCGGCCGAGCTGGAAGCCGCGCAAAAGGGGACAATAGAGACATGAGTTTCCTGATGGGCCCTGCCCTGCTGTTCTGCCCCGCCGACCGCCCCGAGCGGTACCAGAAAGCCGCCGAGCGCTCCGACACCGTGATCGTGGACCTCGAGGACGCTGTCGCCCCGGCCGACAAGCAGCGGGCCCGTGGCGCCATCCTCGCCCAACTCGGCGCCACCGGCGACGTCCCGGAACTGGATCCGAGCCGCACGATCATCCGGGTCAACCCGGCGGGCACGGACGAGTTCGAGAAGGACCTGCACTGCCTCAAGCACACCCCTTACCGGCACGTCATGCTGGCCAAGGCGGAAAGCGCCGCCCAGCTGAAGGAGCTCGCAGGCTACAGCGTGATTGCCCTCTGCGAGACGGCTGCGGGCGTCCTCAACGCCGCTGCCATCGCCGCCGAACCCAATGTGGTGGCCCTGATGTGGGGTGCGGAGGACCTGCTGGCGTCGCTCGGCGGAACCTCCAGCAGGACGGAAACCGGCGGCTACCGGGCCGTTGCGCTGCAGGCCCGCTCCAGCGTGCTGCTGGCCGCCGGCGCCTTCGGCAAGGATGCGATCGACGCCGTCTATGTCAACATCCCGGACCTGGCCGGGCTGGCCCTCGAGTCCCGTGACGCCGTGGCGTCCGGATTCTCGTCGAAAGCCTGCATCCACCCGGACCAGGTGGCCGTGGTCCGCGAAGCCTACGCCCCAACCGAGGCCGACGTCTCAGCCGCGGCCGAGCTGCTCGACGCCGCCTCCGCCGCAGGCACGGGTGTGTTCCAGTTCAAGGGCAAGATGATCGACGGACCCATCCTCAAGCACGCCGCGTCCACGCTGCGCCGCGCGGGCCACGTCGGGTCCTAGACGCGGTTCTGGACGTCGGGTCCTAGACGCGGTTCTGGACGTCGGTTGCTCGACGCGGTTCTCGACGTCGGTTCCAGAGTTCGGTCCTGATCTGCGCAGCCTCAGCGGCGCCAGAGGTAGCGGTTCTCCGGCCGGCCCGCCGCGCCGTAGCGGGGCGTCAGCCGGGCATGGCCGTGAATCACGAGGTACTCCAGGTAACGGCGGGCACTGACCCGGGACAGGCCCAGCTGCAGCGCCAAGCCGGCGGCGGAGACGTCCTCCGGGCTGGCCTTCAGCGCCTCGATCACCGCGTCCAGGGTGGGCCGGGAGAGTCCCTTGGGCAGCCGCAGGACAGGCTGGCCCGGCGGCTCCGGCTGCACAGACTGTCCCGCCGGTGTTTCCGCCGCCGCCGACCGGCGGGAGGGAGCCACCAGGCGGTCAATGCTTGCCTGGTCCAGCGGTCCGGCCGCGCCGGCGGCCAGTTCCTCCCGCAGCATCACGTACTCGTCCAGCCGTTCGATCAAGGCCTGCGAGGAGAAGGGCTTGACCAGGTAGTGCAGCACCCCGCCGGCCATCGCGCCCCGGACCGTGTCAATTTCCCGGGACGCGGTTATCACCAGGACATCCACCGGCCGCCGGCGCCCGCGCAACCGCTGCAAGACGTCCAGGCCGGACATGTCCGGCAGGTGAATGTCCAGCAACACCAGCTCCGGCCCGAGCTCCGCGGCCAGGTCAAGGCCCTGCTGCCCGGTGTGGGCCATGGCCACGACGTCGAATCCGCCGCGTGCCAGCAGGAACCCGTGATGGATCCCGGCCACTGCTACGTCATCGTCAATGATGAGGGTGCGTATGGCGCTCATTGCTTCTGTAGTTCCGCCTCGATTGTTTTGAGCACTACCGGCTGGAGCACTCCCGTCTGGAGCACTACAGTGAAGCAGGCTCCGCCCAATGCCGATGAGGAGACTGCCGCGCGGCCTCCGCGCCGGCTGGCAACCCGCTGGACCAGGGCCAGCCCAAACCCGCGGCTGTTGATTCCCTCGGCCTCCTTGCTGGTCACGCCGGGCTCGAACACTTTAGCGCGTTCCGCCACCGGGACGCCGGGCCCGTCGTCCTCCACCACGATGGTCCGCCCGCCGTCGGCGCTCTCGCCCAGCCGGATGGCCACGGTGCTGTCGTAGCCGGCAGCGTCCACAGCGTTGTCGATCAGGTTGCCCAGGACCGTGATGACGTCGCCCGAGTCATCGGCGGAGCACAGGGAATCCGGGCTGACGATGATCTCGATGCCGCGCTCGGCGCAGACTGTGGACTTGGCGATCAGCAGGGCCTGGACCCCGTGATCGGTGATTCCGGGCGCGACCGGCCGGTTCGCGAAGACGGCGTCGTTGTGGCTGCGGCCCAGGTATTCGATGGCCTTGTCCTGCTTTCCGAGCTCCAGCAGCCCGGAAATGACGTGCAGTTTGTTGGCGAATTCGTGCGCCTGGGCGCGGAGGGCCTGCGTCACGTCCACGGCGCCGTCGCGGTCCCGCAGGACGGTGTGGAGTTCCGTGCGGTCCCGCAGGATCAGCACTTTGCCGACTTCGCGGCCGTCGACGGTGGCCGCATTTACCTTGCCCAGCAGGATCCGCTCGCCCGAGAGCACCAGTTCCTCCGTGGCGGACCCGGCCGAGAGCAAGCGGAGGACCGCCGGTTCCAGGCTCGCCGCAGCGGGCGTCCCGGTGATGTCCCCTGCCAAGCCGAGGAGGCGGCGTGCCTCGTCATTGACCAGCGCGATCCTGCCGTCGGCGTCCACCGCCACGAGCCCTTCGCCCAGGCCGTGGAGCATGGCGTCGCGGGTTTCCAGCAGGGCCGCGATGTCCTCGGGCTCAAGCTTGTAGATCCGCCGCCAGACCAGTTTCGAGACGTACATCGCGCCCAGGGAACTCAGCAGCGCCGCCCCGAGCAGCCAGCCGAATAGCTGCGGCATGTCCTCATGGAGGTCGGCGGCCAGGGTGCTCTCCAGCACCCCCACGGATGCGGATCCGATCACGGTGCCGGCCGCATTGAAGATGGGAACCTTCACCCGCCAGGACTCACCCAGCGTGCCCGTCTGGGTGCCCACGTAAATCTCGCCGGACAGGGGAACGGAGGGATCGGTGGAGACCGGGCGGCCGATTTCCGCCGGATTGGGGTGTGACTGCCGGACCCCGTGCCGGTCTGTCACCACCACATAGGTGACATTGGAGGCCTGCCGGATGACTTCCGCGATCGGCTGGATGGTCTGGGCCGGGGACGGCGTTCCGAACGCGTTGATGACTGAGGGCAGCTGGGCAACACTTTCGGCCACGCCGATCAGGCGGCCCTTGTACGCGTCCCGGAGCTGTTGTTCCTGCATCCGGATGGTCACGGCCCCCACCGCCGTGAGGACAGCCAGCACGATGCCCAGCTGCAATGCGACCAGCTGGAACCGTAGGGGAATTCTGTGAAACATGTCACAAGTTTCGCATCGGGAATGCCGCCCGCCAGCCAATAAGACGCCTGCAACCGTGACCAATATGACCACTACTACCTCTACGGCCAAATTCTATTGCCCTTCGCCGGGCGCTCCTAGGGTCAGTGACGTGATTCCAATGATGTGCATCACATTCGCTCAAGGAGAAACCATGTCTGCCCAGTCCCCGTTCACGCGGTCCTCATTCACGCTGCCCACCCACACCCGCCGCGCCGCCGTCATCGCCGGAGCCGTCGGAGCGGTCCTGGCCATGTCCGCCTGCGCAGGAAGCGGAACCGGCACGGCTGCCGGCTCGTCCGCGGGCGCCGACTCGATCAAGAAGCTCAGCATCATCGTCCCGGCCAACCCGGGCGGCGGCTGGGATCAGACCGGGCGCGCCATGCAGCAGGACCTGCAGTCCAACAAGCTCGTCACCTCTGCCCAGGTCACCAACATCGGCGGCGGCGGCGGGACCAACGGACTTGCCAAGCTGGCCACCGAGAAGGACGTCAACACCCTCATGGTGATGGGCTACGTCATGGTGGGTGCAGTCGAGACCAACGGCGCCAAGACCCGGCTCGAAGACACCACCCCGATCGCGAGGCTCACCGAAGAGCCGCTGGTCCTCGTGGTGCCGGCGGAGTCGAAGTACCAGACCGTCGCCGACCTCGTGGCGGACATCAAGACCAACGGCAAAGGCGTGGCCATCACCGGTGGCTCGGCCGGCGGCGCGGACCACATCCTGGCCGGGCAGATCCTGAAATCCCAGGGCGTGGAGGCGGACAAGCTGAACTACATCGGCTACTCCGGCGGCGGCGAATCCATCGCGGCGCTGCTCGGCAACAAGGTCCAGGCCGGCATCTCCGGCGTGGGCGAGTACGCCGAACAGGTCAAGGCCGGCAAGGTCCGGGCGCTCGCCGTCTCCGGCAAGGCCGAGGCCCCCGCGCTTCCCGGCGTCAAGCCGCTCAAGGACCAGGGGATCGACGTCGTGCTGACCAACTGGCGCGGCGTGGTGGCGCCCGGCTCCATCGACGACGCCCAGCGGGCGAAGCTGACCGAGGTGGTCACCAAACTGCACGCCTCCGAGGCCTGGAAGTCCACGCTGTCCAAGAACAACTGGGACGACGCCTTCCTGGCCGGCGACGGCTTCAAGACCTTCCTGACCGAGGACATCGCCAAGGTCAAGACCACGCTGACCCAGATCGGCCTGGTCAAGTAAGAATGTCCTCTCTCGCAACAACGCCCGCCAAACGGCCGACGGGCGAGATCCTGTTCGCCCTCGTGTTCGTCAGCGTGGGCATCGCGGGCCTGGCGACGGCGGGATCCATTCCGATCCCGCCGTCGGAGACCGGCATCGGCCCGCGCGCCTTCCCCTACATCGTGTGCGGCATGCTGGTGCTGTGCGGCGCCGGGGTGGTCCTGCAGGTCCTTCGCGGCAAGGTCGGTCAGGCCGAGGACAGCGAAGACCTGGATGTCACGGCCAAGACCGACTGGGTGGCCCTCGCCAAACTGGTGGGCTTCGTGGTGCTGCACATCTTCCTGATCGAGCCGGCCGGCTGGCCGGTGGCCGCGGCCGTGCTCTTCAGCGGTGCCGCCTGGTCCCTGGACGCCAAACCCCTGTGGAAGGCGATCACCGTGTCCGTGATCCTGGCGCTGGTGCTGCAGTACGTCTTCGGCGGGCTGCTGGGCGTTTCCCTGCCGCCGGGGCCGCTGCTCGAGGGGGTGCCCTTCTTCCATGGATAGCTTCATGCTCCTGCTCGAAGGATTCAGCACCGCGCTGCAGCCGGTCTACCTGCTCTACGCCCTGGGCGGGGTCTTCGTCGGCACCGCCGTCGGTGTGCTGCCCGGCATTGGCCCCGCCATGACCGTAGCCCTGCTCATGCCCATCACCTATGCCCTGGACCCCGCCGCGGCGCTGATCGTGTTCGCTGGGATTTACTACGGCGGCATGTACGGCGGTTCCACCACCTCCATCCTGCTGAACACGCCGGGCGAGTCCTCCTCGATCGTCACGGCGCTCGAAGGAAACAAGATGGCCAAGGCCGGCAGGGGAGCGGCGGCCCTGGCGACGGCGGCGATCGGATCCTTCATCGCCGGGACCATCGCCACAGTCTTGCTGACCTTCTTGGCGCCCGTCGTGGCCGACTTCGCCGTCGGCCTCGGCCCTGTGGACTACGTGGCCCTTATGGTGGTGGCCTTCTTGACCGTCGGAGCGCTGTTGGGCGCCTCGGTCCTGCGCGGCCTAGCCTCGCTGGCCCTGGGGCTGTTCATCGGCCTGATCGGCATCGATGACAGCACGGCCCAGCAGCGCTTCACGTTCGACAACCCCACCCTGGTGGACGGCATTGACATGGTCCTCGTGGCCGTGGGCCTCTTTGCGCTCGGCGAGGCGCTTTACGTCGCTTCCAAGCTGCGGCACGGCCCCGTGGAGCTCATCCCGGTCAGCAAGGGCAAGAACGCCTGGCTGTCCAAGGAGGACTGGAAGCGGTCCTGGAAGCCGTGGTTGCGCGGAACCTTCATCGGGTTCCCGATCGGCACCGTCCCGGCAGGCGGCGCGGACGTCTCCACGTTCCTGTCCTACGCGGCCGAGCGGAAGCTGGCCAAGGGCGCCAACAAGGCCCAGTTCGGCAAGGGCGCGATCGAAGGCGTGGCGGGACCGGAAGCGGCCAACAACGCCGCGGCCGCCGGTGTCCTGGTGCCGTTGCTGACCCTCGGTATCCCGACGACGGCGACCGCGGCCATGATGCTCACGGCCTTCCAGCGCTACCAGATCCAGCCCGGCCCGCTCCTGTTCGAAAACCAGGGCGCGCTTGTCTGGACCCTGATCGCCTCGCTGTATGTCGGGAACCTTATGTTGCTGGTGCTGAACCTGCCGCTGGTGGGCCTGTGGGTGAAGATTCTGCAGATCCCGCGCCCCTACCTCTACGCGGGCATCCTGGTCTTCGCCGCCCTGGGCGCCTTCTCGGTGAACTTCTCCCCGAGCGACGTCGGCATCCTGCTGGTGGTGGGCATCCTGGGCTACTTCATGCGCCGCTACGGCTATCCCGTGGCGCCCATGGTGGTGGCGATGATCCTGGGACCGATGTTCGAGGTGCAGCTGCGGCGCTCGCTGCAGCTCTCGCAAAACGATCCCACGGCCCTGTTCGCCTCGCCGTTCGCCCTGGTGGTGTACGTCTCCATGGCGCTGATCTTCGCCGCGTCGTGGTGGCTGCGCCGCCGCCAGGCAGCGGTGGAGGCTGCTCCGACGCAGGAGCAGGTGTCCGTCTAGCCAGCGCCGCCGTCCCCGCACGCAAGAGGGCGGCGGCGCTGACCATGTCGGGGCGGCCGGCCCGGCGGACCGGGACGCGGAGTCAAACCCCCGGCGGCAGGCGCGACGGCGGGATGGCGACATACAACGGCGTCCGGATCCAGCGCTGGCCCGTCGCACGGAACTCGGCCCGGGTGGAGAAGCGGTAGAGATAGCTGCTGGCCCGCACCCAGTGAGGCCGTTCGCCGTCGAACGGGTCAAGACGCAGCAGCCGCAGCGTGGGCCGGTCCGCCGCCAGCAGCTTGGCCAGGAACGCGTAGAACCACTCCTCGTGCACGGTCCGCAGCGGCAGGAACCACATCAGCCAGTCAAGCCGCAGGTGGTACGGGGCGAACTGGCGTGGAATGCGCCGAACGTCCCCCGGCTTGCCCTTGAACCCATACTCCCGCCAGTCCGCTTCCTCCCCGGGTTCCGCGTCCAGGGTCCCCTCCACCACGATCTCGATCCGCCGCTTCGTGACCGTGCCGAATGCACCATACGTGTTCACCAGCTGCCAGCGGTTGAAAGAAGCGTTCATCAGCTGATGGTGGGAAAAGAGATTCTGGATGGGCCGGTAGCTGAGCACCAGGAGCAGCACGGTGGCAACCAGGACCACCACCAGCCACGGGACCGGCGCCTGGCTGCCGGCGCCTCCGCCTACTCCGGCTCCGGCGCCTGCTCCTGCGGACGCCGCGTGCCAGTCGAGCGGGATGGCCGGAATCACGGCGTGCGCCACGGGATCGCTGACCGCCGCGAAGGCCAGGATAATCGCCATCCAGTTAAGCCAGGCGAAATTTCCGCTCGCCACCAGCCATAGCTGGGTGAAGATGATGATCCCGGCGGCGGCACTGGCCAGGGGCTGCGGGGCAAAGAGGAAAAAGGGAACCACCAGTTGGGCGAAGTGGTTGCCCAGGACCTCCAGCCGGTGCCAGGCCTTGGGGAGAAGATGGGCCTGCCGGCTCAGCGGCCCCGGCATCGGCTGGGTCTCGTGGTGGTAGTACAGGGCCGTCAGGTCCCGCCACTCCTGTCCGCCCCGGATCTTGATCAGGCCGGCGCCGAATTCCAGCCGGAACACCAGCCAGACCAGCAGGATCAGGATGGGCCTGGGCGGGGGAGTCTGGTCCGAGCCGAGGAAGGCCACCGTGAACCCGGCCTCCAGCAGCAGCATCTCCCAGCCGAAGCCATAAAACGTCTGCCCCACGTTCACGATCGACATGTACAACAGCCACAGGGCCAGGAACGCGATGAGCGGAACCCAGGGCGGGCCGAGCTGGGGCAGACCGGCGATGAGCGTGGCGGCGATGGCCATGCCGCTCCAGCAGACCGTCCGCAGCATCCGGTCCGAGTAGCGCCAGCGGAACAGGCTGGGCCGGCCCAGGCGGTTGAAGCCTTCGAGATACTCCGGCACCGGCAGCAGGCCGCGCTCGCCGAGGAGGGCCGGGAACTGGTTGAGCGAGGAGAGGAACGCCACGAAGAAGAGGGTGGCGGTGCTGCGCTGCAGCACTTGCCGGGCGAACTCGTACTCCGGCGCGTCGAACCATGCGGTCCACTCCACGTTTTCCACGTTACGCCTCCGCCCTGCTGCGTCAACGAGTCGCGACAACCCACCGGCGCAGAGGAAACAGGCCCCGAGCACCGAACGCAGTATGGGATAACAGTGCGGGATACTTGAAGCATGCAGCCGCGCAAAATCGTCCTCCTCGGGTCCACCGGTTCCATCGGCACACAGGCGATTGACGTCGTCGACGGCGCCCCGCACCTGTTCGAGGTCGTGGCGCTCAGCGCCGGCGGCGGCAACCTCGAGCTCCTGGCCCGGCAGGCCGTGCACACCCGCGCCTGGGCCGTCGGGGTCGCCTCCGGGGAGGCCTCCGCCCTCCGGGACATGATCGACGACGCCGCCCGCGCGGCTTCAGTGACGGGCTACCATCCCGAGATCATCACCGGCCCGGATGCCTCCACCCGGATCGCGGAAATCAGCGCCGACGTCGTCCTCAACGGCATCACCGGTTCCATCGGACTTGCCCCCACCCTGGCCGCGCTCCGGTCCGGTGCCACACTGGCCCTGGCCAACAAGGAGTCCCTGATCGTCGGCGGCGCCCTGGTCAAGGCAGCGGCACGCGAAGGGCAGATCGTGCCCGTGGATTCGGAGCATTCGGCCATTGCCCAATGCCTGCGCTCCGGCTCCGCCGCGGAAGTGGACCGGCTTATCCTGACGGCCTCGGGCGGCCCGTTCCGCGGCAAGACCCGGGACGAACTGCATGACGTCTCGCCGCAGGACGCCCTGGCCCACCCCACGTGGGACATGGGCCTGATGGTCACCACCAACTCCGCCAGCCTGGTCAACAAGGGCCTGGAGGTGATCGAGGCGCACCTGCTCTTCGACATCCCGCTGGACCGCATCGACGTCGTGGTCCACCCGCAGTCCGTGGTGCACTCGATGGTCCAGTTCGTCGACGGCTCCACCATCGCCCAGGCCTCGCCGCCGGACATGCGTCTGCCCATTGCCCTCGGTCTCGGCTGGCCGGACCGCGTCCCCGGTTCCGCGAGCGCCTGCGACTGGAGCAAGGCCACCAGCTGGACGTTCGAACCCCTGGACGCCGAGGCCTTCCCCGCCGTCGCCCTCGCGAAGGCTGCCGCCAGGCAGGGCAGCACCTTCCCGGCGGTGTTCAATGCCGCGAATGAGGAAGCGGTGACGGCCTTCCACGCCGGGCAGATCCGGTTCACCGACATCGTCGACACGATCGACGCCGTCCTCAGCGAACACACAGGATCCTCCGGGCTGACGGTGGAGTCGGTACTGGATGCTGAAAGATGGGCACGCGCCCGCACGCACGAACGTTTAGCCGTCAGAAGCGTCTAGGAAGCAGCAGATCACAGCATGAGCCCCGTCCTCCTCTTTATCCTCGGTGTCGTCTTTGTGGCGATCGGCATCGCCGTGTCCATTGCCCTGCACGAAGTCGGCCACCTGGTCCCGGCCAAGCTGTTCAAAGTCCGCGTGACCAAGTACATGATCGGTTTCGGGCCCACCGTCTGGTCGAAGAAGCGGGGTGAAACCGAGTACGGGCTCAAGGCCATCCCGCTGGGCGGCTACGTGTCCATGATCGGGATGTACCCGCCGAACAAGGAAGACGGCACCGTCCGCACTTCCAGCACCGGCATGTTCCAGTCGCTGGCATCCGATGCCCGCTCCCTGGCCCACGAGGAAATCGGCCCCGGCGACGAAAAACGGGTCTTCTACCGGCTGCCGGTCTGGAAAAAGATCATCATCATGCTCGGCGGGCCCGCGATGAACCTGCTGATCGGCGTCGTGCTGACCGCGGTGCTGTTGATGGGGTTCGGCACCGCCACCCAGACCACCACCATCGCGGACGTCTCCAAGTGCCAGGTCAAGGCCGGCGAGACCGTGGACCCGGACTCCGCCGACTGCAAGCTCACCCCCGCCGCAGCCGCGGGCCTGTTGCCGAATGACACCATCACCTCCTTCGACGGCAAGGCCGTCACCGGTTGGGACGAGCTCACCGGCTGGATCCGCGCCTCCGCGGACCGGCAGGTCAGCATCACCGTGGAGCGTGGCGGCGCCACGGTCTCCACCACCGTCACGCCCGTGCTCTCCGCCCGCCCTGTAATCGGTCCCGACGGCCGCCAGGCCAAGGCCGCCGACGGAAGCCTGCAGTACCAGGACGTCGGCTTCCTGGGCATCGGTGCGCAGACCCAACTCGTGCAGCAGCCGGCGTCGTCCGTGCTGCCGATGGCGGGGGAGAACATCAAGCAGGTTGCCGGGGTTGTGGTGAACCTGCCGGCCCGCGTGGCCGGCGTGGCCAAGGCAGCCTTCAGCGAGGAACCCAGGGACCCCAACGGCCCCATCAGCGTGGTGGGCGTGGGCCGCGTGGCCGGCGAGGTCGCCGCCATGGAGGAAGTCCCGCTGCAGTCCCGCTTCGCCGCCCTGATTGGGTTGCTGGCCGGACTCAACTTCGCTCTGGCCGTCTTCAACCTCATTCCGCTGCTGCCGCTCGACGGCGGCCACGTGGCGGGCGCGCTGTACGAGGGGGCCCGCCGCCAGGTCGCCAAGCTGTTCGGCCGCCCGGATCCCGGCGCTTTCGACATCGCCAAGTTGCTCCCGGTGACCTATGTAGTGGCGGTGCTGCTGATGGGCATGGGAGCATTGCTGATCTACGCGGACATCGTGAAGCCGGTCAACCTCTTCGGATAAGGGGATCCGCCGGCCGTTCCAGGCAAATTCCGCTGACTTTCATTTATAAGCTTATTTCGGCTGATTTTAAATAATCAGTTGTAAATGATTGATTATTGTCGATCACCTCCCTAGGCTGGGGCCATGTACGTCATGACAATCGACCAGCGCGGCAGCACGGGCGACATCGACCGCGTCCCCGGGCTCCTCAAGGAACTCGGTAGCATTTCCACGGCCGGGCGCTTTGAACGATCGGTGGGCGACGAGGTCCAGGGTGTGGTGGAGCGGGCCGACGAGGTAGTGGAGATCACCCTGCATGCCCTGCGCAGCGGCCGCTGGTACGTCGGAATCGGGGTGGGGGAGGTGGACCTGCCGCTGCCCGCCAGCCCGCGGGAAGGCTCCGGTCCTGCCTTCGTGGCAGCCAGGACCGCCGTTGACCGGGCCAAAGGCGCGGCCGCCCATGTGCCGCTCGCAGTGGTCGCCGGCCGCGGCCGGCGCCGGGCAGGTGCAACAGTAAGCACAGCGGCCGCCGCGGACGGCGTCATGGGGTCCCGGGAGGCCAAGGCGTGCGCCAACGCGGAGGCGGTGCTTCGGCTCATTGGCCGCCTGGTCCAGGACCGGACTGCGGCGCAATGGAAGGTGCTGGACGTGCTGCGCTCGGTGCGGCTCGGCACCCACGGCACCCATGGCACCCAAAAAATTGCAGCGCAAAGACTCGGAATCACGGAGCAGTCGGTGAGCCGGGCGGTCCTCCGCTCGGGCTGGCAGGAAGAATGGGCGGCGCGGCCAGCGGCGGAATTGCTGCTGACCCTGGCCCACGACAGCACCGAAGGAGAGCAGTGAACGCCCTCTGGATCACGCTGGCCCTGCTGACCGCAGGATTCGCCGGCTGGCCGGTCACCGCCTGGGTGTTCCGTCTCGCCCGGACCATAGACGACCGGACCCTGGACGGCAGAGGAGATGCCCCGGGCACTCCCGAAGGCGACGCGACCGAGGACCCCTCTGCCGACTCCACCACGGACCCCGACATCCACGCGGCCGCGGACGCCGCGCCGGCCACACCGGCCGCGCCGGCCGCACCCCACCCCGCACCGGGCGCGTCCCCACCTGCCCAGCCCGCCCCGCCTGCCGAAACCGTCAGCAGCGTGCGCATCCTGCGCGGCGGCGCCATTATTGGCATCCTGGAACGGTTCGCCGTGTGCCTAGCAATCCTCGTCGGCGAGCCCGTCTCCATCGCCTATGTCGTGGCCATCAAGGGCCTCGGCCGGTTTGCCGAGTTGAAGGCCACCCCGGTCGCCGCCGAGCGGTTCATCATCGGAACCCTCACCTCCATGCTCTGGGCCGCCGGCGTCGCCGCCCTGGCCAAGGTCCTCCTCCTCGGCTGACCGCGTGCCCCGGCGCCGCCGGATGGGAACCGGGCAAACGGGGCGATAGTGTATCCGTATGACTGTTTTTGCTGTGGAGTACGTGTACGACGCCGAATCTTCCGAGGTCCGCGATGCCAGCCGCCCGGCGCACCGCGAATGGACGGCGGGACTTGCCCGCGAGGGCGCCCTGCTGGCCAGCGGCCCCTACGGCGACGGTGCGGGCGCGCTGCTCATCTTCAAGGCGGCCGACGAGGCGGCCCTGAATGACCTCCTGCGGCAGGACCCCTTCGCAGCCGCCGGTGCCATCTCGGGCACGCGCACCACAGTGTGGGCGCCGGTGACCGGTCTTCTGGCCGAGCACGCCTAGCCTGTCCCGCCCACACCTTCGCTTCATCGATACTAAAAGGGAGTCCATGTGACCTCGGTCAGCCTGGGAATGCCGTCAGCACCGCCCCCCGTACTTGCCCCCCGCCGCAAGACGCGCCAGATCAAAGTGGGATCCGTTGGGGTCGGCTCGGACTCGCCCATCAGCGTCCAGTCCATGACCACGACGCCGACAACCGACATCAACGCCACCTTGCAGCAGATCGCGGAGCTCACGGCTTCCGGCTGCGACATCGTCCGCGTCGCCTGCCCGTCCGCCGACGACGCCGAGGCGCTGCCCATCATCGCCAAGAAGTCCCAGATCCCGGTGATCGCGGACATCCACTTCCAGCCGAAGTACGTGTTCGCCGCGATTGAGGCCGGCTGCGCCGCCGTGCGCGTGAACCCGGGCAACATCCGCAAGTTCGATGACCAGGTCAAGGAAATCGCCAGGGCCGCAAAGGACCACGGCACCTCGATCCGGATCGGCGTCAACGCCGGCTCCCTGGAGCCCGGCATCATGAAGAAATACGGCAAGGCCACCCCCGAGGCCCTCGTGGAATCCGCCGTCTGGGAAGCCTCCCTCTTCGAAGAGCACGGCTTCCACGACTTCAAGATCTCCGTCAAGCACAATGACCCCGTCATCATGGTTGCCGCCTACGAGATGCTGGCCGAAAAGGGCGACTGGCCCTTGCACCTCGGCGTCACCGAGGCCGGACCGGCATTCCAGGGCACCATCAAGTCCGCGACAGCCTTTGGCGCCCTGCTCTCCCGCGGAATCGGCGACACCATCCGCGTCTCCCTCTCGGCCCCGCCGGTCGAGGAAATCAAGGTGGGCAACCAGATCCTGCAGTCGCTCAACCTGCGGCCCCGCAAGCTGGAAATCGTCTCCTGCCCGTCCTGCGGCCGCGCCCAGGTGGACGTCTACACGCTGGCCGAGCAGGTCACCGCCGGCCTGGAAGGCATGGAGGTCCCGCTGCGCGTGGCCGTCATGGGTTGCGTAGTGAATGGCCCGGGCGAGGCCCGCGAGGCCGATCTCGGCGTCGCCTCGGGCAACGGCAAGGGCCAGATCTTTGTCAGGGGCGAGGTCATCAAGACTGTCCCGGAGGACCAGATTGTTGAGACACTGATCGAAGAAGCAATGCGTATCGCGGAAGAGATGGGGGACGCCGATGGCGAAAATGCTGTCAAGGGTAGCCCCGTGGTTAACGTCTCGTAGGGACGACGCCGCTGCCGGCGTCGTCGTCCGAGTCCTCGATGGCGGCGACACCGGACAACTGCTGGCGCTGGCGCACCGGGACGCCGTCGCGAATGTCTTCATCCTCTCGCACCTGGAGGTCGCCGGCACGGCGTCTCCCACGGCCGGGGGCGCCAGCATTCTCGGCGTGTTCGACGGCGGCACCCTCCTCGGCGCCTGCTGGGCCGGCGCCAACCTGGTGCCGATCGAGCTGGCCCCAGAGCTCGCCGGCCTCGTTGCCATGGCCGCGCACCGCTCCGGGCGCCGCTACGCCTCGATCTTTGGCCCCGCCGAGACTGTCCTTGCCATCCACGCGGCCCTGGAGCAGCTCGGCCAGGTGGCCCATGAAGTCCGCGACCACCAGCCCCTGCTGACCATCTCGGGCCCGCCCGCTGTCGGGCCCGAGCCCACACTCGGCTTTGGCCAGCTGGCTGACTTCGACAAGATCCTGCCCGCGTGTGCCGCCATGTTCGAGGAAGAAGTGGGCTATTCGCCCTACCTGGGCGGCCGGGAGTATTACAGCCGCCGCGTCAGGAGCCTCGTCCGCCAGGGCCATTCCCTCGTGCACGTCAACGCCGAGGGCCAGGTGGTCTTCAAGGCCGAACTCGGCGCCGTCACGCAGGAAGTGACCCAGGTCCAGGGCGTCTGGATGAATCCCGAGTTCCGCGGACTGGGACTGAGCGCGGGCTACATGGCCGCCGTCGTCGTCCTCGCGCAGACCCTCGCGCCGGTCACCAGCCTCTACGTCAACGACTTCAACGCAAAGGCCCGCGCCACCTACGACCGGGTGGGCTTCCGCCAGGTGGGCACGTTCGCCACGGTGCTTTTCTAGCGGGCAGCGCCGGACGTGACCTCATCCGCCGGGTGCCCGCAACTGACTTGTACCGTCATGTCGTAATTATCCGATTGCAGACTATTGATTCCCGGCCCCATGTCACATAGGTTCTACCTAGCCGTGTCGCACAGGCGCGCATCTTCCCCAGCGCATTTTCCGGGGAAGGCGACGCCTGGAGCCGACACCAAGTAGCTCGCAGCCTGAGATCTGGGGCTCTGGGGCCACGGGAGCCACGCCATGACGGGATGACCAGCCGGAGACGGCCAGGGGCTTCCATCAGTTATGGCGTGGCTCTTCCATGTGCTGACCTCGGCCGGCGCAGGGCCTCACCAAGGCCGAAGCGGGAGCGTCGCCGCAGGGACGAAGCAGGGCGCCGCGGCAAAGGGGTGCGCTGCGGACGGTAGATTAGTACCTAGATGCTTTTCCCGGTTTGCCCGCACTTTCCCCAGAAACGGATATCCCACCTGTGGTCCTTCGACTCTCCAAGCTGTTCCTGCGCACCCTGCGCGAAGATCCCGCCGACGCCGAGGTAGCCAGCCACCGGCTCCTGGTCCGGGCCGGCTACATCCGGCGGGCCGCGCCGGGCATCTACACGTGGCTGCCGCTGGGGCTGAGTGTGCTGCGCAAGGTGGAGCAGGTCATCCGCGAGGAAATGACCGCCATCGGAGCCCAGGAAGTCCACTTCCCGGCGCTGCTGCCCAAGGAACCCTACGAGGCCACGAACCGCTGGACCGAATACGGCGAGGGCATCTTCCGGCTCAAGGACCGCAAGGGCAACGATTACCTCCTGGCCCCCACGCACGAGGAAATGTTCACCCTGCTGGTCAAGGACCTGTACTCCTCGTACAAGGACCTGCCGCTGAGCATCTACCAGATCCAGAACAAGTACCGCGACGAGGCACGTCCCCGGGCAGGCCTGCTGCGCGGCCGCGAATTCATCATGAAGGACTCCTACTCCTTCGACGTCGACGACGCCGGGCTGGACGCCAGCTACGCCGCCCACCGCAGCGCGTACCTGAAGATTTTCGAGCGCCTCGGCCTTGACGTGATTCCGGTTGCCGCCACCGCCGGTGCCATGGGCGGGTCCAAGAGCGAGGAATTCCTGCACCCCACCGAGATCGGTGAGGACACCTTCGTGCGCTCGGCCGGCGGCTACGCGGCCAACGTCGAGGCCGTCACCACCGTGGTCCCCGCGGACATTGACTTCAGCAACGCCCCGGCCGCCGAGGTCCGGGACACCCCGGACACGCCCACCATCGAGACGCTCGTCGACGCCGCCAACGTCCTCGTTCCGCGCACAGACGCCGACGGCGGCGGCCCTTGGACCGCCGCCGACACGCTCAAGAACGTCGTCCTCGCCGTCACGCTGCCCACCGGCGAACGCCAGCTCGTCGTCATCGGGCTCCCCGGTGACCGCGGCGTTGACCTCAAGCGCGTCGAAGCGAACATCGGGTCCTTCCTGCCGATTGCCGGCGAGATCACCCTCGAAGCCGCCAACGACGACGACCTCAAGAAGCAGCCCCTGATCGTGAAGGGCTACCTCGGCCCCGGCATGTCCCTGGACGCGCCGCTGCTGGGCACCGAGGGCGCCGCGAAGATGCTCTACCTCGTGGATCCCCGCGTCGTCAGCGGCTCCGCCTGGGTCACCGGCGCCAACGAGGCCGGCAAGCACGTCTTCGGCCTCGTCGCCGGACGCGACTTCGGCTGGGACGGCGTCATCGAATGCACCGACGTGCGCGCCGGTGACGAGGCTCCCGACGGTTCGGGTCCGCTGGAAACCGCCCGCGGCATCGAAATGGGCCACATCTTCCAGCTGGGCCGGAAGTACGCCGCGGCCCTGGACCTCAAGGTCCTGGACCAGAACGGCAAGCAGGTGGTGGTGACCATGGGTTCCTACGGTGTCGGCGTCACCCGCGCCGTCGCAGCCCTGGCCGAGTCCAACCACGACGACAAGGGCCTGGTCTGGCCGCGCGCCGTCGCCCCGGCCGATGTCCACGTTGTGGCCGTGGGCCGTGGCGAGGAAATCTTCGCCGCCGCCGAAAAACTGTCCCTGGAGCTCGAAGCTGCCGGCCTCGACGTCATCTATGACGACCGCCCCAAGGTTTCCCCCGGCGTGAAGTTCGGCGACGCCGAACTCGTCGGCGTCCCCACCATCCTCGCCGTCGGGCGCGGACTCGTGGACGGCGTCGTGGAGATCAAGGACCGTCGCAGCGGCAATGCCGAGAATGTAGCCGTTGACAAGGCTGTTGACTACGTAGTCAACGCCGTCCGCAACAGCTGATGCTGCACCACCCTTCTAGGTAGTGGTCTCCGGACTCGAGTCGATCCAGCTCGGAACTGTCATCCTGATCGTCGTGGCCGGCCTGGCCGCGGGCTGGGTCGACGCCGTCGTCGGCGGCGGCGGGCTCATCCAGCTCCCGGCGATGCTCCTGGTGCCGGGCATCAGCCCGGTCCAGGCGCTGGCGACCAACAAGATGGGCTCCATCTTCGGCACCACCACGAGTGCGGTCACGTATTACGGCCGTGTCCGGCCCGATCTGCGCACCGCCCTGCCCATGGCAGCGATCGCGATGGCGGGAAGCTTCGGCGGGGCTGCGCTGGCCGCCAACCTGCCGGCGAGCGTGTTCAAGCCGATCATCGTGGTGGCGCTGATCGCCGTCGCGCTTTTCACCGCCTTCCAGCCCGGCATCGGTGAGCTGACCAAGCTGCGCCACGCGGGGCACCGGCACTACGTGGTGGCCTGCGTGATCGGTGGCGTGATCGGCTTCTATGACGGCATGATCGGTCCCGGCACGGGCTCGTTCCTGATCATCGCCCTCGTCTCGGCCATGGGCTACGCCTTCCTGGAAGCCAGCGCCAAGGCCAAGATCGTGAACGTTGCCACCAACGCCGGTGCCCTGCTGTTCTTCGTGCCGCACGGTGCCGTGCTGTGGGGGCTCGGGCTGCTGCTGGGTATGGCGAACATGGCCGGCGGTTACCTGGGCGCCCGGACCGCGGTCCGGCAGGGCAGCAAGTTCATCCGGATCGTGTTCCTGGTGGTGGTGGCCGCGCTGATCATCAAGCTCGGCTCCGACGTCTGGCAGGACAACTTCACCTAGGTGTCCCGCAGGCAGGCCAGCGGCTCCCGCAAGGGTCTCCCGGTCCGCTGGCCCCGGGCGTAGCATGCAGCTATGTCAGCAGGTGAGGAACGCTACCGGGATGCCCTCGACGCCGCCGCCGCTCACGCGCGCCGGTGGCTCGAGAGCCAGGGAACACGCCACATCGGGCCGAAGGCCACGGCGGCCGAACTAGCGGCCGACTTCGGCGGACCGCTGCCGAACGAGGGCATGCCGGCAGCGGCAGTGGTGGACTATCTCGCCGCCAAGGCCGAACCCGGCCTGATGGCCATGCCGTCCGGGCGGTTCTTCGGCTGGGTCATCGGCGGCACGCTGCCGGCAGCCCTGGCGGCAGACTGGCTCCTCAGCGCCTGGGACCAGAACGCGGGGCTGCGCTTCGCCACGCCCGCCGCCGCCGCGATCGAGGAAGCCGCCGGCAAATGGATCCTTGAGCTGCTGGGGCTACCCGTCGAGTCCGACGTCGGCTTTGCCACCGGCGCCACCATGGCCAACTTCACTGGACTCGCAGCCGCCCGCTGGCGGCTCATGGCCGATGCCGGCTGGGACCTCGACGGCGATGGTCTGGCCGGTGCGCCCCGGATCCGCTGCTTCGTGGGGCAGGAACGTCACGACACCATCGACCTCGGCCTGCGCTACCTAGGCCTCGGGCGCCCCACCGTGGTGCCCTCGGACCAGCAGGGGCGCATCATCCCGGCCGAGTTGGACTGCGCCCTGGACCTTGCGCTCAGCGCGGGGGACGGCGGCCGCCCGGTCCTGGCCCTGGTGTGCCTGCAGGCCGGCAACCTGCATTCGGGGGCCTTCGACCCCTTCGCCCAGGCCATCGCCGTCGCGAAGGCGCACGGTGCCTGGGTGCACGTGGACGGGGCGTTCGGGCTCTGGGCCGCAGCCGTGCCCGAGCTCTCGGCCCTGACGGCGGGACTCGGCCTGGCCGATTCGTGGGGGACGGACGCGCACAAGACCCTCAATGTCCCGTACGACTGCGGGATCGCGATCGTGCGCGATGCCCAGGCCCTGCGGTCGGCGATGGGGTTGCACACCAGCTACCTGATCCAGGCCGCGGACGGTGCCGGGGACCCGTTCGAGTCCGTGCCTGAGCTCTCCCGCCGCGCGCGCGGCATCCCGGTGTGGGCGGCGCTGAAATCCCTGGGCCGCGACGGCGTGGCCAGCCAGGTCCGCACACTCGTGCAGCGCGCCGCACAGTTGGCCGAGCAGCTTGCAGTGCTGGACGGCGTCGAGGTGCTCAACGACGTCGACTACACGCAGGTTTCCCTGGCGTTCGGGGACGACGCCGTGACGCGCGCCGTGACCGAGCGGATCATCGGCGACGGCCGAGTCTGGATGTCCGGATCACGCTGGCAGGACCGCGATATCCTGCGGATCTCGGTGAGCAACTGGAGCACGGACGACGCCGACGTCAGAGTCGCCGTCGACGCCGTCCGCGACGCACTGGCGGCCGTGCGGGGCTAGGCGCCGGCCAGCCCGGCTGCTTCACCGGCCGCTTCCCCAGGTGAGGGGAGCTGCTGCGGAGCGGGCAGGCCGGGAAGCGTCCGGCCCGCCAGCGTGCTCGCCACCCACAGGGAACGGGCCAGATCGCCCTCGTGATGACGCTGCGACGCATAGCCGAGGGCGTTCTCCACCTCGCGGACCAGGCTCCACTGCCGGGCGGTCTCAGCGTCCAGGCCGGCGGCCGCACTGAAATCCCCGCAGCGTGCGAGCAGCGCACGTCCGGGATTGTGCTGTGGCAGCTCGCGGAGCCTGTTCCACAGCACCGGGGCCACGGCAAATTCGGCCTCGCCGATCATGGGCTGGGGATCAATGGCAGCGTACTGAACCAGCCCAGCTTCCTGCCCGGTGCCGGGCCCCGGCACGCTGGGCCGGGCGAGGATGTTCAGGTAGTGCAGGTCCGCGTGGACCAGGACGTCCTTGCCTGACCGCCGGCCGACGGCGCCGCGGGTCTGGCAGACTTCGAGCGCCGCCTCGAGCAACCATCGGGGGAACGGCCGGGCCAGTTGCTCCCACGTCGCGGGGAGTTCGTCGCTCCACTGTTCGGCCCGGGCCGCTACGTGGTCGATGTCCCGCCACTGTGGCCGGTCATCAGGGACCACGCTGAGCTGGCGGACCACGCCGCCCCACACCGTCACGGCCGTTTCCAGGGGGACATCCAGGAGGGAGCGGCAGGCGTCGAGGCGCTCCAGGAGCAGGGCGCAGGATCCGGCGTCGGCAGCCAGCAGCCTGACGGCGCCATGGCCTCCCCACAGGGCGAGGGCGTGGTGTTCGCGGGTGGCCTCCTCATGCGGGAAAGCCACCTTCAGGACGGCTAGATTGCCGTTGCTGCCGCCGAATCCAGCCCCGTCCCGGCGGCGGACAGGGATAACGACGCCGCCGTGACCGTTCCACGGAAGGGCCCCCGGCTCCAGGTCCGGCAGAAGTTCCCACTGGTCGAGGAATTGTCCGATCAGGCCAGGAAGTGACGCCAGCCAGGCGCGGCCCTCCGGCGTGCGCGAGTAGCGGCGGGAAAGATCGGGCGGAATGGGGACGTCTGGGATGGTGCTCACGGGACCTATCGTAGGCGCCGGAGTGGATGCGGCCGTCTTGGCACGTGCCGAACCGGCCGTTGCGGCCTCAGACGATGCCGCTCGCGCCGAGCGCGTTGCCGATCGCAAACGTGGCCACCAGCGCCAGGGCGCCGCCAATCACCACGCGGATAGCCGCCTTGAGCTTTGAGCCGCCGCCAATCCACGCGCCCACGGCGCCGGTGGCCGCCAGCGCCACGAGCACGGCGACGAAGGTCAGGGGGATCCTGATGCTTTCGGGCGGCAGCAGGATGGCCAGCATGGGCAGGACCGCGCCGGTGAGGAACGCGATGGCGGAAGCGAACGCCGCGTGCCACGGACTCACGATGTCGGTCTCATCAATGTTGAGTTCGGCCGAGAGGTGCGCGCCGAGGGCGTCGTGCGCCGTGAGCTCCTTGGCCACCGTGCGTGCCGTGGCGGGGCTAAGGCCCTTGCCCTGGTAGATCGCGGCGAGCTCCTCGAGCTCTTCCTCCGGCTGTTCCTGCAGTTCCAGGCGCTCCTTCTCAATCAAGGAGCGCTGGCTGTCCTTCTGGCTGCTGACCGAGACATATTCACCGAGCGCCATCGAAATAGCGCCGCCCACCACTCCTGCGGCGCCCGCGATCAGAATAGGCCCGGTGTCGCTCGTGGCGCCGGCGACGCCGACGACGATCGCGGCAACGGAGACGATGCCGTCATTGGCCCCCAGGACGCCCGCGCGGAGCCAATTGAGGCGGTGCGCGATGTCATTGTGGTGCGGCTCGTTCTCATGAAAGGTTGCGGCGCCGGTGGTGTCCATGAGTACAGCAAATCACCCGGGCCTAGGCCTTGCTAGTATTCCAAGGCTTACCAAAATTAGCCGAGGCTTGCTGCGGGCCGCGGTCTGATGGGTGCGACGGCCTTCAGCCTGCCGGCTGCGTCGGCAGCGTGGCCGGTTGCACGGAGCCGTCCAGGCCCGGCAGGGCGCCGGGATCCGCACCCCACAGCACAGCCCGCTTCCCGGCACCGAGCAGGGCGGCGATGGCCCACTGCCGGGTCTCACCTTCGCTCAGCGCCACGAGGTCGCCATAGGCGGGTAGCGCGGCGGCCTCAAGGCTGCCGAGGCCGGCAGCGGGGGAGGACAGGAAGGATTGACCCAGAGAGTAGCCCGCCTCCCGCGGAGGAACAGCGGAACAGTGCAGCCGGCTCAGCGATTCTGCGCCGCTGAGGAGCGTTTCATGGCGGGCCAGTTGGTCGGCTGCGGATTTCGCCGCGACGCCGTCCAGCCGGGGCAGCGCCACCTGATAGCCGTAGATGGCCTGTGCTTCGGTCCGGACCACGGCCGCCAGGGCACCGCCGAGGCTGGAAGCGGCCGGGGACTGCCCGGCGTCGGACTGCTCTGGACCGGATTGCCCGGCATCGGACTCCACGGGGTCGGACGGTGAGGACGCGGATGGGGAAGGGCAAGTGCCGGACGGCTGCGGCGAGGCCACGTCGGCCGCCGGCGCCGTGGTCCCGGTGCCAGCCGCGACGGCAGACGCCCGCAGCAGCTGTGCGGTGCCGACGGCAGCCAACAGCCGTGCCATGCCGCCGTCGGCCATGGCAGCGTCGGCGAGGCGCTGCTTGCCGCTCTTCGCGAGAGCCGCTACTAGGCCGGCGGCGGTTGAAGGCAGGGGTGCGACTGATGGTCCGGCGCTGGACTGGCCGGCACTGGGCGCTCCGGCAACGGACGGAGCCGGCGTAGCGGTGGAGGTTGCCGGAGGCGTTGCACGGCCGGAGTCTGTGGCCGCTGCGCCGGTTGCGTCGGCAGGGTTTTCTCCCGGTGCCAGCAACGCTTGCGCCTGGGTTGTCAGCAAGGTCACAGTTCGCTCGATGTCTGGGTACCCGGCACCGGCCGACGGGCCGTCCGCGCTGGGCGCCGAGCCGTCTTTTGAACTGTGTTGTTTCGCGGCGCCAAGCTGGCTGCCGGCCTCCTTCAACCGCACGGTTTCGGCCAGTGCCGCGGCCCGCGCCTGTTCGGAAAAGGGCGGCTCCGCAGGAACCGGTGGCCGGGCCGGCATCAGGACCACCCCCAGGCTCACCACTACCAGGGCGAGGCACACCAGAAGCGCGTAGCGGGGGAGCGACCGGGGAAGGTGATCCTGCCATCGCTTTTCCCTGGTGTCGTCGTTCACAACAGACCATGTTGTCATGCCAGCCCGGAACGCGTGCACCACGCCGCCCGGAAAATCGCTAGGCTAGTACACACAACATTATCTAGCGGGAGGCGGCCGGCATCATGACCAACGCAGAAGCCACGACTTCAACAGACCGGACCGGGACGGGTAAGGCTGAAGCCGCACCCGTTCAAAATGTCGAGGCCGAGCGCCTGCACGCACTCTTGGAACCCGCAGTGCTGGCGAACCGGCTGTACCTGGAAGACGTATCCATCCATGTCGCCGGCGCCAACCGGGTGGTCCACGTTGTGGTGGACCTGCCGCAGGAGGAGACCGGTGGCGTCGGGCTCGATGTCATCGCGGAAATCTCCAAGACCCTCTCCGACACCCTGGACAACGACCCCAGCATGGACGCGCGACCCTATGAGCTCGAAGTCTCTTCGCCCGGCGTCGGACGTCCACTGACGGAAGAGCGGCACTGGCACCGCGCCCGCGGACGGATGGTCAACGTGAACGTGATCCAAGGTGACAACGTCACCGGCAGGGTCCAGTCCGTCGATGATGGGGGAGTCACCCTCGTCCCGGAAATTGCCGTCAAGAAGGGCATGAAGCCCAAGCAGGGTGAACCCGTCAAGCTTCCTTTCGACAGGATCCGCAGCGGAAAAGTCGAGATAGAGTTCAGCCACCTCGAAGAGGCCGGTCTGGAAAAAGCAAACAATGGACCTTCTGAGGAGGCCTGATGGATATTGACATGAGCGCGCTGAGACTCCTGGAGCGTGAGCGTGAAATCCCGCTGGATCTCCTGATTCCAACGATCGAGCAGGCACTGCTGGTGGCCTACCACAAGACCCCCGGCGCCTTCGAAAAGGCCCGGGCCGAGCTCGACCGCAAGAGCGGCCACGTGACCATCTGGGCCACCGAGATCGACGACGACGGCGCCCCGATCGGCGAATTCGAAGACACCCCCGCGGGCTTCGGGCGCATCGCAGCGAGCACCGCACGCCAGATCATCCTGCAGCGCCTCCGCGACGCTGAGGATGACAACGTGCTGGGCCAGTTCAAGGGCCGCGAAGGTGAGCTTGTGGCTGGCACCATCCAGCAGGGCAACAACCCGCACATGATCCAGGTGAACCTGGGCACGGTGGAGGCACTGCTGCCGCCGCCCGAGCAGGTTCCCGGCGAGAAATACATCCACGGCAACCGGCTGCGCGCCTTCGTGATCGACGTCCACCGCGGCACCAAGGGCCCGTCCATCACGCTGTCCCGCTCCCACCCCGGTCTCGTCCGGAAGCTCTTCGAACTCGAAGTTCCCGAGATCGCGGACCGTTCGGTCGAAATCGTGGCGCTGGCCCGCGAGGCCGGCCACCGCACCAAGATCGCCGTCAAGGCCAACACACCCGGCGTCAATGCCAAGGGTGCCTGCATCGGTGAAATGGGTTCGCGTGTCCGGGCGGTCATGACGGAACTGAACGACGAAAAGATCGACATCGTTGACTACAACGACGATCCGGCGACCTTCATCGCCAGCGCCCTCTCGCCGTCGCGCGTGAATTCGGTCACGATCACCGACGAGGCGACGCGTTCGGCACGCGTGGTGGTTCCCGACTACCAGCTCTCCCTGGCCATCGGCAAGGAGGGCCAGAACGCCCGTCTCGCCGCCAAGCTCACGGGATGGCGAATCGACATCGTCTCCGACGCCGCCGTCAACAGCGGCAAATAGCTCGCAAGCGGGCACGCGCGCAAGCGCACCCACCTCACGCGCACCGGGCCGCCATCGCGGCCCGGTGCGCGTGCCCGCTCTCACGGGTCACCCGTGATTTCTCAGCTGACTGGCACCCCTGGGTTCGGGACCCGGGCGCCGGAGGGGCTAGAATAGACATGACCGCGCCTAAGGGCCGGTATCCGTGTGTCTTTGGCGCGTCTGGGGTTTTCCCAGATTCCCGGGACGCGATGATTCACCAAGCATTTGTACTGGCAGGAAGATACTCGAACGTGGCACATGTGCAACACCTCGGGAATCAGCCGCAGCGCACTTGCATCGGATGCCGACAAAAAGGGTCGCGGTCGGAGTTACTCCGGCTCGTCGCCGGCGCCGGTGGTTCGTCCGCCGTCGTGGTGGATGAACGACGCCGGATGGCTGGCCGGGGAGCATGGCTGCACCCCAGCGAAAAGTGCCTGGCACTGGCGGTCA
This sequence comes from Arthrobacter sp. NPDC056886, assembly GCF_042788715.1. Classification (NCBI taxonomy): domain Bacteria; kingdom Bacillati; phylum Actinomycetota; class Actinomycetes; order Micrococcales; family Micrococcaceae; genus Arthrobacter; species Arthrobacter sp. NPDC056886. The sequence continues at coordinate 322,494 of NZ_JBHUBT010000005.1, forward strand.
AACGTCGAGCGTTCGGCCGCGCCCTCAACGGCGCAGCCGGTACAGCTGACGTTGAACGCCGGATCACTGCCGGCATGGAAGCCGTGGGCACCCCGGTGGCCGCAGCAACAACCGTCCAACCTGAAAGCGGGTCAGAAAACTGATGGAAACCCGATGAGTTCCCAGCGATGAGTGCGCAACGATGACAACTTTGTTGCGCTCTGCAATGGGCCTTTCAGCTGCATTCGCGGCGGAGGCCCGCAGTAAGAAGTAGACGGTTCGTGCCTGGCTCGGTGCGGACCGAGACAGGAGAAATGTGGCCAAGGTCCGCGTACATGAGCTTGCTAAAGAGCTCGGTATTACTTCCAAAGATGCAGTAACCAAACTGCAGGAATTGGGCGAATTCGTTCGCTCCGCCTCGTCAACTATCGAGGCTCCCGTTGTGCGGAAACTGCGCAACGCTTTCCCCGACGCCCCCGCAGCTTCGAAGTCCGAAGCTCCGGCGTCCGCCCCCCAGGCATCAGCCAGCCCGGCAGCGACCCGTCCGGCGCCTGCGCCTGGCCCGGGTGCGCCCGCAGCGCCGGCGGCTGCAGAACCCAAGGCTGAAACTCCGGCTCCGGCCGCTGCGGCACCAGCCGCCGCGCCCGCCGCTCCGGCAGCCCCCGCCGCCCAGGCTCCGGCAGCTCCCGCTGCCCAGGCTCCGGCCGCTCCCTCGACGGGCGTCAAGCCCGGCGCGCGTCCGGCCCCCAAGGCTGAAACCCCGGCTGCTCCCGCACGCCAGGGCGGTTCTGCACCTCGTCCGGGCGGTCCCCGTCCCGGCAACAACCCGTTCGCCACGTCCCAGGGCATGCCCCGCGGCCGCGGCGGCGACAACGATCGTCCCTCGCGTCCGGGCAACAACCCGTTCGCTCCTTCCCAGGGCATGCCCCGTCCGGGCGGAAGCCGCACCGAAGGCGAACGCCCCGGTGGTCCGCGCCCCGCAGCAGGCGCAGGCGGCCCCCGTCCGGGTGGTCCCCGTCCGGCAGCAGGCGCAGGCGGCCCCCGCCCCGGCGCCCCCCGTCCGGCTGGCGCTCCCGGCGCTGGTCGTCCGGCAGGAGCCGGCGGCAACCGCCCGACTCCCGGCATGATGCCTAACCGCACCGAACGTCCCGCACCCGCTGGTGCCGGCCGTCCCGGCGGCGGAGGCCGTGGTCCGGGCCGTCCGGGTGGCGCTCCAGGTACCGGTGCTCCCGGTGCCGGTGGCGGCGCTCCGGCCGGTGGTGGCTTTGGTAAGGGCGGTCGCGGTCGCGGCGGCACCCAGGGCGCCTTCGGTAAGGGCGGCGCAGGCCGTGGCAAGCAGCGCAAGTCGAAGCGTGCCAAGCGTCAGGAACTGGAGCAGATGAGTGCTCCGTCGCTGGGTGGCGTGAGCGTACCCCGCGGCGACGGCAACACCGTAGTCCGGCTTCGCCGTGGCTCGTCCATCACGGACTTCGCCGACAAGATCGAGGCGAACCCCGCCGCACTGGTGACGGTCCTCTTCCACCTCGGCGAAATGGCCACGGCCACGCAGTCGCTGGATGAAGAGACCTTCGCACTGCTCGGCGAGGAGCTTGGCTACAAGCTTCAGGTTGTGTCCCCGGAGGACGAGGAGCGCGAGCTGCTCTCCACCTTCGACATTGACTTCGACGCAGAACTGGAAGCCGAAGGCGATGAAGACCTCGAGGCACGTCCTCCGGTTGTCACCGTCATGGGTCACGTTGACCACGGTAAGACCCGACTGCTCGATGCCATCCGCAAGTCCGACGTTATGGCGGGCGAGCACGGCGGCATCACGCAGCACATCGGTGCCTACCAGGTCACCCACGCCCACGAAGGCATCGATCGCAAGATCACCTTCATCGATACCCCGGGCCACGAGGCGTTCACCGCCATGCGTGCCCGTGGTGCGAAGGTCACCGACATCGCCATCCTGGTGGTCGCAGCGGACGACGGCGTTATGCCGCAGACCGTTGAAGCCCTCAACCACGCCCAGGCGGCCAACGTGCCGATCGTCGTGGCCGTGAACAAGATCGACAAGGAAGGCGCCAACCCGGACAAGGTCCGCGGCCAGCTGACCGAGTACGGCCTGGTTCCGGAAGAATACGGTGGCGACACCATGTTCGTGGAGGTCTCGGCCCGCCAGAACCTCAACATCGACGAGCTCCTCGGCGCCGTCCTGCTCACCGCAGACGCTGCCCTGGACATGCGCGCCAACCCGAACAAGGACGCCCGCGGCATCGCGATTGAAGCCAACCTGGACAAGGGCCGCGGTTCCGTGGCCACCGTCCTGGTTCAGTCCGGTACCCTGCACGTCGGCGACACCATCGTGGCAGGCACGGCCCACGGCCGCGTCCGTGCGATGTTCGACGACGACGGCAGCGCCCTGACCGAGGCCGGCCCGTCCCGCCCCGTGCAGGTGCTGGGTCTGTCCAACGTCCCGCGCGCCGGTGACACCTTCTTCGTGACCGCTGACGAGCGCACCGCCCGCCAGATCGCCGAGAAGCGTGAAGCCGCGGACCGCAACGCCGCACTGGCCAAGCGCCGCAAGCGCATCAGCCTGGAAGACTTCGACCAGGCCGTCGCCGATGGCAAGATCGACACCCTCAACCTCATCCTCAAGGGTGACGTGTCCGGTGCCGTGGAAGCCCTCGAAGACGCGCTGCTCAAGATCGACGTCGGCGAGGGTGTCCAGCTCCGCGTCATCCACCGCGGTGTCGGTGCGATCACGCAGAACGACGTCAACCTGGCAACGGTCGACAGCGCCGTCATCATCGGCTTCAACGTCAAGCCCGCCGAGCGTGTTGCCGAACTGGCAGACCGCGAAGGCGTGGACATGCGCTTCTACTCCGTCATCTACGCAGCAATCGATGACATTGAGGCAGCCCTCAAGGGCATGCTCAAGCCGGAGTACGAAGAGGTCCAGCTTGGCACCGCCGAGGTCCGCGAAGTGTTCCGTTCCTCCAAGTTCGGCAACATTGCAGGCTCGATCGTCCGCTCGGGTGTCATCCGACGCAACGCCAAGGCCCGCATCACCCGCGACGGCAAGATCATCGGTGACAACCTCACCGTTGAAACGCTCAAGCGCTTCAAGGACGACGCCACTGAGGTCCGCACGGACTTCGAGTGTGGTATCGGTCTTGGCTCGTTCAACGACATCACCGAAGGCGACATCATCGAGACCTTCGAGATGCGCGAAAAGCCGCGCGTCTAAGGTGTCTTAGCGTTACAGGTGCGGGGCCGTTGGATTCTTCCGGCGGCCCCCACTTTTCCGCCGTAGAGGGGGCCCCGCCCCTACGCTGGGTGGGGGGCCGGGTTAGACGGCGGGCCCCCCCCCCCCGCCGGCCCCCAGCCAACCCCCGGCCCCCCCCCCCGGGCCCAAAAGGCGCCCGGAGAAAACAAACCGAGGCCCGCCTAGAAAAGC